>JBCBBT010000031.1:0-38466 GCA_038531315.1 Pseudomonadota bacterium
TGGAACCTACACAGCGACGTCCGAGACCCCGCAATCCAGCGGCGATATAATCGTCATTCAGACGGACAAGGACGGCAATGCGGCGCCGCCCGTGACCGTCCCCTATGTGGATACAACGGCGCCGCTCCCGCCTGTAATCACGACATTTACGGAAAATATCGACGACAGCGTGACAATTACGGGGACGGGTGAGCCCGGCTCAACCGTAACCGTGAAGCTGCCCGGCGGCGCGACTATTGAAACGACTGTCGACGCCGACGGCATGTTCTCTGTGACCGTGGAGGGGCCTTTCGACGCCGGCGCCTTCTGTCTTCTGCAGACAGATGAGGCCGGAAACACTTCAGAGCAAATCGCATTGCCATTCGAGCCTGGCCGGTTATTCGATGTAACAGCGTTGTTGAACGACACCCGTCAGGAGGGTGACGGCGGCGACTCTGCGTCCAGCCAGTCGCGCTTTGGTGCGAGCGAAACGGCCCGAATCGACAACGGCTTATTTGTTGTCCGCGCCGCAAATGAGGCCGGGGCGCTCAACGGCCTCGATGCGCTTACGGCCAAGAATGTCGTTGTTCAGACTGTCAACAGTCTATCATCTCTTGGCGCCATCGAAGAGAGCGCAGCGGACGAAAGCGCTGCAATCGACGCCGGCGGTCGTAGTCGCGCCTTTGGGGTTCAGCAAACGCCGGCGCTTGTCCCCGGTTACTCTTCGGTTGAGGCGCGCGGTCTTGGCGCCGCTGATACCGCCATCAGCATCGACACTTATTCTCGCGACGGCGTCTTGTTTGTTGAGGTTTTCTCAATCAAACGCGGTGAGACCGCCACACCGATGCGTGACATTGCGGCCACGCTCTCCGACGGTCGGGCCCTGCCGAGCTGGGTCGATGTCGATCGGAACGGCGTGATCATGATCTCGCGTCCGGCAGACCTGCAGACGATTGGCTTGCGGATTACGGGACACTCGGACGATGGCGCTGAAGTGATGCGTTACGTGTCGATTGACACCGTAACCGGAGAGCTCCGAGAGGCGTCGCAATCGCCGTCGCCATTTGCACGCAGCTTTTCAGCACAGTTAGAGCAAGCTGGAAACAGCGACGGTGAGTCTCTTGCCTTATTACAGCGTATGCTGAGAGAAAATGATCGCTAGTCGTCACGTTTAAACCGAAAGTTTAGTTAAATTCGCCATTCTGTAGGCGAACGAAGATGAGGGTGGAACTCATGAAAAAATGTTATCTTGTGGCGATGGCGCCAATTCTGTTGGCGGCCTGCTCCACGAGTCCTGACCCATTGACGCTAAACGAGCTCACGGTGTCCGCAGACGACCGGCTTGAACGGCTCACCGCCGGGCAAGAGAAAGTGGCGCAGCCGATTGATCTTTATGAGGCGATGGCGCGTGCGCTCAAATACAATCTCGATCACAAAGTCGAAGCGATGGAAACGGTGTTGCGATCGCGTGAGTTGAGCGATGCGCGCTTCGACTTATTGCCGGATGTGGTTGCGCGCGCCGGGTATGCGGGCCGCGATAATTTTAGCGGCGCAAGCTCAAGTCGGATTCTGAGCGACCGTGCGATCGGGGAACAGTCGCTGGTTGCGTCAACGTCCTCGGAGCGGTTCGTTGTCTCAAGCGATCTGCGCGTCAGCTGGGACGTCCTCGATTTTGGTCTTTCTTATGTCCGCGCGAAACAACAAGCTGATGAAGTGCTGATTGCGGAAGAGCGCCGCAGAGCGGTCGCCAACAGAATTATTGAAGATGTGAGGACGGCGTATTGGCGCGCGGTCACGGCGGAAAGACTGATCAATCGCCTGCGTTCTCTCGATACGGACGTTGACAGTGCGCTATCCTCGTCGGCTGCGCTTTATGAGAGAGGGCGCGCATCGCCGATCTCTGCGCTTACCTATCGACGCGAGCTATTGTCGATCAAACAGGAAATCCAATCACTGCAGGAAGATCTCGCCGTTGCTCGCCAACAGCTCGCGGCCCTGATGAACCTGAAACCTGGTGATCCGTTCAAGTTGGTTCTTCCGGCGCGAGACAAATTCCTTGTTGATTTCACGATGCCAGCGGACGCCATGGTGCGTAAGGCGCTCGCATACCGCCCGGAAATTCGGGAAATTTCCTATCAGCAGCGTATCAACGAAAAAGAAGCGACAGCGGCGCTGTTGAATTTGTTGCCAAGCCTGCGTGCTTTTGGTGGATTTAATTACGACAGCAATGAATTTCTGTTCAACAACCACTGGGCTGGCTGGGGCGCGGAAGCGAGCAAAAACCTCGTCGAAGCATTCCGCTACCCGTCACGTCGGAAGGTGATCAAGGCGCAAGGCGCGTTGCTGGACCAGCGGTCGCTGGCGCTGACGATGGCTGTCGTGACACAGGTTCACGTCAGCCGGACGCGCTTTGAGTTGGCCAAACGTCGCCTTGAAACGATGCGTGATTTTCACCAAACCCAGGCGACCATAACCGAACAAATCAATGCCGGCGTTAAAGCCAGGCGGATTAGCCGTCAGACAGGCATCCGTGAGCAGATGAACAATATCGTCGCCGAGGCCCGGTACGACATCGCCTTGTCAAACCTGCACAATTCATTTGCCAATCTGCACGCGGCGATGGGCCTTGATCCGCTAAAGGAAGATGTCGCAGCCGATCTCTCGGTTGAGGAGCTTTCCGGTCAATTGCGAGAAATCTGGCGTGAACGCGGAGACATTGTGATCGCGGAAGCCGATCCGGTCGCCAAGAAAATTGCGCAGGTCTCCCACAGCCAGAAGAAGTAACGGTCCCAACGGCTGACCAAGACGACTCTCTAACAAAAAGATACGCACATGATTTTGATCATTGGGAACAAAAAATGCCGGATGGCGTGCGCAGCGGTATCGGTCGCAATGATCGCCGCAATCGCGTCGCCAGGGTTTGGTGAAGATCTGACATCCTATTCGATTGAGGCGTCAGCCGCCGTGGAGCCCGTTCGCGGCGTCGCGCGGGCGAAGAACGAAGCGGTGTTAAGCGCCGGGCTCAAAGCGCGTGTTGCAACAATCAACAAGAGAATAGGGGAGTCTTTTGAGGCCGGCGACATGCTGATCGAGTTCGATTGCAAAATTCAAAAGGCGGATTTGGCCGGCGCGCGCGCCGCCTATCGCGCTGCGCGCGCTGACTACGACACCAATGTTGAGCTAAAATCATTTGCGGCCGCGAGCGATCTCGAGATCAAGGCCTCGCGCGCGGAAATGGAGCAAGCACAGGCGCGTGTCGAAGGTGTCCGCGCTGTATTGGAGCAATGCGGGATCGCTGCGCCATTCGCGGGCCGTGTTTCCGATCAACACATTCAGGAACATGAGACCTCTGCGGTCGATCAGCCGCTATTGAAAATTGTTGGCGACAAGACGATTGAACTTCATCTGATCGTGCCGTCCCACTGGACGACATGGCTTACAAGCGGGGCCGCCTTCACCTTTGAGGTGGACGAAACAGGTGCGCTCGTCGACGCCGTTGTCGATCGCATCGGCGCGGAGGTCGACGCCGTCAGCAAGACAATCCTTATTATCGGCGCGCCGGCGGGGAATTCGGAAGGCTTGCTTCCTGGCATGAGCGGGGTTGCTAATTTTGATCTGCCGAGAGGCTGAAAATGGCGGTCGCCCACCTGCACCCGACACAAGAGCCCGCAAAAGAAAAACCGGCTGACGCCGTGGGGAGTTCAGGCGGCGGACCGGCGCCATCATTTGCGGAAATTCTGCTGGCGTTTGAAGCCAAGGTTCGCGAGATTGAAACGCCCACGGAGTTGTTCCTTCATATTTCAAACGAAGCCCGCAGCGTCTTCGGCTTCCGCCAGGCTTTCGTGTTGGTGCGTCGTAAAGGCGTTGAGGATTACATCCTGACGGCGGCTTCAAGCGCCGCAAAGGTGGATCGCAACGCCCCTTTTGTGCGCCGGATCGAAAGCATTTTCAAAGAAATGACCGCCGACGTCGGCTGCGCTGACCAGCATTGTTTCAGTTTGCCAGCCTATTGCGGCGGCGACGACCGTGATCTTGACGCCTATCCGTTTCGCGAATTTCTTTACACGCCATTTTTGCGGAATGGCGATACGCTTGGCGGCGTCTTTTTCGCGCGCGAGGCGCCGTGGCGGGAAAATGACCGGTTGCTCGCGCAACGACTCGCTGATCTCTACGCCCATGCGTGGCAGGCTCAAAGGGCGCCAAAGACGAAGGCGCGGCTTTCGGTTTCAGGAAAAAGAGTGCGCCTCGGGGCTGGCTTCCTTCTTGTCGCCGCGGCGTTATTTCCAACGCGTATGACTGCGTTGGCGCCGATGGAAATCTCAGCCGCTGACCCGTTCATGGTGACGGCGCCCTATGACGGTGTGGTGTCTCGGATCGTTGTTGAACAGGGACAGACCGTCGCCGGCGGCGACCGTCTTGTGGTTTTTGAAGACATCGAGCGGCGAAATAACTTTGCGCTTGCTGAGCGGACGGAGCGCGTGGCGTCGGCGCGCTATCAGCGCCTGGCGCGCGGCGCCATCAATGACGCCGAAGCCAAACGCGAACTTGCTGTGGCGAAAGCGGAACTGGAACTTGCGCAGGTTGAAAAATCCTATGCGCTGGAACTGCTTCAGGCGATGGAAATTGCCGCCGACAGGGATGGCGTTGCAATTTTCTCGGATAAGAATGACTGGGTCGGTCGGCCTGTGCGCGCCGGAGAATCAATCATGCAGATTGCCGATCCGTCGCTGATCGAGGTTGTCATCGACATGCCGGTAAAGGAAAGCCTGTTGCTTAAAGAGGGCGCCTCAGTGACGATCTTTACCGACAGCGACCCGCTGAACGCGCTGAAAGCGGAAATTCTGCACTTTACGTATGATCCGCAGCCAGATAAACGCGGGATTTTATCTTATAGCGTAACGGCCAAATTGCTGGAAGGGGACGCGTCCTTGCGGATCGGCGTCCAGGGGACCGCCCGCATTGAAGGGCAAAAAGCGCCATTCGCCCTTGCCGTCCTTCGTCGCCCGATCACATCATTGCGCCAGCTGACCGGCATTTAGTCCATGACAGCGCCTCTTGATCTCGATGCGAGCCTTCCACAGCTGCGTGACGATTTGCGATTGCTGCAAGGCGCGGGGGATGGCGACAGCTTCAATAACTGGCTGATTTTTGATCCGGTTTCCCACCGGTATTTCGCCATTGACGGTAAAACGCTGGCTGTGCTCCAGCATTGGTCCCATGGCAGCGCGCGCGCAATCCTTGATGCGCTGACAGACAGCGCGATTGATCTTGAAGATATCGAGACGATTGTTCGGTTTTGTCTGACAAATGGCCTGACCCTGGACCCGCCAAGCGGTCAATCGGCGAGCTTTGTAAAACAGGCGGATGCGCAGAAACAATCGATATTCGCCAAGGCAGTACACGGATATTTGTTTTTCAAGATTCCGCTGTTCCGACCGGATGCCTTCCTGACGAAATTCAGCCGGTTGGCCGCGCCATTCTTTTCGCAGTCTTTTTGGGTGTTTTGGGCGGCGGCGACCGTGCTCGGTCTTTATCTCGCGTTGCGCCAGTGGGATAGTTTCACACACACATTCCTGCATTTCTTCAATGTCAAGGGACTGGTGTTCTATGGGCTTACGCTCGTCATTGTAAAAATCTTTCACGAACTGGGGCACGCATTCGCGGCGGCGCGATATGGCTGCCGTGTCCCGACGATGGGCGTTGCGTTCCTGGTGATGTTTCCGGTTCTGTACACGGATACAACCGATAGCTGGAAAGTGCTGTCGCGCCGCCAGCGATTGACGATCAGCGGCGCCGGCGTCGCCGTAGAGTTGATGATCGCAGGCTTTGCAACGCTTGCGTGGGCGTTCTTGCCCGAGGGGCCCTGGCGAAGCGCTGCGTTTTTCGCGGCGACGACGAGCTGGGTGCTCAGCATTTCGGTAAATCTCAACCCGTTAATGCGTTTTGACGGCTATCACTTCCTTTCCGACCTGATCGCCATGGAGAACCTTCAATCGCGCACCTTTGCGCTCGGTCGCTGGGCGTTGCGGGAAAGGCTATTCGGCTTTGGCGACGCAGCGCCGGAAATTATTCCGCCGGCGCGTCGTCGATGGTTGATCTTTTATGCGTTCGCCACATGGGTCTATCGGTTCTTTTTGTTTCTCGGGATCGCCTATCTGGTCCACGAGTTCTTTTTCAAACCGTTGGGTTTATTCCTGTCGACGATTGAAATCGGATGGTTCATCGCGATGCCGATCTTCAACGAAATGAAGGTCTGGTTTGAACGTCGCGGTGATTTTATGGCGTCGCGGCGATCGGTCGTAACTGCGGCATCGGCGTTTGTCTGCGCGCTTGTGCTGTTAACTCCCTGGAGCGCAACGGTCCGCTTTCCCGCTGTTCTTGAGGCGGGGGAGGAAAGTCATGTTTATCCGCTCGGCGCGGCGTACGTGTCTCGCATGCTCGTCGAAAGCGGCGCCGTTGTTGAGGCTGGCGATCCGCTCGTTGAATTAAGCGATCCGGATCTCGTGCGCCGTGAGACGGTTGCGCGGCGCCGGCTCGCCTTGTCGAACGCGCGTCTTGCGCGCGTTGCGGCCGATGCGCAAGACCGTGACATCGTCACGATCCTTGAACAGGAGCGCATTCAGCTTCAGACCGAATTGACAGGGATCGCCGCTGAGAAGGACAAAATGGTGTTGCGCGCGCCCATCGCCGGGGTCATTCGCGATATCGATCGGTTCTTGCATGAAGGTCGCTGGATCAATGAAAGCATGCGGGTGCTGACAATCGTCGATCAAGGCGAAGTCCTGCTGCGGGGCTATATCTCCGATGAAAACGCGTCACGTCTTGAGCTCGGCAAGCGTGCGGTTTTCATTCCGGATTTCCTGGAAACGTCCGCCATTGATGGACGCGTGACGGCGCTTGCCGGCGCGAGCGCCGACCGGATTTCGATCATGGCGTTGTCCTCTCAATTCAACGGCCCGATTGCTGTAAGCGACGTTGAAGAGGGCGGTCGTCCGCTTCAGACATGGTACAACGTAACGGTAACACCGCACGGCCCTGAGCCGATGCCGACAACGGTTATGCGGGGCGAGGTCCACGCAAAAGGACGACGGGAGAGCCTTGCGACAAGAATCTGGCGACGGGTCGTCCATGTCTTCATCAAGGAAACCAGCATCTAGTCGCGCTTAACGCGCTGGATCGATCGTATCCGCTAGCCCGTGGCGGCGCCGAGCCGCGCAAATGCCATAAGAAAACAGATTGTCAGCACAAAAAAGACGGGCAATCCCCAACAAAGCGCGTCGACCCTGCCAGGGGCGACAAACCAACCATCGCTTTTCTGGGGCAGGTTATTATCGCGGAAGCGCTTTAATTGTCCGGGTACTGTTTGTTCGTGCCATTCGGATTTAAAGCCGTCAAGCATGACGCTGCTTAACCATGATACGGAAATATTTACGCCGCCGCCAATGACAACATACCAGGGCCAGGCGATGTTCGCCGGTTTGATACCGGCGAACGGCACGCCGTTGACGACGGCCATCAGAGAGACAAAACCGGCGATAACGCCGATCAATAGCCCGCGCTCGGTCGTGTGTTTTGAGAAAAAGCCGAGAAAGTACATCGCGAGTTTCGCGCCGACGAAATAGGAGCCGACTTTCGTCAGCTGCTCCAGAATGGAGCCGCCGCTTTCGATAAAGGCGAACGCGATTGGGATCGCGGCGATCCCCCAGAACACCGTAAAGACCCGCGCCATCAGCAGAAAATGACCGGCGGGCGCGTCCTTGCGGAAAAACCGCCCGTAAAAATCGGTGATCGAAGCGGTTGCAAGGGAGTTAAACGCGGAAGAGAGACTGGACATGGAAGCGGAAAGAACCGCCGCGGCAATGATGCCGAGCAAGCCGGGGATGGCGAGACTTTCCGCGAATGTCAAAATGATCGCATTGGTCTGTTCAAACGGCCGGCCTTCGAAATGGACATAGAGAAGCGCGCCAATAAAGAAGAACAGGAAGTAGATGAAGAAGGCCGCGTATCCCATCATCAGATACGATTTCTTCGCGTCGCCAATATTTTTCGCCGCCAGCGCCCGCTGCACCATCATCTGGTTGGCGCCATAGACCGTCACGTGAAAAAGCGTCATCGCGAAGACGCCGGCCCAGATCGTCGGCGCAATGGAAAAATCGAGCGCGGTGTTTATCGGGTTCAGCTTGTTGTCGTCGGCGAGTGCGCCCAGCGCATCAGACAGCGGCGCCGTCGCATCAAGGACGTTCCAGAGAATGATCCCGGCGCCGATAAAGAGAATGACGCCCTGTAGAACATCCGTCCAGATCACCGCGTTCATGCCGCCCAGCATAGTGTAGCCCAAGACGACAACCGTCATCAGGACGATGCTTGTGCGCACATCAAGGCCGGTGATGAACGTTACGACAATCGCCGTCGCCGTAAGGATCGACGCCGACGTGATCGTTTGCGTGACCAAAAAGAGCGCTGAAATAACGGTGCGGGAGGCGACGCCGAAACGCCGTTCCAGATAGTCATATATTGAGGCGACGCCGCTATTGTAAAAAAACGGCAGAAACACAACGACAACGATAAAGATGACCAGGGGATAATTGACGTGGATCGCCAGCGCCGCCATGCCCGATCCGTATGCCCATGCGGGCCCGCCGAGGAACGAAAGCGCACTGACATAAGTTGCGATCACCGAAATGCCAATCGCCCACCATGGCGTCATGCGGGTGCCGAGTTGATAGTCCTTTGCGGATTTTATGCGTGTGCTGAGCGCATAGCCAAGCGCCAGATTGCCGAGAAGGTAGATGACAACGATTGTCCAGTTCAGGACGCCAAAATTTTCCATGTTGCCCCTATCGGTTTTTTTGCCTCGCTGTCGGCGTCAGCGGGTTATGTTAAAGCTCCGCAAACAGGTCCTGTCCGCACTGGCGGAGGATATCCGGGATGTCGATAAAGACCCAGTTTTCCTGAAACTTAGCGCCGTCGCGCCGCCAGAAATCCATCACACGCATGGTGACCGGCAGATCCGGCGGCAATGTTACGCCGACCCAGGCCTCGCCGCTTGTTGTCGCCCGAATGCTTGGCCAGCCGCCGGACGCCACATAAGGACCGTCCGCAAAGCGGGCGACATGATCGCCGCCTTTGCGGTCAGGCACGAAGTTGAGAAACGGTCTTTGGTGGTAGTCCTGAAAGCCTTTGAGCCCCCGCGAGGCGCCGACGCCGCTCGGGCCGTACCAAAGAAAATCGCGGCGCCAGAAATCTTCCTGATGCATGCTGTCAAGGCTGACGCGGTCATATCGCATCAGGCCGGCGATCATCGCGTCGACCAGTTTCATCGATTGCGCAGTATCTTTTTCGGGGCTGGCGTTCAGCCGGATCCCGTCATGGGCGCCAGGTCCGGGTGCGATGATTTCAGCGCCGCGGCTCTTTCCCACAAGATCGAGACCGTTCTGGCGCGCCGCGCCAATAATATCGACCATGAAAAAGATGTCGGAGATCTGATCGCCGTCAAAGCCGATGATTTCTCCAAATCGAATAAACGTCAGGTGTTTACTTGGCGGTATGTTGAGCCACTGATTTTCAAAAACACCGACAAAATGACCTGTCGCCGCGGTCCAAATCCGGTTCTTGAAGCGGCCGGCGACAAAAATATCATCGCGTCTTTCGGGATTTGAAAACGCATTGAAAAGGGGCCGCCAAAACTTTTCAAGTACGCCCTCAACGCCGCGCGTCTCATTGAATGGGTGAGATATGTGACAACGCACGTCGGGTGCGCATGAGGCCGCTAATGCGTCCTCGATGGGCGACAGCTCGCCCACGCGCTGTGATTGCGCCAACCGCCAAGACTGAGCGCGCGCCAACTCAATTTCGACTGCATCCATCGAGACTCACCAGCCCTTCCCAACGAAAGTAGCGCATGGGCGTACTTCGAATGCAAATATTCTTAGCGTGCGACGCTTCATTGAAAGAATCTTCCAGTTATTGTGTCATTAAGGTGACGCCGTTCGTGCTTCGGCGCCCCGTTATTTGGAGCGCCGCAATTGACAAAATTCAATTGGATTTGCGCCTTACTGCGCTGTTTTAATGAGAAAATATTCATAGCGGGTCGGCGGGCGATTGAGTTCAATTGCTCAATGGTCTTGAAGTGCATGCGAAGTCAGAGCCGCCTTGCTCGACCATTGCATTCGAAGTAACGTTAATAAGACGATTCTAGGGCGACACGCCAGTTACAGCAAAGCGAGGGGTCCCATGAGCCAGCTGAGCCAGAAATATTCACGAATTTTAATGGGAAGCGCCGGCGCCGCGGCGTTGAGCCTTGCCTTATCACCAGGCGCAAGCGCGCAGATCGATACAATTGTCGTGACGGCGGAAAAGCGCGAGGAAAATGTTCAGGATGTCAGCCTGTCCATTCAGGCGTTTGATCAGGACGCCCTCAATAATGGCGGCATCACCGATGTCTCGCGCCTTGAGTTGCTGGTGTCGGGCGTCAACTTCGCTTTTGTCGGCAACGACGCGAAGTTTAATGTTCGCGGCGCAAACTCAACAAACACCTTCGGCGACAACGCTTCAATCGTCGGCGCTTATGTGGATGGCGTCTACAAATTGCGCGCCTCGCAGCAATCGCGCGCTTTCTTTGACGTCAATCGCGTTGAATTCCTAAAGGGACCGCAAGGCACGCTATATGGGCGCAACACTTTCGCGGGTGCGCTTAACCTTTACACCAACCAGCCGGAACTCGGCGAGTGGGGCGCGGGCTTTAACGCGAGTTACGAGCGGTTCGACCGGGCGCGCGTCGACGGTTACGTCAATGTGCCAATCTCCGACACGTTCGGCCTTCGTGTCGCCGGCTTTTTCGACAAGAGCGACGGCTATGTTGAAAACCTCTTCGGTCCAAATCTCGGCGCGCAGGACGACAAAGGCATTCGCGTCAGCGCCTTGTGGGAGCCGACCGATCGCGTAAGCTTCCTCGCACGGTATAGCAATATCCAGGAAGACGGCAGAGAAGCGGGCCTTTTCGGATACACCTTTATTTGCCGCAACACGACGCCGTCGGGTCATACCGATCCGTTCGGTTCTGTGCAGGATTGCTCAAACCCGAATGTCGGCACCGACGGCCAACCGTCTGCGCTTGACGTCGGCCCCTATACGGTTGCGCAAGACTTCGTCCCGGACGCGCAAGTGCGTGAGCAGGTCTGGCAGCTTGAGGCCAATATCGACCTCGGGCCGGTGCTCCTGAAATCAATTTCGGCGTATACGGAATTTGAGAACCTGCTCGGCTTCGATTTCGACTTCAGCCCCAATCCGTTTCAGGTCGGCGGCTTCAACGAGACGGCGGAATACTTTACGCAGGAGCTGCAGTTCAGCTCCAATTATGACAGCCGCCTTCAGTGGACCGCGGGCGCCTATTTCTCCAGCGATCAGACGGACTTCAACTTCTTCATCAACAGCCTGAGAGAGGCCGCGCCGCGCGGCGCGCCGGTGCCCGTTCTTGATAATAACGGCAATCCGGTGCTCGATGATTCCGGCGACCCGTTGTTGCTGCCCGTGTTGTCGGGAACGCCGCTCGTTTCAAACGATCAGGTGCTTGGCGGGTTCTTTGCTGACGCGACGCCGCTCGAGACAACTTACTTTGGCCTCTACGGTCAGTTCGAATTTTCATTAACGGACCGCCTCCGGCTTATTGGCGGCGTACGTTACGACAATGAAGACAAAGAACTTGTCGGCGGCGGCAGCAACTTTACCGGCGACACTGATGGCGACGGCGTATCCGAGCCCCCGGTCACGACGACGCTCCCGGGCGGGCCCTTCTCCGGGCCGTTCTCTCTCGATATCGCCGATGTGTTCGGCGTATTCGCCATCAATACCGATGCGGATGACGCGATCCGCTCTGACCCCGACGCATCCGACAATGTCTCGTGGCGCGCCGGTCTTGAATATGATGTTGCGGATAATGCGCTGATTTATGTAACGGCGAGCACGGGCTTCCTTTCAGGCGCCCTCAACAACAGCGGCAGTCAGACTGACGATCAGCAATCGCGCGTGATCGAAGTTGGCCTGAAGAGCACGCTGTTTGATAATTCGCTGCTTTTCAATATCGCCGGCCATTATACGACGTATGACAACCTTCTCGGCCAGTTCCAAATTCCACAGACGCTGCCGGATGGATCGACCATTGTCGTGACGCAGGCGATTAATGGCGGCGAAATCGAGGCGTTCGGCGTTGAAGTCGAAACCGTCTGGGTTCCTGTTGAAGGCTTGCAGCTGGGCGCTAATCTCGCCTTCCTCGACTCTGAATTTGTCGCCTTCGGACAGACAAATCCGTACCAGCTTCTTAACGGACAGGTACAGACCTTTGTCGATCTTGCGGGCGAAGAAACGCCGTGGTCGCCAGACTTCACCGCGAGCCTTTTTGGTTCCTATGAGTTTGATCTTGGCGAATATGGCCGGCTAACGCCTTACGTTCAGTTCTACTACAGCGACGGTTACAACACATCGAACCTGCTTTCGATCGACCCGCTTCAGGATCAGGACAGTTTCACAAAGACCGACTTGCGTCTGATCTGGGATGCGCCTGACACATGGGGCAACTACTCAGCGGAAGTGTTTGTTGAAAACCTTGAAAACGAAGCCGTACTCGCGCGGGGCAATAACAACGGCAGCGATATTGTCCAAACGAGTTTCTTGTACCCGCGGAACTTCGGCGTACGATTCAGAGCAGACTTCTAGGCGTTCGATATTCTCTCTCCCTATGGAACGCTTATGTTGAAAGAAGAAAGGGCGCTTGCGCCCTTTCTTTTTTTTCGCACGCGATCTGCGCCGTGTTCCAAGGCTATTGAGCGGTCCAGCCGCCATCCACCAAAAGGCTGTGACCGGTCACCATGCGTGATGCATCGGAGGCCAGATAAAGAACCGCGTTTGCAACATCTTCAGGCTGGCCGATCATTTTCATGGGTATCATCTCATGAACAAAATTGCGAAAAGTCGGATCGTCGAGCATCGGCTTGGTCATCGGCGTTTCAATAAAGGTCGGCGCGACGCTGTTGACGCGGACTTTATGGGGGGCAAGCTCAACCGCCATCGCCTTTGTCAGCCCTTCGATTGCGTGTTTCGTCATGCAGTATACCGAGCGGTTTGGCGAGCCGACATGGCCCATTTGCGATGACATATGAATGATTGCGCCGCCATCGCGACCGCCGGTTTTCAACATGACGCGTGCCGCCGCTTGCGCCGTCCGGAACATCGAGCGCACGTTTAAGTCGAGAATAAAGTCGAGATTTTCCGTCGATACGTCGACGAAAGGCTCCGGTCGGTTCGCGCCCGCATTGTTGACCAGAATATCCAGTTTTGCCGTCGCGTTGACGGCCGCCAGAAACTCATCGGACGTCACATCATATACCCACGGGGTGAGGCGCGGGCCGAGGGTGTTTTGCAGATCGACGAGGTCTGCTTCGGTCCGGGAAACGGCGTAGACGTCGGCGCCGGCGGCATGCAGCGTTGTCGCAATGGCCCGCCCGATGCCGCGTCCAGCGCCGGTTACGAGTGCTATTTTATTTGTAAGATCAATGGCTTGCATATTCGCCCTTTATCGATAGCTGATTTTTGAAATATTGCATTCGAATGCAATTTATGGGACTTGTGCGCGTACGCAAGCGCGTTGGCGGCCACGCGCGCGCAGCGGCGCATTTATGTGCATGGTTTCTGTGCATCATCGATGGGCGCTGTTTGTGCGCCCAGTCTATGCGCAACGCATTTGTCTATGCGCAACGCATTTGTACATGGGCCGCGAGATAGCAATGGTATGGCCATAAGGGGACCGAGTAAGACGATGATCCGGTATTTGAAAGACGGAATTTCTGAACAGCAAGCCGAAACCGATGATGCGAAAGTGCGCGCGATTGTCGAGACTATTTTGAGTGATATCGGCGCGCGCGGCGACGCCGCCGTGCGGGCGTTGTCGGAAAAATTTGACGAATGGTCGCCGGCTTCGTTTCGTATGTCGAAGGATGAAATCAAGGCTTGCTACGATCAGCTCGACGCGCAAGCGCTCGTCGACATCCGCTTTGCCCAGGAACAAGTCAGAAACTTCGCCCAGCATCAACGGAACGCGCTTCAGGATGTTGAAGTCGAAACGTTGCCGGGCGTCTTTCTGGGTCACAAGAATATTCCGATGAATTCCGTCGGCTGTTATGTGCCGGGCGGCAAATATCCGCTTGTCGCCAGCGCGCATATGAGCGTCGTCACCGCCAAGGTCGCCGGCGTGCCGCGCGTCATCGCGGCGGCGCCGCCGTTCAAAGGCGCGCCCGCGCCGGCGATTGTTGTAGCGATGGACATGGCGGGCGCGGACGAAATCTATGTGCTCGGCGGCGTACAGGCGGTTGGCGCTATGGCGCTTGGCACCGAGACAATCGACCCCGTC
Organism: Pseudomonadota bacterium; assembly: GCA_038531315.1. Taxonomy (GTDB): domain Bacteria; phylum Pseudomonadota; class Alphaproteobacteria; order Caulobacterales; family Parvularculaceae; genus JAJFFW01. Next base: position 14,381 of record JBCBBT010000031.1, read on the forward strand.
GATATGCTTGTCGGTCCCGGCAATGCTTTTGTCGCGGAAGCCAAGCGACAATTATTCGGCCGTATCGGGATCGATTTGTTTGCCGGCCCGACGGAAACGCTCGTGATTGCGGACGAAACCGTTGACGGGGAGCTTTGCGCCGCCGATCTTCTTGGCCAGGCCGAACACGGGACGAACTCGCCCGCGGTATTGCTCACCAACTCCGAAAAACTGGCGCGCGACACCATGAATGAGGTCGAGCGCCAATTGAAAGTTTTGCCGACGGCTGACGTCGCCGGTCCTGCGTGGCGTGACTATGGCCAGGTGATCGTTTGCGACAGCTATGAGGAGATGGTCGAAAAAGCCGATGAAATCGCCTCCGAACATGTTCAGGTCATGACGAAAGATCCGTCCTATTTTCTCGATAATATGACGAATTACGGCGCGCTGTTCCTGGGTGAGGAAACCAATGTGTCCTATGGAGACAAGGTTATCGGCACCAACCATACGCTGCCCACCAAGAAAGCGGCCCGCTACACCGGGGGGCTGTGGGTTGGAAAATTCATCAAAACTTGCACCTATCAACGGATCAGCAAAGAAGCATCCGTGCATATCGGCGAATATTGCTCGCGTCTTTGCGCTTTGGAAGGTTTTGCCGGTCATAAGGAACAAGCGGATATCAGGTTGAGGCGTTATGGCGGAAAAGACGCAGCCTAAAGTCGTTTCGATCAGGAACGACCGGCAAGCGGTCACATCCTATGATGTCGCGCGCCATGCCGGCGTGTCGCAGTCGGCTGTGTCGCGATGTTTCAAGCCCGGGGCGAGCGTTTCAGCGAAAATGCGCGAACGGGTGATGGCCGCCGCCGCCGAGCTGGGCTATGAGCCAAACGCCATCGCGCGCAGTCTTATCACGCGGCGGTCCAATCTTGTCGCGATATTAATCTCGAACTTGACCAATCTTTATTATCCTGAAGTTCTCGCAGAGTTGACGGAGCGCTTTTCCGCTCATGGCGTGCGGGTTTTGTTGTTCTCGCTGAAAAGCGAAGCGGACGCCAACGAGACGTTGCGTCAGATCTGGCCCTATCGCGTAGACGGCGTCATTGCGGCCAGCGAGTTATCGCCGGATCAGATCGCAGAATTTGAAAAGCGGCGCGTTCCGCTCGTATTTTATAACCGTCACCTCAACGGCTCAGCGGTGAGTTCGGTTTGTTGCGATCAGGAAGACGGCGCGCGGCAATTGGTGGACGGACTTTATAATGCCGGCCATCGGCGGTTTGCCATTCTTGCTGGTCCTCCGGGCTCGCTCGTAGGCGTCGAGCGCAAGACGGCGGCGATCGAACGGCTCGAAGAGCTTGGCGTTGACGATGCGCCGGTCCTGGAAGGCAATTATTCCTATGAAAGCGGTTTTGCGCTCATTGGCGAATTAATGGCGAGGGATGGCGAACGCCCGGATGCGGTTATTTGCGCTAATGACGTGATGGCGATTGGCGCTCTCGACGCGTTGCGGGTGAATTTCGATCTAAGCGCACCCGAAGATATCTCTGTTGTAGGATTTGACGGCGTCGGCCCCGCGAGCTGGAAGCAGTATGATCTGACGACAATTCGCCAGCCCGTGCGACGCATGACCGAAGCAACCGTCTCGATGTTGTTGTCGATGATTGAAGACCCCGACGCGCTCGTGGAGCGGCGGGTCTTCTCGGGAATCTTGAAAAACGGATCCTCCGCAAAATTCGAATAGTCGCACCGCAGCCAGTTTGCGTATGAAGCGTATCGGCTCAGGACGGAGCCGACATGCGCGCTTTTGGGTCAGAACATGCAACACAAAAAAATCCTCTTTTTTGGATCGATCGGCGTTCTTGCTGAAACGTCCGATATCCAGCGACAGGCATACAATCAGGCGCTTGACGAGGCCGGCCTTCATTGGTCGTGGGACGCGGAGACGTATCGCGCGCTTCTGGAAATATCGGGCGGCCGCGATCGGCTTAGGGTGTTGAGCGAGGCGACGGGGACGGGGCTCACTGACGAAGCCATTGAACGCATTCACGCGCGAAAAACCGAGATCGCGTGCGCGCATATCCGCCGCGAACGAACGCCGCTGAGGCCCGGCGTTGCGGCTTTGATTGATCGTGCGCGGGCAGAAGGCCTTCGGCTCGGTCTTGTAACAACGACGTATCAGGAGAACATTGACGCGATCGCGGATGCGGCGGGCGCGCACCTGCCGCTTGACCAGTTTGACGTCGTCGTCACCCGGGAAAGAGTTTCCGTCGGCAAGCCCGATCCGGCGGCGTATCGATTGGCTCTGAAAGAAACCGACCAGACGTCGGAGCGCGCCATCGCCGTCGAAGACACAATGGCGAGCGTTCTTTCCGCAACTGGCGCCGGGATAGAAACCATTGCAACGCCCGGCGCTTTCGCTCGCGGTCAGTCGTTCTTCATGGCCCATTATACGGTCGATGCGCTCGCAGACGAGGGCGGCGCCTTGCACGACGCGGTGTGCGCAGCAATTTTCGGTTAGCAGGGAAACTTAACGCGACGTCATCTCGCGCATGCGAGCAAAGACATCGACGCCGATCTGATCGTAGACGCTCAGCAGATCGACCAACACCCAGTTTTCACGGATCATGCCGTTTTCGCATCGCCAGAAGTCGAGGCTGCGCATGGTGATTTGCTGATTGGCCGGGGCGATGCCCATCCAGCCCCCGCCCGAGACCGTCGCCTTCATATTCGGCCACCCGGTGACGGCGACATAGTCTCCGTCCGCAAAGAAGGTTCCCGCGCCTTCCCGGTCCGGCAGGGCGTTCAGAAAGGGGATTTGGTGACGCCGGCGAAAACCGTCGAGCCCGCGACCCGCACCGATGCCATACGGACCGTACCAGGAGCATTTCGGATGCCAATAATGGTCAAGGCGCATGGCCTCGACGCCGCCTGATGCGAAATTCCCAAGATCAGCGCACATGGCTGCGACAAGCTTCTGGCTCTGTTGTGCGTGATCGCCATTGCGATTGACAATCGCAAGGCCGTCCTGTGTTGACGGGGCCTGTGCGTAGAATTGAGCGCCGAGTTGCGGCGTCATCGGCCACGCCCCCGCCTGATGCATGAGTTCGGGAATGTCCCAGAGCGCCTGAACCTCGACGATCTGATCGCCGTCGAGCCGGTAAAACTCGTGAAACCGCACGGTCGCAAATTGGCCGGTCGGCGGAATATCGAGGAACGGTTTTGTGAACGCCCCCGTATAATACCCGCAACATCCAACCCAGATCGCCGCGTCCTCCGCGGCGCCGGCCATCACGATCGCATCGCGGCGCTCAAATGAGGCGAAGGCGTGCGCGAGCGGCGACAGCGCGCTTTCAAAGAAATCGTCGGCGCCGCTGAGACGTTCAAACGGATAAGCAAGCTGAATGATCGGGGCCGGTGCAAAGGCCGCCCGTATGGCCGCGCTAAGCGCTTTGGCGTCGAAATCATAGAGCGCCGACCGGATCGGCGCGATTGTTTGTCTGGCGGAATCGCGCGCCTTTTGGTCGATGTCTTCCTGCACGCGGTCTTCTCCATTTCATGTGAAAAAACAAAACGGTAGTGGCAAATCCGAAAAAATCTTGGTGATTTTGACTTCGAAGTACATTAGTGTCCAGAGCGATGTCTCGCTTGCCGATTGTCTTTGCGCCAGGACTTATGTGCGATGCACGCCTGTTTGAGAAACAAGCGGCGGCCATTGGCGCAGAGCGACCGGTTTTGCATGCGGATCTCTCCCGCGACGATACGATTGAGGCGATGGCCGCCCGGCTTGTGGATGCGGCGCCCGATAAATTTTACCTCGCGGGATTGTCGATGGGCGCCATTGTCGCTTTTGAAGTCTGGCGGCTGGCGCGCGATCGCGTCGCTGGATTGGCGCTGTTGAATACAACGCCGTTTTCGGACTCGCCGGCGCGCCGTGAGGTGCGCCAATCGCAAATCACCCGCGTGCGCGGCGGCGATCTTGCGACGGTCGTGATGGAAGAGCTAAAGCCGAATTATCTCGGGTCAAGAAGCAAAAGCGATCAACAGGTCCTGAACGAGATCGCGGCCATGGCTGATCATCTTGGCGCCGATGTTTTCGAGCGCCAGTCCTGCGCCTTGATGCGCCGACAGGACAGCGCCGACACCCTTACCGAGATCGACTGTCCGACGCTGATTGTCGCCGGCGATGAAGACGAGGTATGCCCGCCAGAACTCCATGAGATTATGGCGTCGGCGATTGTAAGATCGGCGCTGCACATTCTGCGCGATTGCGGGCACTTATCGACAATGGAAGCGCCCGACCGCGTAACGACGCTTTTGAAACACCATATAGACCTAACCGAAACGGGGTTGCAGAAATCATGAAAACGAGTACCGACCGTATTTTGACCACCCATGTCGGCAGCTTGCCGCGCTCACAAGCGGTCACGGACGGCGTCTTCGCCCATGAACAAGGGAAACTCGACGACGTCGACGGATTTCGAACCACTATTGCGGCGGCTGTTGTCGATGTTGTTGCGAAACAAAAAGCCGCCGGGGTCGATGTCGTCAGCGACGGCGAGATGAGCAAGATTTCCTACGCCACCTACATCAAGGACCGGATCAGCGGCTTTGACGGCGACAGCCCGCGCAATCCGCCGAAGGACCTTGAGGAGTTTCCGGGCTTTCTGGAGCGCCAGGCGAAAGGCGGCGGCACGCCTTCATACAGGCGGCCAAAATGTGTCGGCGAAATTGCGCTGAAGGACATGCAGCCGCTTGAAGAAGACCTGTCGAATTTCACAAAGGCTCTGCAGGCGGCCGAGCCAGCGGAAGGCTTCATGAACGCAGCGTCGCCGGGGGTGATCGCGCTTTTTCAGCCTAATGAGTATTATCCCACCCATGAGGCCTATCTTGAGGCGCTCGCCGAAGCGATGCGTCACGAATATGAAGCGATCGTTGAGGCGGGCTTTGTCCTTCAACTTGACTCGCCCGATCTTGGTCTTGGGCGACACATGATCTTCAAGGATCAGGACGACGCCGCCTATGAGCGGCTCGCACGTCAGCATGTCGATGCGCTAAACCACGCGACGCGGAACATTCCGGCTGAGAAAATGCGGCTTCACGTTTGTTGGGGGAATTATGAGGGCCCTCACCATTGCGATGCGCCGATGGATATGGTTCTGCCGATCGCGCTGCGGGCAAAACCGCAAGCCTTGCTGTTTGAAAGCGCCAATCCGCGCCATGCCCATGAGTGGGAGGTCTTTGCGAGCGCTGATTTGCCGGATGACAAAATTCTGGTGCCCGGCGTCATCGACTCAACGACCAACTTTATTGAACACCCCAAGCTGATCGCGGAACGGATCGGGCGCTTTGCAGACATTGTCGGACGCGAGCGCGTTATCGCCGGCACCGATTGTGGATTTTCAACCTTTGCCGGTTTCGGCGCCGTCGATCCCGATATTGTTTACGCCAAACTGTCGGTGCTTGCCGAAGGCGCGGCGCTCGCGAGCACGCGGCTATGGTCGAGGGCCGCCTGATGGCGGCGGGGTTTCGCGAGCGCTTGCGCGCCGGGGCGCCGCTGGTCGGTGTGTGGGTCAAGACCCCGTCACATATTGTGGCCGAGGTGCTCGGGCTGACGTCGCTTGATTGCGTTTGTCTTGATGCCGAGCACGCCCCCTTCGACCGGTTGGCAATCGACGCCTCAATCGCGGCGCTGCGCGCGGCGAGCATGCCGGGCCTTGTCAGGATCCCGCATTTATCGGCGGACCATGTATTGAACGCGCTCGATTGCGGCGCAGCTGGCGTCGTGGCGCCGCATGTGAAATCGCGCGAGGAGGCGGAGGCGCTGGCGGCCATGTGCCGGTATCAGGCGGGCGGGCGCGGTTATGCAGGCTCGTCGCGAGCCGCCGCTTATACGACATCATCGATGGCCGCCAATCTGGACCGCGCGGCAACGGAGACGACGATCATCGCGCAGATTGAGGACCTCGACGCTGTCGATGCGATCGACGATATTTTGGGTGTTGATGGGATCGATTGTTTTTTCATTGGGCGCATTGATTTGACGGTCGCCCTTGGCGCGGCGTCGCCGAACGATCAGGCCGTTATCGACGCTGTTGAAAAAATCTGCCGGGCCGGACGCGCCGCGGACAAGCGCATCGGGATGTTCGTCAGCGATCTTGAAGAAATTCCGCAATGGATCGATCAGGGCGCGAGCTTTTTCGCTTTGAAGTCCGATCACACATTTTTGCTCGAGGGGGCACGGGCGCTGCGCGGTCAATTTGATCAGCTTACGGGCGCCGGAACATCGTAATATCGCATCGCATTATCAAGCGTCACTGCTTGAAGTGCGGATTTGTCTGGAATTAGCTCAACGAGCGCACGCCAAAAGCGCGTATAGTCGCCATATAGCTTGTCAACCGGAAAGTTCGAACCCGCCATACATCGCTGCGCGCCGAAGAGGGTCAACGCATCGTTCACATATGGCGCAATATCATCGTACGTCCAGTCAGGCTTGAACATGCCAAAGCCGGAAAGTTTCATGTGGCAATTGGGAAGTTCGGCAAACCGCGCCATGGCGTCGCGCCAATGGCGATAAGCGTCCGGCGATTGGTCCCAGGGTGATGCAAAATGGCAAATAGCGACCGGTAATTCGCGAATGCGCGTAAGCGCATCAAAAGTGGCCTCATATTGCGAGGCGACGAGTTGAAGCTCAAAACGAAGACCGCGCCGCGCGAGCGCTTCAAGACCCGCCGCGAAGCGAGGATCGTTCAATAGAGCGCCGGAACCTGTCTTCTCATCTTCCACCGGATGGCGCCCGACAATTTGTCGAACGCCGCGAAAGTTTGGGTACGCTGCATGTGCGTCAAGTATTGAGGTAAGAGTGTCGGCGGTTAAATCAGCATAACCGACGATCGCCGAAGGCAGACCATCTGCGTCGCTGCACGCCTGAAGCCACGCCGTCTCATTGACAATATCGCTTTCGTCGACGCCGACTTGAATATGGGCCGAGCCGATAAGATCAAACGCGGTCGCGTCAGTCCTAAAATTGTGAACCAGATAATCTTCCTGGATCGGGGCGGGATCGCCAAAGAATCTTTTGACGCCTTTCGCCATCAGCCATGGATAATGGCAACGCGTCAGCGACCACAGATGATGATGCGCATCGAAAATCCGCATCTTCGCTGTCATGAGTGCGAAAATCGATGGGTTGCGATCTGTCGGCGAATGGCGAGGGCGTCGAAGATGGTCGATTCCTCGCGAATGCGGCCATTGATCAGGCGCCAGTGGCTGACGCCCAGAATATACAGCGGCGCGCCGGACGCCTCCCCGAACAGGCCGTCGCCGCTATGCGTGCCGGTCAGGGTCCATCGAACAGCGACATCGCGGGCGTCGCCAAGGTAGGGGATCGATGCAACATGGTCGACGGACACATTAATCTGTGAAACCGCTTCGAAAAACCGTTGAAGATATTCGTTATATTCAAGTGTTCCGTAAAGAGATATTTCTGCAGGCAAGTGCGCGCCCACACGAAAATCGTAGATCGCCGGCAGCGCCTCGCCGTTTTTCTTGTTCCAGATTTCGTTGAATGCAAATCGAACAAAGTCGTCGATGTCTTCTTCCGGGCGCACCGGCTTCGATGGCTCGCCCCAGAACTGTCCGGCGATACGCTCGCGCTCGCCCTCAAAAAACGAGATAAGATCGACGCCGTTCTCCCGGTCTTCCCGCGCCTGAGCGGCGGCGATTTCTTCAATATCGAGCCCCAGTTGCATGATGAGCGCGGCGTTGTCGCGTACTAACCATTCCTCGATCACCTGATTTTCACGGCAAAGACAATCGGCAATCGTTTTGATGCGGGCGCGTTTGCCTGTCGCCGGGCCAAATTCGGAGGCCCCCAGATTTGTCATGCGGCTGGTAATGAGATGTGACGAATAAAAGCCGTCATTCTCATTGCCGGACCAGATCACGTTGTCGCCGTCGAGGGTGCGGTCCGGAAACGCCGCGAGCGTCGCATGCGTGTTCGCTTCGACCGTCGCCGCGCCGACAATATCGCCGGCGAGCGTGTGGATCATGCTGTCTTCGGAATAATATCTTCGGCAAAGCGCAACCTTGCGTTCGTGCCATATTCGATCGGTAATCCGGATAATATAGTCGGCGATGTCGACAAACTCGTCGTCAAACCCGCGCATCGCCATGCGCCGGCCTGGCGGGTCAGGGGCCAGCAATTCGGCGATATCGGTTGTGGCGACATGCGTGACAGGGGCTGTTGTGGTCATCGAGTTCCGTCCCGGCGTGATCGGTTATGCGCCTTCGGTTGTGCGCACGGCGGAAAATTGCATGCGAATGCAAAAAAAGCTACGTCCGTCGCCATTCAATCCTCTATCGGCTGTGATGGCCAAGACATGGAAAGGGCGACGCCGCATGACAAGCAAAGGATACAAAGAACGCATTATCGCCATGAACGATGCGCTCAACGATCACATAATCGACGGAATCGACGCCCATTTTTCGAAAAATTTTGTCTGGCGCGGCGGCGCCGGTCCCGGCACAAAAAACTCATTGAAGGAATTTCAGGACGGTTGGCAACGCCCGTTTTTGAACGCCTTCAAGGATAAATACACGACCATCGATCTCATCCTTGAAGACGGGGATCTCGTCTCGGCCTATGGCGTTGTTGAGGCGACCCATAGCGGCGATTTCCTGGGGATGCCCGCGACCGGCAAGCGTATCAAGCTGAAATATATGGATTTCTGGCGCTTTGACGAAAAAGGGGAATGCGTCGAGAACTGGGTCCATCTGGATATTGTCGATGTGTTCCGCCAAATGGGACGCGACCTTCTGGAGGGAAAAGGTTGGGATGAGCGGCGCTGAGCGCGGCGAATTTTATCCGGTTGCGAGCGCTTTGCATTCGAAGTACATTTTTCCGGACAACTGAGCGGCGAGGGCGCGTCCGTCTATGACGATTTCGGTTCAGGACATGGAGCGGCGGATTGTCCGCTATGGCGATCTCATCCCGTGCAACACCGCTTTTATTGATGCGCGCACGCCCGGCAGCGACAAGAAAGAAAATTTCACCATTATTGGCCCGGGCGTTTCTGAAAATCCCGGCCAGCATGTGCATGTGAAGATACCCCATGGTTTTAACATCGGCGGGGCCCGCCAGCCGAAGGGATGCGTCAATTCCCAGCATAGTCACGAAACCGCTGAAGTTTTCCTCGTTCACACGGGTAAATGGGCCTTTCGCTGGGGCGAGACGGGTGACGACGGCGAGGTGATCCTCGGACCGGGCGACGTGATCTCGATCCCGGTTCATGTTTTCAGAGGCTTTGAGTGCGTCGAGGGCGAGGACAGCTTTCTGTTTGCAATTCTTGGCGGCGACGATCCCGGCCACGTGACGTGGGCGCCGTATGTCTTTGAGCAGGCGGCCAAACATGGCCTTGTCCTGACAAAAGCGGGCAGATTGATCGACACAGCGATCGGCGAGCAGGTCCCTGACGGCGACGCGCCCTGCGCGCCCACAAGCGCGGCGACAGCGGCCAGCCTGCGGCGCATGACACGAGAGGAAATGTCTGCATGCGTTGTTTCCTGCAGTGAATTGCGCCAGGCGCCGGCGCAGACATCGTTCCTGTCCGCACGTTCGGTCGGAGTTGAGGAATACCCGGTTCTTGGGCCCGCGAACGCGCTTGAGAAAATTGACGCCGCCAAGGTCGCCAATCCTCACGGCTTCCACTTCCGTAAGCTTGTCTTCAAACCCAATGGCGTCATCCCTTCCCACAGCCGGGCTGAGGAAGATGTCGTGTTTGTCCATCGGGGCGCAATTTCATTGCACTGGGACGCGCATCATCTGATTCTCAATGAAGGCGATACGGCGACGATCCCTAAAGCAATGGCGCGCTGTTGGCGCAATGCCGGTACGTCCGATACGGAGCTTTTTGTCGTTCGCGGCGGCGATACGCCCGGCGGTCCAAGCTGGAGCGAGGAGAGCCCGCAGCACGCTGGGATCAGACAGCGCGAAATTGCCGAATAAGTCTTTCAACAGACACCCTCGTATCAGGGGCGGTCGAAACGCCTGCTTTAATCACGACAGCCGCTGCAATGGCGTGCCAAATGGTGCGTGCCGGCGTTCAAGTTGTTGATATTATTAGAAAAATTTTCATTAACCAAAAACGACGCCGCGGTGTGACCGCCGACACAGCGCCCGCCGCGCCCTCTGCTCTATGGTCTGTTAAACGATAACAAAACGACCAATCACGGAGAGAGACAATGAAAAAATTCGTATCAACATCAATCGCTGCGCTGATCGCAATAATCGCTTGCGCGCCCGGCGCCTTGGCGGAAGAAGCCGCGCGCGAACCGCTCGCCGCGCAGGTTGCAGAACATCTTGCAGTATCGGCGGACGCGACGCAGACCAGGATTTTTGACCTGGTGATGGCCAACGCCGAAGCGAAAATCGCGCTCGATAGTGCGCGCCTGGACGCCGACAAGTCGTTGGAAGGCGCCGCGATCGCTGACGCCCAAGGCGATGCTGTTGTCTGGTTTTAGACCCGAAGAACAGCACACGCGTTTTCCGAGATAACGCTTGTCGCTACTGCGGCCGTAGCAACAGTTTTCCGACAAGCACGCTCACGCCTAGTCCCGAAGTTACCACCATCACGATACAGAATAACAAAGCTGTGCGGCGGGCTTTCACTATGCCGTTTTAAAGAGAGAGAGAAACTCTATCATGTCGATGAAAACGATCCGAAAAACAAAACTTGCTCCTGTCGCAGCGTTTGCGTTGTCGATTGTGAGCGCATGTGCTGGCCTGTCGGTCGCGAGCGCGGCGCTGGCGGCCCCGGCGATGGAGAAAAAGACCATCTATGATCGTCAGGGCTTCGGTAAGCCGGTGCTGGCTTATACATTGTCGATGCCGAAAGGATGGGAATTCAAGGGCGACGTCATCTGGAACCCCACGGCGCAGTGCCGGATCGACGGACGCCAACTTCATTTTTCAGCCAAAAACGCGTCCGGCGAAACGATCACGCATTACCCAGCGTTCGGCTGGACCTGGGGGTCGATTGAGGAACAATTTGCAGCATACGGAAATCCACAAGTGACGCCGTGTCTTGCTGCGCCAATCAATACAGCGCAGGGGTTTCTCGCCGCCTTTGTTCAAAACACCCGTCAGGGCGCGCAAATCGTGAACATGACAGAGCGTCCAGACATTGGTGAAATCATGCGTCGCCAGGCCGGCGCGCTGCCAATGCCAACCCGTTTTGAGGGCGCACAGGCAAGCGTGCGTCTCGCCAACGGTCAGACGGAAATCCTGACGACTGCCGTGAGCATCATGCGTCAGCCGCAGGTGGACATGAATGGCGGCATGAGCGGCTACAGCCTGATCGGCATGAGCTTTGGCGTCTTGTCTCACGTCGGCGGCGAGGATGCGCAGCTGCTCGACAAAGTCCGTTTCTCCTTAAGCACAACCCCGCAATATACGGGACTGCTTAACCAGCACATGGCGCGCATGGCCCGCGCGTCGCGGCCGACAGTTGCGCCGACAAATACCGGAAAATCGCCGGGCGAGATTTATAGCGACATCAGCGACAGCAGTTTCGAAAGCTGGAAACGCCGCGACGCGATGACTACGGCTGGCCAGCAACGCTCGGTCGATGGCATCTACGACCGCAACCCCTATGCGGGCTCGAACGGCGGCATTGTCTATGCGCCGACAAGCACGGGGCGTGTGTTTGAAACGCAAGGCGGCGACGTGTTCGCCACCGACGACCCCTCGCTTGAACCTTATCGCGATCTTGGCGTCGACGCGCGCGAGCTCTCGCCATACGAGTACACCGGTTACTGATCGAAATCGGATCGCCCACAAAATCGATGGCGGGCCAATCGGCCCGCCATTTCTGTTGGAGCGTGCGAGTTTATTGGGGCGTGCGCGCCGGTGAATTGTGAGGCGCGCACGGCGCAGGCGCGCTTTACGGCCGTCGGCGAGGTACATTTTCAGACAAGTCGCCGGCGCCGCTCTCGTCAAAACGCCGCTTTGATGGGAGTCTTTTCATCCGCGCCGGTATTGGGCGCTGATTTTGGGCGCTGGTATTAAAGGTTTCAAAAAATCCGGCGGATGTGTAGAACAACATACGAATCTGTCGAAAAAACATTGAGAGGGTGTCACATGCCGCAATCCTTGTTGAAATCCGCCCGACCTTTCTGCGCCGCGACCCTGTTGGCGCTGGCCGGCTGCGCCGGGACGAGCGATATCGCCTCCGATCAGGGGCTTTTGGAAAAGAAAGAAATGATGTCGCGCGATCAAAAACTCAGTGATTTATCGCAAACGGCGGCGGGCTCGGACTTTACAGCGGAGGGGCTTGAGGCCCTCGAAGCGCGCGTGCGCCGGTTCGTCGATGATGGCGATGCGGCGGGCGTGTCCGGCTTGTTGGTCAAAGATGGGGAAGTCGTTCAGTACGTTGAGGCGGGCGTTCAGAATGTCGAGACCGGTGCGCCGTTAACGCAGGACACAATTTTTCGCATCTACTCGATGACGAAGCCGATCGTCGGCGTTGCGATGATGATGCTCTTCGACGAAGGCGCGTTTGCCCTTGATGATCCGATTTCGAAGTTTATCCCGGAATTTTCGTCCCTTGAGGTGGTCGGCCCGGCCGGCGCCGACGGCGTGCGGGGGAGGACGCCCTTGGACCGCGCGCCGACGATGCGCGATCTGCTCAGCCATACGGCCGGATTTTCCTACGGCTTTCTGGACACTGATCCGCTCGCGCCGATCTATCGCGAGAAACAAATTCTCGCGTCGCCAAACCTGGGCGTCTTTATTGACCGCCTCGCCGGTGCGCCTTTGTTGCATCAGCCGGGCGCGCAGTGGAATTACAGCGTGGCGGTCGATGTCCAGGGCGCGATTATCGAACGGCTGACCGGCAAATCGCTTGGCGAATATCTGCAGGAAGCGCTGTTTGACCCCCTCGGTATGAAGGACACGGGGTTTCGCGTCCCTGAGGAAGACTTCGAGCGTTTTGCCGACGGATTTATTGTCGATCCGGAAACCGGCGCGCTTGTGAGGTTAAGCGAAGAACAGATCAACGGATTCGGCGTCGTCTTTCGCGAGGGCGCGCCGCTGTTTGAGTCTGGCGGATATGGCCTGGCGTCGACCATGGCCGATTATGCGCGGTTTTGTCAGATGTTGTTGAACGAAGGGTCTTTTGCGGGACAGCAATTTTTGAAGCCGGCGACCGTCGCGTTGATGCGGACGAATATTCTGCCCGAAGACCAACCGCTTGAGACGCCCGGCCTGATGGGAGACAATGGCAAGCCCGGCACCGGGTTTGGCCTCAATTTCGGCGTCGTCTATGACGCAGAAGCGTCGCCAACGCCCTATGGACAAGGCACCTATTTCTGGGGCGGCCTCGCATCGACCTGGTTCTGGATCGATCCGGAGCACAACCTTTTTTATATCGGGATGGTTCAGGTCTATCCGGCGGCCGCGCCGGTCGCGGACTTCAGACGGCAAACTGCGGACGCCATCTACGACGCGCTGAAGCAATGAGAAAATGCGCCTGACCGACTAGCCTGTCGGTTGAAGTCCGCGGTCGATAAGGGCGCATATTTCGTCGGCGATATCGATCGGGGAGCGCGAATCGTCCGGCGAGCGCCACTTCGGGATCCAGCCAAAAGCCCCGGCGCAAATGTGGGTCACCAGCGCCGCGTCGCAAGATCGCGCAAGCCCTTCCTTCTCTCCCTGCGCCAGAAAATTCGCCACGGACCGGTTTTGTCGACCGGCGATTTTTTGGAACCGGCGACGGGTTTGTTCCGGCAGCGCGCCGAAACCCGGCTGCGGCATCAGGGGCGAGACGGGACCTGCTTTGGCCTGAATATTCAGGTGAGCATTGATTAACGCGGCGTCCAATCCATTATCGCTGTTGGTCTCAGCGTGGACAATCGCTTTGTTCTGAAAGGCGAATGCGCGATCGTAGCACCGGATAATCAGGTCTTCCTTGTCCTGAAAATAATGATAAAGGACGCCTTTCGTCACGCCCATATGATCAGCGATTTCGTCAAGCGACGCCGCCGCAATCCCTTTCCGGTTAAAGATGTAGGACGCGTTAGCGAGCACCCGATCGATTTTCAGTTCCGATGATTGCGCGCGATTGAAGACGTCATCAATGACGAGTTGAAAGGACTGGACATCAAAGTCGCAATGAAACGGCGGCGCGTTTTCTGTTGCGAGCCCGTGGGTCAGGAGACTGACCATGGACGCGCCGGTGCGCTCTCGCAGGCGAATCCCGCGCGCTGCATCCGACCATTCGGGCAGGAGCTGGGCCCATGACAACATGCCGAAGATCGATTGCGCGATGACTTCGTCGTCACATGGCCTGATCGAATTGTCTTCGATCCCCATTTCGATGAATTTGCGCAGGCTCTTCAGGTTCCGTTCATGGGCCTGACGAACGACCGCTGCGATGCTTTCATCCAATGCGTGAATTTCGCTGAGGACAGCCAAAGGCGGACGCTCCGGCGTCATCGCAAGATCGATGAACCGTTGCAGACGCGCAAGGCCGTTCTCCGCCTGCGCCGCCTCCAGGAGGTCATCTGCAATCTGATCGCTGGATTGTTTGTAGCAGAGATATACGAGATCCGCGCGATCCTTGACGTAGTGATAAACCGAAGCGCGCGCCAACTGTAGCTCTTTGGCGATCTCAGCGACGCTGATCGCAGAAATCCCCCGGGAGTTGAATAAAGCCGTCGCGCCGCGAAGGAGGTCTTCGCGTTTCTTGTCTTTCAACAAGGGCCTTCCGCGCGCGCGCTTTTCTTCGCCCTGCGCAGCTGAGGTGCGGTTCACTCTCATCACTTACGTCATAGCCCACGTTTGCGGTTCGTCAAAATGTCGCGCGGGACCGGCCCCGCCGGCCCGGCGTCAACAGGATGTAATCAAAAAATACGCAAGTGTCGAAAAATAATTGACAATGGGGGAAAAACTCGCGACGTTCCGGGAAAGCGCGCAAAGCGTAACTTCGCAATCTCTCGCAATCGGGGAGGCCGGGATTAGCGATTTAGCCCTTAGGGAGGGGAAAATGGTCCAGCGTACAGAACTTTTGGCGCCGAAAATGCGGTGTTCCGGCGAGCCCGGCGGCTCAGCGTCGTTGTCGCCAGAGCGCCGTCAGTCAGTAGCATTCATTCGGCGTGCGACCTTGGGGAGCGTTTTTGCAGGGATCGCGATGTCGACGCTTGCGCCTGCTTTTGCGCAAACGGACGAAATTATCGTGACCGCGCAAAAACGCGAAGAGTCGCTGAATGAAGTGCCGATCTCTCTGACAGTTCTGGGGCCGGAACAAATCGCTGATCGCGGCATTGAAAAGATCGATGATCTCGGTCTTGTGGTGCCCGGCTTCAGTTATACCGAATCGCGGGTCGGTACGCCGATCTATACGCTGCGCGGCGTCGGCTTCAACGACATCGCGCTTGGCGGGCGGCCGACGGTCAGCATTTATCACGACGAAGCGCCGGTGCCGTTCACGATCGAGACGCGCGGCGGCTTTTTGGACCTTGAACGGGTCGAGGTGCTGAATGGCCCGCAAGGTACTTTGTTCGGCAACAATGCGACGGGCGGCGCCATCAACCTTATCGCGGCGAAGCCGACGGACGAGTTCGAGGCTGGTCTTGAATTCGGTTATGGCAATTTCAGCGCCCTGACGCTCGCCGGGCATATCAGCGGACCAATTTCGGACACGCTGCGATTCAGGGTCGCCGCGAGGCACCAGCAGGATGACGGCTTTCAGGAAAGCATCTCGACTGGTGATCCCAATGCTGCGGCGAACCTGACAAGCGCGCGCGCTTTGCTGGAATGGACGCCCACGGATAGACTCGCCGTGAATGTCAATCTGAACGGTTTTGTAGACCGCTCAGAGAGCCAGGCGCCACGCTTATCGGGGGTTTTACCCTTGCCGCCCGGGTTTGATGCGTTGATCCCCACATTTCCCGGACTGCAAGACATTATCGATCTTCAGCCGGGCCCGGAGAACAACCGTGACGTCGAGTTCACCGAAGACGACTACGCCCGCGACAACTCTTTCTTCCAGGCGAATGTTCGTGCGGATTTCGATTTAACGGAAAATCTGACGCTGACGTCATTGTCCTCCTACAGCACGTACGATCAGGACCAGACAATCGACAATGACGGCTCGTCGCTGGTGTTTCTTCAGCAGCGAACGATTGGCGAGATCAACTCCTTTTCGCAAGAGCTGCGCCTCGCGGGCGACTTGACCGACCGCCTCTATGTCGTGGTCGGCGGAAATATCGCGATTGACGAGGTCTTTGAAGACAATTTCGACGACTTTACCGACAGCACGACGGGCATTGTCCTTGGTGTTGAGACCGCCGATATTATCAGCGATCAGGAAGTTCTGACCTACGCCTTCTTCGGTAATGCAGAATTCAAACTGACCGACACCCTGACGCTTCAGGGCGGTGTGCGCTACACCGATCACCGTAATCGCTTTGAAGGATGCACCGCCGACGCGGGCGACGGTATTGCCGGCGGCGTCTTCGGGGTGGGGCCGGGCGAGTGCTTTACGCTTGACCTTTCGACTTTCATGCCGGGTCTCGTTTCGATCGAGTTGAACGAAGACAATGTTTCCTGGCGGGCGGGACTTGATTGGCAGGCCACTGACGGCATTCTTCTGTACGCCAATGCAAGCCGCGGCTTTAAACAAGGCGGATTTCCGCTTTTGGCGGCGCTTGACAGCGTCCAGCTGCAGCCAACGACGCAGGAACAGGTTACGGCTTATGAAGGCGGCGTAAAGGCGACGCTTTCCGACACGCTGCAAGTTAACGCCGCAGTCTATTATTACGACTATGTGGACCAGCAGCTTCTTGGCTTTGTGAACAGCCCAGTGTTCGGGTCCTTGCTCACACTGTTAAATGTTCCCGAGTCGGAGGTTTTTGGTCTTGAACTGCAGGCTAATTGGGAGCCGATCGAAGGGCTAAGGATCAATACGGCGACATCCTATGTCGATAGCGAAGTGACGGCGGACTTTTTCACCCCCGACGCGCTGCAACAGCCGAATAATCTCAATGGCGAAGCGATCCCCAACACGCCGGAATGGCAGTTTTCGGGAGATGTCAGCTACACGTGGCCGGTAACGACATCGATGGAAGCATTTATTGGGGCGGGCCTCAGCTATCGGTCGTCAACGAATGCGGAGTTTGGCGAAATTCCGGCGCTGGCTATTGACGGCTATACGCTCCTCGACCTTCGGGCGGGCGTTCAGTCGCAGGACGGTCAGTGGGAATTGAGCGCTTATGCGCGTAACGTAACAGATGAATTCTATATCTCGAACGCCACGATTTCGATCAACACGATCGCCCAATATACCGGACAGCCGCGGCGGTACGGATTCACCCTGCGATACAATTTCGGAGGGTAATTAAACCGCTGTGAGGCGGGCGGCGAAGGGGTTCCGGCCCTCCTGAGGTTCTCCTTCGCGCCACTCTAGAAAGGCATTTGCGCCGAAATGAGTTTCATGTCTGTCAACCGTATTTTCCTTTGTGTGCTGAGCGTATTAGCGGCGTCATGTGGCGGAGAAAAGGAACAAACGGCGATAGCGGATGCAGCAGCCGAACCGCTTCAGGTGACGGATAGCGCCGGCGCAGCGGGTGAAACACGGCGCGCGATGATCGCCGCTGACAAGGACATGGCGGCGTGGTTCACGACCGGCGGTCAATTCGGCGAAAAGCACTATTCGACACTGGATTTGATCAACAAACAGACGGTCGATCAACTGGGGTTTGCGTGGGACTACGATCTCTACACGCGGCGCGGCGTTGAATCGACGCCCGTGATCGTCGATGGCGTCGTCTTCGGCACCGGCGAGTGGGGACAGGTCTTCGCCATCAATGGCGCGACCGGCGAAGAAGTTTGGCGGTTCCGTCCTGAAGTACACGGACAGATCGCAAAAGACGCCTGTTGCGATATCGTCAATCGCGGCGTGGCGGTCTGGGACGGACTTGTCTTTGTCGCCGCGTTGGACGGCGTTCTCTATGCGCTTGACAAAGAGACGGGCGCGGAGGTCTGGCGAGCCGATAGTTTTGAAGGCGAGCCGGGCCGCAAGGCCTCGACCGGCGCGCCGCGGGTCGCCGGCGACGTTGTGGTGATCGGTTTTGGCGGCGCCGATATGGACGCGCGCGGCTACATCACTGCTTACGACCAGAAAACGGGTGAGCAAGTCTGGCGATTTTATACGGTTCCGGGCTCGCCCGATAAGCCATATGAACATGAAGAACTGACCTGGGCGGCGCAAACCTGGGACCCGGAAAGCCTGTGGGTCGCCGGTCTCGGCGGCACGGTCTGGGACAACATGGTCTATGATCCCGAACTCAATTTGCTTTACGTCGGAACCGGGAATTCTGCGGTCTATCCGCAAGGCTTCAGGAGCCCCGCCGGCGGCGACAATTTGTTTGTCGCATCGATCCTTGCGATCAATCCGGACAATGGAAAGCTTGTTTGGCACTACCAGACGACGCCAGGCGATCAGTGGGACTATACAGCCACCCAGAATATGATCCTTACAGAGATGGAATGGCAAGGACAGCGGCGCGATGTGCTGATGCAAGCGCCGAAGAACGGGTTTTTCTATATTCTGGATCGCAAGACCGGCGAGTTGTTATCCGCTGCGAAGTTCGCGCCTGCGAACTGGGCGAGCCACGTGGACATGGCGACCGGCAAGCCGGTTCTGACAGAAGCGGCGGACTTTATAACGAAACCATCGGTGGTCTGGCCGAGCACGCGCGGTGCGCATAACTGGCGTCCGATGTCGTACAGCGAAGACACCGGGCTCGTTTACATTCCCGCATATGAAGCTGTCGATCTTAAGGTCAATGTGTTTCCAAACGGGTTTGAGTATATTCCCCATCATTGGTCGACGGGTGTCATACCCTTGCCGTTGATCGAGGCGGCGGTTGACGCCGCTGACGGCTTTTATCCGGCAGACGGATCAGTTGACAAAGAAGCGCTGAAAAAGACCATTCGCGATTTCAAGGATGTGGCGCCGCCCAACCGCACGATATTGAGAGCGTGGGACCCGCGAAAAGAAGAGATTGTCTGGGACATTGTTATTGATGAATTCGGCAATAGCGGTTCGGTTTTGTCGACCGCGGGCGGTCTTTTATTCCATACGAAGCCGGACGGCTTTTTGAATGTTTACGACGATGAGACCGGGGCGCTCCTGAAAGCGATTGACACCGGCAGCGGGATGATGGCCGCGCCGGCGACCTATATGATTGACGGCGAGCAATATGTGGTTGTCATGACCGGCCTCGGCGGCGGCGGCTTTTTCAGTTACCCACCTTATTCAGCATCCTACAAATATGGAAACGCGGGGCGCATGATCGCTTTCAAGCTCGGCGGTAAGGAAACGCCGAAACCCGCGCCTGTTCAATGGCCAACGCAGCCCGAACCGCCGGCGCGCGTCGGCGACGCCGCCTTGATTGCGAAAGGCAAGCGCCGCTTCGCCTGGAATTGTTCCGTATGCCATGTGAACAGGGGCGTCGGTACGATACCGAATTTGAAAAACATGCAGCCGGAAACGCATGAGATCTTCGGTGAAATCGTACTTGACGGTCTCCTTGTCGATAATGGCATGCCCGCTTTTGGCGACGTTCTGAACGATGAGGATATTAAGGCAATTCAGGCGTATCTCATTGATGCGGCCTGGGCCAGTTACAAGCCGGATGATCAGGTCGCCGGCGATGGAGCAGACGAAGGAGGCGGCTTGAGCCAACACTAGAGGACGCGTCAGTTGGCCATCCCGGAATTTTCTCACCGGTCAATGCGCACAATTCTCATGAACCGCTCGCCGTCATCTTCAAGGATTATGTTGATGGGTAAGGTTACGGAAATTTTGTCGCCATCATGGGGTTGCGCCGCGACTTCCATCGTCGTGGCGGCGCTGAAGCGACCATCTTCCAAAGCGGCGAACTCAAGGTCCGTGATTTTATGACTGACCCATTGGAAGTTCTCTTTCCGGCTGGCGAGCCATCGCGTGATCTCTTCGCGTCCTCTCAGGACGCCGTCTCCGGCGGCGCTAAAGGTCGTGTCGCCCGCCGCAACAAGGCCATGGAAAGCCGCATCGGGGTGCAGGACATCGTCAATCCTCTCATAGGCGCTGTCGAGACGGTCTGTGACGCCGAGATAGTAGGCGATGGCGCTGCGCGCGCGATTGCGCTCAAAGCTGGGGCGAAACGTCTGGCCGGCGATTTCATCTCCCAAATTCGACTTCATATCCGTGAGGCGAAAGGCGCCGTCTTTGTCGCGCGCGGCTTCAAAAGTGTAGGCCGAATTTCCTGTTGTGACGACGCCGTCCGGCTTCGAAATTTGATAAACAAAATCCGCGTCAATCCGATAGCGGCGGTCGCCCAGCGCCGTGACGGACACGGCATTCAAGTGATGGGCATGCGGATTTTCAGGAATGGCGCCAAACGCCGCCAAAATCTGATCGCTGCCGTCAAGGGAGACCGCTTCCATCCGCAACGTCACATCTGGCGCAAAGACGGTCTTAAAATAAGGCAAGACCTTTGTGCGATCGGGCGCCTCGAACAGGCCCCACCATTGATACAACAGGGATTCAGCAAAGTTTCGATCGCTGGAGACGAAAGCAGCCTCGCGCGGCGCGGTGCCGTCCAGGGCGGGCGTCGTCGTCTGTTCGTCGGTGACGCCGCATCCCGTCAGCCAACCTGCGCCGATTACAACAACCGTCGCCGATATCGTGCGCGCCCAATACGCAAGGCCCCAATCAGTTCTTTTGGCAAGTGTTGTAACGTTCATGCAGCGGCTCCTTGACTGTAGAAAGAGGAATGTCTGTATACTAAACAAAAATGAGAGTATTTCAATATACGACGATTGGTAAACGGATGAAAAGAGTTTTAACGCGCTTGTCGAGTTAGACGGCGCGCAATTGGAGGCTATCTGATGGGGTCTGTTGAAACAGTTGCGCAGCGCTCTGCGGAATGGGACGAGAGTCTGGTCCGTAACGCCGTGAACGAGGCGAATGTCGGCGTTCTTCGGGTGGCGCTCTATCATGAAACCAAAGACCCGAAACTCGCGGCGATCCCGGCGATTGAATGGCCGATCCGCGGCGGCGCCCTTATGGCCTTTAGCATTCCGAGAGAAGATCACGACTACGTCCGTGAAAAGGCAATCGACTATCTCTTGAGCGGCAAGCGGCCGGCGCCGCCGCCGACCCGGGAAGAATCGGCGGCGCTGATGAAAATGTTCACGGGCAAAGACCAGAGCGCTGAAGCGGTCGACTATGGCTATGAAGAACTGGCTTTTGAGGTAATTCCGCGCGATGCGACGTGGTCAAAAAAGCCGTCATCGCAGGTTCTTGACAATTTCTCCGTGACGATTGTCGGCGCAGGCTTCAGCGCAATCGCCGCCGCGATCCAGCTTGATCGGCTGGGCATAAAGTGGCGCATTATTGAGCGCCATCCGGATCTCGGCGGGACCTGGCATATCAACAATTACCCCGAAGCGCGGGTCGACGTTTCGACATTTCTTTATCAGTACAAGTTCGAAAAGAACTATCCGTGGGAAAGCTTCTACGCACCGCGCGATGAGCTTCAAAAATACGCAAACTTTATCGTTGATAAGTATAATTTGCGTGACAGGATGACGTTCAACACAAAGCTGACCGAGGCAGCCTGGGACGAAGAGAGCCATCGTTGGAATATTGTCATTCAAAATCAGGATGGCGATCTGGAACAAATTTCCAGTAATGCGATTATTAGCGCCAGCGGCTTGTTCAATACGCCGAAGCTGCCGGACATTCCGGGCATCAAGAATTATCAAGGGAAAATGTTCCACACGACCGCGTGGGATCACGATTTTGATTACACGGGCAAGCGTGTTGCGCTGATCGGGACCGGCTCGACGGGGCTGCAGCTTGCGCGCGGCGTCGCTGAACGCGCGGGGCGCCTGACGGTTTTTCAGCGTACGGCGAGCTGGGTGACGCCGGTGAAGGGCTACAGATCGAAGATCTCAGACGGTAAGCGCTGGCTCCTCGATAACATGCCGGGATATAATAACTGGTTTGTGTACCTCAATTATTACGCTGAACTGCAGATGCAGGACTTTCAGGAGGTTGATCCCGACTGGGTGGCGTCAGGCGGGCGCGTCAACGAGAAGAATGCGATTTTCACCGAAGCGCTGAAATCGCTGATCCGTCAGAAAGTCGGCGACCGGGACGATCTTTATGAGAAGCTTGTTCCCGATGTCGTGCCCATGGCGCGCCGGCTCGTCATCGACAATGACTGGTATGAGACGGTCCAACGCGAAAACGTGACGCTGGAAACAGGCGGCATTGCGGAAATCACCGAAAGCGGCATCCGTACGAAGGACGGCGTTGAGCATCCGTTTGACCTGATCGTGTTGAGCGCTGGGTTTGACGTCTCGCGGTATCTCTTGCCGGCGGACTATCGGGGCGTTGACGGCGTCACCCTCGGTGATCTTTGGGACAAAGATGGCGCGCGCGCCTTTAAGGGGATCACGCTGCCGGGCTTTCCAAACTTTTTCATGATGTACGGACCCAATGGCCAGGCGAGAATTGGTTCGTTCCACTCATGGGCGGAGAATTTTTCCCGGTACATTGCGGGATTGCTTGTCCATGCGTTGGAGAAGGGCGGGGACGCCATCGTTGTGTCCCGCAAAGCGTACGACGACTACAATGGGGCGATGGATGAAGCCATGAAAGGCCTTTTGTGGGAAACAGAAACCGGCAATGGCTATTACGTCAATAAACATGGTCGTTCCGGCGTTAATATGCCGTGGTCGGTGCATCATTTTTATTCGATGATCAAAGACATCGATCCTGAAAACTACGAAGTCATCGGGTAGGCGCATCGCGATGGCCTCGTCACACCCCCAAGCTGAGAGTGATGACCCGCGGCGCGGTCACCATCCGGCGGCGCATGCCCGCGCAACGCCGAACGCCCCCGCGTGCATTACGGCTCAGACGGGCGCAGTGACGACCTATCGGGACCTTGACGCCGCTTCCAATCAGTCCGCGCATCTGTTTCGCGCGCGCGGGCTTAAACCCGGCGACGCAATCGTTCTGTTTTGCCAAAACGATCCCCTCTATTATGAGTTGGTTTGGGGCGCGCACCGGGCCGGTCTTTATTATGTGCCCGTCAGCTGGCACTCAAAGCCGGAAGAGATTGCGTACATTATTGAAAATGCCGGCGCCAAAGCGTTTATCGCCTCGGCGCGTTTTTCCACGGTCGCTCAACAAACGCTGCAACTAATCGCTTCAGATATCTTGGCGTTTTCTCTATTCGCCGACATTGATCGATTTGAGCGGTTTGAAGAGGTTCGCGCCGACTTGCCGCAGACCCCGATTGAGGATGAGACAGCGGGCCGTGAAATGCTCTACACGTCGGGCACCACGGGCCGGCCAAAGGGCGTTAAATTTCCTCTGAGCGATGCGCCCATTGATTATGCGCCGGCTGCTGACCTTTTTTATCAGGCGGAAGGCTATCGGCCTGGCGCCGTCATTTTGGCGCCCGGGCCGGCCTATCATGCATCGCCGTTGCTTGCGACGCTCGCCGCACACCGCTTCGGCGCCGCCATAGTCATTGTCGATAAATTCGACGCAGAAGAAATGCTGCGCTTTATCGAAGACTATCGCGTGACCCATATTGCATGCGTCCCGGCGCATTTTGTCCGCCTTTTGAAATTGCCGGACGATGTGCGAGGCAAATATGATATTTCATCGGTGCAGTGGATCGTTCACACCGCGGCCCCGTGCCCCGTCGATGTCAAGCACGCGATTATCGACTGGTTCGGTCCAATCGTCCTTGAGGTCTATAGCGGAACGGAACGCGTTGGCGGCTCGCTGATCCGGTGCGAAGACTGGCTCCAACGTCCGGGCTCAATCGGCAAGGCGCCAAATGGCGCTGCACATGTGGTCGATGAAGCGTCGTGGGAAGAATTGCCGGCCGGTGAGACCGGGGTCATCTACTTTGAGACAAACGAAGATTTTTCCTATCACGGCGATGCGGAGAAAACGAAATCGATGATATCGCCGCAAGGATGGAAGACGCTCGGCGACATCGGACACATAGACGCCGACGGTTACATTTACCTCACCGAT
>JBCBBT010000031.1:38476-38805 GCA_038531315.1 Pseudomonadota bacterium
GAAAATCGATTGATCACCCATCCAAAGGTTGCGGATGTGGCTGTTTTCGGCATTCCGAATGAAGCCTTTGGCGAGGAAGTCAAAGCGATGGTTCAGTTGGCGGCCGGTGTGGCGCCGGCGGCATCCGTCGCGCAGGAGCTGATCGACTACTGCAAGGATGTGCTCGCATCTTATAAGTGCCCGCGGTCCGTGGATTTTGTCGACCGGTTGCCGCGCGAGGACAATGGCAAAATCTACAAGAAAAGACTGCTGTCGCAATATCAGCCGTCGAGTGCGCCGCCGCGTTAACTGGCATTCCGCAATTCTATCGTCCGAAGGGGGATGACATG
>JBCBBT010000032.1:0-37089 GCA_038531315.1 Pseudomonadota bacterium
ATTATAATGAGAGTCTGGTCTTTCGATAGTCCATAGTTTGGCGAGTTCGTCGGGAGCAGTGCTCCCATCAAGTTCCAGCGACCAGTGCGTGTCAGCTCGCGTAGCGACGAGTAACGCCGGTTATGATTTTGGTCATTGGGTCGCCTCCTGTTGAACAGTCACTTTCTGTGTAGCGGTTTGAATTGATGTTATAAAGGGCGTTTTGCTTCCCGTTCTGACGGGCGATATCGTTGCGATGATCAACTGAACGCACGGCGGTTTGGGTCACATGTGCCGACAAATTTCTGCTTGTTTGAGGATTCCGCAATTGGGCAATTTATGTCATGTATGAGTTCGACGCGATGGAGTAGCGTCGAACCTAAGCGGTCCACAAAATTGTGGACCAAAACCCGACCAACCTGAGGACCAAGAATCGATTTTGAGTCACGTAAGTGAATGAAAGTATTGGATATTAATTATGGAATGTGGCACGTCACTCGCGCCATTTCTCTCGAAATGGGCTTTTCTTAAATCATTGGCAAAATTCGAATTTACACGTTTCAACAGAGTTATCGCCGGGACTGCTTCGGTCGGTTGAATCGGAACTGCGGGCCGTTTGGCCGACGCAAGGGCGTTTTAAATGTCAGCGCACGAGTAAGAAAGAGCCGGGGACCCCAAGCGCGTCATCTTCACCGCAAAAACCGGTCCAATTCCCTTACCACAAAAATACATAGAGGCCGACGAGTATGAGCACGACGGCGCCGGCGAGAATATTGAAGCTTGCGCGGGTGGAAAAGGCGATATCGCCCAAAGCAACGGGTTGGTGGTCGCCGGGGCGCGGCGTGATCAGCGTTACGAGGACAGCGCTGGCAATGCACGACAGGAAGACGATCCAGATGCGGATGATGAATGGGATATCGGGCGCCCCGAATTTGAGGGCGATATTGAACGCAATCGACCCGAGAAGGGCCGCGAAGGCGCCGCTCGTGTTGGTTCGTTTCCAGAAGAAGCCCAGCAAGAATACGGCGACCACGCCCGGCGCCACAAAACCGGAATATTCCTGCACCGTCTGGAAGCCGCTCTCAAAACCCCCGATGAATGGCTCTGCAAGAACAAGGGCTGTTCCCATGGCCGCAAAAGCCGCCATGCGGCCGACCGCGACATAGTGTTTTTCTGACCGTTCGGCATTCACGGCGCGGTAAACGTCCATCGTGAAGATAGTCGAGATTGAATTCATCATCGACGCAAGCGAGGAAACAATCGCGGCGATCAGTGCAGCGAAAACGAGGCCGCGCAGGCCGGTGGGCGCCATTTTCATCAACTCGCCATAAGTGCGGTCCGATTTTTCCGTCAACGCGCTCGCGTCCAGCGTCCCCTGAGCGGCGAGCATCACGGCGGCAATCCCGGGGATGACAACAATCAGCGGAATGAAGAGTTTCAAAAATGCCGCAAACGCAAGGCCTTTTTGCGCGTCTGCGAGGCTTTCAGCGCCAAGCGCGCGCTGGATGATGTACTGATTAAATCCCCAATAGGAAAAGTGGAGCACCCACAAACCGCCGAGGAGTGTCCAGATCCCCGGCAGGTCCGCGTAAGCGGGGTGGTCGCGCGACAGGATCATTTTGAAATGCCCGGGCATCTCTTCATAAATGAGAGCAAGGCCGCCGAGCGCGCCTTGCGCTCCGTTGAGCCGGTCAAGCGCGATCCACGTGATCGCGAGGCCGCCGATGATCAGAACGACAACCTGAATGATGTCGGTTAACGCGACCGCCTTAAGCCCGCCATAGAGCGAGTAGAGCGCTGCGAATGCGGCAAGCGCCGCCATGGAGGCCATTACCGGCCACCCGGTCAGGGACGTCATCGCGAGGCCGCCAAGCCACAGCACCGTCGTCAGATTGACCGCCGTATAAAGAACAATCCAGTAAAGCGACATCGTCGTCTTGACGCCGGCGCCATAACGCTGGTCGAGGAATTGCGGCATCGTATAGATGCCGCGCTTCAAAAAGATCGGCAAAAACCATTTCGCGACGATAATGAGGACAAGCGCGGCTTGCCATTCATAGGCGGCGATTGCGACGCCGACGGCGAAGCCCTGGCCGGACTGGCCAATGATCTGTTCGGCGGAGATGTTTGACGCGATCAGCGACGCGCCGATCGCCCACCACGGCAAGGCGCGCCCCGCAAGGAAATAGTCTTCCGTGTCTTTGCTCTCGCCTTTTGGCTCACGCGAAACCCACAACGCGATCGCTAACAGGGCGACCGCATAGAGCCCCACAATTGTCAGGTCCAAAGGCGCAAGAGCCATAATGAATACCTTGTCGTATCAGAATTTTGCCCCCGCAACGGGCGCGGTGTGCTGAAGACGGTGGAAATTAGGGGGTTTTGTCCACATAGGATAGGCCAAATCCAAACGGATAGAGTGGCGCATAGTCACGATCGCCGATGTTGAGCGGCTGTTGATCCGGCGTTTTCGGCCAGCTGAAGGACAACCGGCCTTTGAAGTCATGCGCGATGGCGCCATTTTCGTCGGTGAACAGAACGTCGGCGACGCCGCCGCCTTCGCTGCCGGGGAGCCAGGCCGCGACAAACGCGTTGGATGCGTCGATCTCCGGCGTCACCCAGCGGGGCCTGCCCGATAGGAAGACGGCGACTGTTGGAACGCCTGCGTCACGCAATGAGCGCAGCGCGTTAAGACCGGCTTCGCTTTCAAAATCAACGCCGGCTTCTGTCTCAAGGTCGCCTTCGAACTCCGCATACGGGGTCTCGCCGAAGATAACGATGGCTGCGTCCGGTTTCTCGGTGAAGCCGCCGTCGGGGCTCAGCGTCGCCGCCCCGCCGCTCGCTTCGAGCGTGGTTTTGATCCCGCTATAAATCGAGGTTGCACCCGGAAAATCGCTATTTTTTGTGTCGCGTCCCTGCCAGGTGACTGACCAGCCGCCTGATTGCATAGCGATGTTGTCGGCGCCGTCGCCGGTGACCAGAATATTCGCACGCGGAGAAAGCGGCAGAACCCCGTCGTTTTTCAATAAAACAAGGGATTGACGCACTGCTTTTCGCGCAATCGCGCGATGGGCCGGGTGGCCGATAAATTCAGTGCGGCCCGCAAGCGGTTGCTCGGATGGGCGCCCCTTATCAAACAGACCGGCTCTAATCTTGACGCGCAGAATACGCCGAACAGCGTCCTCCAGGCGGTCCATGGAAATCTCGCCTTTGTTAACCTGGCGCAGCGTGTTGTTTCTGAAGGCGCGCCAGTCCGTCGGGACCATGATCATATCGACGCCGGCGTTCACCGCCTGCGCGCAGGATGAAATTGAGCACCCCGGCACCTGTTGATGTCCGTTCCAGTCGCCGACGACAAACCCGTCAAAGCCCAGCTTTTCCTTCAGCACTGTCGTCAGCAGATAGGGATTGCCGTGTGTCTTGACACCGTTCCAGCTATTGAAAGTCGCCATGACCGTCTGGGCGCCGGCGCCAAGGGCGGTAAAAAAGCCCGGTGCGTGCAGGGCTTTTAGGTCATCCTCGCTGACTTGCGTGTCGCCCTGATCGTCGCCGCACGACGTGCCGCCATCGCCGATAAAATGCTTCGCCGTTGCAATCGTAGCGCCCGCGCCAAACGCGTTTTCAAGCGCGGGATGGCCTTGCAGGCCAACAACCATTTCCTTTGCATACTCAGCGACAACCTCAGGCGATTCAGAATAGCTCTCATAGGTGCGCCCCCAGCGGTCGTCTCTTGCGACGGCGACCGTTGGCGCAAACGTCCAGTAGATGCCGGTGGTTGTGACCTCGCGCGCTGTGGCGACGCCGATGTCGCGCATCAAACCCGGATCGTTCATGGCGCCGAGGCCGATATTGTGCGGAAACAAGGTCGCGCCAATGACGTTGTTGTGGCCGTGAACCGCATCCGTGCCCCACAGGACCGGGATGGCGGCGTTGCCATCGCTATCGTCCATGGAAGCGTCGTAATAGGCGTTGGCCGCAGCGACCCAAAGCAATTTTGAACCGTGCGGGTCTTTCATCGGGTAAGAGCCGCCGCCGTTCAAAATGCCGCCAATGTGGAACTTCTTGATGTCAGCCGGGCCGATGGACTGGATTTCGGCCATGATGATCTGGCCGACTTTTTCCTCCAGCGACATGCCGTCGATAAGCGTATCGATGCGCGCTTCGATCTCCGGATCGATGCCGTAAGGACTTTTGACTGCAGGCCACGTTGTTTCACCTTCAGCGACGGCGCTTGCGGACAAGGCGACAACGCCGGACAGGGCGGCGACAAGAACGGTTTTCAGACGCATCATAACTCTCATGAAAGGAAAAGCGATTGACGCGTCGTCGTCAATCGCTTTCCGGGATGCAGCTGTTAGAATTTCGCTCTTACACGGACGCCATAAAGGCGCGGCGTGTTAAAGAAGCGCGTATTGTCGAACTGCGTGATGATAATGGCTTGCGGCTCCTGGACATTCGTCAGATTGCTGACATAGCCCTCAATCCGATATTTGCCTTCATCGCCGTGGCTGTAGCCGACGCCCATATCGATTGTCACGTATCCGTCAACGCGGTCGTCCAAACGGGGCAGCGGATCGTCCGGATTGTTGAAATCAATCCCGTTAAAGATCGTCTGGTTTTGCGATGATCGGTAGCCAATTGAAAAGACGCCGTCGAATTGGCCGGTGCTGGTGCGCACGACTTTGGAGACGGACGCATTCAGCTGAATTTCCGGCGTTCTGATCAAACGGTTGCCCTCGATTGAGCGCGCAACAGCGTTGGCTGGATCGACATCCGCCTGAAAGCGCGCGTCCTGAATGTCTATCGAGTTGACGATCCGCGCTTCCGGCAGCCACAACAAGGTTGCGTCAAAGTTCAGATCCCCCGGCAAATAGATGCCTGTTTCGAACTGGGCGCCATAAATCTCTGCATCCGATGCATTGAAGTTGAACGCAACAACGGAACTGCCGATATTTTCCGGGACGTCTTCCGGCGGAACGCCTTCAAAGTCGAGAATTTGCGCAACAGACAGCAATGTGAACTGCTGGATGTCGTCATAATCATAGTAGAACCCTGAGAGGTTGAGTTTGAAATCGACCTCGCCGATTTGAAATTCGTTTTTCGAACCGAACTCAAACAGGGTCAGCGTTTCCGGGCCAAAAGTCGGCGCCAGCGTGTCCGTGTTGAATTCAACCGGCGCATTTTGCGCAGGGTTGGAGATCGCAAGTCCCGCCGTTCCCGGAATATTGTCGTTGAAACCGCCCGACTTGTTGCCGGTGGAAACGAGGAAATAGGCTAGATTGTCTTCGGTGATGTCGTATTCGAGACGCACGCGCCAGTCGACAAAGTCATTGTCAAGGCGCCCGCTTTGCGGCGCGAAACTTGAGTTGAATGGCGCGAGTGAGAAGTCGATCACCCCGTCAAAGTCGGCCACAATGGAGTTGGCGCATGTCCCGACAAAAGCGAATGCGCCTTCGCATTGCTCCCGGTCAGCAGCATTCGGAAAGACATCCTGAATTTGCTGGCCGTTTGGAAACGCGTTATCGAAGCCGTCGCGGTCGCCGAATTGCGCAATGCCGTCAAAGAAGAACGCAATCGATTCATTAGCGTCGACGAGACCGTCGCCGTCTTGATCCGGGATGAGAATTGTGCGGTCGAGGCCGGCGAACTGAAAGCCTTCCGTGCCGTGTGCGACGCCGTTGATAAAGCAGCACTGAAAGTCAGGTCCGCCGATGCCGAACCGGTACTCGGCGTTGACGCCGAAGCGTTCCTTTACGTCATTCGTGTACCGCACGCCGCCGGTAAGCCGGAATTTGTCGGTGACCGAAAATGTCGCGTCGCCATAAAACGAATAGCTTTCCGTATCTGTTGTTTGGTTGAACTCAACGCCGTTGAAAAACGGGTTACGGTCCCCGGTCGTGCCAAGAAATGTGCGCTGCGATTCGTTGAAGTAGAAGACGCCGGCCGTCCAGCGAAGTCGCGCGTCATCGTCAGAGAAGAGGCGCAACTCCTGGATGATGGATTCAGAGTCCGTAATAAACCGCACACGATTGAAATTATCGAAGTCAAGTGGGCCAAGGGTTGCGAGAGCGCCCGGATATTCCGGTCCCGCGGGCGTTACGAATTCATAGTCGTAAACGAGGTCGCGATAAGAGCCGATATATTCGACATTAAAGCCGTTGCCTTCATAGTTGAGCTGGCCTTTGACGCCCCAATGATCGGTGTCTTCGACTGGCGTGAAGGCCCGTCCGAAAACCCGGCGCGGATCTTCGATATCATCAGGGTCGATACCGTTGCCAAGCGGATTGGCGAAGTTTACGCCCGTGTAGCCTGATCCGGCCTGCGAGATGTAATCGCCCGTCAATGTAAATGAGATGCTGTCGGTGGGTTTGAACAGGACAGCGGCGCGAATTGCGGAATCCTGAGCGGCCTCGGCGACGCCGACATTTTCCTCCGCGCATGTGGGTACAGTGAGACCTAACTCAGCTGAACATGGAGAAATATTCGTCAGCCGACTGTCATGTTCGCGAATAAATCCTGCAACCCGGGCGGCGACATTGTTGCCAATCGGAACATTGACGACGCCTTCCACCGTGTATTCATTGAAATTGCCGTATGACGCCTCGATGGCTGCGTCCCAGACGCCAAGACCGGGCTGCCATGGAATAATGTTGACCGACCCTGCCGTTGCATTGCGACCGCGCAGCGTCCCTTGAGGACCGATATTGACCTCGACCCGCTGAATATCAAAAAAAGCGGCGCCGAAGCCGCTGGGGCGGGGGACATAAACGCCGTTAAGGTGCGTCGCCGCCGCAGGATCGCCTAGCTCTGTATTATTATCTGAGCCAACGCCGCGAATAAAGACCTCGATATTGCCCTGATTATTGGCGATTTGCAGGCCGGGAACACGCCCGTTGAGATCGGTGATGTTCTGTATGCCGACCGCTTTCAAGTCGTCGCCGGAGATCGCAACCGCCGTCCCGGCAAGGTCCTGGAGCCCTTGTTCGCGTCGTTCAACAGTAATGATAATCTCATCCGTGACATCGTCGTCATCCTGCGCCTGCGCAACCGGTGCGCACACCGCCGCCGCCACAAGTGAAAACAGCATCCCTCTTAATTTATTCATGGTCTTTCCCCTCCCGGAAATGACAAGGTTGTCAATTTTTTTCCAAAGATTAATCAGGAATTAATCCCACGGTCAACCGAAACGAGCGTCAGCTTCGATTTAGCCGGGATAGGAGCCATTACGCACCAAGGCTACGCAGTATTAATATAATAAATTCAAAGGTTTATGGAGGTGAGGCGGCTTAGATCGCCGCCGTCGATCCGCCGATGACCAGATTATGCGGCAGGATAATCGGCCCGGTTTCGCGCGCATTGCCCGCCGCAGCCTGATTTTTTTCCCGGCCTGTTTGCGCGCGGTCTTGCTCCGCCTCGATCAGCGCTTCGACCGCCTGTTCCCCAAGGCGGCGGATCGGCTGCATAACCGTCGTCAAACGCGGCCAGACGACGTTGGAAATCGTGCCGCCGTCAAAGCCGCAAACCGATAAATCATCCGGCACGCTGACGCCGTGCTCGTGCGCATAACTTAATACGCCGGCCGCCGCTTCATCGTTCGATGCGAAAATTGCCGTCGGCGGCTCAGAAAGCGATAGAAGCTTTTGCGCGCCTTCAACGCCGGACATGAAATCAAAATTTCCGTCCGTAATGAGCGCTTTGTCAATTGCAATGCCGGCGGCTTCAAGGCCGTCACGATATCCGCCCAAACGCTCCTTGGTCGCGGCGTGCCCAGGAATGCCGCCGATAAATCCGATACGCGAATGCCCGATTGACATCAGATAAGACATCACCTCGCGGGCCGCCGCGCGGTCGTCAATCCCGATAAAAAGTTCATCTGCATGCGGTTGATATGGAGAAATTCGAACATAAGGCACGTTGAATTGCGCCAGCGTCGCGAGAATTTTCTCGTTGTCGCATATCGGCGGCGTCGTCAAAACACCATCGAGGCGCGTTTGCGTCAGAAATCTCTCTGCGTGTTTGATAATGTCGTCGCCATCAAGCACTTCAACAGCAAGGTGATACCCGTGTCGCCGACACTGAGCGAGCGCGCCATGAAGCACGCCGGCTGGATAGTCGCCCTTCGGGTTTTGATACATCAAACCCAGGAATAAGGACCGTTCAGCGCGCAGACCTCGGGCGAAGACGTTGCGTTGGTATCCGAGACGATTAATCGCCTCAAGCACCCGGTCACGGGTCTGCGCCGCGACATTCGGCTCACGATTAATGACGCGCGACACGGTTTTCATCGATACGCCGGCTTCATTCGCCACATCAATAATGGTAGAAGACGCCGCGCCGCTTTTGGCAGTCGATTTCATGGTTGGTTCGTTCCCCTGCAAACCGATTGCTGTCAACCACCTAACACTAGCGAATGCGTCCCGACCTCGTCACGAACATCGCAACGCTTCAATCATTGCACCGCTGCTGACTGAGACCTTGATGACGCCCCCACAAGATAAGAACGCTTTAGGCCTGAGGGCAATGGCATTCTACGGAGCTGGAGATTTCGGGCTCAATCTATACTGGCAAGGCGTCGGTTTTTTTCTACTTTTCTACTATACCGATATTATCGGGTTGCCGAATACGCTCGCGGGATTTGTTTACGCAATCGGCGGACTTGTGGACGCCTTCACCGATCCGACCGTCGGCGTTATCGCGGACCGCACGAAAACGGCGAGAGGGCGATACCGGCCTTACCTGCTTTATGGGGCGGCGCCGTTGGGCCTTGCTTACATCGGACTTTTCGCGCTGCCATTGGCGGCCCCTGCGCCGTTCATTGCCGCAAGCGCGGTCGCATCCCATGTTGTGTTTCGCATTTGCTATACGGCGGTTTCGATCCCCTACGGCGCGCTTGGCGCCCGGCTCACATTCAGCGCTCGCGAACGCTCGGTCCTGGCGGGCGTCAGAATGCTTTTCGGCGCCCTTGGCGGTGTCGCCATTGTCGCACTTGCCTCGGCGCTGCGCGCAAATTTTTCAGATGGCGTTGCGCTGATCGCCGCCGCTTTTCTCGCCGGTGTTGCGGGGGCGGGGCTGATCGTTCTTTGTTATTTGCGGACGCGGGAAAAACGGGTGTGGGACGCGCGCGCTGCGCCGGCGCGGACCTATCCGTTGCCTGACTTCGCCGGGCTGGTCGTCGCCAACAGACCGTTCATTATTCTTCTTTGTGCGGTGTTTTTGTTAACAGTCGCGAATATGATCGTCATCAAAACGGTGATCTACCGTTTTGAGTATATTCTCGCAGCGCCGGGAGCCGGCGGCATGGCGATGACGGTCATCACTGCAACGCCGTTGATATCTATTCCGTTATGGATCTTCGCCTATTTGAAATTCGATAAGCGGCCGTCATTTTTGCTTGGCTGTGGAACCGTGCTTGTCGGTCTGATCGCGCTTTATGCCGTCGGCGGCGTGTCGATTGCTTTGTCTCTTCTCGCTTATGGCGTCATCGCGTTTGGTTTCAGCGCCTTTGCGGTGGGCTTTTGGAGCGCGTTGCCCGACACGATTGATTATGGGCACTGGAAGACGGGACAGCGTGTTGAGTCCGGATTGATCGGATTTGCATCGGCCATTCAGAAGATCGCAATCGCGCTGTCCGGTTTTTGTGTTGGCGTCGTCCTTGACATGTTTGGTTATGCGGCTGGCGGCGAACAGTCGCGAGCGACGCTCACGTCCCTGCACCAATTTACAACATTGGCGCCGGCGGCGCTTATGCTCGCGGCGATGATGAGCTTTTCGTTTTATGCACTGTCAACGCGTCAGCATTCGCAGATCATCAAAGACCTGCGGCGAAGATGATGCGTTAAAGGAAGGTTGGCGCCGTCAATTGCGAAACGCGTCCAAACAATCCTCGCCTTCCGTCGCGGTATTGCAAATTGCGGAAATCCTGAACGAGTTGTCTCTGCCGCGTTTGACCGCAAACGCGACCTCATCGCCATCTGAAAAGCCCGACAGATCGACGCCCGCCAAAATGTCAAATCCCATGGTCATGGCGCCCATTTCGATACCCTCAAGCGGGCCGTGGGCGATCGTCAGAAAGTCTTTTTCCGGGCCGACGGCGCGAATGACGCCGCGGCCATATCCGACCGCACCGGCTGTATCGGCGTGTCCGGCGTGAATTTCCCCATGCGTTTGATCCTGCGATTTGTCGGCTTCGTGATCCGTGTGCGCGGCGCCGTCATGGGACTGGCCGCACGCAGCAAGCATTAGAAATGCCGCGATCAGCGGGGTGTTTTTGAATTTCATTATGTCATTTCCTTCAAGGTTGGGGGATTGGTTTTGCTTCTGGCGCGTTGCTTGGCGCGCGTTGCGTTGAGGATGCGCCGCGAAAAGCGCGCCCGATCCATATATAGTAAATCACCGGAATGACGATCAGGGTCAGGAGCAAAGTCGAAGACATGCCGCCGATCATCGGGAGTGCAATGCGGCGCATCACATCAGAGCCAAGACCGTCCGTCAGAAATATTGGCGCAAGGCCGGCAAATATGGTGATGACAGTCATCAGTTTTGGTCTAAGACGCATCGCCGCGCCTTTAATGATTGCCTCGAGGAGCATAGCGCGATCTCTTGGCTGAGCTTCGCGAACCTGATTGTCAATGTAAAGCATCATCACCACGGCTGTCTCGACGGCGATGCCGGCGAGGGCGATAAAACCGACAGCAACGGCGACGGACAGTTTGTATCCCGCCAGCCAAACGGCCCAGAGACCGCCAACCAACGCAAATGGAAGGCTCGCCATAATAATGACCGTTCGGTCGGCGCGTCCGAAATGCAGCATCAACAGGAAAAAGATCAACGCTACGGTCGCCGGTATCGCCAGTTGCAAGCGGGTGCGCGCCTCGAGCAATTGTTCGTATTGACCGGAAAAAGAAACCGCGTAACCAGGCGGCAGGGTGACCGCGGCGTCAATCGCCGCGCGCGCCGCCGCGACGTAGCCGGCAATATCCTCATCCGCCAAATCGACAAAAACCCAACCGGTGAGGCGCGCATTTTCAGAGCGGATAATCGGCGGTCCCTCGGCGAATGCGATGTCCGCGAGGTCGCCCAGCGGGATGTGCGCGCCATCAGGGGTTGGCGCCAGAATATTTTCTATATCGCCGACGGTTTCGCGAAACGGTCTGTCGTAGCGCAGAACAATGTCGTATCGCTCGCGGCCCGTTACGCTTTGTGAAAGTGTCATGCCGCCTAGCGCCGTCTGGATCACGGATTGAAAGTCGGCGAGGTCGATATTGTAGCGGGCGAGTTCAGCGCGGCGCGGCGTGATCTCAAGATACTTGCCGCCGAGGACCCGATCTGCAAACGCTGAACGCGTGCCGTCAAGTTCTTTCAGGGCGTTCTCGATCTCAAGCGCAATACGTTCAAGCTCTTGAAGATTATCACCGGTAACCTTGACGCCGAGCGGGGTTCGAACGCCTGTCGATACCATGTCCATACGGATTTTAATCGGGTACCCCCAGGAATTAACAAGGCCCGGCATTTGAAGCCGCGCATTCAATTCCGCGACGATATCTTCCGCCGTGATCCCGGCGCGCCAGGCTGATTTCGGTTTCAACGCAATCCAGGTTTCAATCATCGATAGGGGGGCCGGGTCCGTCGCGGTATCGGCGCGGCCCGCTTTCCCAAAGACGCGATCGACTTCGGGGACGGCGCTGATGATCCGGTTTGTCTGACCCAAAATCTCGCGCATTTTTGTTGCGGAAACGCCGGGAAGCGTTGTCGGCATATAAAGAAGGTCGCCTTCATAGAGCGCCGGCATGAATTCGCTGCCGAGGCGCTGTGCAGGGATGATTGCGCTTGCCATGAAAACGAGCGCGAGCCCGATGGTCGCCCAGCGCAGATGCAAGGCGGCCGCGAGAACCGAGTGATAAAGGCGCGCCAGGAATGTGACGATCGGATTATCTTCCTCGCTTCTGAAGCGCCCGCCCATCACCGCAACCATTAACACCGGCACCAGTGTAACCGAGAGAATGGCTGCGAACGCCATGGCGTACGTTTTTGTAAAGGCGAGCGGCGCGAACAGCCGATAGCTTTGTCCCGTAAGGGCGAAAACCGGCAGGAATGATACCGTGATAATCAGTAATGAGAAGAATATGCCCGGGCCGACTTCCTTTGCGGCGCCCAATATCGCGATGCGTCTTTCGTTCGGATTTGGCCGGTCGCCAAGGACCGATAGCTTGCGCGTTGCATTTTCAACCAGCACGATCGACGCATCGACCATTGCGCCGACGGCGACGGCGATCCCGCCGAGGCTCATGATGTTCGCGGTGACCCCTTGAATATTCATGATCAGGAAGGCGCCAAGAACGCCCAGCGGCAGGGTGATCACCGCCACGAGCGAAGCGCGGGCGTTCATCAGGAAAATCAGGATCACCAACGCGACCGCGATCGCTTCTTCAACAAGTTTGTGTTGGAGATACGAGACGGCCCCTTCAATGAGCGGCGCCCGGTCATAGACGGTTACAATATCGACGCCGTCAGGTAATCCGCGCTTAAGCGTTTCGATCTTGTCTTTTACGCGTGCGATGACATCAAGCGCATTTTCCCCATCGCGCATGATGATGACGCCCGCGACGGTCTCGCCTTCGCCATTGAGCTCCGCTACGCCGCGGCGCAAAGCCGGCCCCTCGATGATGCGGGCGATATCGCGGAGCAAAACCGGCGCGCCGTCCTTAGCGTAGACGACAACTTGTTCAAGGTCGCTGCGATGTTGTACGTATCCGGAAGAGCGGATCACATATTCGGTTTCGCCTTGTTCGAGAACGCGCCCGCCGACATCGGCGGATGCGGCGCGCACGGCCTGTGCTATGCGACGGATTGGGACATCGTAGGCGCGCAACTTATTCGGATCGATCAGCACCTGGTATTCGCGCACGAATCCGCCGACCGACGCGACCTCCGCGACGCCGTCGACGCCGGCGAGCTCAAGCTTCAAATACCAATCCTGAAGCGAGCGCAGCTCGGCGAGGTCGGCGCCGCCGGATTTATCGACAAGCGCATACTGGTAAACCCAGCCCACGCCGGTCGCATCAGGCCCGATTTGGGGCGTCGCCGTTGCAGGCAAGGCGCCGCCGAGGCGCGACAGCGCCTCCATCACGCGCGAGCGCGCCCAATAAAGATCGACCCCGTCTTCGAAAATGACATAGACAAAGCTAACGCCGAACATTGATTGTCCGCGCACATCCTTTGTACGCGGTAAACCCAGCAACGCCGTTGACATGGGGTAGGTGACGAGGTCCTCAACGATTTGCGGGCTTTGTCCCGGGAAGTCGGTCCGGATTATCACTTGCGTGTCTATGAGGTCGGGGATCGCGTCAAGCGGCGTGCGTTGAAGCGACAACAGACCCGCCACCGCCAACGCCGCGGAAAGCGTCAGAACGATCAGTTGGTTCGAAACGCACCAGCCGATGAGCCTTGCAACGCCGGACTGGGCCGGGTCGCGCCCGGCGATTTCGCGGCCCTGGGTCTGTGATGGAAGACTTTCGCTCATCTTACTCTAACGCTCACCGTCCCCGGGGGATAAAATGTTCGCTTGCGCCATGGGGTCCGGCCACTCGATTGCTTCGCCCGGAAGGTCACTGTACGGATTACGGGGCGCTCCGTTCTCCTGCAGCCAAAATCGCCCGGTTTGCGTATCCTTAAAGAGTAATAAACCGGCATTGCCGTAGTGGACCGGCGCCCCGCGCGTCAGCCATGGTTCGAGGGCGGCTGTCAGTTGGGAAAGCGCGTCGGCGAGCGCGGCGCCCTCGCGCGCCTCTTTAGCGGCGCGAAGAGCGTCGCTTGCGTCACTCAATATCGGTTGCAGGCGCGTATTGGCGAATTGCTTTTGAAGCCGCTCACCGATTGCAAGCGCCGGGTCGACGAAATAGGGGTCGATCTTGTACCCGTCGATCAACGCCTCATGAAAGTAAAGCGACATATCAGTATAGTGATCGAGTTCAGCAAGTGTCGCTCCTGAGATCGGCAATTCGGAAAGCGGCGTTTGCGGACTGACGCCCGCCGCTTCTGGCGCCGTGAACTTTGCGAACCCTTCGCGTAAATTTGCCTCCGAGCCCAACAGGAATTGTCCGCTGGCGACAACCTGGTCGCCGGCGGCGAGCCCTGATCGGATCTCAGTGAGGCCATTGGCGCTGATCCCGGCGATCACGCGGCGCGGCGCAAACCGGCCATCGCCAAGGGCCGCGATGACGTATTCCCCGCCGCCGTCGCGCAGCAGCGCTTCGCTCGGAACAGCCAGCCGCCGTCCGGCGCCGGCGCTGAACACCAGATCGGCGTAAGCGCCCGGCCGCAAAGCGCCGTTTTCGTTCTCGACAACAACGCGCACTTTCGCTGTCCGCGTTCTGGGATCAATTGTTGGATAGATGTAATCGACAACGCCGGCGCCCAAAGCCGTCGGCGCGCTCGGAAACTGGAGCGACACCGGCGTATTGGCATCGATCAACGCCAATTCCTTTTCCGGCAGTGATGCAATGACCCAGACGTCAGCATAGGACTGGATCGTCATAATGGGCGTGCCAGGGCGAACATAATCACCCTCACGGATCGACAAGGTCGATACGATCCCGCCGGCTTCGGCGTAGACGGGCGCCTTTTCAAGGATATTGCGGTTCTCCGTTAGCTGACGAATGACGCTTTCCTGCACGCCCATGGAGACAAGCCGGCTTCGGACCGCAGCGATACGCTTTTGATTTCCGACAGACAAAGCATTGAGATAGTCTTTTTGCGCCGCCACGAGACCGGGCGCATATACGCGGTAGAGCAACTGGCCGCTGCGCACGGCATCGCCTTCTGCGGTGACGGCGAGCGCATCAATCCATCCTTCAAGGCGCGAAACGGACACCGCCTCGCGTCGCTCGTTTGTTTCAACGGCGCCGAATGCGCGAATCTGGCGGCTGAGCATCACCGGTTCAGCTGCGGCGAGGCGGACGCCCATTGTCTGTATCATTTCCGGCGCAACACGCACAGCGCCGTCGCCCGTCGTTTGCGGCGTGCTGTTCCGTGCAGGAACAAGATCCATCCCGCAAATTGGACATGAACCATTGCGGTCGTCTGAAATATAATGCGGGTGCATGGGGCAGGTGTATTGCTGTGTTTCACCTGCAACATGGTTGTCGGTCCCATGGGCCTCATGGCCCGGCGCCTGGGGTGCGTCGCAAGCAGCCGCAAGAGCGCAGACCGCAACGAGCGTGATCCACCGTGTGACGGTCATGGCGTCACCAGAAGTGCATTGAGGCGCGCAATGGCGGTGTCGCGGCGCGCTTTTTCAGTCTCGATTTCCGATCGCAACGACAGGATGGCGATCTCGCCGTCGATGATGGGCGTGTAATCGCCGGCCCCGGATTCATAGGTGGTTAGCAGCGCCCTTACACGCTCTTCGGTGGCGACGATCTGACGGCGCAACACATCGATTGCGTCATCGGCGGCCTTTTGCGCCGCGAGGAGTGCTGCATACTCAGCGGCGGCGTACCGGCTTGCGTTCATCCGGCGGTTATGGGCCGCCGCCCGGTCGGACTTGGCCGCGCGTAATTTTGGTTTTTGTGAGTGTTTCGCCCAGAGCGGCGCTGTGAAGGTGACCATGCCGGATACGAAATCATCGCCCGCGAAAGTCTCCGTGGGCAAGCCGCTCCCTTCCTGCCGCACTTGATAGTTCACCTGGACGCCGAATGCCGGTCGAAACAACGCGCGCGCCTGATCAACGCGCGCATCGGCGACCTCGACGTCGGCTTCGGCGACTTTTACGGCGTGGAACGCCTGAGCGGCGCCATTCCAGATTTTGGCGTCAAGGGCAGGGGGCGGAATATCTGGCGCAGCGCCCACAAGATTGATGAGTTGGGCGTCAATCCGGGCGGCTTGCCCGTCGAGATCGGCCAGCGTGCGGGCGATACGGGCGCGCTCAATGTCGATATCGGAAAAGCGAAAAACA
The DNA here is from genome assembly GCA_038531315.1 of Pseudomonadota bacterium. Taxonomy (GTDB): domain Bacteria; phylum Pseudomonadota; class Alphaproteobacteria; order Caulobacterales; family Parvularculaceae; genus JAJFFW01. The sequence goes on from JBCBBT010000032.1 coordinate 15,929, forward strand.
AGCGGCCGCCCCGCATCGATTTCGGCGGCTGCGACGTCGGCAAGCGCGTCATACTTTTCGCTCTGCACAGAGGCGATTTTTCGCTGTGCGGCGATCCGGCGTTTGTCCGCAAGCGCTCCATAAAGCCCGGCCCGAAGGGCGTCGTATTGCATCGCGGTCGCCGCATCGCTCAATATTGCTTGCCGCGAGGCCTCCGTCGATGCGGCCCGTCGCAAAGCGCCGTTCGGAATTTGTTGGCGGACGCCGAACGATGTGTTGGTTGGCACGAAGGCGTTAAACGACGGATCGGCAATCGGCAGATTGTTCACGCCGACGGAGAAGACCGGATCGGGCAGCGCCCGTGCGGCGATCGAGCGATCGCGCGCCGCGTTGCTTTCCTGGCGCATCGCGGCGAGCGACGGATGGTCAAAGAGGCGCGCCTCAAGTGCATCCAATGTTAGCGCTTCCGGTTCTTTCGGATTTTGCGATTGCGCATGAGCGCCGCCGGGCGCAGCCGCCACGCCGAGAGTGATTGCGCCGCCCAGCAATCGCACAAATTTCAACAATGATCCCATGAAACAATTCCTCTACTGACAAACGCCAAAGCATGCGCAACCGCAAAGAGCGGTCAGCGCATCGATGGGCGCCGTCAGGCGAGGAGGCGTTGTTTTAAGGTGACCGGTGTTGGCAGGCGGTCCGGCGGATCGCGCGGATGTTTCCTGTCACGCGCGGCACGTGAAATCCACCGATCAGGTTCGGCTGCTTTTTGCGCTGCAATGAAAGGATCGAAGCCAGGGTTTTGCGGCGTCAGAAAGTCGGCGGCGTCCGGCGGCGCAGCTGTCGCGAGCGCGCAATCGGCGCATCCGCTGCAGTCAGCTGATATTGGGGCGGGAGCGCTCTGGTCGACGACTTGATCGGAACCGTGTTTCGCCGGCCCCGATGTGATCTGTTGATCGGCGGCGTTCTGATGGCAAGGTTTGCGACCGGATTGCGCGTTCTCGGCTGCCGCTGCGGCGTGGCTCTCGGCTTCAGCGGTTGCGCCATGACCCATTATGCAACAGGCCATCGCGGGCCTCGCCGCGACAAGGGCGACGGCGCAGAGAGTAATGAGGCGAGCGAGCTTTAACATCGTGGTTAAAATCTAGGGCGGCGGCCGTTAACGAACTGATACAGCGCACGATTATATACTCCCCGGAGGGTATCGTCCAACGTTATTTTTTTCGTCCGCCCAGAACGGCGACCAGTTCCTCGACCTTTTCGCGCCGCGCGTTGACATCGTCATGGGTCAATGCGTGATCGACGCAGGTTTGCAGGTGATCGTCGAGGACGACTTTTTCGAGCCCCGTCAAGGCCGCCTTGACGGCCTGGACCTGGCGAACAACGTCAATGCAATAGCGATTTTCGTCGATCATTTTCGCGACGCCGCGCACCTGTCCTTCGATGCGCGCGAGCCGCCTCTGGGCCGCGTTTTTGGTGTCGTCCTTCATCGATCAATACCCTCTATGGAGTATCTGGCTATACCATGCCTGCACCGCTGCGCCACCCCGGGCGCAAAGCCGCGGCAGATTTCGGGCGGAAAATTCTAACATGCCAATCTACTATACCAATTAATGTTCACTGGCATTTTTACTTTATTGACAGATTGATGAAAATTGGTTGATGTTAAAGGTGTAAACAATTTCGCATGCTTCCGGTGGGACGCTGCGCATAACGAAACAAATTAACGGGAGGGGTCTCATGACCAGATTGACCGAGGCGCCGAGGGCGCATGCACCGAGTGCTCTGGCTGGCCGTCGGCGGCTTTTGCTGACAACCGCGCTGGCGCCGGCAGTATTTTTCTGCGCCGCGCAAGCTGTTGCGCAAGAAGATGAAGACGATGTCGCCGACCAGATTGTCGTCACCGGCATTCGCAGCTCGCTTCAAAGCGCGCTGGAGGAAAAGCGCCAGGCGCCAAACATTGTCGAGGTGATCCAGGCTGAAGCGATCGGTAAACTGCCTGATCAAAACCTTGCGGAGGTTCTTGAGAATATCACCGGCATTCAGATCACACGCGACGCCGGTATCGGACAGGCTGTTCAAATTCGGGGTACGGATGACAACCGGATTGAAATTAACGGCGTCTCAACCGTCGGATCGGGGTCGGGGCGCGGCGGCGTTGACTTTGAGGATATCCCGGCATCGCTGATTTCTTCTCTGGAGGTCACCAAGGTTCCGAACGCGAAAACGATTGAAGGATCCGTCGGCGGCACAATCAATCTGCGTACGTTGCGTCCTTTGAGCCTGCAGAAGCCGTTGGTCGCCATTCGCGGGCAGGCGGAATTCAGCGATCTCGCCGATACGGTGTTGCCAAGGCTTAACGGGACGGTCGGCAATAAATGGGATACGGGCATTGGCGAAATCGGCCTTGTCTTCAGTGGAAGTTATGCGCGTCAGGACGTGTCAGAGTTTAGCCCGCGGGTTGACCGCGATGCGCTGGTCGAACCGACCGACCTCGGCCCGGACGGCGTGACGCCGCTGGCCAGCGCGGAGTCGTTTCCGTTCCTGCGCATTCAGTTCCTCGATCAGGATCTCGACAATTTCGAATTTGAAACGCTGAACTTTACGGGGTCGCTGGAATGGCGGCCGAACGACAATATCAAACTGTATTTTGACGCCTTGTATAATGACCAGGAGCGCAGACAAGAGAGCACGCGGGTTCAGTTCTCCGGCGTGTCGGCGTCCGCTGTCGTCAATAATACGACCAACACGGCGTTTGAAACGGTTGATTTTGGCAGTCTCGACGGGCCGGATGGTCCGGTTGAGCTCGGTGAAGTGCAGGCGGTTCTGTCCGGCATACTCGAGCCCGGCCAACAGCTTTCCGGCGGCAACCGTCTGAACCCGAACTTTCGAACGTCCAGCAACACCGGCGCGCGCGTTACGCAGAGTTCTGTTTACCGTGTCGGCGCCGAGTTTGGTACGGACACGCGGTTTTCCGGCCTCATTGAAGCGTCGATTTCCGGCTCGGATACGGTCAATCCAAATTTCACGACGACTCTCGACTTCATCAATCCAAATGATGTTCAGCCGAGCCCGGGGATCAGCCTCGATAACGGCGTTCCTGTTGAGTTCGATCTCAGTAATAACGCGTTGACCTTCGGTATTGCGCAGGGTTTGCCGACGACGCCGACCACGGCGCAGTTCCTTGATCCTGCGAATTATCAATTGCGTCAGGTTCAACAGGACAATGATATCGTTGAAAATCGGGAAGTCGCGTTTCGGCTTGATACGACCTATGACGCGGAAGACCAATTCGGTTTCTTCACCTCATTTGACGTCGGATACCGCTTCAACCGGACGTCGTCGCTCAATGATGAAAGTCAGCGTAATTTCAACTTCACCAATGACGGCGATTTGCCGCCCGGCGGCACCGGCGCCTTCGCGCGGCCAAATGCGAACCTGTTTTCTGATATCGTCGTCGCGGGTCCGGATAATTTCGACGCCGCTGACGGGCGCCGGCTTTTCGTTCGCGACTTCCTGATCATTGACCCGGAGATTTCCTTCTCCGACCCTGATGCGGTGCGTGATATCCTCAATGGCGCCATCACAGCCAGCAACACGAACCAACCGCAATTCGATCCCGTCAACCTGATCGTTGCGCCAACGCAATTGACCAACGCGTTTTTCGATATCGAAGAGCGCACGCACGCGGCGTATTTTCAGGCCAATTTCGACTCCGACGGTCTCGGTCTTCCGATCCGGGGCAATCTCGGCGTTCGTTATGTCAGCACGAATGTTTCGTCGCTGGGCAACACGATCATCGGCGGCGTCGCAACACCCGTTGTGACCGAAGGCTCTTATAACTTCTTCCTGCCGCGGTTTAACCTCGTCGCAGAGCCGCGCGAGGATGTTCTGATCCGCGCGGGCATTTCCCGCGATATCAACCGGCCGGATTTTGAAGATCTGTCGACATCCGTCAGCCTCAGCACCAGCCCCAATGATCCGGTTCGTATCGGCAATCCTGATTTGGTGCCGGAAGCGGTCTGGTCGTTCGACCTGTCGGGTGAATACTACTTCGCCCCCTCGAGCGTTGTAACGCTCGGCTTTTTCCACAAGCGCCGAACGAACCTGTTTTCTCAGTTCACGGTATTTCCGCCCGGAAATGAGGACGCCTCCGGTCAGCTCAACATCGATATTACGCCGCCTTGCGAAGATGGCGGGTTTTTCAACCCGATCGCGGACCGGAACATCAACAATCCGACTCCGGGCGACGGCATCTGCGTGCCGCAGCAATCGACATTCAACGGATCGGGCACGACGACGCAGACCGGTCTTGAATTCGCCTTCCAGCACAATCTGTCCGAATATGAAGACCGGCTCGGCTGGGCGTCAGGGTTTGGCGTGATCGCGAACTACACGTATCAATTCGAAGGCGGCAGCGCGCGCAACTTCATTGAAAACTTCCGGGACACCAGCGACGGACCGCGGGATGTTTTCGGGGACCTCGGCATTGAAGGTACGCTCGATCAGAACCGGTTGGAAAATCTTTCCAATCACGCTTTCAACGCCACGCTGTTTTACGAAAAGTACGGCCTGAGCGCGCGCGCGCGTTACACTTGGCGGTCGAGCTTCACCAATCAGGAAGATGATTTCTTCAATCTCTTCATCATCAATGGATCGCGCGGACAATTGAACGCCAATGTGAATTATGCGGTTACGGATAATGTCACCGTCTTTTTCGAGGGCATCAATCTCCTGCGGGAGGACGCAAACCAGTTTTGCGTCAACAACAATGCGCTCTTGTGTTTTCAGGGCTTGACGGATCGCCGATTGATTGTCGGCGCAAGTCTGCGTTTCTGATCAGCATCTGAAGAATCGGTCAGCCGGCATCGACGAAACCGGCGTTCAACTGACCGCGAACCCGCCTGCTTTATTCCTCCCGAAGCAGGCGGGTTCTTTTCGTCGTTGTGGGGCTTCAGTTTGTTCTGGGTGCTCGGCGCCGCCTCGGGCGCGCAGCGGTGGCGGATTGACGCAGGTTTTCGCGCATTGTGGCTCTGAAGGCGCAGTGCGTTGCAATCTTTCATTCACAGGCCGGTGAGATGCGGGCGCGCGCGCGGTTGCCGGTGGCGAAGGCGCGACGGGCATGATACCGACCCTGCATGATCAGAACAGTGCTTTTTGCGAGGTCCGCCGCGGTGGGCGTATTTTTGGCGGCCGGCGCCCTTGCCGGAGGGCTGCACGCGCGGGCGTTCCCGGACCCTGACATCATGGATGATATTGTCGATCCCGCCGGTGTTGTCCTCGCCGTTGAGGCCTATTTCGCCGCGGACCGGCGCGACGAGGATGGCGCGGAAGCCGGCATGGTGCGCGTGAACGCGTATGCCGATGAGGCGACGTTCTTGTCAGAACCGACGCTCAAGGCGCAAAGTGCGGTTGGCGAAAACGGCATCGCGGTTGTGAAATTCGGGGCCTTACCGCCGGGCGATTATGCTTTCGTCGCTTACTTCGATGCAAACGGCGACCAGCAACTCAATCGCGGCCGTCTTGGGCGCCCGAAGGAACCGTATGCGTTTTCCAACGGCGTCAGGGGTCGATTGCGCAGGCCAAAATTTAAAGAGACCGCCGTACCGGTCGGCGATGGCGCTATTGTCGTCATTACCCTGAGCGACTGATCGGTCTTTATTGACGGATAAATTCCGCTTCAATTTCGATGGCGACCTCATTACCGACGACGCCGGCGAACCGGTCAACGCCAAACTCGGTCCGGTCAAATGAACCCTTCGCAGAAAATCCGACAACAAATGCGCCGCGCAACAGGTCGCGCGCGCCGCCATTGAAGACAACGTCGAGGGTAATCGGCGCCGTGACGCCCTTCAATGTCAGATCGCCGGTCATAACCCCCTGATTCTCGCCAGTTACATTGACTGTCCGGCTTCGGAACACGGCTTGGGGGTGTTGTTCGGCGGCAAACCAGTCCGGTCCGAGAAGCGTTGCGGCGAATTCGTCGTTTGCGATATCGAGCGACGCAACCTCTATGATTGCCTGCACCTGCGCTGTTTCCGGATTGTTCGCGTCGAAGTCGAGGCTCGCGTCGAAACGATTGAAGCGTCCGACATAGCGCGAAAATCCGAGATGATTAATTTTAAACGTCAGCGCCGCATGCGTTTCGTCAAGCGCATAGGCGCCAGGCTTCAGCGCTTCCGGCTCGGCGTCTACTTTCGGCGTTACAAGCGATGCGCAAGCTGAAAGCGCGATCAGAGAGAGCAAAACCCCAAAACGGCGACCATGGTTGAACATCGCGGAATACGTCCTCTTTCAAGAAGTGTTTTCGTTCAGTCGCGCACAATCTTTGCACGCCGGATCAGCCGGCAGCGCGACGGTGCGGATCTCGCTTTGAAGGCCGTCATAGATCATCAGCCGTCCCGCAAGCGTGCGCCCCGCACCAGTGATTGCTTTGATCGCCTCCATGGCGGCTAGGGCGCCGACGACGCCGGTGAGGGGGCCGATCACGCCTTCCTCAGCGCAGGTGATCTGATCTTCGCGCGGCGGCGCTTGCGGCGTCAGGCAGCGATAGCACGGCAAAACGCCGGGATCGACATAGGGCGTAAACAAAGCGATCTGGCCCGTGAAACGTCCGATAGCGGATGAAAGATAGGGCTTTCTCGCGTCAATCGAGGCGCTGTTCAGGACAAAACGCGTTTCGAAATTATCGACCCCTTCGACGACCACATCATAATTGGCGATGAGGTCGCGCGCATTGGCGCCATCGAGCCGAACACGATGTTTTTCAACGGCGATATCCGGGTTCAATGCGGCGATGCGCCTTTCGGCGGCGTCGACTTTCGCGGCGCCGATGTCGCCCGTTCCATAAATGATCTGGCGCTGGAGATTGGAAAGCGCGACGACGTCGTCGTCAACGAGGCCGATGGCGCCGACGCCTGCAGCGGCGAGATATTGCACAATGGGCGCCCCGATACCCCCCGCGCCGACAATTAGAACGCGAGCTTTCAACAGCTTGTGCTGCCCCTGTGCGCCAATTTCTTTAAGAAGAATATGGCGCGCGTAGCGTTCTGTCTGGTCAGCCGTCAACATCACGGCTGAGTATCAGATAAAATGCGCCCGCGCGCCACTTGCTTTCGTCTTCAGGCCCTAGACGCCGGTTGACCCAAAACCGCCCGTCCCGCGTTCGGTGTCGTCGAGGGCGTCGGTTTCTTCAAACTGCGCCTGAAAAACCGGCGCGATAACCATTTGCCCGATCCGATCGCCGCGATTGATAATAAAATCCTCCGTCCCATGATTGATCAGGATGACTTTTAGTTCACCGCGATAATCAGCGTCGATAGTGCCCGGCGCGTTGACGCAGGCTATGCCGTGCTTCGCCGCCAGCCCCGAGCGCGGCCGCATTTGCGCCTCCCAGCCCGGCGGCAGCGCAATTGCGACGCCAGTGGGGACCATGAAGCGTTCGCCCGGGGCCAAGGTCAGCGGCGCCTCCGCCGGAATGGCGGCGCGCACATCCGCACCCGCTGCAAGCGCTGTCTGATAGGCCGGCAACTCAAGGCCCGCCCCGTTTTCGAGCCGTTTGATTTTAACAATCGGCGCATTGGTCGCCGCTGGATCGTCGAACATGGCCATGCCTTTTTTCATCGCATTAAAGAGTAGCCGAACAATAAGCGGATTCTTGGCGCAACAGCCTTGCGCCGACGGTTAATTTTTCCCCGCCCGTCGCGCCTGATCATCAGGGTTGCTCAAAAACGGCGCAATTGTCGATCAAACGGGTCTTGCCGACCATAGCGGCGGCGAAGATGCGCGCGTCGGCGGGCGCGGGGCCGGCTTCGGTCAGGCTGAGATCATCGGCGCGTCGCACCTCAAGATAGTCGAGCGCCTCAAAGCCGTTCTCGAGCAGCGACCGGCGGCCGCTTTCGACGACGTCTTCGACGTTCTCGCCGGCCCGAAGCGCCGCCGCCATCTCTGCGATGACGACATTAAGACCGCCGGCGACGGCCCTCTCCGCCGCAGAGAGGTACGCGTTGCGTGACGACATCGCGAGCCCGTCCGGCTCGCGCACGATTGGCGCGCCGACAATATCGATATCCATATCAAGGTCGCGCACCATGCGATCGATCAGGCGCAACTGTTGGAAATCCTTTTCCCCAAAAACAGCAATATCGGGTCGGCACTGGTGGAGCAGTTTGCAGACGACAGTGGCGACGCCGCCGAAAAAGTGCGGCCGCGACGCGCCGCAAAGTCCTTTGGAAAAATCTTCCACCGAGATCCGTGTTTGAAATCCCTCCGGATAGATTTGATCCGCAGACGGCAAATACGCAAGATCACAGCCCTCGGCCTCCAACAGATCAAGGTCGCGGCGTTCGTCGCGCGGATAAGTCTCAAGGTCCTCTCCGGGGGCGAATTGGGTCGGATTGACGAAAATACTGGCGACCGTTCGGTCGGCGAGGGCGCGCCCCTGTTTGATGAGCGACAGATGGCCCTTATGCAGGGCGCCCATGGTCGGCGCGAAGGCGATCGTAAGGCCTTCGCTGCGCCAGGCGTCAATACGCGCGCGAAGCGCCTGCTTGGTGTGGACGACGCCGATCGCCTGAGCGGCCTTTGCGGTCGACATGGCTGAATTCCTTGCTTATTATCCATGTTAGTGTTCCAGACCGCTCATGCGACACGGCGTTGGGATGCACAAGTGGCCCGCCTTCATAGGATCCGCGAAAATGCCGCCGCACAAGACGAACGCGTGCGCCCGGTCTCAGTTTTTTATCCGGCCCTACGCCGAAGCATTGTGATAGCCCAGCCATGAATACTTTTGCGCGTATCGTAGCCGCCCTTGGCGCCTGTCTCGTTGCCAACGGGTGCGCCAGCCTCGGTATTGGCGGCGGCGATGAAGCGGAGACGCCGGCGATTGCGTTGCCGCCCTCCGATGTGCGCGCGCCGTCGGTGGATGAGACCAAACTGCGCACAGAGTTGGCGCAGCTCAAAGCGGAGAATGCACGGCTGCGGACGGCGATGAAAGCCTTGCAACGGGCCAAGATTGCGGCCGAGCAGGAAACGACCGGCGCCGCAAAAACTGCATCGGGCGGCGAGCCGCCCAGCGCCGCCGCAGCGTCCCCCGCACCCGCTGCGGGACCGAAAACCGCCGTGGTGGCCGCCGCGGATGCGGACCGGGCGCTCGCCGATGCGCCGCAGGTCGCCGGCGCGCCGCGGCTCGTCCAGCCGTCAATTGCTGATACCGACCCGGCTTTCGAGAACGAAGCGGCCGGCGATATCAAAGTCGCCAGCGTGCTCTATGGCGTCCATCTCGCGTCCTATCGAATGACTGATGAGGCCCGCGAGGGATGGCGCAAGTTGCAACGGGAAAACCCCGATGAACTGGGGCTCCTTGAACCGCGCGTCGAGCAGGTGACGGTCAATGGTCGGGGTGTTTTTCTGCGATTGATTGGCGGCGGCTTTTCTTCAGAAGACAAAGCCGAAGCGCTCTGTAAGCGATTGAAATCAAAAAATCTTTACTGCGCTGTCGCGAGTTTTAATGGCGACCGGCTATCGCTGGCGGGGGCGGCTGGCTAGTTATTGCTCTCGCTTGCGGCTTCAATCGTGAAGCTGCGCGCCGCCAGGATTGTTCCTTCAAATTCAGCATCGCCCCGATACCGCACGGACAGGGCGCCGGCGGGCAATGAGGCGGCATTGAGGGGGATCGTGACCAATCGGGCGGGGCTTTGCGGGTAGGCGGCGATGTTGGCGCGTCGGCCGAGTTCTTTGCCGACGATTTCCTTCGCGCCGGCATCTGCGGGAAAAAATTCTGCAGTCAAAGCGCCGTAGGACGACCAACCGCCGCGCGCCTCGACCCGTGTTTCGAGCGCCAGCGCGCCATCTTCTGTGCGGGTCAGTCTGGTTCCTGACAAATGCGCGCCGTGAGCGTGGCGCGCTGTCGAGCCGCTTCTTACGAGAACCGGCGTTGTGATCCCCGATCGGACATCAAGCTGGATGCCGCTACCGGCCTTGCGCAATGGGCTGCGCACTGCAGTACTTTCTATCAGAAGATGAGACCTTCTTTCTGGATCAGTAAGTTGTGCGTCTTTTCTTAAGTGAACTGTAAAGGTCGCCCGAGCGCCGGGTTGCAAGCGGAAGAACGAATTTGAAAGGACAAGGTATGGAGCCGCGCTCGTGCGCGCACGGTGCGCTGGCGAGGCGGGCGCGTACCCTTCTGCCCGGGCCTCGAGATCGACCCAGGAAAGACGCAGTTCAAGGGTTCGCGGTGAAGGATTTGAAATCTCATAGCGCGCCGTCGGCGACTCGGCGCTTATGACCTGGCGAAGCGGCGACAAGACAAATTCGGCGTGCGCCGCATTCAGGCCGGATGACGCCAGCGCCGCCGCACACGCTATGGTCGTTCTCCAAAACGAAATTCGCGCTATCATCGGCGCTGAGAATCGGCGCATTTTGTGACCCATTACGCAACAGTCTCCCTGAGCTGGTGCGCGTTTCTTGCCACAACCGTCTTTGGAGATGCGCTCCGGACGTGTTTTTAGGACCGAAAAACCGTGACCCACGTGATTGTCCTTGGAAACGAGAAGGGTGGCTCGGGCAAGTCGACCGCCGCGATGCACATCATCGTCGCCCTCCTGAAGCGTGGTTTCAAAGTCGCCGCGATCGACCTTGATATGCGCCAGCGCAGCCTGACGCGGTATCTCGAAAATCGACAAAAGTTTTGCGATCACACCGGGCAGGCGCTGGAGTTCCCTGTTTCGCCAGGCATCGAGCCGTCGACCCTCGACAGCCGGGAAGCCGCCCGCGACGCGGAAACAGCGCTTTTCACCCAAACCCTTGCAACATTAAACGATTGCGATTTCTTGATCATCGATTGCCCGGGCGCTGATACGCACCTGTCGCGCATCGCCCATAATCATGCCGACACAATCGTTACGCCGCTGAATGACAGTTTTGTCGATTTCGATCTTCTCGCGCGGATTAATCCTGAGACGGAAGAAATACTCGGTCCCAGCCTCTATAGTGAAATGGTCTGGAGCGCGCGCAAGACGCGAGCGATTTCTGGCGTTCCCGGCGGCATCGACTGGGTCGTCATGCGCAATCGCGTCTCCGCGACACGCGCCAATAACAAGAAAAAAATGGGCGACAAGCTCGAAGATCTATCGGGGCGTATCGGTTTCCGTCTGGCGCGCGGGTTTGGCGACCGCGTTATCTATCGCGAGCTTTTTCCCGCGGGGCTGACACTGCTCGATCTCGGCGGCCCGAATGCGCCGGTGCGCCTGTCCACGATGAGCCACGTGACAGCGCGTATTGAGATACGCTCATTGATCGCAATGTTGAATTTGCCGACAGCGGGCAACGCGCCCGAGGCGGACCCAGCGCTGGAGACGTCAGCCGGCAAGACGGCGCCGCAGCCTGCCCGCGTGGCCGCCGCCTAGCCCCGTCGGCGACAGGCGTTCTTACGATTTTGCCCGCTCCTCCATGGCTTCGCGTTTCATTTCGAGCGCGAGCCATTCTTCCTCCGCCGCCGCCAGACGCGTTTGCGCCGCCTCCATGGCTGCGGCGGTTTTATGGAAGGCGTCAGGGTCGGTTTCAAACAAGGCGGGATCGCTCAGCGTGTCGCGCGCTTTTTTGATGGCGTCTTCGAGCGCCGCCATTTCGGTCGGCAACTGTTCCAGCGCAAATTTGTCCTTATAGGAGAGTTTTGTCGGTTCATCGGATTTTCGCGGGCTGGGCGGGTTTTTATTTTCGGCGTCGGTTTTTCCCGGCGGTGGACGCGTCACGGCGGCGCCGGGTGCGGCCCCGCGTTGCGCCACCATATCGTCATAGCCGCCGGGATATAGGCGCCACTTACCCGGCGAGACGGGATCAGTGGTGAGAATGGACGTGACAGTCCGGTTGATAAAATTCCTGTCATGGCTGACAAGGAGAAGCGCCCCGTCATACTCTGCGAGCATTTCTTCCAGCAATTCCAGCGTTTCCAGATCGAGGTCGTTTGTCGGTTCGTCGAGCACCAGCATGTTCGACGGTTTGGCGAGCGCCGCCGCCAATGCAAGGCGGCCCCGCTCCCCGCCCGACAAGGCCGCCACGGGCGCACGCCATTGTTCTGCGGAAAACAGGAAGTCTTTCAGATAGGTCGAGACGTGTTTTTTCGTCTCGCCGATCGTGACCCAGTCGCCGCGGCCGTCGGTGATCGCGTCCGCCACTCTCAGGTCATTATGGAGCGCAGCGCGTTTCTGGTCGAGGCTGACGATTTCAAGGTTCGCGCCGAGCTCCACGGCGCCATCATCGGGTTCCAACCTGTTCGTCAGCAAGTTGACTAATGTCGTTTTTCCGGCGCCGTTGGGCCCGACAATGCCGATTTTCTCGCCCCGCGCGACGACAAGGGAGAAATCCTCAACAATCGCCTTTTCGCCGAAGCGCTTGACGATTTTTTCCGCGACGATCGCCCGCTTGCCGGGCGGGGCCGCGTACGCGGTCTGAAATTTCACCGTTTGCTGCGGTTTTATTGCGTCGCGTTTTTGTTGACGCAAGGCGTCGAGCTCGCGCATGCGCCGAACATTACGCTTGCGCCGCGCTGTCACACCATAACGGACCCAATCTTCTTCGGCGGCGATTTTCCGCCCAAGTTTGTGGTGGTCGCGTTCTTCTTCTTCAAGGACCTTATCGCGCCATGCCTCGAAGTGAGCAAAGCCGCGATCAAGATTGCGGGTTTGCCCGCGATCGATCCAGACGGTCCGTGTCGTGACATTCTCAAGGAAGCGCCGGTCGTGGCTGATCACCACGACGGCCGAGGAGGACGACTGTAATTTTGCCTCCAGCCAGGTAATTGTCGGCAAGTCGAGATGGTTCGTCGGCTCGTCGAGAAGGATGATATCCGGCGCGCCGACAAGAAGTCGGGCGATGGCGGCGCGGCGCGCTTCGCCGCCGGAAAGTTTTTCCGGCGCAGCGCCCGGATCGAGACCAAGTTCTTCAGAAATTGCAGCTGGCGCAGACGGGTCGCCCAGCGGATCGAGCCCGGCTTCAATATACGAGATGATCGTTTCATGGCCGCAGAGGTCCGGCTCCTGAGGCAGATAGCCGGGTTTTGCGCCGGGATCGACAAACCGCTCGCCCGCGTCCGGTTCAACAAGGCCGGCGGCGATTTTGAGGAGTGTGGATTTCCCGGATCCGTTTCGTCCGACAAGCGCCACGCGGTCGCGCGGGCGCACGATCAGTCCCGCGCCGGACAACAGGGGCGCGCCGCCAAACGTCAGCGAAAGATTATCGAGCGTTAAAAGGGGCGGGGCCATGTTCTGTTCCGGCGTCTCGAGATGAGGCGTTGAGACAATAACCGGGCCGCTTTTGCAATGGCCGCGCGGCGCGGCATCGCAAGCGCAAGGCTCAAGGGTCGTCCGTCGGATCTTTATCCTGCTCCAGCTCGCGCGCGAGAAGATTGAGAAATTCCGACACGGTCTGCGGCGTCTGAGATTTTAGCGCGCACATATCATCATTGGCGGAGTTTGTGTCCGAGGGGCCTTCCTCGCGCGATACACAATCCTCGTGGGGAAGGTCCTGGGCCGACCGCAAGCCCAGTCGCTCGAGCACAGAAGCGGAAAGATGCGCTGCGCCTTGCGCACGTCGTCTGGCGATGCGCCACATCAACCGGCCGACTTTGACGCCATAAGTCTCTTCGAAACGCTCGCGCTGCGCTTCATTGTCGTTGCTGGCGGCGTGCGCGGGCAGATTTTTCCATATCAGATCAAGCATGGGTATTCCCGCATTGCGTATACTCATGTAAAGTATACACGTTATGCGTGTTTATTTGAGATCGTTTCAAACAACACTATGCACGCAGAACACCTACTAAACCTTAATTTTGAAGGGATATCACGATGTCAAAGGATTTACGTAAGGAACAAGTTGCGTTGTTGCGTTTTGAGAAACAAATCGCCGGTCTCGCCGCGGCGCTCGCCGCAGGCTCTGCAACCGCACAGGCCGCTCAGGAAAAGATCGGCGGCGATGCTGCCATGCAGGCCTATGCCGACCTCCAGGCGTCTTTGATTGATCTCGCTGAAACAGCTGGCAAAGCCCACGAAATCCTGAATGCGCATGCTGAAGCCGTTGGTGCGACAGTGTTGCAAGCGAACGGCGTGCCGAAGCGACCGCCGGTGGAGGTTGTTCAATCGATCCTTGGCCTTGGATAATTACTTTTTGCTACGCGTTTGCGGTCCTTGCCGCCTACGCGCTTGCAATGAAGTCGCGGTCGCAACAACTCGTTGCGGCCGTGCGGCTTCTCGGCGTCGGCTGGCTCGCGTCGCACGTCTGGTATTGGTTTTTTGACGGCGCCGATCGCAGCTGGGGCTATGCGGTGATCAATGCCGTATTGGCCATTTGTTTTTGGAACATGGCGCGCCGCCGCTGGTTTCCAGCGCCCCTGTTTGTTCTTCATGCGCTGCTTGTCATTGTTCAGGCGCTGACCGCGCTCGCTTTTTTGAACAGTTTCTGGTTTTCGCTCCTCGCGAACCGGATATTTGAGCTGGCCCTCGTCTATATTGTCTTCTGCGCAGGGTTTATCCTGCTGCGCGGGCCGCGCGCCGCCAATTCGCCGCAGCCGGCCACATAGACGGCCGGGCGCGGCTTTCCTTAATTGGCTGTAACATTAACATCGCTGTTTCGTTGCGCCGCCAAAAAAGGTTACGACTGTGCGCTGAGCTGACGGCATACGCCCAGAGGAGATATCAATGCGTTTTTCATTTTGGCTAACCGCTGGCGCAGCGGCCCTGATGCTGGCTGCTTGCGGCGAGAAATCGGGCGGCGGGGAAGCGGCGGCGACTGCTGCCGAGACGAGCGAAGAGGCGCCGGCAGCAGCGGGCGAGGGGCCGGAGATTGGCGAAATTGTCGGCAATGTCGCTGAACAAACCGCCTCGCGCCCGACGGCGGAAGAGCTGCAGAAGCTGGCGGCCGAAAATCTTGCTGCGTCTGAAAAATTCCTGACAGAGAATAAGTCAAAGGACGGCGTTGTCGTCACCGAGAGCGGTCTTCAGTACATCGTGCTGGCGGAAGGCGACAAAGACGGCGCATCGCCGGCGCCGAGCGATATTGTCGACATGCATTTTTCCGCGACATTCAAAGATGGAACCGAGTTTCTTTCCTCAAGGGCGCAGGGCGCAGCGGCGCGTTTCCCGTTGAATGAATTTTTGCCCGGCGGCATCGAGGGTGTTCAGTTGATGACGGAAGGCGACCGCTATCGTTTCTTCATGCCGCCCGCGCTGGCGTTCGGCGAGCGCGGCGCCGGGCCGGTCCCGCCCAATGAAGCGGTGATTTTTGACATTGAGTTGCTCAATGTTCTGAACCCGGAAAAAAATCTTGAAGCCGCTGAAAAATTTCTTGAAGAGAACGCAAAAAAAGACGGCGTCAAAGTCACCGACAGCGGGTTGCAATATGAAGTGATCTCCGAAGGTGCAGGCGACGGCGAGCGACCCAACGAGGCGAGTTCCGTCAAAGTTCACTATGTTGGCACCCTCGTGAACGGGACAGAATTTGATTCCTCGATTGCGCGCGGTCAGCCGGCTGAATTTCCGCTGAACGGCGTTATCTCCGGGTGGACCGAGGGACTTCAACTGATGAGCGTGGGCGACAAGTTCCGTTTTTTCATCCACCCCGAGCTTGCTTATGGCGCCAATCCGCGGCCCGGCGGCGCGATTGGACCAAATGATGCGCTGATATTCGAAGTCGAATTGCTCGAGGTCAAATAACCTCGCGGCATCTGGTTTTTGAAACAGTGGACCATCCAACGGCTCCGGTTTTTGCCGGGGCCGTTTTTTATGTGCGCCCGTGGGTCGCGATTGCCATCATATAAGGATTTCTTTATATGACCTTCAAGGAGACTTTGTATGAGCCAGTCGTCTGAGAAGAATTCGCCGGGACCTGTCGCGAAGGGCGTCGCCCCGACGAATGATCCGTTCCCCGGCCGTGCAGACCGGATCGCGGCGTTGCGCGCGGCCCTCGATGAGCGCATCCTTGTGCTCGACGGCGCCGCAGGCACGTATATTCAGCAGTTCGATCTCGACGAAGACGGTTTTCGCAGCGATCGTTTTACCGGATGGTCATGCGATATTCGCGGCAACAATGATGCGCTGATCCTGTCGCGCCCCGATATTATTGAAGGGATGCACAAGGCCTACCTCGACGCCGGGGCCGATATCATCGAGACCAATACGTTTTCCTCAACCACCATCGCGCAGGCCGACTATGCGATGGAGGCGATTGTCTTTGAGATGAACGTCGAAGGCGCGCGGATCGCCCGCGCGCAAGCAGAAGCGGCGTCTACGGATGATAAACCGCGTTTTGTCGCGGGGGCTATCGGGCCGACAAACCGGACGGCGTCAATCTCGCCTGACGTCAACGATCCCGCCAAGCGCAATGTCGACTTCGCCGAGTTGGCCGCCGCTTACGCTGCGGCGGCGCGCGGCCTCATCGAAGGCGGGTCCGATGCGATCCTGATCGAGACGATTTTCGACACGCTCAATGCGAAAGCGGCAATATTTGGCGTACAGGAACTCTTTGAAGAACTCGGTTACGCCGTGCCGCTCATGCTGTCGGTGACGATCACCGACCAATCCGGCAGAACTCTTTCGGGCCAAACGGCGGAAGCATTCTGGAACGCTGTTGCGCATGCCAAACCATTGTCGGTGGGCATCAATTGCGCCCTCGGTCCGGATCTAATGCGGCCCTATGTGGCGGAGTTGTCGCGGGTCGCCGACTGTTATTTGTCTGCATACCCCAATGCAGGACTGCCAAATGCTTTTGGCGGCTATGACGAGAGCCCTCAGTCGATGACGGACCATATCGGCGAGTGGGCGCAAAGCGGCCTGTTGAACATTGTCGGGGGATGTTGCGGGACGACGCCCGCGCATATCAGGGCGTTCGCGAAAGCGGTTGAGGGCCTCAGCCCGCGCAAAGCGCCGCAACTTACCCCGGCGATGCGTTTATCGGGACTGGAGCCGTTTTCCCTCGCGAGCTAGTCTTTTTTCTAACATTCGCCGCTGATTGTTGCTGCTGGCCGACGCCGCGAGCCGCCGTCTCGGTCTGAAGACGCGACGCCTGGAAATACACATGACAGACGCCTCAAATCTCTCCGAACAGATTTCCTGGCTGGACCGCCTTGTTCGCCACGATACGACCTCGTCAAAATCAAACCTGGCGTTGATCGACGACGTTGACGCTTATTTGCGCGCTCAAGGCGCCGAGACATGGCGGGTTGAAAGCGATTGCGGCGGCAAAGCCAACCTTTACGCCCGCGTCGGACCGGCAGCGGCAGGCGGCGTTGTTCTTTCGGGCCACACGGACGTTGTGCCGGTTGAGGGGCAGGACTGGAAAACGGACCCATTCGTCGTTCAGGAAAAGGACGGCAGGCTTTATGGCCGGGGGACCAGCGATATGAAGGCGTTCTCCGCGATCGGCCTGTCGCTCGTACCCAAGATGACGGCGGCGGACTTGAAGCGACCCATCGTCTTTGCGCTCTCATATGATGAAGAGGTCGGCTGTCTCGGCGCGCCCTCAATGATTAAGGAAATTCGCTCACAAATGCCGCCATTGTCAGCGGTCATCGTTGGCGAGCCGACAATGATGAAGGTGATTGACGGCCACAAGGGCATCGCATCCTTCCGCGTACGCGTCACCGGCTATACAACCCATTCAAGCCAGACTGACCGAGGCGTTTCCGCCGTGGAAGCGGCCGCGCAACTTATCGTCAAGATTCGCTCCATGCGCGAGCAGCGCGCGCGGGACGCCGACCCCGAAAATCCCTTCTCTCCGCCTTATTCAACGATGACCGTCAATGTTGCGCATGGCGGAACGCAGCTGAATATCATGGCGGGCGAATGCGTTTTCGACTTTGACTGCCGCATCGTGCCGGGCGACAGCATTGTGGAAATCATCGAAGAGATAAAAGCCTACGCGAAGGGCGTCGAAGCGGAAATGCGCGCGCGCGCAGCCGGTTGCCGGATTGAAATCGAACAGATGACCAATGCGCCGGCGCTCGCGCCAAGCGATGACAACCCGGCCGCCGATCTCGCCAAGGCGCTCACCGGTCAGAACGCAACCGACGTCGTCGCATACGCGGCGGAAGCCGGTCAGTTTCAGGAAGCCGGTTTTTCGACCGTGATCTGCGGGCCAGGTTCAATCGATCAAGCCCACCAACCCAATGAATATATTGCCGTGTCGCAAATCGCCGAAGGCAAGAAGTTTATTGAAAAACTGGTCGCCAGACTTTCGGCCTAAATCTGGTAACAGTCGATTAACCTTGATGAATGATCCGGCAACGGATTTTCTTCACCAAATCCGTACTTCTTTTTTACCGGTAATTTACCACGCCTTGCGACGGTGCGCGCGTTGAGCAACAGGCGGCGCCACGGTGCGCTGAGGCGGTCCCAGAGTGAAAAAAGTCAGTCATTGTCGCGCTTGCGGGTCGTCAGCATTGTCGCCAGCCTTTTCGCTCGAAGGAATGACGACCGGACGCCGCGGCGGGCGCAAAAGCGCGCCGGCGGATTTCGTTCTTTGCGACACGACGCAGAATGCTTTTGGTTGCGGACTTTTACAACTCGGCAAAGTCGACCGCCGCGCCGAGGCGCCAATGACGCCGTCCGGCGCCTATCGCGCCAACCGTAGTCACTTGCGTGAAATTGCGACAGAAGCTCTCGAAGTGATCTCTGGCCGTGACTGCGCGGCGCTCGATATCGGTTGCAACGACGGCACGCTCCTGTCGTTTTATCCACGGTGGGTGGACCGGTACGGCGTCGACGCCGACGCAATTGTCGAAAGTGTTGGGCAGTGGGCGTGGACCGCGCGGGCGGCGTTTCCCTCGCCCGAACTCGACAAGGCGTTCGGCGACAAGAAATTTGATATCATCACCTGTGCATCCGTGCTCGAGACCGTTGACGATCCGCGCGCCTTCCTCGCGCGCATCAAGGCGCTGCTCTCCGACGACGGCGTTGTCGTTATTGAAACGCTCTACGCGCCGATCGCCATTGCAAAAGCGAGCGGCGAGGTGCTCGGCGCGGGCGCCCGCGCTGTTTACTCACTTGGCGTTCTTGAGCGATTGCTGCGTGATTGCGATCTGAAGATTTTCCGCGGTGCGCTCACCGATAAATCCGGCGGCTCGATCCGATTGTTCCTGACGCATGATCACGTCGACGATTATGATTTTGATCCGTGGTATGAGCGGTTGGCGCGATTATGGGATGAAGAAAACGCCCTTTCGCTTCGCACAACGACGTCTTACCAGGCTTTTGAAAACCGCGCACGCGCGGGAAGAGAGTTATTTCAGGCGATCCTGACCAGATGCCGTGAGGACGGGGATACGGTTCATCTTCTCTCCGACGGCCCCGATGCGTTGGCGACGTATCGTTGGGCCGGTGACGCGGGCGCTGTTTTTGCGGCGGCTGTCAGTGAAAAACCGCCGGAGACCGGGGCTTATCTGTGCGATCACGGTCCGGTCCTTATTTCGCAAACCGACTGCCGGGCGGCAGAGCCCGATATTTTGGTCGCGCCGACGGCCTTGAAGCGCGAAATGCTTGAACGCTGGCGCGAAGCCATCATGCGCGGCGCGCAAATGCTTATTCCGGGTCCCGACCCGATCATGATCGGCGCGCATAACTTTTCCGCTGAGTTCGGCAAATTGTTGTCTGACGGCGATGCTGGCGGCGACGTCGAAACACTGCGCACGATCCTCACCGCTGCGGGCGGGCCGCGCCTTGTCGCCGTTAATGAAGCGCGCGAAGAGACCGGTTAGGCGGCCAATCGTCTTGAGGCCGTCTTGAGGCGCCATGCGCTGCGCGCCGCCAGGCGGCAAAATTTATTGTTCAGCGATTGCGCCGAGCGCCGTTGATATAAACCGTGTTTCGCCGCCCTCGACAACGACCGCCGTCAGCATGCCGGACCAGAACGCGCCTGTGTCCACATTGATGCGCCACCCGGCGTTATGCGGTTTTTTGACCGGATGATGACCGTGAACGACCCTATGGTCGGGGCGTTCATCGTTTCTGGCGTTGTGAAATGGGCCGCGAATCCAGAGCAGATCGTCTTCGTGTTGTTCTTCCAGCGGCACGCCTGGTTTTAATCCGGCGTGTACAAACAAATAATCGCCCGATATGTGCGTGAGCGTCAGGGTTCTCAGAAAATCGAGATGCGCCTCAGGAATCTTGGTCAGAAGGTCGGCCAACATTTCCTCTTCGTCGCGCACCCAGATGTCGTCAAGGCCATAGCTTTCGAGGGTCTCAGCCCCGCCCCAGTGGAGCCACTCTGCGTTCAGGCGGGGAATTGTCATAAAGTCCAGAAATGCCGCCTCGTGATTGCCTTTCAAAAAGACGGTGTCCGGCTTGTCGCGTTTCACGGCAATCAGCCGATCAATCACGGCGTTGCTGTCAGGGCCGCGGTCTATGTAGTCGCCCAGAAAAACGAGTTGCGGCTTTGCGGGCGGCGCGCCTGCGCAGTCCGCGTCAATGCCGGTCCGCGCAATATCTTCGTCAATAAGAGCTAAAAGCGCGTCCAGGCAGTCAACCCGCCCATGGACGTCCCCAACGGCGTAGATCCGCAAATTTTCCGGTAAAACGGCCTGCTTTTTTGCTTTTGAGAAAAGTTTTCCGAGCATTGCTTCAATCGGTTGTCGCAAAACGCCTATACTAGGGCGGATTGGCGTGGGCAAGCGTCGCCGCGAAAGGATCGCGGCGTGGAAGATTAAACGAGGTTTAGGCGGCGTTTTATGACCGTATTGGTGACAGGCGGGGCGGGCTATGTCGGCGCCCATATGCTGCTGGCGCTCGCCGATCAGGGCGAGCCCGCGCTCGCTCTGGACGATCTTTCCTCCGGCGCGCCGTGGCTTGCGCCATCGAATACGCCGCTCATCGTCGCCAATACCGGCGACAAGGTTGCGCTCCAAAAGGCGTTTGACGACCACGACATCACCGATGTGATCCATTTTGCGGGATCAATCCTCGTCGCGCAGTCGCTCGTTGATCCCTTGAGCTATTATCGCAACAACACGATTAACACCGCCTGCCTTCTTGAGGCCTGCGTTGCGAACAAGGTCGAACGTTTTATTTTTTCATCGACGGCGTCTGTCTACGGAACGCCCGAGCGTTCGCCGGTGTCCGAGAATGCGCCGATCATCTCGATCACACCTTATGGCGCATCCATGGCGATGAGCGAGCGCATCCTGGAAGACGTCGCCGCGGCCC
>JBCBBT010000033.1:0-30916 GCA_038531315.1 Pseudomonadota bacterium
ATCGCCTGCCGCGCGGCGGGCCTTGAGCGCTCGACCTTCGCCAAGATCGTCTTTGGACTGCAGAAAACGCCGGATGAACAAAACAAAGCCCTGCGCATCCTCGACCTCTATTTGAAAATCCCCCAGGAAGCCGCCGAACGCGTGATGCGTTTCTGGCGCGTGCGCGCGCAGTCCGCCGGCGCGGAAGAAGACCGCCGCAAACAAAAATCCGCCGGCGGGTCATTACGCAAAGCCGCCGCGACCGGGTAAGCGGCGTTTTTCTTCTAGGCGTCGAGGCCCAAGACTGACCATTCCTTCAGATAAACCCGCGCTGCGCAATAGACAAAATAGTTCTCAGCTAGGAGTTCTTTCAGAAAATTGCGAGCGTTGGCGACGCCTTTCACACTTAACAACACAGACGAAACGACTGCGGCGGCGAGCGCCCAATCGACTTGGAATCGCGTGTTGGCCGGGCACACAGCGGCAATATTCTTTATTTCTTGATAAAGATGGAATGTCATCTCTAGGTCAACGGCGCCGCGTTTCTTTATAAGCCACCTCGCTGCTTTTGTTTGTTCAAGCAACAATTCGGTTTGATCCTGATGAGCATTTGCAAGTGTTATTAAATCGCAATACAGAGTGATTGCTGCCGGCAAATCTGAATCTTTCAGATTGAATAGAGTATTGAAAGCCGCTTGCGCTTGTTTCAACCGCAACTCCGGCTCGTCAGAGTTCGTAACAGCGAGTCGCTTGAGATCCTCGTATACGACACGCGCCGCTAATATGTCGGTTGCTGCGAGAGCATTCAATAAACTTGCGCCCGCCTCCGCTTGCCTCAACCGGAGTTCCGGTTCATGATCATAATCCGCAGAGAGTTCAACTACCTCCTTGTAAAGAGCGTATGCCGATTTACGACCTAGAAAGTCTGGTTTCATTAACAGAGTTACCGCCGCCTTGGCACGGTTGAGACGCAATTCGGGGTCGCTTGGATTATCTTCTGATAGCCGTATCAATTTCTTATATAGTTCGAAGGTTACGTGATTGCGTTGTTTCTGATTAATATATTTTGCATTGACGATTA
The DNA here is from genome assembly GCA_038531315.1 of Pseudomonadota bacterium. Lineage (GTDB taxonomy): Bacteria > Pseudomonadota > Alphaproteobacteria > Caulobacterales > Parvularculaceae > JAJFFW01. The sequence continues at coordinate 1,061 of JBCBBT010000033.1, forward strand.
CGAAAATAATATTCGTGATTGCACGCGCCGCAAGGTTACGCGTAATTCTGTCTTTTCCTTGCAAGTGAATATCGGCTTTTTCGCTTTCTGTCAGGAACACAGTAGGGGGATAATCACGACCAGAAATAATGTAGTAATTCAGTGCTGCAATGACTGGTGCAAGACAGCCGCCCTCACCAAACGCAGGATCGTCTGGAAAATCCATCCGCATACGCATGACAGATTCGATGGTTCGGTCGGCGTCCTGATGCGCGGCGGCGTCGAGCATCACCCGGGCAAGCGGCCCCTCGCCCCATTGCGCCAGCAGATCGAGAACGAACCGTTCGCCGAGCAAATCGGGTTCCATCGACGGAACGCCCGCGCCCCTTTTCCCGAGGATGGCGCGCAGCCTCTCTACGGTATCGACAATATGCCACGCCGGGAACGCATCTTTATATTGCGTACAAAGCGTTTTAACCGCGTCTTCCGACAGGCCGCCGCACAGGGTCGCCACGCCGGCGAGCGCCTTGTAACACGACTTGTCGCCTTCCGAGCCCTTAAAATCAGCCCACCAATAGCGGGCTTCGTCGCGCTTCAGCACGTCTTCAACAAGTCTCTCGCGATCCCACTGGCGCGGCGCATTCTCGCGCGCCAGCGCTTCAGCAAGATAGGCGGCAAAGAGCGGACGCCTTTTCGGGTCGATCTCTTCCAGCCGCGCGAGCGTTGCCGTTTTATCGGGTAAGGGCCGTTCTGATTTTTCAAAGAAATATTCAAATATGCGCCAGGGGTCGTCGATTGGGTCCAGCAAAAGGTCAGTTGCTTCGCAACGTTCGGCTTTTCTCCCGTCGACGCCTTCGAGGATTTGCCGCCGCCATAGGCTGTCGTCATCATTCGTGCGTTCAAGCAAGAGCACGCGGACCGGCATTTCGAGTTCATCCGCCCTTGAGGCCAATAACCGAATAAGGTCGGCGACTTTGTCCGGATCGGCGGCGGGATAATCGATCACCAGAAAATGGGGCGTTGCGGGACGCCATCGGCTCCAGTCGGGTTGCACGGCGCTGCGTTGCAGGAACCCGCAGTCCCAACCGCCGGCTTTTTTCAGACAATATTCAAGCGCGAGACGGCTTTTGCCGGCGCCGCCGTCGCCATGCATGACCATCCAGGAAAAATTCTTGTCGTCGTCCAAAAACGCATGCAGCGCCGCGAACGCGTTCGGGCGCTCGATAAACGGGATCATCCGGGTCTCAAAGACGAACCGATCACGCTCGTCATACCCGGTAAAACTGAAATCCCTGAAGACTGGCGGCGGGTTGAGAAGATCGTCGAAGCGTTGGCGGAATTGACTCAGTTCCGTGAGGATCTGGTCAGCCGCATGCATGGTCGCAGCCTGCGCACGCAACGGCGCAGGCAGCGCGGCCATCAGATCAGCGCCGCCGGCATTGAGCGCCGCGGCCTGATCCGCAAATGCGCGTTGGGCCTCAACGTTTCGGTCAAACGTCGCGAGAAACTTTCTGAAGCCCTGATAGATGTCACGCCCGATGCCCCGCTCGATGAAAAAAGCGGCCAGATATTGCGCCGCTTTTTCACCGCCGATTTTGCCGGCGCGCACACCAGCCATGGCGAACAGACGAACGCCGTATTTCGCGAGCAATTCCGGACAGCCGGTTTCCTTATGAATCGTTGTGGCGATCGCCGCCTGTTGCTGCTTGTCGTTCAGCGTCTCTTTCAGGCCATCTTCAATGACGGCGAGGAGAAGCGCTGCCAGAACGTTTTTGTCAGCTGGAATCTCCGCCGGCAGCGTATTGAACGCGCCAAGCGTAGAATCGACGGCGATCAAAGCCCCCTCATCGGGGTTTTCAGTTTGCTCCGGCGTCATTTCATTGCATCACGCATTGCCCAATACTTCACTATGGGCCTACGCGACAGAAAACAACCGCGTTTTACTTCACGCCCTTTGCAACGCGGTGAACTTGGCGTTGTTGCCGAAGATGAGGGCGTTGGTGAGGAGTGCGAACGCGATCGAGAAGATCAGCGTCACGAACATGGCGTGGATGTAGTGGAACGGCGTCCACACGAAACTCAAAAACGCATAGGTCGCAACGCCAAAGACGACGCCGAGGATGGCGGCTTTGGCGTCGACATTTTTAAACGCGAGCCCGACGATAAAGGCCGACAGGATCGGCATAGAGAGCAGCCCGTATAGTTGTTGCACCGTGTTGATGATGCTTTCCTGCGTCATGAAGAACGGCACAATCGCAATCGCAAGAACGGTCATCAGTCCACAAACGATACCGCTCATCAGAGGCACGCGCTTGACGTCGCCGATATAGGCGTTGTGGATATCGCAGACATAGAGCGCCGCCGACGCATTGAGGATCGAGTTAAATGTCGTCAGGACCGCCGCGGCGATCCCCGCCGCAAAGGCGCCTGAGAGCCACGCCGGCAAGACGTCGCCGACGATCTGGCCGTACGCGGCGTCATTGACGTCGCCGTAAAGCTTGAACGCGACAACGCCGGGCACGGTGACGATGACGGGCACGATCAGAAGACGGATGGCGGCGGCGGTGATGACGCCCTTTTGCGCTTCCTTGATGTCGGGCGCGGCCATGGCGCGCTGGGTGATTGTCTGGTTGGTCGACCAGTAAAAGGTCTGGATAAAGATCATGCCCGTCAACAGCGTGTGCCACGGGATTGGCGAGTCTTTATCGCCGATCATGGTGAGGCGCTCGGCCGGAATGCCTGAGAAATCGAAGTCAATCGCCTTCAGCGCCAGATAAACAACCAGGAGCGCCAGCGATAAAATCAGGACGCCGCTATAAGTGTCGGATACCGCAACGGCGCGCAGCCCGCCGAGAATGGCGTACGCCGCGCCGACAATTGCAAACGTCACGGCGATCGCCATCAGCGGAATGTCCATCTGGGTCATGGACAGCAAGAACAGCGACCCGCCATAGAGGATCGCCGGGAGGAAAATAAAAAGATTGCCGAACAGAAACAGCACCGAAATCAGCGCCCGGATGTGTTTGTCGTTGAACTTTTTCTGGAGGAGTTCCGTCGTCGTCGTACAGTTATTGCGGTAATAGATCGGCAAAAACACGAAGGCCAGAATGAAGAGCCCGGCGACGGCGGCGAGCTCCCACCAGGCCAGCAGCAGCATCTGGTTGCCATTCATGCCGATCAGCTGATCGGTCGATAAATTCGTCAACGTGATGGAGCCGGCGATGAAGTACCAGGACAAACCGCCATTGGCCAGAAAATAGTCGTGCTCGGAGCTTTTGTCGCCGGCGGCGGCCTGTTTGCAATGGAACCAGGTCGCAAGCCCGATCAGCGCCGACAGGGCGAGGAAAATTGTTATCTGCATCGGGTTGGCCATGGCGTGTCCTCGGTGATTTCCGCGAATTTTTGTTGTTGGCTGACAGCGTCGAATAAATCGCGGCCAGGCTCAAGGGCGGCGTCTGCGTCCAGTTGTGCGGGCGATTCAAACAAATGGGCGATGCGAGTGACCCCGCATCGCCCTGACTGCAAGAACGTTCGGGAGGGATACGTTCTTCAGTATTGCGGCCTTCAGTATCGCGGCCTTCCCTATCGCCGCACCCCCGCCGCAGGCCTAGAACGACGCGCGCACGCCAAACTGGAAGCGCGCGCCGGTGTCCGTCAAGGTCAGGAACCGGTTGCGAAACCGGGAGAAGTCCCGCGTCTCGGCGCTCGTTAAGTTGATGCCTTCCGCAAAGAGCTGGAAGTTATCGTTGATCGCGTAGGAGGCTGCGAAATCGAGCTGACCAAACGCTTCGCGCTCTTGCGGCTCGGAAAAGAACGAGAAGCACTGGAACAGGAACTCGTCGCGGAAATTGTACGACAGGCGCACCGACAACGGACCTTTTTCGTAAAAGCCGGTGGCGTTGAAGGAGTGCGGCGACAAACCGTTATAGTCACAGTCGGCGACCGCCGTTCCTTCTTCGCGGTCAATGTCGCTTGAGACATAAGTGTAGTTGAGCGCCGTACCGAGACCGTCAAACGGCGACGGCAATTCGGCGAAGGTCTTCTGGAACGCCACTTCGACGCCGGTGATCGAGCCGGTCTCGCCGTTGCGGTCGCGGGTGTCCTGGAAGGTCACATCGACAATTTCATCCATTGTTCGCCCGCCATTGCCAGCCGGGAACAGGATCGGGCTGACGACAGGCAATGTCTGGGACTCAAGGAAATTGTCGAAGGATTTATGGAAACCGGCGATCGAGAAGTAGCTGACGTCGTCGATATACCACTCGAACGAGATGTCGTAGTTCGTCGATTCAAACGCTTCGAGGAACGGATTGCCGCCGGTTGACGTCGGCGCGTTCGACCGTCCGCCGAACTCGTTGTTGGTGCCGAGCGCGGTCAGCGTCGGGCGCGTTACCGTCTGCGACCACGCAAGGCGCACCACGGTGTTATCGGTCGGCTCCAGCTTAAGGTTAATCGACGGCAGGAAGTTGTTGTAGGAGTTGTCTACCGAAACGTCCGTTGTCGGACCGAAGATGACCTCAAGCTGCGTGTCGCCCATGGTCTCGCGGAACTGGACGACGGGCGCCTGAACGCCGGTCGATGTGGTTTCGGTGAAATCAACCCGCAGGCCGATATTGGCGCTGAAAGGAATGCTGCCGAGCTCGCCGGCCCATTCGGTGTTGAAATATGTCGAGAAGACATCTTCTTCAACGTCGAAACTGCCGGACGGGTTAGAGCTCGGCGTGTAAATCCCGAAAACCGGATCGAGGCCCGGTTGCGCCGCATAGGCGAGAAGGTTCGCGGTATTGCCGCCGGTACGGTCGGGATTGGAGATGTTCGCCGGATCGTTCAAAACCCGGAACGCATCTTCAAACGACGCCGTCAGGATCGTCGGCGGTACGGTCTCTGCGCCCGGCACGCCGTCAAGGAAGCCGTCGAACGAAAACTCGCTGAGGATCGATGTGTCGAACGGCACCGTGTAGCCGCAATAGGCGCAGAAAATTTGCGCGGCGGAAATATCGGCAAATCCCGGCGCTGCGAAGTTGTCAAACAGGTTCAGCGTTTTGCGGCGGTCCGTATACTGCATGCCGACGGAGGCGCCCTTGAAAATTCCGCGGTCGGCGGTCCAGTCGACGCCGCCGCGCACTTCGACGACATCGTCTTCAAGGTCTTCGCGGCGCACATTGACAAAGTGCAGCCGCTGGATCGACGTATCGGTCAGCCCCGCAAGATTGGTGATCGTTGAAATGCCGTCATCGTTCGGCAACTCGATCAGCGGCGATGTCGGGGCCAGCGCGCCGAGCACGACAAACGGATTGGTTTCATCGCGGGTGGCGCGCGAGATTGATCCGTCGACGAACGCTTTGACATCGTCATTGATGTCCCATTCGACATTGGCGCCAAACTGGTAGGTTTCCGCCAGCCGGCTGTCGGAGGTGATGACATTGTCGTTTTGCGACAGACCGACCGCGCCCGCGATCGCCGGGTTGCGGTTCTGGAAGTCGATGCTCGGACGACTGAACGAAACGACCGTGCCGTTTTCGTCAATCACCGGATCGATAAAGGGCGGGCTGAAAAAGCCTGAGAACTGCGTTGCAAAGGAATCGATGTCAAAGCGCGAATAGATCGCGTCGACGGTCAGCGTCAGGGCGTCGGACGGGCGCGCCTGAATGGCGCCGTTGATCGTGAACCGTTCGCGATCCTGTTCATCGCGGCTGAAGACGGTTTGCTGTTGAACCCGTGATGTGGGGCTTGGCACGATCGCCGTCGCGTCGAGACCGGTCGAGCTTTCCGGGGCGTCGACAATAATATCGCCGGGGTTCACCGCACCGTCGCGCAGCGCAAAACCGTTGGTGAAGGCGCTGTCGATTTGGGTTTTCCGGTTCGAATAGGAAACCCCGATGAGCCCGCCGAGCGTGGTGTCGTCGTTGGTCCATGAGGCGACGCCGGTGACGACGGGGCTGACTTCATCGCGCAAGCCTTCATAAAGGCCCGCCGCGGAAAGCGTAAAATGCGTGCCGGGGCGGTCAAACGGGCGCGCCGTGACGACATTGACAACCGAGCCGATGCCGCCCGACTGGAGGTTTGGCGTTGCAGTTTTAAAGACTTCCGCCCGCTGAATGATATCTGCGGACAAGACGTCGAAAGAAAACTCACGGCCGTCATTGTCGGTCGCAATGGTGCGGCCGTTCAAAAGAACGTAGTTGAATTCCGGACCCAGGCCGCGAACCGTGATGAACTGGCCTTCGCCGCCCGACCGGTCGATGGCGACGCCGGTGATCCGCTGCAGGGCTTCGGCGACGTTCGTATCGGGAAACTTGCCGACATCTTCTGCGGACACCGCATCGACCACCTGGTCGGCGTCGCGTTTCAGATCGAGCGATTGTTTCAGGCTGTTCCTGATCCCGGTGACGACGATCTCGTCGCCTTCCTGCGCCACGGCGATGGATGACACGGGCGCCGCCGCAACCACGGCCGCCGACCCAAGCAGCAATCCCCTCAAATATCTCATGCTTTCCTCCTGTGTACTGATCTCTTTTCGACGATTTGGTGTGCGATCCGCCGACCCGGACTTTGCTGCGATGCAACGAAAATTTCGCCTGTAGTGGGGTCGGCAAACCTCCCTCGCCGTTGCCTTTACAATCTTGTCATGCACGATCTTCTGAACGCCCGTCCGGATTGACCATGGGGCAAATGGGGCGTGCATGTGTTTTTTGGTAAATGAAAAGTGAAGGGCCGGCGCGCGTTCTTTTCAGCGCGGGAACGCATCAGCGTTGAATATTTTTGTGTAACAAGGCCTTAGCGGCGAGACGAAAGCCGCGCCCGATATTCGCTTGGGGACCAGCCGATGGTTTTGCGGAACTGTTTCGAGAAATGGTACTCATCGCAATAGCCGAGCGTCGTTGCGATCGTCTTCAAGGTGGCCGGTCCTTCCGACAACATGCGGCAGGCTTCTTCCATGGTGACGGCGGTGCGGTATTTGCCGGGCGCCATGCCGGAGAGTTTTCGAAATCGTTTGCGAAACACTTCGTAGGCGACGCCGAGCGCGCCGGCGGCGTCATGGGGCGTCGCGCTCGCCCGCAGCGCCGCCTTGGCGTCCTGCAGCCAGATAATGTCAGTTTCGAAATCCTCGCGCGCCGCATGTTGGATCTCCGCCAACAGCGCTTGCAGACGAATGGCCTCCTCAAGCATTTTTACCGGGTCGCCCTGATTGTTTTCACCGATCGCTTTCTTGATCCGGTCGATCCAGAATTCCTTCGGTTGCAGATGAATAACCGGCTTGGCCGGATCCAGGCAGGATTGCGCGCGCCACAAATCAAACACCGGCCCCTCAAACACGAGATAGATCTCGTCCCAGCGTCCCGCCTCTCCCGGACCGTACCAATGCTCAAGCCCCGGATAGACCAAAATGGCGTCGCCCGGCCCCACTTCGAGGCGCAGGCCGGTCTCATCTTCATAAGCCCCGCCGCCGTCCAAAACATACACCAGCGTAAAATGCGGCAGGATGCGCGTCGGCGTCAGAACGCCGACGCTGTCTTTCAGGTGACACGCGATCCGAATGCCCCCGAGCGGCGAAATCGCCAAATTCTGGACGAAAAACGTATGTTGCGTGCGGCGTGAATCCATGATCATGACGCGTATCCTGTTGCACTGCATCGCGGAGACGGACCCCTGGTGACGGCCCCTGGCGACGGCTCTTGCCTTATACCAAAAGGCACATCAAAGTCCCAAAACAGACCTTCACAGGTTTGCGCAATATGGCGACCCTTCGCTTTCGAATAAGGCGACTTGGCCGAGGGTTTAGGGCCCAGGGTTTAGGACCCAGGGTTCAGGACGTTGGGTTAAGGACCTTGGGTTAAGGGCGCGCAGGCTGCAGGGTACGGTGGGTTCACGGAGAGCAGCGCGCCCGCAGCGGCCAGCAATTTGCGTCGGCGACGCCAACCAAGAAGAGACACCGGATCAATCATGTCGCACAGCCAAACGCTTCCTGAAGGCGCTGCACTCAAGGCGCGTCCGCCAGAAAAAACAGCGGCCAAAGGCGCGTCCGAAACCGGAGACGCGGCGGCGGCGCACCAACACAGCGGCCTTGAGCGGTTCACCACGCTGAAAACCGACCAGATCGAGTTTATCCTCGAAACAGTGGTCGGCGCGCGCCCTCATATTCTTTATTGGGGCAAGGCGCTGTCGAACACGACGCCCGAAGAAATCGCTACTTTATCTGTACGCCAATGGTCGGTAGGCGGTCCGAATGTGGATGTCTCATCGTCGCTTTCCAACGAGCTTGGCGCCGGCGTTCCCGGGCCCCCGGGCTTTATCGCCCATCGCCAGAGCGCGGACTGGGCGGCGATCTTCAAGGTCAGCGAGGTCCGCCAAAGCGCGCCCCATGCGGCGGAAATTATCTGCGTCGATGAGAACACCGCGCTCACGGTGCGCTATCATCTGAATATCGATCCGAAGAGCCATGTGCTTTCGGTCGCAACGGCGATCACCAATGAGGCGGACGAGCCGGTGACGATTGACTGGTGTTCGGCCGTCTGCCTGCCGCTTGACCGGCGCCTGACCCGTCTGTTGTCGTTTACGGGGCGCTGGGCGATGGAATTTCAAAATCAGGAGATCCCGGCGTTTCGCGGCAGCTTCCTGCGCGAGAACAAAAGCGGGCGCACCAGTCATGACAATTTCCCCGGCCTCATCGCCATGGCCGACTTTACGAGCGAGAAGTCAGGACCGGCGGCGGGCTTTCACCTCGGCTGGTCCGGCAATAATCGTGTGCGGGCGGATCGTTTTTCCGATGGGCGCGCTTTTGTCCAGATGGGCGAGCTTTTCTATCCCGGCGAGATGACGCTGAATTCCGGCGAGACATACGAGACCCCTGTCTTGTTCGCCGCCTGGTCCGATCAGGGACTGAACAAGCTTTCCCAGCAATTCCACCGGCACCTCGCGGACACCGTCATGGACGGCCGCGTCCACCGCAAACCGCGCCCTGTCCACTACAACACGTGGGAAGCGGTCTATTTCGACCACTCAGAAGAAAAGCTGATGGCGCTCGCGGAAAAAGCCGCCTGGATCGGGGCCGAACGCTTTGTCCTCGACGACGGCTGGTTCGGCGGGCGGCGCAATGATCAGGTCGGGCTCGGCGACTGGTGGGTCTCGGGCGAAGTATACCCGAACGGGCTCGGGCCGCTCGTTGACAAGGTTCATGACCTCGGCATGGAGTTCGGCATCTGGTTCGAACCGGAGATGGTCAATCCCGACAGCGACCTTTATCGCGCGCACCCCGATTGGATTCTCGAAGCCGAAGGCGTCGAACAGGTGCCCTCACGTAATCAGTATACGCTCAATCTGACGCGACCCGAAGTCTTTGACTATCTCTTTGAAAAGATCAGCGCGATTATCAGCGAATACAAAGTCGCCTATATCAAATGGGACATGAACCGCGACATTCACCACCCGGGCAGCGCCGGGCGCGGCGCCATCCACCAGCAGACGCGCGCGGTCTACGCGCTGATGGACAAGGTGCGCCGCCATCATCCGGACCTTGAAATCGAAAGCTGCGCGTCCGGCGGCGGGCGCACCGACTACGGTGTCTTTCAGTATGCAGACCGCATCTGGGCGTCGGATTCCAATGACGCGCTCGACCGCCAGCAAGTCCAGCGCGGGGCGAGCTATTTCTTCCCGCTGAAAGTGACTGGCGCCCATGTCGGCCCCCGCACCTGTCACATCACGCGGCGGGTCCTGTCGATGGAGTTTCGCGCCGCAACGGCGATCTTCGGGCATATGGGCATGGAGCTCGACCTTCTCGACGAGACGCCCGAAGACCTTGAAACGCTGAAACAGGCGATCGCGCTATACAAAACCCATCGCGGCCTCCTCCATAGCGGCGACTTTGTGCGGCTTGATTCGTCTGAATACCTCAATGTCGTCGGCGTCGTCGCGCGCGATAAGAGTGCGGCGCTGTTCTCCTGCGCGAAAACCGCCGGGCATGTGACGACCCTGCCCGGACGGTTTCGGTTCGCCGATCTCGACCCTGACAAGAAATACCGCTTAAGGATTATCTGGCCTTCGGTGAACATTTCCGTTACGTCGCCTTCGATTATTGAGGCCGCTGACCTTCTCGGCGAGGGCTCGGTGTTTTCCGGCGAGGCGATCCTGACGCATGGCATTCAGCTGCCATTGATGTATCCGGAAAGCTGTCTGATCTATCATTTCGAGGCGATCTGAGCGCGCAATGCGCGGCCGCTCCAGGCGATACGTCTATGACCGATGAACGAACCGTACTGGCGGCCGCCGTCGCAGAAAAACCGGTGCACCGCCGTCACTTCCGGAAAGCGGACGGGCGCGATCTGTTTGTCTATGGCTACGCGCCGCACACGCTGGCCCCGGCCCCGGAAGACCCCGACGATTTGGCCAAAGGCGGCGAGATGCGCTGGCATCCGACGCGCCGCGAATGGAACATCTATGCGGCCCACCGTCAGAACCGCACCTACAAGCCGTCAGCGGCTGACAATCCGCTGGCCCCGACGCTGCCGGGCAAGCCGGCGACCGAAATTCCGTTTGCGGATTTTGAGCTGGCGATTTTTGAAAACAAGTTTACGAGCCTGCACCCCGAGGCGGTCGCGCCCGACCCGGTCGCCGGCGCTGAAACCCGCCGCGCCGCAGGGCGCTGCGAGGTCGTCGTCTACTCGTCGGCGGCCGAAGGCTCTCTAAACACGATTGGCCAGGAAAAGCGCCGCCTGTTGATCGCCGCGTGGATCGACCGTTACGCGGCGCTCTTTGATCTCGGTTGCCGTTTCGTAATGCCGTTTGAAAGCCGCGGCGACGAGGTTGGCGTCACGCTGCATCACCCGCACGGGCAGATTTATGGCTTTTCCCACGTGCCCGCCGTTGAGCAGAACGCCGTCGACGCCTTCGCCGACGGCTATGACCTCGCCGGCGACATCGAAGCGATCACGCCGACTTTCGGAGTGTGTGAGGCCGGCGGGCTCAGCGCCTTTTGCCCGCCCTATGCGCGCTTCCCCCTCGAGGTCTGGATCGCGGCGCGCCAACCCGTGCGCGGTCCGTGGGATTTCTCAGAAGAGCAATGTGACGGCTTTGCGCACTTGCTCGGCGATATCACCCGTCGCTACGACCAGTATTTCGGGCGCCCGACCGCTTATATGCTCGGCCTGCACGCGGCCCCCAGCGACGCGCCAGACAGTTATCAGTTTACGGCGCAGTTCTACCCCATTCTGAGAGCGCCGGACCGGGTCAAATTCCTGGCCTCCGTCGAACAACACACCGGCGTCTTCACCGTCGATGTGATGCCGGAACGGGCGGCCGATCTCTTACGGGCCGAAGCGCCTTAAACCCTCAGCCAAAACCGACAACAAAGTCATGATCGAAGATCTGTTTGCAAAAGCCTTCGCCAAGCGGCCAACCGCAACGGCGCGCGCGCCCGGCCGGGTCAATCTGATCGGTGAGCATACGGATTATAATGGCGGCATGGTCTTGCCGACGGCGCTTGGCGTTGGACTTGAGGCGGCGCTCGCGCCGCGCGATGACGCCGCCGTGCGGATTGCGTCGGACCGCTTCGCAGGGCTCGCCGAGGCGGGCCTGACAACGCCGGCGCACGGGGCCTGGTCCGATTATGCATTGGGCGCCGTCATCTATGCGCAGCGCGCGGGATACCTCGCCGGCGGGGCGGACCTCTATGTTCTCTCATCGATCCCGGACGGCGCCGGGCTGTCGTCATCGGCGGCGCTGATCGTCGCAACGCTGAAAGCGGCGCGCGACGCCGGCGGCGCTGACGCGAGCGACGTTGAAATCGCCCAACTGGCGCGCCGCGTCGAAAATGAATTTATCAGTATGCCCTGCGGTATCATGGACCAGATGGCGGTCGCAGTAGCGCGCGAGGGCCAGGCGATCGCCCTCGACACCAAAACGCTCGCCTATGACCTGATCGATCTGCCGAGCAAATATGACATGACCGTCATTCATTCGGGCTGTCACCGCAAACTCTCCGACGGGCGCTACGCGGCGCGCAAGCATGAATGCGATGCGGCGCAAGCCGCGCTCGGCGGTGGTGATTTGTGTCTTCTGACTGACGCTATGCTCGATAAAGCCGCGGCGCTCGCGGACCCGCTCGCCAGACGCGCGCGCCATTGCGCCAGCGAACATCGACGCACCGTGAAAGCGGCGGCGGCGTTGAAGGCCGGCGACATCGCCGCATTCGGCGCCCTGATGAACGAGAGCCACATCTCGATGCGCGACGACTTTGAAATGTCGCTGCCGGCGATCGACGCGCTCGTCGAAAGCGCCGTCGCTTTCGGCGCGGTCGGCGCACGGCTGACCGGCGGCGGGTTCGGCGGCTGCATCGTCGCTTGCGTTGAAAAAGACAAGGTCCCCGCGTGGCGGGAAAAACTATTGGCGGCCCATCCCGCAGCCTACGCTGTCACATGAGCATGCGCCTGCAAGCCTTTCATTTGCAGCGTTCAGTGATCTAAACCAGAAACGCGCGACCGCTGCGATCTTCGATTTCAACAATCCACAAATCCGGATCGAACGATGTCTCGCGCGCAAGGCGGGCGTCCACCGCCGTTTCTTCGGCCGCTTCAAACGCCTCGCCGTTGACAGCCACTTCCGGGCCGCGCGCCGCGCTGGTCGCCGTCTCATCGTCGACCGGCCTCACAATGTCCGCGCCTTCGTCAGCAAACGGATTGCGCCAGACCGACGCCCCGTCAAGGTCGCGGCTCTGCAAAAACAAATGCGCGCGCCCCATGCCGACAAATACTTTAACCGCGACCGCACCCGCATCGGGATCGCCCTTACGGGCCACCACTGCGAAGGCCCCGGCGCTCTCGGCCCGCCGCAAATGCGCCGCAACACGGATTTCAGTTTTAAGCGAAACGCCTCTCATCGGGCCCGCATACGCGCTGACGCCCGAAGACGCAATTTTTGCGAATGCAGCCCGCGCGCCAATGGGTCAGGCCGCGACGTCTTTTTCGTGGGCTTTGCGGGCGGCGATTTCCCGCCGGAGGGCGTCGATGCGGTCGAGTTGCGACTGGATGACGCCGGCGCCGTTCTCATCGCGTGCCGAAGCCACCGGGCGCGCCGCAGCCGCCGGGCGCGCCGGCGCGGCCCGCACCGGCAAACGTAGCCTTGCCGTGACGCCTTCGCCCGGCGCGCTGGCGAGGCTGAGGCCGCCGCCTTCCGTCTCAGCGAGCGCAAACGCCAGCGCGAGCCCAAGCCCGGCCCCGCCGGTCCCGCGCACGCCCTTACCGTGTACGGATGTAAATCGTGCGCCAAGGCGCGTGAGTTCCTCGGCGCTCATCCCGATCCCGGTGTCGGCGACGACGATCTCGATCACGTCTTTTTCTGAAACAGCATCGCCGAGACGGCGCGCGCTGACGGCGACGCCGCCGTCGCTCGTAAACTTCACCGCATTGGTGAGGAGGTTGATCATGATCTGCCTGACGCCGCGCGCATTCAGATAGCTGAGCGGCAGATCGCTATCGATATCGACATCAAGCGTCAGACCGGCTTCATGTGCCGGCGCGCTCAACATCGCAGCGCAATTGCGCGCAAGCGCGCCAAGATCCGTCATCTCGCGGCGATGATCGGCCTCGCCGCCAGCCGCTTCGAGTTTCGCAAGATCGAGGATCGACGACACAAGGTCTTTGAGATGACCGCCCGACATCGCAATATGATCGGCATACTCACGATATTTCGGCGCGCCGATTGGGCCAAAGGTCTCATTGCGCATGGCGTCGGCGAAACCGATGACGGCGTTCAGCGGCGTGCGCATTTCGTGGCTGAGATCGGCGAGGAGGTCGAGATTGAGGCGGGCTTCGGCTTGCGCCTTGTCAAGCGCGCGCGCATCGTCGGTCCGGTCGATCGCCAGGACGGTGCGGGCCGCGCTGTGCAGCGCCGCAAAACGCAACTCGAACCGCCGGGATTGCGCGCCGGTCCCTGACGCGTCATGGGCCTCGGCGAGGGACGTCATATCGAGTGTGCGCGCCGCCGTATCATTCAGAATGTGTGTAAGAGCGGCGCGATGGTCGGGCGGGCAAAGGTCCGCGAGCGCGCGGCCTGTGACCGGGGCGCCAAAAAGGGCGGCCGCCTCGCCGTCAGCGTCGAGAACAATCCCGTCGCGATCAATCATCAACAGAGCCGCGCCGGGCCAGCCACTATCCGTTAGCGCCATGGCGCTTTGCGTCTCGCCGCCCGGCGTCAATGAGGGGGCGCGGGGTGATGCGGCCTTCAGCGGTCCCCAGGCGATCGGGCCCGGGAAGCCGAGATGAAATCGTTTCAGGGCGGCGGCGATATCGGCGCGCGACCTCGCCCAGGACGTCGCGAGGTATGGCGCCGTCCGACCGACTTCCGAAAACGCGCCCGTTACGAGGCGACTCCACATCATCGCATCCTCTTCCCGGCGGCGGGCCTCAACGCATTTTGCTGAAACTCCTCGCCACAATCTCGCCGCAATCGCCGCCGGACTTCAGAAAATGTCCCCGGCGCCGCAGCGTTCGTTGTTAACCATCGGCTTGTGTTCCTTAACAAATGCTGAATTTGCATCGCCCGGCGCGAAATCTCTCAACGCCTTGACGCGGCGGGGTTTTCGGACGCCAGGCGGCGCGCGCGCGCCGGCGGGCTCACGGGTGAGTGTAAATTTTTTATCGTAAGACGCGTATTTAAAGTGTCGAAACTTCATTGAATGCGATAGGTTTGTAGGACTGGGCTTTAAGCGATTTGGGGCATGATCGAGGTCCGCGGCGGTGCGGGCGGAACGGTTTTGGGACAAGGCTTTTTCCAAGCGGCTTGATGAGCCGCGGTCTTGTTGAGTGAAGTGCGAGCAGTGACGGCGCCGGGCCGGCCCCTGAGCTCTCACCCCAAACGCCGTTTCAGTCTTTTTGCCGCCGTGACCATTGAGCGTAGGGACGCCCGCCGATGATGCTGGCGACTGGATCGGGAGTGAAGAATTTTATGTTGCGTATGATGAAAACCGCCGGTCTTGGCGTTGCGATTGCGGTCGGGTCTTCCGGCGTGATGGCTGAAACGCTGGCTCAACCGGCAAGCGGCGGCGCCGCGCTGGAAGAGATGGCGGCGCATTATGTCGCCTACCGCAAGGATGTGGCGGCGATCGAAGAAAAACCGATCAAGAGCGCCGATGCGACGCGCTTTGCCCATAAGCGTCTTGCAACGCATGATCCTGACAAGCTGGCCGCCGGCTGGGTCGCCTACGCTGCGCTCGTCGCCGCCGACACGCCGGAATTCGCCGAGGCGCTGCAACAGGAACTGGGCGCCAAAAAACGCCGTCGCCGCGGCAAGCTGCAAGGACGGGACGCGTTCTTCGCCAAGCTGTCGCAAGACCCGACCTATCCGAGCAAACTCTCGGGCGCTGACGCCGCGATTGCGCGTGTTCTGTCCATGACCGCGCAGGATGCGCGCCGGTTCGACACGCTCGGCGAGACCTTCAAGACGCAAGCCTACGCCATGCAAAAAACCAAATGGGGCAAAAAGCGCATCGCGCCAGGCTCCAAGCGGCTTTCCGAAGCGCGCCAGTTTGAAGCCGCGCGCGCGCCCGCCAAGGCGCCGGATTTTGAGCCGTCTACGGACAAAGGCGTCACGGCGCCGGTGCTCGCCAGCGTCGACGAACACTGGGCCCATGACTGGGGCGCTGACAGCGCATCGGGACGCATGAGCGAGCCGAATGCGCGCGTTGTCATGAACCGGGTTCTCAACCTCGCCGCCCGTTATTCCGTCGGCGGCATGAACGAGAAAATTGTCTCGGTTTATTCAAAGAATAAGAAATCGCAGCAGTGCCTGTCGCTGTCGAAGCTGACGCTGACCCAGTGCATCGCCGCGACACGCACGCCTTATGAGGAAGCGTTTTGCCTCGGCGAGCATGGCCTTAAAGATATCTCCGGCTGCATCGGCTGGGTGGCGAGCGCCGGCGCAAGCTGAGCCGGACCCGCCGCATGACGCGATAAAAAACCGCCCGGCGCCGGGCGGTTTTTTTTTTGTGCTCGCGCCTGATGAATTTCACCTGACGCATCGGGTGTTGACTGTTGCGCCCCGGGGCCGCGATGGCGCGTTGCACTGCCGGCCGTGCGGTCGATTATCGCAGCGCCCGGAAACGGCGCTTGCCGTCGGCGGGGCGAGGGCTTATCTCCCGGGCCATGACGGACTTTGAGACCATTTGCGACGATTTTGCGTTCCTCGACGATTGGGATGATCGCTACAAATATTTGATCGATCTCGGACGGGTGCTGCCGGCCTATCCTGAGGACAAGCGCGACGAGGACCATAAAGTGCGCGGCTGCGCCAGCCAGGTGTGGTTCAATGTGCGTGAGGAAGACGGCAAGCTGCGTTTTGACGGCGACAGCGACGCTCATATTGTGCGCGGCCTCGTGGCCGTATTGCTTTCTCTCTACTCTGATAAAACACCGGCGGAGATCATGGCGCTCGACGCCACGTCGGCGCTGGCCCCGCTTGACCTTGCCGGTCACCTGACGCCGCAACGCTCGAACGGGCTCGCCGCTATGGCCGCGCGCATCCGCGCCGAAGCCGCCGCGGCTCTCGAAGCGGCGAACGCCTGAAACCTGCCGCCGCCCCGCGCCGCACGCCCATCAATGTTGGCGAGCGCTTATCCGAAGGCGCTTTTCCTTTCCAACGCCGTGTAGTCGATGCTCTGGGTCAGGATCGTCGTCAGCCGCTCGCGTAGCGCAGCCTCCATCTCATCGATCTGTCGGTCAAACATCGGACTATCGCGTCGGTCTTCAATCGCGTGGCAAGAGTAACCGACGGTTGTACGGTCGCGGCCAAACTCCGATGACACCTGACCGAGCGACATTTGCCCGACCACATGCGCCAGATACATCGCCAACTGGCGCGCCATCACGATGGTCGCCTTTTCGCGCGTGTTCGACATGATCTGCGACGACGGAAGGCCAAAGGCTTCAGCCGTCACCAGCGTAGCTTCAAGCGCGACGCGTTTTTGATACAGCCTTGACAGCTCAAGGCCTCTCCCCTCATTCGCCATTTGTGGGCTCCAACTCAACTTGTCCGCCAGCGGACCGATCACCCATTCGCCACAATAAAGGCTAGAGACAAGGTGTGGAAAAGTTTCCTACAGTTTGTATAGTATTGCGCATAAATCGAGCGGTTTTGTTAACCAAGAAATTCCCGCCTACGGAGAAAAACGCTTACGCCACAAAGGCGATAATCAGCGCAATGCCTAATACGACCGCGGTCCAAAGCGCCATGAATCCGATCGGCCAGGACCGCGCGAGCTGGCCTTCTGGTCCGTGCACGCGATAAATCTGCGTCGCAATGCGCTGAACGCGGGATTGCATCATCCCCCAGGAGCCGCGCCACAAAAGCGCTGTGATTTGCGCGCCCCAGCGCATCAGGGCTCGGCCCGGCACGCGATAAAACCAGTCGGTGTCGAGATTGGTGGAGCGCACTTCGGCCGGATACCACTTCATGACGATCAAGACCGCGAACGCCAACACCGCCCACAGCAACAATTGCAGCTGCTCAACGATATGATAGGCCGAATAAGGATGATAGTCGGCGATTTGCGCCTGATCGGGCAGCAACGCGTAAAGCGGGCCGGGATTGAGGCCGATGAAGAGACATAAAAACGCCGAGACGCCCATGGCGATCATCATGCCGGGGGGCGTGCGCTCTGCGACGAACACGCGTTTGGCCGGCGCGTGATTGGTGTTGAAGAAGGTGAAATACGGGATTTTGATCCCGGCATGTTCGAGGACGCCCGCGGACGCGAACAACAAGACAAGCCAGATCCACAGAAGATGCGCCTCGCCGGCGGCGTCAATGATAAGCCCCTTGACGACAAAGCCGAGCGTGCCGGGGAAGGCCGAAATCGATAAGGCGCCGATGATGCAGAACGCCATCGCGATCGGCATGAATTTATAAAGCCCGCCGAGATCAAGCGCTTTCGACGAGCCGGTCCGGAACATTGCGGCGCCGAGCGCCATGAACAACAGCCCCTCAAAGATGATATTGCCGAACGCATAGCCGACCGCGCCGTTGATCGAGCCGAGGCCGATGGCGCAGACCATGAAGCCGACCTGGTTGTTGATCGAGTAGCAAAGGACTTTCCGCAGATCATTTTCGATGAGCGCGAAAAAGATCGGGAAGATCGTCATCACGGCGCCGAGATAGATCAGCTCCGGCGTGCCGGGAAACCCGCGCGCCAGCGAATAGACCGCAAGCTTTGTCGTGAAAATCGCAAGGACGATTGAGCCTGAAATTGTCGATTTCGGATAAGCGTCCTGCACCCAATTGTGCAACAGAGGAAACGCGCTCTTGATCCCGAAGGCGAGGAAGATGACGAGGGCGGAGAATTTTATCGCGCCGTCGCCGTCGCGCAGGCCAATCTCGGTAAAGGCGAGCGATCCCGTTTCGCGGAAAATCAGCACAATACCGCCGAGCAACAAGACGCCGGACAGGATCTGGATCGCCAGATAGCGCATGCCGGAAAGATAGGTGACGCGCGTGCCCGGGGCCCAGACAAGGAAAACGCTGGTGATGGCGGCAAGCTCCCACCAGACAAAAAGCGTAATGAAGTCGCCCGCCAAAACCCCGCCGAGCGCCGCCGCCGGATAGGCGAGCATCGCGAAATCCTGCGCGCGATTGCGCTCGTGCCAGGCGTAGATGATGTTGAGCGCAGTCGCGAGGTGGAAGACGATGGCGAACAATCGCGACAGTGGATCAAGCCGCAGCATGACGACGGCTTCGGCGAATATTTCTAGCCGGCCATAATCGCCAAGCCCGAGGCGCGACAGGACATAAGCGCTGACGGCGACGGAAGCGAGCATTGCGACTTTGCGAAACGCGGCCGGAACAAACGCGCAGGCGACGGCGAGACCGGTCAGGATCACTGCCGGGTTATGCAGCAAGGAGATCAAAAGTCCGGCGCTATTCCCGCTCGTCATAATAGCCCTCCTCGCGGCCGACGAGCTTGCGCAAATGTTGCCCCGCCAGAACGATGAACATGAATGACCCGAAGCCCCAGAGCGCAAAGAAAATCGGGAACGCCTCGGCGGCGAAATGCGGATGTTTCTTCTGGAAGGCCGGCACGAAACCGGCGAGCGCGGCCCCGATCGCGGCCAGCGTCAACACAATCAGAAAGCCGCGCACAAAGGTCTTGTTTTCCGCCCATCCGGGCTTGTCGCGTTCGCCTTCCGGAACAGACGCGTGATCGTCAGCCATTGCTTTCCTCCGCAGCGTCATATGCGCCGGCGCTGTCTTGCGCTTTGTCTTGCGCTTTGTCTTCCGCTTTGGCGCCGGGCTTTTGGTCAGCAGGATCACGCACCGGCGCCTGCATCGAGTGGAGATAATAGATCACCGCCCCGTTGAAACCGAGAAAACCGACAAGGAAGACAGCGCCAATCAAAAGCTCCGTCATCGTATCAAAAGCATCGGACATCCGGACGGTCATGGCGATCATCAAGATCACCATCAGCGTCAAAACGCCGGTGACGCTCAGCGCCAGCGTCAGATTCCAGCCTTCCCCCTGTTTCATGGCGCCGCTCCGAGGATGGGCTCCAGATAGTGATAGAGCGGATCAGCGTAGAAAAAGAGCGCAAGCGCGCCCGCGGCGGTGAGGCACGGCGGCAAGACGCAAAGAAGCGGCGCTTCTTTCAGGCCGCCCCACTGAATAGCGGCGCCTTTCGCGCCCGTGGCGCGACCGTCCTCGAAGGTCTCGGGGCTCATATAGAACGCCTGCACCGGAATAGACAGGAGGTAGACAACATTGAGCACCGACGAGATCATCAGCACCGCAATCATCGCGAGTTGCCCTGCGTCGGCGGCGCCGAGCATCAGGAAGAATTTTGGCCAGGATCCCGCCATCGGCGGCAAGCCGACAATCGACATGGCGCCGAGGAAAAAAGCGCCGAACGTAAACGGCATCACGCGGCCGAGACCGCGCAATTCGGAAACCAGCGTCTTGTGGGCGCCGACATAGATCGCGCCGGCGCACATAAACAGCGTCATCTTGCCAAGAGCATGCGCGGCAATCTGCATCGCGCCGCCCATCACGCCCATGGATGTTGCGAGCATGGCGCCGAGCGTCACGTAAGAAAGCTGTGAGACAGTGGAATAGGCGAGCCGCGCCTTCAGATTGTCCTGGTGCATCGCAATCGCCGAGGCGAGGAGGATTGAAAAACCGGCGAGCCAGACAAAGGGCGTCCCCGCGCCGGTGTCTTTCAGGAGATCGACGCCGAAGATGTAGACAACCACCTTGAGGACAGAGAAAACGCCAGCTTTGACAACCGCAACAGCGTGAAGGAACGCCGACACCGGCGTCGGCGCCACCATCGCGTTCGGCAACCAGGGATGCGCCGGCATCAAGGCGGCCTTGCCGATGCCGAAAGCAAAGAGCCCGAGAAGGATCGCAACCAGCGGGCCCGCCTCATCGACATTAGCGGCGAGAACGCCGCCGGGCGTAAAGTCCGTCGTGCCGGCGAGGAAATAGACCCAGACAATCGCCGGCAGCAACAGGCCGATCGACGTGCCCATCAGGACGCCAAGATAGATGCGCCCGCCCCGGCGCGCGTTTTCATCGCCCTTATGGGTGACAAGCGGAAAGGTCGACAGGGTCAGGACTTCATAGAACACGAACAGTGTAAAGAGGTTTTCCGCATAAGCGACGCCCATGGCCGAAGCGATGGCGACAGCGAAAGACATGTAAAAGCGCGTCTGGTGCGGCTCGTCATGGCCGCGCATATAGCCGATCGAATAAAGCGAGTTCACAAGCCACAGACCGCTGGCGATGAGACCGAACATGGCGCCGAGCGGTTCGGCGCGGAATGAAATCGCAAGGCCGGGGATCACCTCGAATACTCTGAAGCCGGGCGTTTCACCGGCGCCGACCGCCGCAAACACCGTGACCGCGAGGCCGAGCAGGATCACCGCCGTCGTCAGCGTCGCCGCTTCGCGCAGGTTCGGCGACCGGCCGAAAAGCCAGATGGCGACAAAGCCGATCAGCGGGATCGCAAGCGAGAGGGGGATCGCCAGCCCTGCGGAAATGCCGAATACGGTCATGACCCGCCCCCTGCTGCGGCGCTGAGCGCGCGCGCGGCCTGTTCGGCGAGGCTGGCCGTCAGGCCCGTGCGCACGCCGAAATAAATGTTTGCGATCACAAGGATCCACATCGGGATCACCATCAGGAGCGGCGCTTCTTTAATGTCGCCGGCGAAGGGCCCCTCCGTCGGGACGGGCTTTAACAGGATCAACTCAACGATGCGGCCGACATAAATCACCGCCAGAAAAGACGACGCGACAATAAAGAACACAGCCCACACATACCCCGCCTCGTAGCTTGCAACGAGGAGATACCATTTCGACACAAAGCCGACCGTCAGCGGCACGCCGATCAGCGACAGGCCGGAAAATATAAATGCGCCCGCCGTATAAGGCATGCGGCGGGCGAGCCCGTCAAAGGCGCCGCAATTATGCGAGCCGAGACGATAGACGACGCAAGCGACGGCCATGAACAGCGCGCCTTTCATCAGGCCGTGATTGACGACATGAACGAGCGCCGCAGAAAGCCCCTCTTCGGAGCCGAGCGACAGGCCGAGAAGGATGTAGCCGATTTGTCCGACCGAGGAATAAGCCAGCAGGCGCTTCACGTCCTCCTGGAAGATCGCCACGATCGAAGCGGCGAACATGCCGAGAACCGCCAGCGGCAACAGGACATAAGTCAGCGCCGCCTGCATGAAGGCAAAGTCAAAGCCGAAGACCGTATACATGAACCGGATCAGGACATAGATCGACACTTTGGTGGCCGTCGCCGCGATAAACGCCGACACCGCCGACGGGGCGTAGGCGTAAGCGTTCGGCAGCCACAGATGCATCGGGAACATCGCCACTTTCAGCCCGATGCCGACAACAATGAAGGCGAAGCCCGCTTCCACGACGCGGTTGTCCTGGCCGGAAAGGCGCGCGGCGAGATCGGCGATATTGAGCGTGCCCGTCGCCTGATACAAAAGCCCGATGCCGATCACGAAAAACGTTGCGCCGATGGTGCCCATGACGAGATAGTTGAACGCCGCGGTCAGCGCCCGCCGGTCGGCGCGCGCGCCAAGCGCAATCAGGGCATAGGTCGAGAGCGAGGAAATCTCCAAAAACACAAACACATTAAAGGCGTCGCCGGTGATCGCCACGCCCAGCAGGCCGGCAAAACAAATCAGCAAGGCGCCGTAAAAGTTCGATGTCTGATGATGATCGACTTCCTTGCGCACGCTTTCATAGGCGAAAGGGAACACCACCGCCGCAATGCCGGAGACCAGCGTAAGGACGATGGCGTTCGCCATATCGATCCGGTACTCAATGCCGAGCGGCGGGGCCCAGTCGCCGAGGAAATAGGAGACCGGTCCGCCATTTGCGACGCCGTAGAGCAAGGCGGCACAGGCGATAAATGTCAGCCAGGAAATCAGCGTCGCCCAGGCCCAGGGCGCCAGCCCGCGCGGCAGGAGGATCGTGATCGGCGCCGCAATCAGCGGCAGGATCACCGGCAATACCGGCAATTGCGACATCAAGCTCATGACGCGCCTCCGGCGGGCGGCGCGGTCAGATCGACCCCGTATTCGGCGATGGCGTCGTCGGCTTCAAGCTCGTCTTCTTCGATGGTGCCATAGGCTTCGCGGATGCGCACCGCGAGCGCGAGCCCCACGGCGGTTGTCGCGACGCCAACGACAATCGCGGTCAGGATCAGAACATGGGGCAGCGGGTTCGTGTAAATAATCTCGCCGGCGGCGTGGGCCGCCTCGTTCACCGCATAGGCCGCATCGCCGGCTGACGCATCGTCATGAAGAACATTCGTGTAAGGAGCATCGGCTTGCGCCGCATCAGCATCGGCGGGTGCGCCCGCCGCCGCGCTGTTTGCCTCAGCACCATGGTCGCCGCCCTGCGCGCTCTCACCAGCGCCCCCGTCAGCGCCCTTTTCACTGTCGGCGTGGTTGGCGTTGTTGTGGTTGGCGTTGTTGTGGTTGGCGGCGTTTCCAGCGTGGCCGTCTTCGCCGCCGCCGCCATGTCCTTTGTCATGTCCTTTGTCGTGTCCTTTATCGTGTCCGGGGCCATCTCCCGCGCCATGCGCATCGCCGTGGCCGCCGCCATAATCGCCCATCAGGATCGGCGCCGTGCCGCCTAAAATCTTCCCGATCGAGATATAAAAAATAAAGACCGACGTCTGGAACAGATTGAGGCCGATAATCTTTTTCACCAGATTGCCGCGGCTGATGACGGTATAAAGCCCCGTCATCATCAGCAGGATGAAGATCCAGTAGTTATACCGTTCCAGAATAAATTCGATCATGCCAGCGCGCGCCTACCAGTCGTTCGGATCGATTTCAGGCTCGCGGCCGGCGAAATGATAAAAGATCACCAACATCGTCGCGGCGACGGCCATGCCGACGCCAAACTCGACGATCAAGATGCCGTAATGCTGGCCCGCATGGTGCGTTGAGTCCGGATCGATGGCGTCATATCCGAGGAAATTTGCGCCAAGCAGCATGGTCGCAACTCCCGTGCCGGCATAGAGCAGGACGCCGAGCACCATCAGAAATTTAAGAACGCTTTCCGGCAGCGCCTTCTTCGTCGCATCGAGCCCGAAGGAGAGCGCATGCAGAATAAAAGCGACCGCGAAAATAACGCCGGCCTGAAAGCCGCCGCCGGGGCCGTAGTCGCCGTGAAACTGAACGTAAAAAGCAAACACAAGGATCGGCGCGAAAAGGATTTTCGTCACAACCCGGAGGATCAGATGTTCCATCAGCCGCCCTCCCCGTCGCCGGCGTCCGGATCCGGCTTATCGGAGACCAGCCGGCCGCCGCGCGCGCTCCCTGCGCCGAGGAGGAGAATGACCGCGAGCCCCGCGGTGAAGACGACCACCGTCTCGCCGAGCGTGTCAAAGCCGCGATAGCTTGCAAGGACCGCCGTGACGATATTGGGAACGGCGATGTCTTTCGGCGTCCGCTCGACATAGGCCTGACCCACATACGAATTCGCCGGCGCATTGGCGTCGCCGAAGGCCGGCATGTCGATGGTCGCGTAGACTAGCGCCGCCCCGACAACGAGAACGGACACAAGCGCCACGGGCGCCCGTCCGGGGGTCACCGGCTTTTCGCGGCGCGCCGTCAGCAACATGCCGCCGAGCATCAGGACCGTTGAAATCCCTGCGCCGACAGCCGCCTCGGTGAAGGCGACATCGACCGCATCCAGCGAGACGAAAAACGCCGCCGACAACAGCGAGTAAATGCCGGAAAGCATCACCACCGCGAACAGATGGCGCGAGCGCAACATGGCGAGCGCCACGACGATCAACAGCGTCAGCAACGCCACATCGAGAAGGACGATCGGATTTTCCGTCATTTCAGCCGTCACGGCGCGTCCTCCTGTCTTTTTAATTCTGCGCCGACAAGCGGGCGAAGCCCGACGACATAAGCGGCGTGGGCGATGGCGTGCGTTGCGACGGGGCTTGTCAAAAACAGGAAAAAGCCGATGAAGCCAAGCTTGGCGACAACGATCCAACTCGGCGCCTGTAAAGCCATGCCGATCAGGATAAGCTCCGCGCCCGCCGTATCGGTGACGCCCGCCGCATGCAGGCGCGTGAAGAAATCCGGAAACCGGACAATGCCGATCGCCCCGACCACGACGCCGGCCCCGCCGACGACGATCAGGATCCATGACAGGATATCTGCGATCAACGCCCAGCTCATGTCTGACGCTTCCCATTATTATCGTTGATGTCGCCAATGTCGCGGGCGGCTTCAACGCCGAGCGGCGCGCTGGCGTCGACCTTGTCTTCGAGCGCGCGGCCGTCGACCTTGTGGGGCTCGACAAAAACCGGCCGGTCGGCGGCGGCGCCCTGCATCGAGATCGACAAGGTCCGATAGCGGAAGAATTTCAAAATCGCGATCAGCGCCGCGAAGTTGATCAGCGCATAGAGAATGGCGATATCGAGAAAATCGGGCCGCCCCGTCAAAAAGCCCATTAAGCCGATCAGGATCACGGTTTTGGTGCCGAAACTGTTGCCCGCAAGGACGCGGTCATACATCGTCGGACCCGCGAAGGCGCGCGCCAGGACGACCGCCATGGCGGTGACGATCGACAAGGTGGCGACGCCGAACATCATGCCCCCTCAACCGCCTTTGACTTTGTTTTCAACCGCCGCGACGCGCGCGCCCATCTCCGCAATCGCGGCCTCATCGGCGAGTTCATCGGTCAGGGCGTGGATCAGAATATGATCGTCTTCGAGATTGACGCTCACCGTCCCCGGCGTCAGCGTGATCGAATTGGCGAATGTCGCCCGGCCCGCGGCGGTGAGCGACGGCGCCGGGATGCGCACCATTTTCGGCGACAGATTTGGCCGAACCGCAATCGCCTCACGCGCCACCATGATGTTGGCCTTGCCGATTTCGGCGGCGAGCCAGCCCCAATATCCGAAAACCCGCGGCATCAATCCGCCGGGCACGCCTTCTTCATCGAGAACACCCGCGCGATCAGCGAGCCAGACCGACAGGGCGACCGATACGACGCCGAAAAACAACAGCAACGCCTTGTCGAAATAGCCCGACAAAAGGAGCCACAACCCCGACAGCGCAATAGCTAGTATAATGTAACGTCCCATGCGGCCCCTTCAGCCATGCCAACACAGATCACAACAAAGGCAAATCATTACAAAGGATAACCCGGCGCCGCGGCCCGCCGGCGACAGAATACTCCCCCCGCACTTAGCCTCGCCAAGCGCCATGAATCAATAGGTTGCGCTGAGAACTGCGGGCAAAGTCTGATTTCCGACATTTTGATCGCCGCCGCCGGCGCTGCCGCGGCGCGCCGCCCCCCGGAGCCGCTATCGGCGCCCGCGCAAAGCCCGCCCGCCGGGCGGATCGGACCCGCCAACTTGGATCGCCTGCAAAGATAGAACGGCTGCAAAGAGATGAAGCGGCGGCGAGATGCGACGGGCCGCCTCGACGCGATGCGCCCCCCGGCGCTAAAGTCGAAAAGCGCATCAAGCGCCAATCAGATGCGGTGATCCCCCTACGGACAGACCGCGTCATAATCCTCAAACAGAGGGCGTCGTTCTAACCCTTGGAAAGGGAGATCTTCGCCATGTCTAAACGCTTCACCGGCTTTGCCCTGTTTTTCTGCGCCGTCGGCCTCGCCTCGGGCGCCGCCCATGCGGGCGATTTTGCGTTCAAATATCAAAAACACGAACTCGCCTCCCAGGAAAGCGCCGCGGCTTTGTTTGCGCGCCTCGAAGCGCGGGTGAAAAGCTATTGCTCGACCCCTGGCCGCAAGCCGCTATCGCAACAGGCGGTCGAAAAAGAGTGCGTCGACGACACGCTTGAGGACGCCGTCCGCCAGATCCGCCATCCATACATTGACAGGATGTATGCCTCGATGAGCGACAGCGCCGCGTAGCCGCGCGCCGCAACCGTCTTCAATATTCGGGCCGGCGCCCAAACAAACCTCGCCTGCGCGAACGGCCCGGATATTGGCGCGCCCACCCGTCAGGATGAAGCGGCCTGGTCGCCGGAGGCGGTCCGTGATCGCGCGGGATTTTGTGGCCCGACCCGCCCCCGCGCGAGCCTCCAATCTCCTGACTTTATCCCCCGCCTTTTTAGCCAGCCACAGAGCGATCACTCCGAACGGCGGAACTATCAATGGCGATTGGCGTGGCGGGCCGCCGCCGCCGGCAAGCGTTACGGTTACGGTTACGGCTAAGACGATGTTGCGCCGGGTGCTTTTATCTGCCTACTGAAAGAAATGATTGCAGAGCATCTTTCGTGGTCCATATCCCGCTGACCCGTCGGCCCAATGGCCGCCGAACCTGAGAATGCGCGCGCCCCCAAGACAACGCGGCGATCATCGACACGCCCAACGCCGCGACACGTATCGGGCGATAGCGGCGTCAAACCGGGCGATCCGATTTTTCGTCAACCAAGACAAGTGATCGAACATTTCAAGCTCTGTTGAGGAGGTTTGAATCACCGGTCGCGCCCGTTAAAAGGACCGAGATGTGGTCATTAGCGACTGTTGTGGCGAACGGCAATTTCTCGCCAGAAGCGGAAGTAGCTCACCCTTGAACTAACGTCAGACTTCAGGAGCTTTTTTGCCCTTCAGCGAGACTGGTATTTTTGTTATCGGAAGTATTGATTTCGGCTTGTCAACGGACAGATCGAACGTCATTCATTAAGTTTCTGCCTGCTATGTCCGATTCTCCTACCAATAAGATTCTTCTCGTACTAGATTTAGATGAAACGCTTATCCATGCGACAGAGAAACCACTCGAGCGGGAACCGGACTTTCGCTTAGAGCAGTTTTTTGTGTATTGCCGCCCTTATCTAGCTGAGTTCATCCAAAATTGTAGCGAAGTTTACAGTTTGGCCGTTTGGTCGACTGCGTCCGACAATTACGTTAGAGCGGTTGCCGAAGAAATTTTTCCAAATTCTTCCTCATTGGAATTTATTTGGGGGCAGAGCAGATGCACTATGAGGCGGATTATCGGAAACGACACCGAACGGGATTTATACGCATCGGGCGAGCCTCGCTTCCAGAAGCATTTAAAAAAGCTCTCACGATTGGGCTGGCCATTAGAGAAAATCCTTATTGTCGATGACTCACCCGAGAAGGTTTCTCAGAACTATGGGAATGCGATCTATCCAGAACCTTACTATGGTGATCTGGAGGATCGGGAGCTTTTGTTGCTCGAGCACTACTTGCAGCAACTGAAAGAATGCGAGAATGTTCGAAGGATCGAAAAGCGAAACTGGCGCTCAACGGCAGAAAAAATAAGTGATCGTTGGCAACCCTTGCCCGGCGAAAAGCCTGAAGAATACGTCGAACGAGTTGAAAAGTTGGATGACGCAGACTTGTACATAGTTGAGCGTCTTCAAACCCATTTTGGTATGTTTCAAGGCGAAGCTAAGATGCTCAGTTTGGAATCCCGCGCGTTTTGGGAGCGCTTTTTCAGGGAATACGTAGAAAGAATATTTCACCGAGGCGGTAGCCGCTATGCGGCGCTGCGTTACATCCAACGCAAAAACGGGCAAACCGATTCTGGAAAGCCAATATTCGCGCAGGGTGAAATAGATGAACTCATAGATTCAATTGGAGACTGGAAACATTGAGGACGTTTGATCGCGCTCTGATATCCGACAAATTTGAACATCGGAACTTCAGAACGTCTGAAAAGAGGAGTGATTTTGCCTTTCTACTTAAATTGTTGAACGGCAACTAAGGGCCAATACCAGCCGTCGAGATCATCAAATCCCAATGTCTCCTCTTACCCGCATTGCGGCCGAACAGATATTGGAGCCCAACGACAATAACTGGCGAGAGGTCGCCATTCGATTGTTCCAGCGACTGCGGCGATGACGCACGCGCAAATGCGGACGGCAGACGCCATTGGTTTGATGGCGCGCGATTTGCCCATAATCGCTGCTAACCCCGTCAAATTCGGCGTTTAAAAATACCTGAAAACGGGCTCTCGCTTGTTGGCCCAAAATCTCCGTTAAAGGGCTCTGTCGCACCAGCGCCATTATTCACAGATCACCAACGCTTGTTTCAGAATGATCGTTCTGTTATGATCCGATATGCCCCGTCCAAAGTCACACACCAAAGATGACTTACTTGAGCGCGCTATGCGCCGGTTCTGGCAGTATGGTTATGAAGCAACGTCGCTAGATGATCTTGTCAGCGCCACGGGGGTCAGCAGGCACGGCATTTATTCTGATTTCGGCAACAAGGAATTGTTGTATTTAGCGAGTTTCGAAGCGTATCAGAAACTGGTCGTGAGACCCGCCCTGGCGGGATTGGAATCTGAAGACGCTGACCTCGCAAAAGTCCGGGCCTATTTCGAAACCCAGATCGCACTTGCCGAGACTATCGGACTGCCGGGGCCGGGCTGTCTCGTCGCCAACGCGATGACCGAAACGGCGCCCCATAATACAGACGTGGCGAAAAAGGTTGATGCGCATCACGCTCGCCTGACAGCCGGTTTTCTGAATGCGCTCAAAAGAGCCGCACCAGGCCGTCCCTTGCGGGAGCAAAAGAAGTTAGCCCGTTTTCTGACGGTGACAGCACAAGGCCTCTGGTCAATGTCGCGCACCGTTGAGGACGGAAAGCCACTTCGTGAATATGTTTCTACACTGATATTATTGATTGAAGAGAGGCTTGAGCAATGATGATGAATCAAGCGGCCAACGGCGCAGACGTTGCGGCTCAGTCATTTTGGCGGGCCCTCGGATTGAACTTCATCTGGATCAACATTTCGGAAGTGGCGCGCTATTTTGGACTGATCAAGCCGATGCTGCACGAAACATTTCCCGCGCAGCCTCATATCGCAGCGGTCACGCCAGAAATTTTTGCATCCTGGATGATTTGGGACACGATATTAATCGTCGCCGCAACTGGCTTCTACTGGATCTGTTTGCGCCATTTTGCGGTGACTGTCCGCAACGCCGCGATCGCCGCAACGGCTTTTACGGTGACCGTTTTTGGACTGATCTGGCTTGGCGTGGTGAATATGGGTCTTGCGCCCGCGACTTTCATTTGGGCGGCGCTGCCGCTCGCATGGCTGGAGCAACTGGTCGCAGCCTGTATTGTATTCTGGGCAATCAATCAGTCGGCAACGGTGAGCGGCGCAGCGTCCTGAACGCGACCCCGATAAGGCGCCGCCGGAATGCTCCGGTCATGATCGCTTCTGGCAAGAAATCGCCGCACAAATCTCGGCTTGCCCCTGAGTGATACTACGTTCGGACCCTAATGCGCGCCCTTCGGCGCGCTGACGCCATAGGCGCCTTTTACACGTCCGCGCCCTTCGGCGCGCTGACGCCATAGGCGGCTTTTACACGTCCGCGCCCTTCGGCGCGCTGACGCCATAGGCGGCTT
>JBCBBT010000033.1:31014-36496 GCA_038531315.1 Pseudomonadota bacterium
TTTTACACGTCCGCGCCCTTCGGCGCGCTGACGCCATAGGCGTCAAGGCAATTCCTGATTGCCTTGTGAACAACATCGCGCGGTTTGACGCCGAATTTTTCGGCGCCCTTGCGTAGTCGTTGAAACTCGCTCGTCTCCATACGGAATGTCACGGCAATGCGGGTCGGGGCCGCATAAGCTGCGCGCAAGCCGCTATAGTCAATAACGTCGGGCCGGGTGATCACCGGCGTTTGTTCGCGCACCAACATGTCCGGCGTCAGCGACGCAAATTTTTCAACCGACGGGCGCGTTGGCGATTTTGACCCGCTTTTTTCCGTCTGTCTTCTTTGAAGCCTGCTTTCCGGAGAACGGCTTTCTTGAGGCTGCGAGCGCGAAGCCGTCGCCAGCAACGGGCCCGCATCGCCCGGCGCCGGGTAAGACGGGCCGGCGTTTTGCGCGACCGCGTCCTCGGCGGGCGCAAACGTGTTTGGCGTGCCTGGCGTGTCTGGGGCGCCTCGCGTGTTTGGCGCGTTCGGCGCGTCCGGCGCGTCCGGCGCGTCCGGCGCGTCCGGCGCGTCAAGCGCACTCGCACGGGCGACGGCGGCGCGCAGTTCTTCGAGCTGTTTCAGGGCTGCTTGCATGGTGATGTCCTCATTGTGGGGGCGCCGCTCGCCCGTCAGGACGCCGCCCGCCGCCCGAAAGCGCGCGTGTGCGACGGCTCAAATTGCGGCCCCTCTTCACGCGGGCGGTAGCCGCCCTCGCCCCGGTTCAGCCGATCGCGCAAATATTCCCACAGGTCCGAAACCTCCTGCGCTGACTTACAGAACGGATCGATCTCCATCACGGTGCGGCCGTCGATCATGCTGGCGGCGTAGTCGACCCGGTTATGGATCACCGCCGGCGACACAGTGCCGTGTTGCGACAGGGCGATCGCGGCCTCGGAGGTAATCCGCGCCTGCGGCGTTGCGGCGTTGATCACGAATACGAGCGGCTTGCCGTGGGCGTCGGCGATATCGATCGTCGGCCCGACGGCGCGCATGTCATGGGGGCTGGGCCGCGTCGGCGCCACGACGAGATCAGCGAAACTGACCACTTCGGAAATTGCGCGCGTCACCGCCGGCGGCGTGTCGATGATGACAAGACGGAACCCTTCGGCGCGCGCGCGGTCGAGGTCGTGAAAAAGATTTGAATAAACCGATTGGATAAAGGCCGGTTGCGGTTCGGTCCGCGTGTTCCACCACTTGGCGAGCGAGCCCTGGGGATCGGTGTCGATCATCGCGACCGGCCCCGCGCCGTCGCGCTCGGCGGCGACCGCAACATGGCCGGCCAGTGTTGTCTTCCCCGAACCGCCTTTTTGAGACGCAAACACAATGACGCGCATGGACGCGAGCATGCGAGACCTCCTGCTTTAATGCTGCGCCGACAAACCGGTCGGGCCATGGCGCATCGTAGGACTGAAGGTCTTAAGAGGGCGCGACAGCGCACGCTGACATTTGTGTAAAATGCAAAAAAAAGACGCCGGCAGCAGATTAGATACGCAAAACCCGCCGCCGACGCAGCCGGTGTTGTCGCGCAAAGACTTTAAGGGCGCCTTAAACGAGAACCAGATTGCTTCATAAACGCGCCGGCGATCTCATTGTGCGCTGGTGATCTCATTGTGCGCTAGTGCTCTCATTGTGCGCTAGTGATCTCATGTGCGCTGGCGGTCACAATCGCGCGGGCGCCGTCAATAACGCCGCGCTCTGCATAAATGCACTTACCCAAAATAAACCATTGATTGTTAACTCTCGACTTCAGGACGGCGCAGAATTGTTTGGATTTTGCGTCGGCGCATGCGGCGATCCGTTTGCCGCCGCCGCTATTCGTTAAGGGTAAAGGGGATCGGCGTGAAATCCCGGTTTGTGCTGAGTACGGTTGTTGTCCTTTTCTTAACCAGTGGTGCGCCGGCGTCGGCGCAATCAAACGACGCGCTTGTAGCGGAACGGCCCGTTCGCGAGCGCCCCGCAATGGAGCGTTTTGTTCACTATCTGGTTCGCCAGGTGACGCCCCAGATACCCGAGATACCCGAGACACTAAAAACGCCCCCGCCCGCCCAAAACAAAGAGACGCAGCCGGCCCTGACAGACGGCGAAAACGCGCCGCCGCCTCAATTTGCGATCGCCGATAATAACGCCGTGGGTGAGAACAGGCCCCCGCGCAGCGCGAGCCAGCCGGCGCTGATTGCTTTTCAACCGGAACCCCCGCTGCAAAGCCTCTCGCAAAGCCCTGCACAAAACTCTGCACAAATCGCCCCACGGCGCACAGGTGAGACGCCCGAGCCGCGCATTCAAAATCTACAGCTCTGCCTGACGCGCAAAAATAAAACGATTTATAAAATCGCCGGCCTCGACGGTAAGGACATCAAGGGTCTTACTGTTCGCATACGGACCCTTGACACCATAGACGACATCAGCCCCGATTGCCGGATCTTGTTTATTGAACGAACCGAAGAGCGCCGGCTTGATCTCGCCATGCTGGCGGAAATCGGGATTTTGACGGTCGGCGAAAGCGAACAGTTTTCCAAACGCGGGGGCGCGTTTTCCGTAATGCCGCTGGGCCGCAAGGTCTCCTTCGATATCAATGTGACCGCGGCGCGCGCCGCCGGCGTCGAGCCGAGCGCAAAACTCCTGCAACTCGCCTCAATGGTCTACGACAAATGAGATACCTTGTTTCGAAATTGCAAAGCTTCCGCGCCCAGACAATGATCATTGTGGCGCTGACCAGCGTTCTTGCGGTGGTGCTGACGTCGGCGGGGTTCATCATCAACACCGTTTCTTCCTTTAAAGACGAACTGACGCGCGACCGAATACAAACGGCGCAAATTCTGTCCGAGACAATTTCGCTCGCTGTCGCGTTTGAAGATGAAGACACAATCAACGCCAATATCGCTGTTCTCGCCGTCACAGACGACGTGATCGCCGCCGATGTTTTTACCCGCGGCGGCGAGCGGATCGGGTTTTTCCGGCGCGACGACAGCGCGGCGCCCGACGACACGACCTTCATGAACGCCGAACTCGCCGGCAATGCATCCGTCACGGAACGGAACAACCGTCTTTATATCTCAACGCGGGTCATCGACGACGGCGACTATGTGGGCGACATAAGACTGGTGGTCAGCCTCAACCAGCGCAACCAACAGATCGCCGGCCAGCTTTCCATGGCGGCGTGCATTCTGGCGATTGCGATCCTGATCGCACTCGGTATCGCCGACCGCTCGGCGAAGATGGTCACGAGGCCGGTCAATCAGCTCAATCAGGCGATTACTGATATTGCCGAGACAGGCGATTATTCACGCCGCGTCGGGTATCAGCGCGACGATGAATTCGGGACGCTGGCGAAAAACTTCAATCTCATGCTGGCGGAAATCAGCAAGCGCGACGAGACGCTTGAACTCGCCGTCCGCGAGCGCACGGCGGCGCTCTCTAAAGCCGTGAACCGCGCCGAAGAAGCGAGCCGCGCAAAGTCTGAGTTTCTCGCCAATATGAGCCACGAAATCCGCACGCCCATGAACGGCGTTCTCGGGATGACCGAGGTTCTGCTTGGCAGCGATCTCAGCGCAAAACAACGCGAGCTGACCAATATCATCATGTCGTCGGGCTCCAGCCTGTTGACGATCATCAATGATATTCTCGACTTTTCGAAAATCGAGGCGGGCAAGCTGGAGCTTGAGGCCGCGCCCTTCAACATGCGCGTCCTGGTGGAAGATATCGCCCGCCTGATGTCGGCGCGCTCGCTGGTCGACGATCTTGAGCTTTTTGTGCGGTTCGATCCGTTGCTGCCGGAAGATTTCATCGGCGATGAAACGCGGCTGCGTCAGGTGGTCGCCAATCTGGTCGGTAACGCCGTCAAATTCACCGATACGGGCCACATCCTCATTGATGTCACGGGCGCGCATACCGGCGCCGGACCAGACGATTGGTCGATCCGTGTGGCGATCGAAGACACCGGCATCGGTATCGCGCCGGAAAAAGTCGCCTCCATGTTTGAAAAATTCCAGCAGGCGGATTCCTCTTCGACCCGCAAATATCAGGGCACCGGGCTTGGTTTGTCGATTTCAAAATCGCTGATCGATCTCATGGACGGGGACATCGGCGCAACCAGCACGCTCGGCGAGGGATCGACGTTCTGGTTCGAAATTCCACTATTGAGAACCGCATCCACCGCCAAGACGCGCTACAAGCGGCGCGAAGACCTGACCGGGCTTTATGGGCTTATTGTTGACGACAATGAGGTCAATCGACAGATCATCACAGAACTCGCCAAAAAGTGGGGCATGCGGACGGATACTGCGGATAGCGCCGGGGCGGCGATGACGAAGCTTGCAGAGCGTAAAAACCGCGGCGAGCATTACGATTTTATTCTGACTGATTTTCACATGCCGGTCGTCGACGGCGAGGATTTCGCGGTTCAGGTGCGCGAGACCGACTATTTCCGCGACACGCCGATCATCATGCTGTCGTCGGTTTCCGACCAACAGTCGCTGGCCTCGCGCGCGCGCATCGAGTTCAACGCCTGGCTTGTCAAACCGGTGCGCGCCTCGCAGCTCATGGATGCGATCGCGACCAGCGTTTCGGCGAAACTGGCGGGCGTCCTGAAGGAGACCGCCAAACAGATGCGCGGCGGCGACGCCTCTGCAAACACACAGACCGGCGACAACGCGATGGCGTCGCCGGACGCTCAAACGAGCGGCGCCACCTTGCTTCTTGCCGAAGACAATGTGGTCAACCAGGCCGTCGCCCAGCAAATGCTCAAGAAAGAAAACCTTGAGATTATCGTGGCGGAAAACGGCCGCATCGCTGTTGATCTGTTTGAAAAACACCGGCCCGACCTCGTCTTGATGGATGTCTCAATGCCGGAAATGAGCGGTCACGACGCGACAATTGCGATCCGCGAAATGGAAGAAAAGAACGGCTGGGCCCGCACGCCGATCATCGCCGCCACCGCCCATGTGATGGACAGCGACGTCGCCGAGTGCAAAGCCTCGGGCATGGATGACTTCGTCCCGAAGCCGATACGTCAGAATGTCCTGATCGAAACCATCGCAAAATGGCGCGAAGGCGGGCGCGGCGCCATCAGCGAAGCAGGCTGACAGCGATTGCGCCGCAGCCGCACGGTACAATCCGTGTGGGAATGGACTGCAACGACACGCACCAGATAATCGTTTTTGAAAACAGGCTGGCAGCCCGGAGCCGCGGTCAGATGCCCGGGACTTCCGTCAGACGCGCAAGCTCGCGCATCATGCCGGCGATGCGCGGATTGTCGGTCCAGTCCCAATAGCGCAGGATCGCCCGCGCATAATCGCGCGCCATGATGTCATAGACCTCAAGCAACCGGTCAGCGTCCTGCGCGGTGAGCACAGGATCGCCGCTACCGTCTTCCGGCTGCAGGAATTCATAGAATTCGGTCCGCGGCACGCCGAGGCTCTTGCACATGACCGTGTAGGCCTCGCCGGTCTGATCGTTCA
>JBCBBT010000034.1:0-11569 GCA_038531315.1 Pseudomonadota bacterium
TCGCCGCCAGCCGAGCGCCGATTGACGGAACGGCTCGTGGGCGCGTGGGCGCGCGCCGCACGCGGACGCTATCCGCGATGGGACGATCTGCGCCGCCATGTTGACGCTGGCGACGCGGCGTCGATCTTTGTGATCGATATTGAGACCGCGCGCGATTACCCGCATTTCGTCTATATCGGCGACACCATCGCGAAGCTCTCGGGCGCGTTCGTGACCGGCGACGCCGACTGGTCGCGCTCCCTTCTTGATATCGCCGCTCAACATGCGCTCCGCGCCGCCGCGCTGAAAGAGCCGCGCTATTGCGACCAGCGCGTTTATTTGTGCGATGGGCGCTCGATCTTGTACCGAACCCTGTCGGCGCCTTTGGCCGATGACGGACAATCGATTACACATATCCTTGGGGCTGCAAATGGCCGGTTCGTAACGCGCGGCGTTTAGAACGCCAGTCCGACGACCATCCTGAAAAAAGGGCGTGCGGCGCCCGTCTTTTTGTGGCGCCGGATTCCCGCTTGCGTGGGGAAGGCGGCCCGCGGCGGTTGCGGTAAAAATTTCGATACTGAGGAAACCGCCGCTTCACCTTTCATCGCGATTTCGATCCGGAAGCTCAATTCGCCGTCAGCGGTTTCGACTGGATACCGATCAAGTTCAAACCGATTGAATTGAAACTTTCTGAATTGAAGTACGCCGCCTAAAATCCGGTATTGCGGTGACTGTCGTATCGGCCGCGGTCGAGGTCGGAGAACTTGGTGAGGTTTTCCTGGAACTGCAGCTCGACCTTGCCGATGGGGCCGTGGCGTTGTTTGCCGATGATCACTTCGGCGACGCCCATGATTTCAGCGCACCGTTGTTGCCATTCTTCGTGCTCGGGTGTGCCTTCGCGCGGCTCCTGGCGCTTCAGGTAGTATTCCTCGCGGTAAACGAACATGACGACGTCGGCGTCCTGTTCGATGGAGCCGGATTCGCGCAGGTCTGCGAGCTGAGGGCGCTTGTCGTCGCGGTTTTCAACCTGACGCGATAACTGCGACAGGGCGACGACGGGCACGTTCAGCTCCTTGGCGAGCGTTTTAAGCCCCATGGAAATCTCGGTGATCTCCTGCACGCGATTATCCCCGGCGCGCCCGGAGCCGGCGACAAGCTGAAGATAGTCGACGACGATCAGCCCGAGACCGTGTTGGCGCTTCAGCCGGCGCGCGCGCGCAGCCAGTTGCGCAATGGTGATGCCGCCGGTGTCGTCGATGTATAGCGGCAGGTTCTCCAGCTCTCTTGAGGCGTGATAAACCTTGTCGAACTGGTCCTGATCAATCTCGCCGCGCCGGATTTCGTTGGACGGCACGCCGGAAAATTCCGAAATGATCCGTGTGGCGATCTGGTCGGCGGCCATTTCGAGCGAAAACAGTCCGACGACGGCGCCGTCGACCGCTTTCATGGTTCCGTCCGGCTGGCGTTCGGCCTTGTAAGCGCGCGCCGCGTTCACCGCGATGTTCACCGCCAGCGATGTCTTGCCCATGGAGGGGCGGCCCGCCAGGATCAGAAGATCCGACGGATGCAACCCGCCCATCATGGTGTCGAGATCTTTCAGGCCGGTGGAAACGCCCGCAAGGCCGCCGTCGCGCTTGACGGCGGCGTCGGCCATTTCGATGGCGGCGACGATGGCGTTGCGAAAGGTCTTGAAACCGCCGCCATATTTGCCTGTTTCCGCAAGCTTGTAGAGCGCCTGTTCGGCGTCTTCGAGTTGTTTGCCGGGCGGATTTTCAAGCGAAATCTCACGCGCGCGCTCGCGCATTTCCCCGCCGATGTTCATCAGCCCGCGACACACGGAAAGGTCGAACACGACCCGCGCATAATCATGTGCGCTCACCGTCGCGGGCACATTGGCCGCCAGCTCTTCAAGATAGCGCCGCCCGCCGGCTTCCTGAAAGCCTGTGGAACTCGACAGGAAATTGTCGATAATTGTCGGAGAGGCGAGCCGGCCCTGATTGATCAACGTCCCGCAGGCGTCATAGACGATCTGATGCACCGGATCGTAGAAATGTTCAGACCGAAGGTAGGCGGAGACGCGATAGTACACTTCATTATCGAAAAGAATCGCGCCCAGGATAGCCTGTTCTGCTTCCAGGCTAATGGGAAGTTTTTCCTCTGTAGTCTGATTGTTCTCGCCGCCTGAATGAGTGGCCGCTATGTTCGCGCCGTCCGCCATAAAGGTTAATTTACATAAAAAGCCCCGATCGAAAAGACGATCGGGGCGGTAAAATTTTTGCACACAGTGCGATTTTTGACTTGCGTGGCGCTAGCGCACTGATTGCATGCGAGAATTAAACGCGCGCCGCGTTGCGGAAAAATTAATTTTCTTTTTCGTCCTCGCCGGCCGCGTTCGCCTCATTGTCGCCGCTTTCGTTTTCAGCGTTTTCAATGACGGCTTGACCGCTTTCGTCGAAAAACTCCGCACCCTGTTCTTCTTCGGCGTCGTCATCGCGATCGTTCGCATCTGCGAGAACATTTTCGCCGCGCGCCTGACGTTCGGCTTCCTCTTCGGAGCGGGCGACATTGATCTCAATCGTTGCATCGACTTCAGGGTGCAACCGGATGCGCACTGAAGTGATGCCGAGGGTTTTGATCGGCTTGTCGAGGCGCACCTGACCGCGGTCTACCGAAACGCCGTCTTCGGACGCCGTCTCAGCGATATCGCGGGTGGTCACCGACCCGTAAAGGAGCCCCATTTCAGAGGCCTGGCGGATGACGACGAAGGCGCGGCCGTCGAGTTTGCCGGCGACGTTTTCGGCTTCAGTCTTGCGCTCAAGATTGCGGGCCTCAAGATCTGCGCGCTGGTTTTCAAAAAGCTGCTTGTTGGCGTCATTGGCGCGCAGGGCTTTTTTGTTGGGCAACAGGAAGTTACGCGCATAGCCGTCTTTGACTTTGACGACGTCGCCCATCTGGCCGAGATTTTCGACCCGTTCGAGAAGAATGATTTCCATCGGACCTACTCCGCTGCGTATGGCAACAGCGCGAGGAAGCGGGCGCGTTTGATGGCGCGGGCGAGTTCGCGTTGTTTTTTGGATGAAACGGCTGAAATCCGCGACGGGACAATCTTGCCGCGCTCTGAGACGTAACGCTGCAGAAGTTTCGGATCTTTGTAGTCGATCTTCGGGGCTTTATCGCCGGAAAACGGACAGGTCTTGCGGCGGCGCATGAATGGTTTTGCCATGGTTCAATTCTCCTGACGGTTAGCGACGGTCGCCGCGATCGCCGCGGTCGCCTCTGTCGCCGCGGTCGTTGCGGTCGCGGCGCGACAGAACGGGCGAGGGCGTTTCGTCGAGTTCTTCGACTTTGATGGTGAGCGCGCGCAGGACGTCGTCGTTCAGTTTTTCCTGACGCTCAAGCTCCTGCACAGCGGCGGCGGGGCCGTCGATGTTGAACAGCGAGTAGTGACCTTTGCGGTTCTTGTTGATCTTGTACTGGAGGTTGCGCAGCCCCCAATATTCGGACTTTTCGATCTTGCCGCCGTTTTCTTTCACGACCTGAACAAGCGTTTCGGTCAGCCCTTCGACCTGCGCCGGGGAAATGTCCTGACGCGCGATAAAAATGTGCTCGTATAATGGCATTACAGCCAGCTCCTGATATGGCGGCGGAGACCCATGGTGGCGCGGAGTGCTGGAAGCGCCGCCAGAGCCTTTGGCTCGACGCCTCGTGGAAACCATTTCCACGGAACCCGTTTTTCGACGGGCGGCGCCGACCGCTGCTCGGAAGCGCGGTGTGTAGCCAATCGGCGGGCAAGTCACAAGGAGAAATTTCGCGGCTTCCAACAGCGTTGGCGGGGCGTTGACGCGCGCGGCCGGATTACCCGGAAATCAGGGGCGGCGCCCGTTCCCCGGCGTCCCCTGCTCGAACCCCTAGGGGTCCGTCGGCGGTTGCCGGTCGCGACGGCGCCGTCCGACAATAAGAACTATTGCAGGCGTTGGGAGACGGCGATGACGACAGGCGGCGTGACATCCGTGCAGAGCGGCGGACAGGCGACAATCGAGCAGCTGACCCCTGGCGCAAACGCCAATCAGCCGGCGATACTGGTCCAGACCGGCGGCTTGCAGCCCTCAGCACAGGCGCAGCAATCGCTCGGCGTCATTAATGACGCAATCGACAATCCGACCGACATCTCCGCGCAGGACGTGCTCGAAGAGTTCGAGACCATGGACGCCGCCTCGTTGCGCCAGGTCATGGCCGACCTTCAGCAACAAGGACGGCTTGACGATCTCGCCCGCACCATCATGGGCGTCGAATTCCAGCACGGCCTCACCTATGGCGATCGCCAGGACCTGTTCGCCAAAATGGCGAGCAGTCTTGATGCGCAAGGCGTCATGGATTTCGCCGCCGCGATTGAAAAAGACCGCATCGAACGCCCGAACTTCACCCGCTTCGCGATTGGGCCGCAATTCGCCGAGGCGGTTGCGGCCAATGCGGATTTGCAAACCCGCATGGCGCTTGTCGATCGCCTCGCAGCCGACGGTTCGTGGTCGCGGCCGCAAAGTTATCAGGCGCATCTGTCGCGTGAACTGCTGCAGAGCCTGAGCGGCGCCGACGCGGCGGCGGCGTTTTCCGCTTTCAGTCGCGATCAGTTGGCCGATGTCATTGAATCGAGTGTGGCGCAGGATTTT
This sequence comes from Pseudomonadota bacterium, assembly GCA_038531315.1. Taxonomy (GTDB): domain Bacteria; phylum Pseudomonadota; class Alphaproteobacteria; order Caulobacterales; family Parvularculaceae; genus JAJFFW01. Next base: position 4,647 of record JBCBBT010000034.1, read on the forward strand.
CTGAGCCAGCCGCTCACCACCGCCGTCCTCGGCGATCCCGGCGCAACCATGGCGGACTTTAACGCCCTGATGGCGAGCGCGGCGAGCATCAATGGCGAGAGCGCGCTCAAAGCCGATATCTTCACGATTGGCAGCGATCTGATCAGTCGCGGACCATCGCAAGTCTATCCGACAATTCCGCAAAGCGCGATCGCCGAGGGCGGCGTCACGGGATTGTCTGACCTTTTAACAAGCGACGCCGAAGGCGTCATCGAACAATTGCGCCAGACGCCGGAAAATCAGGACGCCGGTCATCTGAGGCGCTTCGCAGCGCAGGCGTTGCGTTATGACCAGTTGGATGCGCTCAATCAGGTCACCATCGCGCTCACCCTGACCACGGCGCCGGCCGTGCTCAACCCCGCCGGCGCCGGGTTCTTTGACGCCGAAATGGCGACGCGCGGATTTTACGCCGCCAGCGTCGCGCTCGCCGTCGATGATGTCGCCAGCTGGCGCGAAGGCCGCGCAGGCGTCGCCGGCGAATTGTTTGACGCCGCGGCGAGTTTTGTTCCCGGACCGGGCTCGAAATTACTGAAGCTTGGCTATAACGAAGTGCGCGACGCCCTGCGCGGCTCCTTTCAGGATGCGGCCCGGGCGAGCACCGGCATCGATAATGTCGACGGCCTGTATGACGCTTTCTACTTGGCGCTGGCGCCGCGCGACGCCAATGGCGCGCTCGCCTACGGCACAACGGCGCTTTCGGCTTTTGATTCCAGTTTCAACGCCGCCTTGCGCGATATCGCGAATTAGAATGCGGCCCACGCGCCGCCGGTCGCCGGGCGGTCTCTTCTGTTGCGAGCCTTATCGATTGAAAGCTTCCTCTATTGAGCGCTTCGCGGCGAAGACGGCGTCGGCGCTTGTTGCTCTCTGCTTGATGGCGCCCTATCCACCGGGGCCAGTTTTGAGGAGCAACCAGCATGGCGCGCGCGATCATTTTTCCGGGACAGGGCTCGCAAGCCGTCGGCATGGGCGCGGACCTCGCTGAAGCGTTCCCCGTCGCGCGGGCGGTCTTTGAGGAAGTCGATGAAGCGCTCGAACGCCCGCTTTCACAGATCATGTGGGATGGGCCGAGCGACAAGCTCACGCGCACGGACAATGCGCAGCCGGCGTTGATGGCGCATTCGATCGCCATGTTGCGCGTGCTCGAGACGGAAGCCGGTTTCGATATCGCAGACGCAGCGTTTGTCGCCGGGCATTCGCTTGGCGAGTATTCCGCATTATGTGCGGCGGGCGCGATCAGCCTGAAGGAAACGGCGCGTCTCCTGCGGACGCGCGGCGAGGCGATGCAGCGCGCGTCGGAGGAAAATGACGGCGCCATGGCGGCGCTCATCGGCGTCGATGTCGAGGGCGCGCAAAAGGCGATTGACGCTGCGCCCTCTGCGAATGGAAACGACGATGGGGACGGCGACAGCAACAGTAAGGCGGGCGTTTGCGTGATCGCGAATGACAACGCGCCGGGGCAAGTCGTGATCTCCGGCGCGCGCGCGCGCGTTGAAGCCGTCGCCGCCGGCGCGAAAGAACACGGCGCCAAAATGGCCAAACTGTTGGCCGTCGCCGGCGCATTTCACTCGCCGCTCATGGCGAGCGCCGCTGAAGCGATGCAGGCGGCGCTCAAAAACGCCAAGATCGGCGCACCAAAAATTCCGCTTTACGCGAATGTAACGGCGGCGCAAACGCACGATCCGGAAACCATCCGCAAATTGCTTGTCGATCAGGTGACCGGCCGCGTGCGATGGACGCAGAGCATACAGGCGATGACGGCGGCCGGATGCGACGCGTTTGTCGAAGTCGGCTCGGGCAAAGTCCTCGCCGGGCTCATCAAACGCATCGACAAGGAGGCGTCCGCGATCAGCGTCGGGGCGCCGGGCGATCTCGATGCCTTTGCGAAATTCTGAGCTATTGCAAAATCCTGATTTCTGAAACGACACCGGAGGCGCTATTTCATGTTCAACCTTAACGACAAATGCGCGCTGGTGACGGGCGCGACCGGCGGCATTGGCGAGGCTGTTGCGCGCGGGCTTCATGCGCAGGGGGCAAGTGTTTGTCTGTCGGGCACGCGTGCGGAAAAACTCGAAGCGCTGGCCGCCGATCTCGGCGAGCGCGCCCATATTGCGCCCTGCAATCTTGCCGATCTCGAAGCCGTCGACGCGCTGCCGAAACAGGCGAGCGAAGCGATGGGCGGGCTGCACATCGTCGTGTCGAACGCCGGCGTAACGCGCGACACGCTGATGATGATGATGAAACCCGCCATGTGGGATGACGTTATCGCCATCAATCTGACGGCTTATTTCCGTCTCGCCAAAGCATCCTTGCGCGGCATGACCAAACAGCGTTTCGGGCGCATTATCGGCGTGACGTCGGTTGTCGGCGTCACCGGCAATCCGGGGCAGGCGAATTATGCGGCGTCAAAAGCCGGCATGATCGGCATGTCGAAATCGCTCGCCGCGGAAGTCGCCTCGCGCAATGTCACGGTGAATTGCATCGCGCCGGGTTTCATCGCAACGGCGATGACCGACGCCCTTAACGAACAGCAACGCGAGGCCATTCTCGGCCGCATTCCCGCCGGCGCCATGGGAACGCCGCGCGATATTGCGGCGGCGGCGGTTTATCTGAGTTCCGACGAAGCGGCCTATGTGACCGGCCAGACGCTTCATGTGAATGGCGGCATGGCGATGGTTTAATGTTATAAAACAACGCCTTGAGATATTTTTTGCGGGTGCGGCGTTGACAAAGCAAGGCCCGCGCGCCATCTCCGCGGCGGCCACACGCAAGGCGTTGCAACCGCATTCGATATGCCTTATGCGCGGGCCAGCGAGGCGTTCACAAAGAGCAAACGCGGCCGGTCAGACGCCGGCAACACCTTGAACGCACTTTCCTACACCGACTAAGAGGAGTCCCGAATGTCTGATCTTGCCGAACGCGTTAAAAAAATCGTCGTTGAACATCTCGACGTGGATCCGGCGAAAGTGGAGCCGAAAGCAAGCTTCATCGATGATCTGGGCGCTGACAGTCTCGACATTGTCGAGCTGGTGATGGCTTTTGAAGAAGAATTCGACGTTGAGATTCCCGATGACGCCGCTGAGACGATCCAGACCGTTGGCGACGCCATCAAATTTATCGAAGAACAAAAGGCCTAACGGCCTTAACGAGGCCGCGTTGAATGATGCGGTCGCGGGAGCGCTGATGGTTCGGCGCTCTTTTTTCTGAGAGGCGGCGCCGCTGCGCGCCCTTCTTTCTGACAGGCGGCGCCAGTTTCCGACCGGCGGCGCCAGGCGCCAAACCGGGAGTAGGGCATATGAGACGCGCTGTCGTCACAGGTCTCGGCCTGGTCACGCCGCTCGGCGGCGATGTTGAAACTTCCTGGTCAAATCTGATCGCTGCGAAATCAGGCGCCGGTCCGATCACCCGTTTTGAGCCCGGCGATATTCCCTGTCGCATCGCCTGCGAGGTGAAGCGCAAAAAAGACGGCTTTGAAAACGGTTTCGATGCGGATCGTTTCATCAGTCCAAAAGAACAGCGCCGGATGGATGATTTCATTCTCTACGGCGTATGTGCGGCGCTGATGGCGTTTGAAAACGCTGGCATTGAACTCGGCGACGAGGAAGAGCGCTACCGCGCCGGGATTTCGATGGGCGCGGGCGTCGGCGGTTTGCCGGGCATCGAACAGTCGGTCCTGATTTGTCATGAGCGCGGCCCGCGCAAGGTGTCGCCATTTTTTATCACAAGCTGTCTGATCAATCTGATTTCCGGTCAGGTCTCGATCAAGCTCGGCCTGAAGGGGCCGAACCACGCCGTCGTCACGGCATGCTCGACGGGCGCCCATTCGATTGGCGATGCGGCCCGCATGGTCATGTTGGGCGACGCGGACGTGATGATCGCGGGCGGCGCGGAAGCCGCCATCTGTCCAACCGGGATTGCGGGGTTCGCCGCGTGCAAGGCGCTGTCGACGGGTTTCAACGAGACGCCGGAAAAAGCCTCTCGGCCCTATGATGCGGCGCGCGACGGTTTCGTCATGGGCGAAGGCGCGGGCGCTGTCGTTATCGAGGAATATGAGCGCGCCAAGGCGCGCGGCGCGACGATCTATGGCGAGATTGTCGGTTATGGTCTTTCCGGCGACGCCCATCACGTGACGGCGCCGGCCGAAGACGGCGACGGCGGCTATCGCTCCATGAAAATGGCGCTGGAGCGCGCCGCGCTGTCGCCAGGCGATATCGATTATGTCAACGCGCACGGCACCTCGACGCCGCTCGGCGATGAAATCGAGTTGCGCGCGGTCGAGCGCATTTTCGGCGATGCGGCGAGCGAGATTGTGATGTCGTCGACCAAGTCGGCGGTCGGGCATCTTCTCGGCGCAGCGGGTGCGGTGGAGGCGATCTTCTGCCTCCTCGCCATGCGGGACAATATCGCGCCGCCGACGCTCAATCTCGATAACCCGTCGGTTGAAACGCCGATCAATCTTGCGCCGCACAAGGCGATTGAAAAGCCGATCAACGCCGTCCTGTCGAATTCGTTCGGGTTTGGCGGCACCAACGCAAGTCTGGTGATGCGGCGCGTTGAGGGTTAGACTCCCGATTCATTGTCGGTACGGAGGGAACCCTTTGATGAATTCGAAGGCGGCGACGGGGACGTCGCCCGGCGAGGCGGAAGCGGCCAGAAACCGGGCGAGAACGGCGCAGCGCGGCGGCGCGTTGAAATCATTTATTCTGTCGGTCGTGTTGATCGGCCTGTTGACGGTCGGCGCGCTCGCCGCCGGCGGCTACGTCGCCTATCGCGAAGCGGTCAAGCCGGGGCCGCTGGCGGCGGACACGGTCGTCGCGCTGGAACAGGGCATGAATGTTAGCCAGATCGCCGACGCGCTCGGCGACGCAAAAGCGGTCCGCCATCCGGACCTCTTCCGCGCTGCGGTCCGTTTCCGCCGTGTACAGAGCGCGCTCAAGGCCGGCGAATATTTAATCCCCGCCGGCGCCAGCGTCATGGAGATCATCGACCGGCTGGTCGAAGGCAAGAGCATTCTTCATTATTTCACGGCGCCTGAAGGACTGACGACGGCGCAGATCATCCGGCTTCTCGACGCTGAAGAACGTCTCGCGGGCGGGGTCACGATTAATGCGCCGGAAGGCGGGCTCTTACCGGAGACCTATGCGCTGACCCGCGGCGACACGCGCGATCAGATGATCCGCCGCATGATGAAAGCCCAAGCCGACCTGCTCGATGAATTGTGGGATGAGCGGGCGACGGAATTGCCGTTCTCAACGCGCGAGGAGGCGATCATTCTCGCGTCTATCGTTGAAAAAGAAACAGGCGTCGCGGCCGAGCGCGCCCGCATCGCCGGCGTTTTTGTCAACCGACTGAAGCGCGGCATGCGCCTTGAGTCCGATCCGACGATTATCTACGGCCTCACCGAAGGCGAGCCGCTGGGCAGGGGGCTGCGCGTTAGCGAGCTGAAGAAAAAAACGCCTTACAACACCTATCAAATCGACGGCTTGCCGCCGACGCCGATCGCCAATCCGGGGCGCGATGCGATTGCGGCCGTATTAAACCCGGCGCAGACGGATGAAATCTTTTTCGTCGCCGACGGGACAGGCGGGCACAAATTTGCGTCGAGCCTGCGCGAGCACAATCGCAACGTTGCCGAATGGCGGCGGATCGAGCGGGAGCGGCGCTGATGGCGCGGGCGAAAGGCGCAGACGGCGTTTCATCGATGACCGGCTTTGGTCGCGCAGACGGCGCGGCGGCGGGTCTGCGCTGGGCATGGGAAATCAAAAGCGTCAATGGGCGGGGGCTGGAGCCGCGCTTCCGTCTTTATTCGGGGTTCGATCACCTTGAGCCGCGCTTGCGCAAGCTCCTCGGCGGGGCGATTGCGCGCGGATCCGTCAATGTTTCGCTGACGATGGAAAAGGCCTACGGGGCGGCGGCGCTTGAGATCAATGAAGACGCGCTCGCAGCGGCCATCGCGGCGGTTGGCGATATTCAGCGCAAAATCGACGCAGACAAGCCGCGCCCCGAAGCGATCCTCGCCCTGCGCGGCGTTATCGATGACGGCCGCGATCAGGTGCGCTCGCCCGAAGAACGCGCCGAGATCGACGAGGCGATATGCGCGTCCTTCACTGAAGCGGTTGCGGCGCTGGCGGCGGCGCGGCGCGAGGAAGGCGCGGCGATGGCGAGCGCGCTCGCCGCCCATGTCGGCGAGATCGAACGCCTGACGCGCGCGGCCCGCGAAGATGCGGCGAGCGGCCCGGAAGCAATCCGCACCCGAATAAAAGAACAGCTGCGCGATCTTCTGGACGGCGAAAGCGTTGACGCGTCGAGCGACCGATTGGAACAGGAGATTGCGCTCCTGGCGGTCAAAGCCGACATCCGCGAAGAGATCGACCGTCTTGACGCCCATGTGGCCTCGGCGCGCGAGCTTCTCGCGGCGCGCGGCCCGATTGGGCGCAAGTTCGATTTCCTGACGCAGGAATTCAACCGCGAAGCCAACACGTTATGCGCCAAGGCGGCGACCTCGACCCTGAAACAGATTGGCCTGGCGTTAAAAGCGGTGATCGATCAATTGCGTGAACAGGTTCAAAATGTCGAATGAAGGTATGACCTTCGGAAGGCTGGGCTGATGTCCGGTTCTGACGCGACCGCCGCCGGCGACGCCGCGCCGATTGCGCGCCGGGGCCTGATGCTGATCCTGTCGAGCCCGTCCGGCGCCGGCAAGACAACGCTCGCAAACCGGCTTTTGAAAAGCGATGATGCGTTGACACTATCGATCTCGGCGACGACCCGCCAGCGCCGCCCCGGAGAAGCGCACGGACACGATTATTTCTTTGTTTCCGAAGATGAATTCATTCGTATGCGCGATAACAATGAATTCCTCGAATGGGCGAATGTGTTCGGCAATT
>JBCBBT010000034.1:11579-36010 GCA_038531315.1 Pseudomonadota bacterium
GGCAATTTTTACGCGACGCCGCGCGCCGCTGTTGAAGAGACGTTGCGGTCGGGCCGCGACGTCCTCTTCGATATCGACTGGCAAGGCGCCCAGCAGCTTGACGCCGTCGCCGGCGAGGATGTGGTGAAGGTGTTCATCCTGCCGCCCTCGCGCGCAGAGCTTGAACGGCGCCTGCGCCAGCGCGCACAGGATCCCGAGGACGTCGTTCAAAAACGCATGGAAAAAGCCGATGCGGAAATTTCGCACTGGGCGGAATACGATTATGTGATCGTCAATCACAATCTCGATGCGTCGGAAAACCTTATCCGGTCTATTCTGCATGCGGAGCGCCTGAAACGCCGCCGCCAGATCGGTCTTTCCGGCTTTGTCAAAGAGATGATCGACACCTGACCACGCTTTCAACGCGCCGGCGCCCGTGCGGGTCGTTCGCCTGTTAATCGACGATGACGGTGCTTTCCGCGCGTTCGCGGCGGATTGCGGCCTTGTAGGCCTCACGTCTGCGCCAGGCGCGTTTCCAACTGCGCGGCCAGAAATGGGTCGGCCATTTCGGCAGCTGGTATTTCCGCATCAGGAAGTTTTTCTTGCGCCTGCGACGCGGCGCCAGCGCTTCAGACGCACCTTGAATATCATCGTCAATATCATCGTTCGGCGCATCGGTAACGTCGAGCGCGTTTTCCAGCATGCCCGCCTCGATATCGAGCGCTTCATCAAGATCGTTGAGCGCTTCCGGCGCAAGATCAAGGTCTTGAGCAGGCTCTTCGTCGATTGCGGGACGCGCGGCGTTTTGCGCCGGCGCGCCGACGACGTCAGCGGGGTCTGCGATAACGACGCCGCCTTGCGGCGCCTTGGCGGTCAGCGCATCGCCGAAGTCATTCATTTTTGCCGCCGGACGCATCGGCGCGGCCCCGGGGGGCGATGGCGCTGGCGTCGGCGCCGCAGACGCGGCGCGGACCGAGACCACATTGAGCGCCCGCGCCGGCAGCGCCCCGAGGCTCAGCCGCGCCGTTGCCGGCGCGCCGTCGCTCGCCTTATCACGGTCCGCTAGATCGATTTCTTCTTTGTCGCTTTCTTCGGTGTCGCTGCTTGCGGCGTCACTTCCCGCCGTATTCGCGTCCGCGCTTGCCGCCATTGCGACCGCCCCTTGGGCTTCTGTTTGATCCGGCGCCGGTGTTTCTTGCGGCTCGTCTACCTCAGCGCTCGCAGTCGCCGGTGAGGCGTCAATTTCCGGCGCATCGGTTCCTGGCGCATCGGTTCCTGGCGCATCGGTTCCTGGCGCATCGTCGCTGACGTCAGAGGCGGCGACCTGTTCTTGTTTATCGGCGGCGTCCTGAGGAGAGTCGCGTTCAGCATCCTCTTGCGCGCCGGATTGCGTTTCTCCTTGTGCGTCGCCTTGTGTGTCGTCTTGTGTTTCGTCTTGCGCGCCGTCCGAGGCGGTGTCTTCCGTATCGGCGTTCTGCGCAGCCGATGCGCCAGCGTCGAATTCCGCATCTGCATCTGTATTTGCATCTGCGCCCACATCTGCGACGCTCGGCGCGGGTTCTGCGCCCGTCGTTTGTTCTTTGGGCTGATGATCATCGGCAAGGTCTGTTGCCCCCGGCGTCGCCGCCGTATCGCCTGTGGCCGCCGCATCAGCCGTCGCTGCTTTACCGTCCGTCGCTTCGGGGGGGAACTCTTCAGTCAGGCGAGCCTGAAGATCGCGGGCGTCGATCTCCGGATCGCTCGCCGGTGCGATTGATAGATCGGCGCTGTCCGCCGGCGTTTCTTTTTCCGGCGCTTCCGCATCGCCGCGCAGCGTCGCCACCGGTTTGTAGCGCGGCTGCGTTTTCTGCGACGCCTTCTGGCGCGCCCTTGCGATGGCGGCGGCGCGCCGCTTGTTTTCGGAGACCTCAGTAATATCGACCGGTCCTGTTTGCGCCCCGCCAGCGGCTTCATTGTCGGCGATGCGCGCGGCCAGTCTTTCAATCAGACCGTCTGGCAGACCGTCTGGCGCATCGGCGGCCGGCGGGCGTCGTCTGGCTTTCCTGGCGGGCGCGCGTTTCGGTGTTTGCGCGGCAGCCTTTGTCTCGGGCGCAGCGCCGCCGTTTGACGCCGATTGCTCCGCAGGCGGCGTTTCCGCTGACGGCTGGTCGCCTGAAGGCGCCGCAGCGTCGGTGCGCGCCGCCGTCACGGAGGTGCGGAACATCGCGTTCAAATCCTCGCGCGCAAGCGGCGGCAGCTCAAGAAGATCGCGAACAGTATTCACCTGCGAGGGTTTGAAGTCCTCAAGCGCGCCGACGCGGCCCAGATGATTGCCTTGCGCCGCGGCGAAACCAATGCTGCGCAGAGCCGATAGCGACGCCTGATCCTCAACGCCCACCGCCGTGATCACAGCGTTTGCCTCTTCGGCAAGTTCAAGAAGCTCTGAGATCGCGCTGAGGCCCGGCCCGCGCACCGTGCGGGCGAAGCGCAAAATGGCGGCCCCGCCGGTTTTGATTTCGTCGAATGGGAACGGATCAAGCTTGCGCAGGAGCTCATTGGTGCGTCCGCGCACTTCAATGGCGAGCCGCGCGCCGGTCTCGGCGAGGCGCGCGAAATTTTCAGAGGCTTGCGCCACGTCCTGATCGACAGGCGGCATCGGACATTCCAGCGTGATCAGATCGGCCGGAAATTTGTGTTCGCGCAGCAATACCGAAAAATGCGAGACGAAGGATGGATCGCCGAGATCGCTCAGCGCCAGATTGATCGAAAATCCCGGCGGATAAGGTCCGCGCCACTCATTGTACCGCGCCAGCGCTTCCCCGAGCACATAGCGGGTCAGCTCGCTCATGCGGCCTTGCGATTCAAAAAACGAGATAAAAGCGCCCGGCGGCAACACCCCGAGCGAGGCGTGGCGCCAGCGCACAAACGTCTCGACGCGGGCGAGCGCGCCATTGCTGAGGTCGAAAATTGGTTGAAAAAGCACCTCGAAGTCATTGCTTTTCAACGCATTATCGATGTCAACGTTGGAGAGCCGGACGGCCTGCGCGCTCATCTTTTTGTCCCTTATCGTCATGCCGGCGCCGTAAAGCGCAAATCATGACGAGCTTGTCTTAATGCTCGCTAAACGCGCAGGACAGCGGCGAGGCCGACCATGCATACGGGCGGCCTCAGTCATGCTGCGATTCATTGCGCGGCGTAAAGCGAAAGGCCAGAGGCTAGGCATAGGCGGGGCCATAAGCCGGGCCTTAAGCGGGGCCAAAAGCGGGGGGGCCATGACATCTCAGTAATCAAATTGCTCGCGCAGGATACGCTCTTCAAGGGACTGCCCGCGATCAAACAGCAGCGTGATCGAGATCGACCGGTCTTCGCGGGCCTCAACCTTGACGACGTCGCGCACCTCCTGATTGTCGGCGACGGCGGAAATCGGCCGGATTTCCGGCTCCAGCGCTTCCAGCGTCACCACGGCCTCGTGGGAGAGGAGCGCGCCTTTCCAGCGGCGCGGCCGGAATGCGCTGATCGGCGTCAGGGCCAGCATATGCGCATCGATCGGCAGGATCGGGCCGTGGGCGGAAAGGTTATAGGCGGTCGATCCCGCCGGCGTCGCCAGCAAAACGCCGTCGCAGGTCAGCGATTCCATCCGCACCCTGCCGTTCACCGAAATGCGGATCTTGGCGCTCTGGCGGGTCTCGCGAAACATCGAGATTTCGTTGATCGCATGTTCGGTGACAACCGCGCCGCTCACGGTCGTCGCCTTCATTACCAAGGGATGAATGACCGCGGGTTCGGCGTCCTGAACGCGCTGTTCGAACCACGCGATGTCGGGCGTATTCATCAGGAAACCGACCGTGCCGCGATTAACGCCGTAAATCGGTTTGTTGACGGTCATGTAATTGCGCATCGTCTCCAGCATGAAACCGTCGCCGCCGACCGCAATGATCACATCGGCGTCCTCAACGGGCGTGTCGCCATAGCACTTGCGCAAGGCGGCGGCTGTTTCGAGCGCGCCTTCCTTGGGGCTGGAAAAAAAAGCGTACTTTCGCTTCGCCATAACGTTGATCTCGCCCGCGCCAATTCTGGTCGCTCTTGTCGTGACTGCTCTTGTCCTGACCGCATTTGTCTTGACCGCACCCTTTGAGGTTACGATGCATACTATTAAGATAGGTTATCGACAGGCGATTGTAGAGGGGCGCGCGCAGCCTTAAAATAGCGCTGGAACGCCGGCGTCGTCGCCTGAAGATGTCGGGAAAAGCGGCGGGCCGCCGGTCGCGGCGCCGCGCGCTGAGGAGTATATGCCGCTAGATCATTCAGACGCCCGCCTTGCCGCCCTGACCGACCGCTTCCAGACGACGCGCGCCAACTCGATGACGCTCGCCGGCGCCTTCAGTCATGAAGACTGGATGTTGCAATCGATGGAAGACGCAAGCCCGATCAAATGGAACCTGGCGCATACGAGCTGGTTCTTTGAGACTTTCGTGCTCGCCATCCATAAGCCCGGCTACAAGCCGTTCGACGCCGCCTACAATTACCTTTTTAATTCCTATTACCAACAGATCGGCGTGATGCATCCGCGGGCGATGCGCGGGGCGTTGTCGCGGCCGTCGGCGGCGGAAATTATCGCCTACCGCGCCCATGTGGACGGCGCGGTGATCGATCTTCTCGACACGGCCGAAGCGCGTGCGCTCGACGTGATTGCGCCGCTCGTAGCGCTCGGATGCGTGCACGAAGAACAACATCAGGAATTAATGCTGACCGATGTCAAACACGCGCTGTCGTTAAACCCGGTCGCCCCCGCCATTTACGATGCAGGCGGGCCCTTCTCTGACACAGCGTCTGCAACAGCATCTGAAACGGAATTACCGCCGGCCAGGGAACGCGCCTGGAAGGCTTTCGACGGCGGCGTCGTCGAGATCGGCGCCGACACCGCCGCTTACGCCGCCGATCCGAACGCGCGCGACTTCGCTTTTGATAATGAAGGCCCGCGCCACGCGGCCTTCCTTTCGCCGTTCATGCTTGCCGCGCGTCCCGTGACCAATGGTGAGTACAAAGAGTTTATCGACGCCGGCGGGTACCGTACGCCGTCGCTTTGGCTCGCTGACGGCTGGGCCATGGTCGAGGCCGGGAACTGGACGGCGCCGCTATATTGGCGCGAACGCGGCGATGGCCTCGCGGAATATACGCTGAGCGGCGAGAGGGAAATCGATTGGTCGGCGCCGGTCTGGCATCTCAGCTTCTATGAAGCGGCGGCCTATGCGGAGTTTACCGGGTACCGCCTGCCGACCGAAGCCGAGTGGGAACACGCCAGCGAAACCGTCGACGAACGCGACGGCCGCTTCCTCAGCCACGCCGCGCCTGATGGCCCGCGCGCGGCGCCGGCGACCGCGGCCGCAACCGGGGCGGGCGGCGAGACGGCGCTCCGTCAGATGTTCGGCGATGTCTGGGAATGGACCGCTAGCCCCTATGTGGCTTATCCGGGCTTTCGCGCCCCGGCGGGCGCCATCGGCGAGTACAATGGCAAGTTCATGTCGTCCCAGATGGTCTTGCGCGGCGGCTCGTGTTTCACCCCGCCGGGCCACGCGCGGCGCACCTATCGCAATTTCTTCCCCCCTAGCGCCCGTTGGCAGGCGGCGGGGCTGCGCCTCGCGCGCGATTCCTGACGAGGCGATCCGCAGTGGCGCGGGTGATCGGGCAATCCGCTCGCGAGGCGCTGACTGCATTCATTCTTATCATTTTTTCTCGCGGGGCCTATAAAGGCTTAGGCAAACACGGGAGGTTCTCATGGCGGCGCAACGAGCGACACAGGAAGCACTTGGGCAAATGTCCGGTTTCACAGTGCCGGACCCGGCGGACCTCGACACGCTGAAAGGCAAGGTTTCCGACGAGGAATGGCGGCTGCGCTGCGATCTGGCGGCGACTTACCGGCTTGCGGCGCTCTATGGCTGGGACGATATGATCTTCACCCATATCTCCGTCAGGCTGCCGGATGAGGGCGGGGCGGAGCGCTTCCTGATTAATCCGTATGGCATCTTTTTCGATGAGATGACGGCGAGCGCTCTCGTCAAGGTCGATGTCGACGGCAACGTCGTCGGCGAGACGCCTTATTTCTCAAATCCGGCGGGCTTTACGATCCATAGCGCGCTGCATATGTCGCGCGATGATGCGCATTGCGTCCTGCATTTGCACTCGCCCTATGGCGTCGCCGTCTCCGCGCAGGAAGGCGGCCTGAAGCGCTACACGCAATTCGCCATGATCGTCCACGATGACATCGCGTATCACGATTATGAAGGCATTGCGACGGACCTCGATGAGCGCGAGCGTCTGGTCGCCGATATTGGCGCCCACAATTTCTTGATCCTGAAAAACCACGGCACGCTGACGGTCGGCGCCAATTGCGCGACGGCATTCTTGCGCATGTATTTCCTCGAACAGGCGTGCAAGACCCAAATTCTGGCCCAGTCGGACACCAAGCCGCCGATGGAAGAGCCGCCCGCGATGGGCGCCAAGGTCTTGCAGCAGGGCGCACCGGCGTTTGTGCCCGGGCTCGGCGACAATCTCGCCTGGCCGGGCCTCATGCGCAAGCTGAACCGCGAAAATCCGGGCTTCGACCGCTAGGCGGCGCGCATTACTGAAACGTTTTCAGATAGGCGATGACGGCGGCCCGGTCCTCAGGATCGGGCAGGCCCGCAAAACTCATCCGGTTACCGACGATATAGCGGTTCGGTTTTTCAAGATATGCGTCAAGCGTTTCATCGTTCCAGATGAGATCGGCGTTGCGCATCGCCTTTGAATACGCAAAGTCGCCGCGCGCACCGGCGCGCGCGCCGTAAACGCCCCAGAGGTTTGGCCCGACCGATGCGATCGCCTTGCGGTCCGGGGGCGCTGCGATGTGACAGGCGGCGCAGGCGCGAAAAACGCGCGCGCCGCGTTCTTCGAGCGTGAGCGGCGCCGGCGGGACCGCACTGTCGCGATCGGACCCGCAACCGGCGCAAAGCGCCGCAAAGAGCGCCAACAAGCAAGCGCCGCCGACCCGGACAATCGCCGTTTCCAATGCGCCGTCTCCAAAGTGTCGTCTCGCGGACGGTTGTGGCGAAAAAAGTGGTGCCCCCACACGGACTCGAACCGCGGACCTACTGATTACAAATCAGTTGCTCTACCAGCTGAGCTATAGGGGCGAGAAGCGTTGCGCTACTGTAGATTGCCCGCTTTGGCAAGACCCGGTCCGCGCGCCGCGGCCCTGCGCGCAATATGGCTCTGCCGGCGCCGCGGCGGTAGTGTCTCTAAATCAGACGCGCCGGCGCACGAATTCGGCACAAATCATGCGCCGCGAAGAGCCCCTTTAATGGTATTTGCTGGCGGAGACGCGACCCTCGTGAAGAGCGAACCGGCGACAATCGAGACTGCAAGCGCGACCGCGACGCTCCTGCCGGCGGCGCGGATTGACGACCGGCTCATTGCGGCGTGGCGCGCGCTCGCCGATGCGGCTGTCTGGCCGAACCCTTATTATGACCCGGCGGTGCTCCTGCCCGCCTTGCGCCAGTCGGGCGCTGCACGCGACGCCTTTCTCCTGCTGGTCGCGGCGCCCTCGGACGGGCGCCTGATCGGTCTTGCGCCGGTTGAGCGGGCGGAGATTTTTGGCGGCCTGCCGCTCGCCCATTGGCAAAGCTGGCGCAATCCGCATCTGTTCAACGGCGCGCCGCTGATCGCCGCCGGCTTTGAAAACACATTCTTCAGCGCCGTCAGCGCGTGGCTCGACGCCAAACCCGGCGGCGGACGGTTCTTAAGGCTGATCGAAGCGCGGCTCGATGCGAACGCTGTTGAGGCGGCGACGGCGCAAAGGCGCATACTGACGGAACGCACATGGCGCCGGGCAGGGCTCGCCCTGCCGCCATCGCACGAGGGCGGCGAATTCAGCGCCGCCGATATCGGGCGCCGTTTCAGCGCAAAGAAAGCCAAAGAGCTCCGCCGGCAACGTCGCCGGCTTCAGGACGTTGCGCCCTTCCGTGTGCGGTCGATTGGCGGCGGCGCGTCCGCTGATCAATCACCCGACGACGTTGCGCGCCTTATCGCGGCCTATGCGCGGCTCGAAGCGCGCGGCTGGAAGGGCGCGCGGGGCGACGCGGTGAGCGATCCGGCCATGGGGTCTTTTTTCAAGGACGCCATGCACGCCATGTTCGCGGCGGACGCGGCCATGGCGGTCGTTCTCGAGCGCATCGATCAGGACCCGCCAGCGCCGATTGCGATGGCGATCTTCCTGCGCCACGGCAGTCACCTCAGCGCCTTCAAGACGGCCTATGACGAAACCTACGCCGCGTATTCGCCTGGCATTCTCGTACTGATGGAAGCGACAAGATTCATCATGACGCTGGACGGCGTTTCCTTTCTCGATTCCTGCGCCAAGCCCGATCACCCGGTCGCGGGCAAGCTCTGGCCGGACCATTGCGAGGTGAGCAATCTTCTGATCGCCGGCGGCGATACATTGACGCCGTCGCTCATTCGCCTCGCGCGGGCCGGCGCGCAGGGCTATCATGGGCTGCGCGCCGTGTTGCGCGGACGGCAGGCGAAACAGCGATGAGCGATCTCAGCGTTGAAATAGACGCGTTCGAAGCGGTCTATCCGCAATCGCCGGGCAAGCTCGGCTTGCGGGTTGCGAGCCCATTGTTCGACCGGCGCCGTCTGATCGCGCTCGCGCAATCGCTGGCGCCGCACCTTGTCGAATACAACAATGGCGATCTGCCGATTTCGATCAGGCCCGAAGAAGTGGCGCGGCCTTCATCGACGGCGGAAGACGTGATTGAGCGGCTTGGCCTTGAAAATTCCTGGATGACATTGCGCAACATCGAGAATGACCGGGAGTATGCGGGGCTCACCGATAAAATTATCGCCGCCGTGGCGGCAAGCGCGCAAGCCAGAACCGGTCCGATGCTCCGCCGCGAGGCGTTTGTCTTCCTGTCGTCCCCCGGCGCGGTGACGCCGTTTCACTTCGATGAAGAACATAACATCCTGATACAAATCGAAGGCGAAAAAGACGTCACGGTCTATTCGCAAGCTGATCGGGCGCTTGCGAGCCAACGCGATCTGGAGCGTTTTCACGCCGGCGGCCATCGAAATCTCCCGCTTCGCGACGACAAGAAAAATGACGGCGTGCGGTTCACCTTACGGCCAGGAGACGCGCTTTATATCCCGCCGCTGGCGCCGCACTGGGTGACGGTCACGGGCGGCGCGCCCGCGCTGTCGCTGAGCGTCACGTGGCGATCGGAAGCGACAATGCGCACCGCATATCTGCACCAGATCAATCATCGCCTGCGCGCCCGCGGGCTCTCGCCGCGATTTCCGGGGCGAGCGCCGGTCGCGGATCAGTTGAAAATCTGGGGACAATCGGCGCTCCGGCGGTTTGGGCGCTGACGGTAGCGTTGCACGTTGCGCATTCGGCGGGCGGCGAGGCCGGCGTTCCATGAAACCGTTGCCCCGCGTCGTCCGTATTCATGATACGCCAAACGCCTTTCAATCATGGGTGAGACATGTTGCTGACCGTCGCCGCTATCATTTCATCGCTTGTCATTTCCGTTGCGCCCTCCGCCGACGGCGCGCGCGCAACCGATATTGACGCCATAAGGCTGGCGCAAGCGGGCGATGCGCCGGACGCCGGCAAGCGCGCCTCCGGTGAGACGAAGCGCGCGCGCACGGCTTACGATTTCACCCTGACGGCGATCAACGGCGCGCCGATGCCGCTCTCGAAATACGAGGGCAAAGCCATTTTGCTGGTCAATACGGCGTCCTTATGCGGTTATACGGATCAATATGGCGGGTTGCAGGCGCTCTATGAGACCTATGGCAAGCGCGGGCTTGTGGTTATCGCGGCGCCGTCCAATGACTTCGGCGGTCAGGAGCCTGGCGCTGAGGCGGAGATCAAGGCGTTTTGCGAAGTCAATTTCGGGGTGCGCTTTCCGCTCGCCGAAAAGGTGACCGTCACCGGGGCGACGGCGCATCCGGTTTATCTGTGGGCGCGCGAGGCGCTTGGCGCTGAAAACGCGCCGCGCTGGAATTTTCATAAATATCTCATCGGCCGGGACGGCGCGCTCATTGCAGCGTTTCCGTCGAATGTGACGCCGATGTCGCGCACGCTGCGCGATGCTGTTGAGGCGGCGCTTTGACAGACACGCCCGACACGGACGATTTAAAAACGGACGAATTCATGGCGGACGATACGGCTGGCGCGCCGGTGCCGGCCGGCAGACTGTCGCGCATGGCGCGCTTTGGCGGGATAGCGGCGGGCGTCGCCGGCGCCGCCCTTGCGCAAGGGGCCGGCGAACTGGCGCGCGGGCGCCGCCCGGCGGTGCAGGACCTGCTCCTGACGCCGGCGAATGCGCGGCGCGTCGCCGACCAGCTCGCCAATTTGCGCGGCGCGGCGATGAAGGTCGGCCAGCTTGTCTCGATGGACACCGGCGATCTTCTACCGCCGGAACTGTCAGAAATTTTTGCACGCCTGCGCGCCGATGCGCGGCCGATGCCCGGGCGGCAACTGAAAATGGTGCTGAGCGAGGCTTGGGGCCGCGGCTGGCTGACACAGTTTTCGCGCTTCGACGTCCGCCCGATTGCGGCGGCGTCGATCGGTCAGGTCCATCGCGCCCGGACAAAAGACGGCCGCGACCTTGCAATCAAAATCCAGTATCCGGGCGTTGCGCAATCGATCGACAGCGATGTCGATAATGTCGCAAAGCTGATCGCCCTGTCTGGTGTGTTGCCGGACGGGCTGGCGTTAGAGCCGCTGCTCGAAGAGGCGAAACGCCAGCTCCATGAGGAAGCCGATTATATCGGGGAGGGGGCGCGGCTCGAACTATTCGCCGACGCCGTCGCCGATGAGCCCGATATCGTGACGCCGCGTCTGCAGGCGGACCTGACGACAAAAACGGTCCTTGCAATGACGTTCGAGGCGGGAAAGCCCGTTGAAAAGTTTGATGCGGTCGATCAGGCGACGCGCGACCGGATCGCCGGGCTGGTGCTCGATCTTCTGTTCAAGGAGCTTTTCACCCTGCGCCTGATGCAGACCGATCCGAATTTTGCGAATTTCTTCTACGACCCGGCCCGCGAGACGCTCGTCTTGCTGGACTTCGGCGCAGCCAAGGCGATCCCGGAGCAAGTCGCCGAGCAATACCGGACCTTTCTGCGGGCCGGCGTCGCGGGCGATCATGAAGCGCTCGCGCGGGCCGCCGATGATATGGGTTTTCTCGGCCCCGGGCTTCCCTCTGATGTGCGCGCCCTTCTCATTGAGATGATGACGATGGTGATTGAGCCTTTGCGGCTCGGCGAACCGTTTGATTTTGCGGCCAGCGACCTGCCGATGAAAATGCGCGACAAGGGCCTCGCCCTTCAGGGCCGGCGCGATCTTGCGCATGTGCCGCCGATTGACCTTCTTTATATCCAGCGGAAAATCGGCGGCGTCTTTCTATTGGCGAGCCGACTGCGGGCGCGGCTCGACATCGGCGCCGTCGCCCGGCGCTATCTTTAGGCCGTTCACTTGGCGCCCGTGCGGACCGTGAAAGCGCGCACTAGTCGAGCAGGGTTTTGCGAATGGCGCTCCGCCAGCCGTCGATAAGCGCCGTGCGCTGCGTGCTCTCCATCGCGGGCTCAAAGGCGGCTTCGCGTTTCCAGAGCGCGGCGACTTCGTCGAGCGAGGCGAACATGCCGACCTTGAGCCCGGCGAGATAAGCCGCGCCGAGCGCGGTCGTCTCCATGACGACGGGCCGCTCGACGGTGATGTCCAGAATGTCGGCGAGAAACTGCACCATCCAGTCATTGGCGACCATGCCGCCGTCAACGCGCAAGGCGGTCGGATTGACCCCATCGGCCGCAATCGCGTCCATCAGATCAAGGGTCTGATAAGCGACGCACTCCAGCGCTGCGCGCGCGAGGGCCGCCTTGCCGGCGCCGCGGGTTAGTCCGTAGACGGCGCCGCGCGCATCCGGGCGCCAGTGCGGCGCGCCGAGCCCGGCGAAAGCCGGCACGAGATAAACGCCCTGATTGTCGGGAAGGGAGCGCGCGAGCGCGTCGGTCTCGCTGGCGTCTTTGATGATTTCCAATTCATCGCGCAGCCATTGTACAGCCGCGCCGGCGACAAAAATCGAACCCTCAAGCGCATACGCCGTCTCGCCATTGAGGCGATAGGCGATGGTGGTCAGGAGATTGGCGGACGAGGACACGGGGCGCGTCCCGGTATGGGCGAGGACGAAACAGCCGGTGCCGTAGGTGCTCTTGATTGCGCCTTCGCTAAAGCCGGCCTGACCGATGGCCGCCGCCTGCTGGTCGCCGGCGACGCCCGCGATCGGGATCGCGCGCCCGAGCACTGAGGGGTCGGTCTCGCCGAAATCGTCGGCGCAGTCGCGGACATCGGGAAGGCACGCGCGCGGCACGTCAAAGGCCTCAAGCAGCGTTTCGTCCCAGTCATTGCTGTTGATATTGTAAAGGCTCGTCCGGCTCGCATTGGTGACGTCGGTGAGGTGACGCGCGCCCTTACCGGCGGTTCCGCCGGTCAGCCGCCAGATCAGAAAGCTGTCCACTGTTCCGAAGGCGAGGGCGCCTTTCTGCGCCGCCTCGCGTGCGCCTTCGACATGATCGAGGATCCAGGCGACTTTGGTCGCCGAGAAATATGGATCAAGCACGAGACCGGTTTTCTCGCGCACCGCCGCTTCGTGACCGGCTTCTTTCAAGGTCGCGCATCGCGGCGCCGTGCGCCGGTCCTGCCAGACGATGGCGTTGTAAATCGGCGCGCCGGTCTCGCGGTTCCACACGATGGTGGTCTCGCGCTGATTGGTGACGCCAATCGCTACGATCCGGCCGCCGCCGGCTTCGGCTTCTTTCATCGCCGCGCGCATTACCGATAGGCTCGTCGCCCAGATCGCTTCGGGATCGTGTTCGACCCAACCGTCGGCGGGATAGATCTGGGGGAATTCTTCCTGTGCGGTCGCGACCGCCGCGCCCGCCGCGTCATAGACGATGGCCCGCGAGCTGGTCGTGCCCTGATCGATGGCGAGAATGAGCGGGGTGTCGGTCATGGGGCGTGTTCCTGAAATCCGTCGATTTCAGACAATAAGTGGTTTTCCGCTAACCGCCTACAGTCCGCCGCCAGCGCGCTGCTGACGCGCGCCGATCACGCGGGACCTGACGGGTTTTTGACGGTTATGCGATTGGCTTTTGACTTGCTTTGTCCCCGGCGGGGCTTCAGCAGTTGTCGCGGCGCGCCGCATATCCTATGCCCTCGGCGTTCACCTTGCACCGCAACAAGACAAAACAGGATTAACCGGACCCCCCAGGCATGACCCAGCCCGTATCCCATTCCCTCGAAACGGCCCATCCCGCGCTCACGGTCATGATCGACGCCGCGCTCGCCGCCGGCGCGCGGGCCGCCGCGATCTACGAGACTGATTTTGACGCCAGCCAGAAAGGCGACGGCTCGGCGGTGACGGAAGCCGACAAGGCGGGCGAGGCGATTATTCTGGCGGCCCTTGAAAAGGCGTTTCCCGACATTCCGGTGCTTGCCGAAGAGGCCGCCTCGGAAGGCGACATTCCGGAACTGGGCGCGCGTTTTTTCCTCGTCGATCCGCTCGACGGGACCCGCGAGTTCGTCAACAAGACGGGTGAGTTTACTGTTAATATTGCGCTGATCGAAGACGGGGTCCCGGTTTGCGGCGTCGTCTATGCGCCGGGCTGTTCTAAGCTCTTCGTCGGCTGCGCCGGCGGCGGCGCCGGCCTCCAGCATGTGGACCCGGGCGCCGATCGCACAGCCGCCGCGCCGCTAAAACCGATCAGAGCGCGCACGGCGCCGCCATCGGGCCCCGTCGCCGTCGCCAGCCGGTCACACCGCTCAGCGGAGACCGAAGACTATCTGAAAGAAATCGGCGCCGCCGAATTCACACCCGCCGGCTCATCGCTCAAATTTTGTCTGATTGCGGAAGGTCTCGCGGACGTTTATCCGCGCCTTGGCCGGACAATGGAATGGGACACCGGCGCCGCGCAGGCGGTCCTTGAGGCGGCTGGCGGGTCCGTTCACATTCTGGAGAACGGCGCGGAGGGCGCGCCGCTACGCTACAACAAAAAGGCGCGCGGCTTTGATAATCCGCATTTTGTCGCCTGGGGCGCACGATAGCGTGTTTTGCAAAATCTGTTGAAACCAGTCACTGACACCACCATGACCAACCTTACTCATCTCGACCGTCTTGAGGCGGAAAGTATTCACATCATGCGCGAGGTCGCGGCTGAATGTGAAAAGCCGGTGATGCTGTATTCGATCGGCAAGGACTCATCGGTCATGCTGCATCTGGCGCTGAAAGCGTTTTATCCCTCCGTGCCGCCATTTCCGCTTTTGCATGTGGACACGACCTACAAATTCCGTGAAATGACAGAGTTTCGCGACCGCCTCGCCAAAGAACTTGGCCTCGAGTTGATTGTCCATATCAACGAGGACGGCGTTAACGAGGGCGTCGGGCCGTTCACCCATGGCGCGACGGTCCATACCGACATTATGAAGACGCAAGCGCTGAAACAGGCGCTCGACAAATATCAGTTCGACGCGGCTTTCGGCGGCGCGCGGCGCGATGAAGAAAAATCCCGCGCCAAGGAACGCATCTTTTCCTTCCGCTCGCAGCAACATCGCTGGGACCCGAAAAATCAGCGCCCTGAGCTTTGGAATATCTACAATACGCGCATCTCAAAAGGCGAAAGCATGCGCGTTTTCCCGATGTCCAACTGGACCGAGCTTGATATCTGGCAATATATATACCGGGAAAACATCGAGATCCCGCCGCTCTATTTCGCCGCCGAACGGCCCGTTGTTGATTTTGACGGCGTCACCATCATGGTCGACGATGATCGTGTTCCCGAAGACTTGAAGAAGACCCAGCGAAACGAGTGGGTGCGGTTCAGAACCCTCGGGTGTTATCCGCTCACCGGCGCCGTCGCCTCGCGCGCAACGACCTTGCCGGAGATCATTCAGGAAACCCTGTTGACCACCACCTCCGAGCGCCAGGGCCGCGCCATCGATCACGATCAGGCCGCGTCGATGGAGAAGAAAAAACAAGAGGGGTATTTTTAAAATGTCCCATCAGGACGATCTCATCGCCACCGACATTATCGGCTATCTCGACGCGCAGGAGAAAAAGAGCTTTCTGCGGTTTATCACCTGCGGTTCCGTCGACGACGGCAAGTCGACGCTGATTGGCCGGCTCCTCTATGACAGCAAGCTGATTTATGAGGACCAGCTCGCCGCCGTTGAGGCCGACAGTAAAAAGTCAGGCACGACAGGGGAAAAGCCGGATCTGGCGCTGCTTGTTGACGGCCTCGCCGCCGAGCGCGAACAAGGCATCACCATCGATGTCGCTTATCGCTTTTTTTCCACCGACAAGCGCAAGTTCATTGTCGCCGATACGCCGGGGCACGAACAATATACGCGCAATATGGCGACCGGCGCATCGACAGCGGACCTTGCAATCCTCCTGATTGACGCGCGCCACGGCGTTCAGGTCCAGACCCGCCGCCACAGCTATATCGCGTCGCTCCTCGGCATTCGCCATATCGTCGTGGCGGTGAACAAGATGGACCTCCTCGGGTTTTCTGAAGAGCGCTTTGCCGAGATCGAAGCCGAATATCGCGCATTCGCCAAGCCGCTCGGGTTCGACGAAATCGTCTGTATCCCAATGTCGGCGCTCGACGGCGACAATGTCACGACGCGCAGCGCACAAACGCCGTGGTATGGCGGCAAGTCGCTGCTCGAACATCTTGAGACCGTCGATATCGACACCGTCAATGTCGACACTGGCGATGCAGCGGCGACATTCCGGCTGCCGGTTCAGTGGGTCAATCGGCCCAATCTCGATTTTCGCGGGTTTTGCGGCACAATCGCCGCCGGGCGCGTCGCCCCCGGCGACGAGGTCATCGCGATCCCGTCGGGCAAGCGTTCGCGCGTCAAATCAATTGTCACCCATGGCGGCGATCTTGACGCGGCCGTTGAGGGCCAATCGATCACGCTGACGCTCGACGATGAAATCGACATCTCGCGCGGCGACATGATTTGCGGCGCGGCGCATCCATCCGAGCAGTCCGATCAGTTTGCCGCGCACGTCCTGTGGATGGCGGACCGCGAAATGTTTCCGGGCCGGCAATATCTGATGAAGATCAACAATCAGGTGCTGCCCGCAACGATCACTGATCTCAAACACAAAGTGAACGTCAATAACTTCGCCCAGGAAGCGGGCAAAATGCTGGCGTTGAACGAAGTCGGCGTCTGTAATTTATCGATCAGCAAACCGATCCCCTTCGATCCGTATCAGGACAACCGCAATACGGGAAGTTTCATCCTGATCGACCGCAATACGAATAATACTGTCGGCGTCGGGATGTTGGACTTTTCCCTGCGCCGCGCGGCCAACGTCGTCTGGCAGGACCTTGAAATCGGCAAGCCGGAACGCGCCGGGCAAAAACATCAAAAGCCGGCGGTGCTCTGGTTCACCGGGCTTTCCGGCGCCGGTAAGTCGACGATCGCCAATCTTGTTGAGAAAAAACTCTTCGACATGGGGCGCCATACCTACATTCTCGACGGCGACAATGTCCGCCACGGGCTTAATAAGGATCTCGGCTTTAAGGATGCGGACCGGGTTGAGAACATTCGCCGCGTCGCGGAAGTCTCAAAACTGATGGCGGATGCGGGTCTCATTGTTCTGGTCTCGTTTATCTCGCCGTTCCGCGCCGAGCGCCAAATGGCCCGCGCCATGATGGAGGACGGCGAATTCATCGAAATCCATGTGGACACGCCCCTCGATGTCGCCGAACAGCGCGACGTTAAAGGGCTCTACAAGAAAGCGCGCGCAGGGGAGATCAAGAACTTCACCGGCATCGATTCGGAATACCAGCCGCCTCAGAACGCCGAGATCGCGGTTAATACTGTCGATCTGTCTGCGGAAGAAGCCGCTGAGAGGATTGTCGGTTATCTGGAAGAACGGGGACTACTGGCGGGCAATTGACAATAAGCGGCGTCGGGCGCTTGTTTGAGCAAAAAGACGCAGCCGGACGCCGCGTACAAATGCGCGGCGTCCGGCGGTCACTTTAGTTGTGATGCCCGTTGTTCGGTTTACGCGCCGGCGCTTTCGGCGCCCTTGTCGCCATACCAGTCGATGTTTCGCGTCATATACATCGTCAAGGCGATGGCTGTGAAGCTGGCGAGCGCGCCGGCGATCAGCGCATTTTCCTGGGCGCGCATCAACACATAGACAAGGCCGTAAATGCCGGTCAGGACGCCAAGCGCGCGCAGGCCAATCTTGCGCGAACGGAAGACGGCGACCGCGTAGCCCGCCGTCAGCGCGACGGTCATCGCTGCGGCGAGGGCGAAGGCTGCGTCAAAGCCGATGCGTTCGGCAAAGGCGAGCAGCAAAAGATAAAAGATCGACTGCGCAAGCCCCACAAGAACGTACTGCGCCGGATGGGCGCGCGCCTCGGCGGTGATCTCAAAAAGGAAATAAGCGAGGAACACAAAACCGATGAACATCGCCGCATATTTCAGCGCGCGTTCGACGCTTTGATAGGGGCTGACGCCGGCGAGAAACCGGACGGCGATGTCCTTGCTGTCCCGCGCGGTGACCTCCGACAGATTGAGGTTGGCGCCGGCGCCGGATATCCCGCGCGCCAGATAAGGGACTGACCAGACCGCCGTAAAACCGTCTGCTTCGCTGGTTCCGGCCCCATCCTCGCCCGCCGTGTGCGACGACGGCAAGAACCCGCCGGTAAAGCTCGGGTGCGCCCAATTGCTGCGCATGGTCACGCTGGTGTCGCGCGCGAACGGCCCGAGCGCGAAGCGTTTCGCGCCGGTGAGCGACAACGAGGCTTCAACGAGCATCTCGCCCTTGCGGGTTTCGAGATCGGGAATTTCCCCGCCGGCGAGACGCACGCGCGCCGCCGGCGTCGGGGCGTAGCCATTGTCGCGGCGCTGGTCATACGTCGCGGGCTCGATGGCGATCGGCGCGCCGTCGACGGTGACGACGGTTTCCTTCACGCCGCGCGTGTCGCTGAGCCCGACGTAAAGCCGGGCGTCGGACCAGATTGCTTTCGCATCCGCCGGGATCGCGCCGCGCAAATCGTCCGGGTTGAACCGCGCGGTGAAGTCGACCGTCGCGTTGAAGACCGGGATCGGATAGATCCCGCGCTTGCGGCTTTCGACATTGACGTCGACGGCGGCAGAACCGGTTTGCGCATAGGCGATGGCGACGCCGTAACTGTTTGCTTTGGTGATGGCGCCGGTGACTTCCTCGGTAAAGAGCGGGCGCACATAAGGCACGGCGAGAACGGGGCCGAGCACGCTTTGCTCTCCGCCGATCCGGGCGCTCACATCATTGAACGCCTCGTTTTCGCCTTTTGTGCGTTCATGAATAACGCCGTATACGAATAAGGCGGGGATCGCCATCAACAGCGCAAGGGCGCAGACCAGCAATAGTTTTAGGCCGGCCGAGCGTTGCGGGATCAGCGCGCGGGGGCCGTCGCCGCGCGATTGGGAAGTTGTCTGCGTCATGGATGCGTTTCTCTGTCTTGCATGATCGGGAGCCTCGTTCGTGACGGCGGAAGCGCGCAATTATGTGGCGCGTGCGCGGCGAAAGACGCGCCATATCGCGGTCATTCGGGGGGACAATTAACCGACTTGTCTTCGCCGGTGAGGCTCGCTACCTCCCTTGGCCGTAACAGGACGCGACCGCCAAATCCGGCGGCCGCGCATTTCGCGTTGTGCGCGGCGTCGCCGCCGCCGCGTCGCGATTGCGCAAACTGAAGATAAAGGCGTTGCGATGACCATTGTTTCCGGCACGAAAAACATCGGCGCAAATGACGCCTGGCGCGATGACGGGGCGCTCACCGTCTATGACGCGCCGGACGGCGCCGATGCGATGGCGGTCGCGGCGGCGGCGGCCGCGCGCGGCGGCGTTATCGTTTATGTGGCGCGCGACGGTGCGCGGGCGGCGGGAATGCGCGAGGCGCTGCGTTATTTTGCGCCCGATGTGGCGCAAGTCGACTTCCCGGCCTGGGATTGCCTGCCTTATGACCGCGTCAGCCCGAGCGCCGGCGTTTCTTCCCAACGCATGGCGGCGCTCGGGGTTCTTGCGCGCTATGAAGGCGATGCGCCCCTGATCGTGGTGACGTCGGTGAACGCCGTTAGCCAGCGCACGCCGCCGCGCGAGGTGATCGCCGCCGCCGCGTTCGCCGCGCGTCCGGGCGAAAGCGTCGTGATCGATGATCTGACGGCCTATCTCGCGGCCAATGGTTATGACCGCGCCTCCACGGTGCGCGAGCCGGGCGAGTTCGCCGTGCGCGGCGGTCTCATCGATATATTTCCGCCGGGCGCCGATGAACCGGTGCGGCTCGATTTTTTCGGCGATCAGCTTGAGAGCATCCGCGCCTTCGATCCCGTGAGCCAGCGCACGACGCGCCAGTTGCCCGGATTTTCACTGGCGGCGGCGACGGAAGTCCTTTTGACGGACGAGACGATTTCGCGATTTCGAAAAGGCTATGTCGCAACCTTCGGGCCTGCGGGCGATGATCCGGTTTATGAGGCGGTGAGCGCAGGCCGCAAGCACGCCGGTCAGGAACACTGGTTGCCGCTTTTTTACGAGCGCGCCGATACATTGTTCGACTTTATCGGCGGCGGGCTCGTCTTTCTTGAACCGCTCAGCGAGGAGGCGGCCGCAGACCGTTTTGCCTCGGTCGCCGATTATTATGCGGCGCGCAGCGAAGACGAGGACGGCGCGCGCCCGAAGTCGCGCGAATTCTCCGCGCCGGCCTATCGTGCGCTGGCGCCGGAGGCGCTTTATCTGACGCCTGAAGAATGGCGCGCCCGCCTCGACCGGACGGCGTTGCGCCAGCTGACGCCGTTCTCGCCGCCCGCCGAACAGCGCGCTTTTTCATTCGGCGCCAAAGTCGGACGCAGTTTCGCCGCCGAGCGCGCCGCGGAAAAGATCAATGTCTTCGACACTGTCGCCGCCCACGCCAACGCACTCAAAGCAGCGGGCAAACGCGTTTATATCGCCTGTTGGTCGGAAGGTTCCGCCGACCGCATGCGCAGTGTTTTGTCCGACCACGGACTGGAAACACAGGCCGCCGGCGCAGACTGGTCAAAGGCGCAAACCGCACCCGGCGCGATGGCGACCGTCATCCTCGGACTTGAAAACGGTTTTGAAACCGAGAACGCGGCCTTTATTTCCGAACAGGACATTCTCGGCGACCGGCTCGTTAAACGCGCGCGCAAGAAACGCGCCGAAAACTTCCTGACGGAGGCCTCAAGCCTCAGCCCCGGCGATCTGATCGTCCATGTGGACCACGGCGTCGGGCGCTATGTGGGGTTGAAGACCCTCGACATCCAAAGCGCGCCCCATGATTGCCTGACGCTCGAATATCACGGCGGCGACAAACTGTTCCTGCCGGTTGAAAACATCGATCTCCTGTCGCGTTTCGGGTCCGATGAGCCAAACGCCCAGCTTGACCGGCTCGGCGGCGCGGCGTGGCAGGGCCGCAAAGCAAAAATGCGCGAGCGCATCAAGATGCTCGCCGAACAGCTGATCAAGATCGCCGCCAAACGGGAGATGAAATCCGTAGACGCCCTATCGCCCGAGACCGGGGTCTATGACGAATTTTGCGCGCGGTTTCCCTATGCGGAAACAGAAGATCAGGAAAACGCCATCGCCGACGTTATCGAGGACCTCGCCAAAGGCCGGCCCATGGACCGGCTGGTATGCGGTGATGTTGGTTTCGGCAAAACAGAGGTCGCGCTGCGCGCCGCTTTTGTCGTTGCGATGACCGGCCGTCAGGTGGCGGTGATCGCGCCGACAACCTTGCTCGCGCGTCAGCATTTCAAGAATTTCTCAGACCGCTTCAAAGGCTTTCCGGTGAATGTGCGCCCCTTGTCACGGCTCGTCTCTACGAGCGAGGCCAGCGCCACGCGGGCCGGGATCGCCGACGGGTCAGTCGACATTGTCGTCGGCACCCATGCGCTGCTCGCCAAATCGATCAAGTTCTCCGATATCGGCATGATCATTGTCGATGAAGAACAGCGCTTTGGCGTCAAACACAAAGAACGGCTGAAAGAGTTTCGCGCCGACACCCATGTGTTGACGCTGACCGCGACGCCGATCCCCCGAACCTTGCAGCTCGCGATGAGCGGCATCCGCGATCTGTCGCTGATCGCAACGCCGCCGGTCGACCGGCTGGCGGTCCGCACGACGGTCGGGCCGTTCGATCCGGTGGTCGCGCGCGAGACCTTGTTGCGCGAGCATTACCGCGGCGGTCAGAGCTTCTATGTGGCGCCGCGCATCGCGGACCTCGCCGGGATCGAGGAGTTTTTGAACGACGTCGTGCCGGAGGTGAAATACAAGGTCGCCCATGGTCAGCTGCCGGGCGGTGAGCTTGAAGACATCATGAACGCTTTCTACGACGGGAAGTTCGATGTTCTGGTTTCGACGACGATTGTCGAATCCGGCCTCGACATCCCGACGGCGAACACCATTCTTATTCACCGTGCGGATAATTTTGGCCTGGCCCAGCTTTATCAGCTGCGCGGCCGGGTGGGGCGCTCGAAGATGCGCGCCTACGCCTATCTGACCGTGCCGCAGCGCAAGGCGATTACGGCCGGCGCGGAGCGGCGGCTTAAAGTCATGCAATCGCTCGACACGCTCGGGGCCGGTTTTACGCTGGCGAGCCATGATCTCGATATTCGCGGCGCCGGCAATCTTCTGGGCGAAGAACAATCCGGCCAGGTCAAGGAAGTCGGCGTAGAGCTTTATCAGCACATGCTTGAAGAAGCCGTCGCGGAATTGCGCGAGGGCGAGGCGGCGGGCGAGGATCAATGGTCGCCGCAGATCAATATCGGCGCGGCGGTTTTGATCCCCGACACATATGTCGCCGATCTCAATGTCCGCATGGCGCTCTACCGGCGCCTCGGCGAGATCGCCGACCAGACCGACATCGAAGCGTTCGCGGCCGAGCTTGTCGACCGGTTTGGAGCGCTGCCGGCCGAGGTTGATCACCTCCTCCAGATCGTCGCGATCAAGAGCGTCTGCAAAGCCGCCGGCGTCGCCAAGATCGATGCGGGCCCGAAAGGCGCCGTCGTCAGTTTCCGCAATGACGAATTCGCCAATCCGGCGGGGCTGGTTGAATATATCGGCACATCGCCGCTCGACGTGAAATTGCGTCCCGACCAGAAAGTTGTCTTCCGCCAGAACTGGCCGGACGAGAAAACCCGCCTCAAAGGCTGCAAGCGCGTTGTCGAGCTTCTCGCCGATATCGCCAATGACGACGCAGAAGCCGCCATGAGCGCGTAGGCCTTGACCCCTCATGCCGCGCGGATCAGGGTGACGGTTCCTTCATTTGTCAGCGCCGCCACTGCATGTTGTTTGTCGAAGCCTTTTTTCGGTTCGGGTCGATCACGATACTGATCGCCATCAGCGCCCTGATCTTCAGAGACGGCCTGAAACAGCGCCCCCTGAAGTTCGCGCTTTTGATGAACGCTGCGCTAATCGGCATGTTCCTGACGGCGGGCAGCGAGCCATTGCGGCTGAGCGGGCCGCTCGCCATTCCGATCCGGTTCTTCGACATGATGAATCTGGTCTTTGTCTGGTGGTTCGGCCTTTCCCTGTTTGACGATGACTTTCGCCTCGGCGCGCGCGAATGGATCGTCTTCGGCGTCTATGGCGCGGCGATGTTTACGCTGCGCCTTTATTTTCTGGGCATCGCGTCGGAGCGCTACGTGCTTGCGGAGATGGTCGTGGTGATCGGCGCGATCGCCATGATGGCGCATCTTGTCTGGCGCGCGCTGGCGGGCCGCGAGGAAGATCTTGTCGAAGGGCGGCGGCGGTTTCGGGTCTGGTTTGCGGCGCTCATCGCCTTGACCGGCGGGGGATCGATGATCCTTGAGCAGGCTCTGGCGGCTTTCGGCGCGGATCAGGCGTTATCTCTGACCATCACGACAATTTTTGTCTTACCGCTGGGGATCGTCGCGCTCTTGTGGCTGGCGCGCCTTCATCCCGAAGCGCTCTCTTTCCGCAAGGTCGAAAGCCGGCGCCCCGAAAAACCGGTGCTTGATGCGCACGAAAAAGACATGCAGCGCCGCCTTGAGACCATCATGGAAACCGAGCGCGCCTTCGCCGAGCAGGGCCTGACCATTGGCGTACTCGCGGCGCGTGTGGGCGCGCCGGAACACCAGTTGCGCGCGCTGATCAACCGGTCCATGGGATACCGGAACTTTTCCGCTTTCCTGAACCATTATCGGCTGGCCGAGGCCCGCAAGGCGCTCGCCGATCCGGCGCGCGCCCGCACGCCGGTTTTGACCATCGCGATGGATGCTGGCTTTTCATCGCTGGCGCCGTTCAACCGCGCCTTCAAGAACGAGATCGGCAAGACGCCGACGGCTTATCGCGCCGACGCTCTTGCCGGCGACGACTTGGCCGCCGAACACCAGGCCGCCGAAGACCAGGCCGCGGACAACTTGGCGGGGGCCCCCGATCAAGTCTGAAAAAACCTCCTCATTTTCGAAAATGAGGCCAGTTTTCTGGCGTCGCGCAGATAATTGCGGGCGGTTCGTCTCTCCTGTGGCCCGGGACATCACAGGAGGCAGGACCCATGGACCACATTCTGACGATCATGCAGATTTTTATCGCGGAACTCCCGCACGGGTTTCGGATCGAGGGCGGGCGCTATCTGTTCGGCGCCGGCGGGGTTTTCCTTCTGACTTGGATCATCCTCAAGGGCCTTCTCGCCGACCGGCGCATCCGCACCGCGCTGCCGGCCCCACTGCGCAATCAGCAAATCGCCCGTGAAATCCGCAATTCCGCCGTCACGGTGGTGACGTTCACGCTCGCCTACAGCGTCACCAACTACATTCTGGAACAGATCTTCGGCGGCCCGGTTTTCAAGATCTACACCGATATTGAAACCTATGGTTGGGGCTATCTCGTGTTCTCGGTCGTCCTGTGGACCATCGGCCTCGATACGTATTTCTACTGGACGCATCGCTTCATGCACATGGCGAAGGTCTACAAGATTTTTCACCTGACCCATCACCGCTCGCATCGCCCGACGCCGTTTACCGCCTATTCGTTCGCGCCGCCGGAAGCGGTTTTAGTCTATCTGTTCGTGCCGCTCTTTTTCTGCACCGTGCCGATGCATGACACGGCTTTTGTTTCGGCGATGCTGTTGCAGATTTCGCGTAACGCGCTCGCCCATTGCGGCTATGAGGTCTTTCCCCGCGGCTGGGCGCGCCATCCGGTGCTCGGACTCCTGACGACCGTCACCCATCACGACATGCACCACGAAAAGGGAACCGGGAATTTCGGTTTTTACTTTACCTTTTGGGACCGCGTCATGGGCACCGAACATCCGGACTATCTCGAACGGTTCGATCAGGCGACCGGGTCTGCGCCGCGCCGCGCGCCGCGAGGCGGCCGCTTGTCGCAAGCCGTCTA
>JBCBBT010000035.1:0-34973 GCA_038531315.1 Pseudomonadota bacterium
GATCGCCTGTAAACGCCGCCTGGGCGTCATTGGCGGCTTTCGCCAGCAGGATTTCTGCGCCGGCCGGTTCCTCTGACCCTGACGGCGGCGCCATAACGACCCACCGCTTTTGAGGCGTTAGCGGTGTGTCTTCCAGCAGCTGAAAGCCGAGTTTGGCGCGATACCAGTCAATCGCTTCATCATAGTCTCTGACAATGATCGATACGCGGCCTAGTCGCATCCCGCCCCCTCAGGCAAAAACCGCTACATTCTGACGACCGGCGATGATCGGCTCGCCGGCGGTATTCCAGATCATCATGTCCTGGCTCGAATAGCCTTGCCGCGCATGCTCCGCGCGTGTCTGGAACAACCACCAGTTATCGTCGGTTTGCGGATTGTCAGTTAACAAATTCAAAAGCCACGTCATCGAGCTCACAGGCGCGAATTCGCTCAACATCGGCAGGATCGCCGGCGGCGGCATGTCGGCGAGTGCGAGCAGGCTGACATCGTCGATCGCTGGCGCGTCTTTGAAGCGCACCCACAAATAGTGGTCGTTTTCGCTGCTGCCCGTGCAGGGACGCGCGCCTTTGGCGAGTCGCACATCGAAATTTTTCGAAAAGTGCGGTCCCGGCGCCTCGCCGAAAAAGGCGTCGCAGTCATTCGGCCCGGGGATATCCGGCGCGCCGATAAACATCTTGTCGAACTGGCTCTCGCGCGGTGCGCCGAAACAAAACGTTGAACGCGTCGCAATGCCCTTCTCGCCGATGATGTCGGAATTGACAAAGGAAACCGATTTCCCTTGCCTCAGAACCGACGCCGCCATTTCGATAGCGCCGCCGGCGGGTCCGACAAAGGATATCTGCGCGGATCGCAGCGGCGGCAAGGATGGAAAAGACTGGCGCGCCGCTTGAAGACACAGCGCGCCGGAAAGACCGCCATAAAGCGTGCGTCCCTGCATCCAGCTTTGCGGCACGCTCACACGATAGCGCGCCTCGTCCGTTGCGCTGACGCTTTCCATCAATTCGGAAAAACTTGTCATGATCTCTTTCGAAGCTCCTCTTGCGAACGCGCCCATCTTAGCTGCCGGCTTACGCTGTTTGTTTCCCATACATTACGCATGCGGGCGTCAAAAGGACGTGCCAAGCCCGATAAAGACCGTGTTGCCGCGCGCGAAATTGCGACCGGCATAATCGTGGATGGCGCCGACCTGTACTGACCAGCGCGGGCTTGCCCGCCAGACGAGCGATGGCTGGATGCGATAGACGTCAAAATCGGTGCCGCCGGGCTCTTCATTACGCAACGCAATCGTATTGAAGGACTGCAGTAAAAGCAGCAATCGCGGGACGGGTTCATAACCGATCGTGGCGTCGAGGCGCGTCTCATCGGCGGGCGGGCCGAAACGCCGCCGATAAGCGACTTCAAAATTGACGTAAACTTTCGGCTCGATTGACAAATTGCGCCCGTAGAGCGCCCTGATCTCTGCGGCTGCGCCGTCAGTGACGATGCCCGGCGTACCCGGCTCAATGCGCGAGGGCGCAGCGCCGCTGAAACGCAATGACGCCGCGCTCTGGTTGTTGCGCCAGAGCTTAGTCTGGACAAACCCCTCGATTTCAGAAAACCCGTTCAGCGTCACAGACTCAAATTGATTTGAAATGGTCGTCGTCCCATAGACGAGTTTTCCGCCGAGCGTCACCCGGTCGTTCAGGCCGTACTCCGTATAGGTATTGGTTTCAAACCGCTCAAAGCGATCGCTCTCACCGTCAGGCGTTGAGGCGAGAAAGTTTCCCGTTGCCCGGAAGTAATCAATCCGTGAAAGGACAAAAAAGTCGCCTTTGTCGCGATTCCACGCAGCAGCGTCCGCCGACGCCGGCGCTAATAGCGCGCCCAGCACAATGACGATAAGCCTCGTCGGAGCGGGGGCGCGGCGGGACATCATGACGTCACTCGACAGCGCGCCGTCAGTTGAGCGCCTTGACAACTTCCTCACACATTTTCTTCGCATCAGCGAACAGCATCATGGTGTTGTCGCGGAAGAAAAGCTCGTTTTGAACGCCTGCGTATCCGGAAGCCATGCCGCGTTTGACGAAAAGCACAGTCCCCGCATTCTCAACATCGAGGATCGGCATGCCGTAGATTGGCGAGGCTTTGTCCGTTTTCGCCGCCGGATTGGTCACGTCATTAGCGCCGATGACAAAGGCGACATCCGACGTGCGGAACTCGGCGTTGATGTCTTCAAGCTCGAAGACCTCATCATAAGGAACCTGCGCCTCCGCGAGGAGGACGTTCATATGTCCCGGCATGCGGCCCGCGACCGGATGGATCGCATATTTCACATCGACGCCTTCCGCCTTCAGAAGATCGGCCATCTCTTTCAGCGCGTGTTGCGCCTGCGCGACCGCCATGCCGTAGCCCGGCACGATGATCACCTTGCCGGCGTTTTTCATGACAAACGCTGCGTCTTCAGCGGAGCCCTGCTTGACCGGACGCTCTTCGCCGCCGCCGGCGCCCGCCGCGGCGTCCTCGCCGCCAAACCCGCCCAAAATGACCGAGATAAACGACCGGTTCATGCCCTTGCACATGATGTAGGAAAGGATAGCACCGGACGAGCCGACAAGCGCGCCGGTGATGATCAGGGCCATGTTTTCAAGCGTGAACCCAATTCCCGCTGCGGCCCACCCCGAATAAGAATTCAGCATGGAGACGACGACAGGCATATCGGCGCCGCCGATTGGAATAATAATCAGGAAACCGAGCACAAACGCCAATAACGTCAGCAACATGAACGTCGCCGTCGATTGTCCGCCGGTCATCAAAATACCGATCAGAATGAAGATCGCGAGCGCGAGCGCGAGATTGACGACATGGCGCGCCGGCAAAATGATCGGCGCGCCGGACATATTGCCGTTCAATTTCAAAAACGCGATCACCGAACCGGAAAACGTAATCGCGCCGATGGCGACGCCGAGCGACATCTCCAGCATGGACGAGGTATGTATGTGACCGGGCGCGCCGATATTGAACGCCGTCGGCGCCAGAAACGCGGCCCACGCGATAAAGACAGCCGCCATGCCGACAAGCGAGTGAAACGCCGCCACCAATTGAGGCATTTGCGTCATCTGAACGCGTTGCGCGATCATCGCGCCGGCCCCGCCGCCGATAGCGACCCCCAGCAGGATCATCACCCAGGTGCCGAAGCCTTTATCCTGCAGGACGAACAAGGTCGTGAAAACCGCAATCGCCATGCCGATGATGCCGAACCGGTTGCCCTCGCGCGAAGTCTCCGGCGAGGAAAGTCCGCGCAGCGCCATGATAAAAAGAACGCCGGCGGCGATATACAGTAATGCGGGAAGGTTCTGCGCCACGGGCCTAGCTCCCCTTCTTCTTGTACATGGCCAGCATGCGCTGGGTTACGAGAAAGCCCCCGAATATATTGACGCTCGCAAGCACGACCCCGAGGAAGCCGAGCAATTTGGGCCAAAACCCGTTGGCGGCGTTCGTAAGATCAGCGCCGACAGCGATCAGAGCGCCGACAATAACCACCGATGAAATCGCGTTGGTCACGGACATCAGCGGCGTATGAAGCGCGGGCGTGACAGACCAGACGACATAGTAACCGACAAAAACGGCGAGGACGAAAATGCCGAGAAGATAAACAAACTCCGACGGCGAATTGAGCAAGTCGAGATAGTTGGCGAGACCGTCAGCGGTTGCGCGCGCCGCTTCGGCCGCTTCCAGCGCTTCCGATGCATTTTCGGTCGCGTTTTCCGCCGCCGCCTCAGCGGTTGCGGCGGCGGCCTCGGCTTCGCGCGCGGCGTCTTCTACCTGATCTTTGTTATCCTGCATCGCTCTTTCCGCTCCTTTTGCGTCGCGCGCCTTGCGAATAGCGTTTCAATCGTTTGTCGGGATTATTGGCTTACTGATCGTCTGCGGTTTCATCGTCATTGTCCGCGGTCGCAGGTGAGGCTTCGGCTGGCGCGTCGTCCTTGGAGAACGCAGAATGAACAACCGCGCCGTCGCGCGTCAGCGCAACGCCGCGGATAATTTCATCGTCCCAGTCGATGGCGAGCGCATTGGCTTGTTTGTCGTAAAACGCGCTGACAAAGTTGAAGAGGTTTTTCGCGTAAAGGCTCGATGCGTCGGTGGCGAGCCGGCCGGGCACATTGTTAAACCCGAGGATCACGACCCCGTCGACGTCAAGCGCCTCGCCCGCGCGGCTTAGCGCAACATTGCCGCCAGCCTCAACGGCGAGGTCGACAATCACCGAGCCCGGTTTCATTGATCGCACCATCTCTTCGGAAACAAGCTGCGGCGCGGGGCGGCCGGGGATCAGCGCGGTCGTGATGACGATGTCCTGCTTGGCGATATGCCCGGCGACAAACTCGGCTTGCCGCTTCTGGAAATCTTCCGACATTTCCTTGGCGTAGCCGCTGTCGGTCTCGGCGTTTTTCATCGCCTCCTCATCGACAGTGACAAAGGTTGCGCCAAGGCTTTCCACCTGTTCTTTGGCCGCGAAACGCACATCGGTCGCAGAGACGACCGCGCCGAGCCGGCGCGCCGTCGCGATCGCCTGCAGTCCGGCGACGCCTGCGCCCATGATGAACACTTTGGCCGGCGCAATGGTGCCGGCGGCGGTCATCATCATCGGCATCGCGCGCCCGTAATAGGCGCCGGCGTCGACCACGGCCTTGTATCCGGCGAGGTTTGACTGGGACGACAGGACGTCCATCGATTGCGCCCGCGTAATCCGCGGCATGAAATCCATGGCGAAGGCGTCGACGCCCGCGGCCGCGTAATTTTCAAGCGCGCTATCGTCCGCATGCGGCGACAGGATTGCGGCCAGCTTCGCCCCGCGCCCAAACACGCGCAATTCCTCTTTGGAGGGGCGTTGCACTTTCAGGACGAGATCAGCGCCTTGCGCCGCGTCAGCAGCCGAAGCGCCGATTTCCGCGCCCGCTTCCTTGAAAGCCGAATCCTGAAAACGCGCTTTGTCGCCGGCCCCGGTTTCAACGACCACGCTCGCCCCGAGCCCGATAAATTTCTTGACCGTTTCAGGCGAAGCGGCGACCCGCGTTTCGCCTTCGCGTGTTTCCTTCAACACAGCAATTTTCATGCATGCATCCTAACTCAGCTGAAAAGCGCGGCGCCGTTGCGCGCAACCGGAGGGGGCGCAGCCCTGACGAAAGACGTTAGGCCGGCCTGTTGGCGAAAAGCCGCTCTCAATGGGAAAAGAACGCTTTGACGACGAAAAGCGATCCGAAAAACACGGCGATCGCCCAAATGACGGACGCAAAGCCGGCCCCGAGGGTCAGCTGGGTAAAGAACATCGCCAGCGCAAGCGCCGCCGACACTCCGTATTTCGTGCTGAAGCCCATGATCGTATTGTACGACCGGCGATGCTCCTCAGCATCCATCAAACGTTCGCTGGCGTCGTCAGACATGACTGAGGCCCCTTTCATTCCGCCACGGCATTCTTGCTTTATGTGGCGGATTTTCGCTGGCGGGGCAAGCAACCGCATGTAATTTGGAGGCCGGGCGCATTATCGCACTTTGGGGCGTTCAGCGCCGTGCGACGATGCCCAACCTTGTGAGGCGCCGATGAAAAAAGTTGCCGTGATCGGCGCCGGGCTCGCCGGGCTTTCCTGCGCGCGCCGCCTCACAGAGGCTGGGGTCGGGGTCGATATTTTCGAAAAATCGCGCGGCGTCGGGGGGCGGCTTGCGACCCGGCGGCGCACAACGGCCGACGGGCGTGCGGTTGCGTTCGACCATGGGGCGCCGACCATCGACGCCGCGGGCGATGACTTTAAGGCCGCGCTCGGCGCGCTCGAACAAACCGGCGCCGCCGCCCGCTGGCGCACCGGCGTCGTGGGCGTTCCCGGCATGAGCGGGCTTTTGAAACCGTGGCTCGGTTCAGACGGAGCCGGCCCTTCCCTGTTGACCGGGGCGCGCATCACGCGGGTCGCGCGTGACAAAAGCGGATGGCGGCTACAGACCGAAAGCGGCGACGCCTTCGAAGAGTACGACACGCTGGCGATCGCCGTTCCCGCACCCCAGGCCGCGGCGCTGATCGGGGACCACATTTTTGCAAAAGAGATGGCGCACACCCGCTATAGCGCCTGCTTTTCGGTGATGGCGGCGTTCACCGCACCGCTGGGCGCCGCCGGCGACGCGGTTCTGGCCGATGGGCGCGCGCGCCATCCGATTCTCGCAAAAGCGGTCTGCAACAGCGCAAAGCCTGGCCGCGCGCCCGGCGAAACCGGACCGCAATGCTGGGTGCTTTACGCCGATGAAGACTGGAGCGCGGCGCGGCTTGAAGACGATCCGCAATCGGTCATCGCGCCGCTGCTCGCGGCCTTTTGCGATCTCGCCGGCGCGCCGGGGCGCGAACCGGTTTTTTCAGACGCCCATCGCTGGCGCTATTCGCGTGTCGCGCGCCCGGTCGGCGACGCGTTTGCGTTTGACGCCTCGCTGCGGCTCGGTCTCATCGGCGACTGGCGTCTCGGCGCGCGCGCGGAAGACGCCTACGCCAGCGGCGCGGCGCTCGCCGCCGCACTCTTCGACTAGGTGTTGTTGAGCGCCGCCTAGGCGCCGACGCGGATCGGCCAGCAACTGAGCAACATGCGCAGGGTTGTAACGAAACCGATCGGCTGGTCGAGCATCAGGTGATGGTGCGCCGCCGGCATCATCACGAACGGTGCGCGATTTCTGGTTTGCGCGCGCAGGTGCTCAAACCCCTCGCCGCCGACAAACGCCGAGGCCTCGCCATAGATAAAAGCAAGCGGGCAGCGCGCGGCGAGAAACAGATCGCGGTCAAAGTGAATGTCGAAATTCGAGCCCTGTGACGGATCGAACTTCCACGTCCACCCGGCGCCGCCTTCCTTTGGCGCTTTCGTCAGACCCTCGCGCGCAATGTAGTCGAGAAGATAGAGTTGCTCGTTCGGCTGGTTTGGCAAAAGACGAAACCGTGTGATCGGTTCTTCGAGCGTGTCATAAATCCTGTTGGTACGGACTTTTTGCTCGCCTTCCGGCTTTGCCTTGACGACAGTGTATCCTTCATCGGGGTCGGGAACGCCAATTGGGCTGTCGATCACGACGGCGCCTTTAAGATGTTCGCCGCTGCGTTCGACCGCAGCAAGCGTCACCCACCCGCCGAAACTGTGGCCGACAACCAGCGGCGGCCCACCTTCGGCGAGACCGGCTGCATCGATCACGGCAAACAGCTCATTGATGATCCCGTCGAGCGAATAGCGCGCCCGCCAGTCAGAATCGCCCATACCGGAAATATCGAAAGCCGCAACGCGGTGTTTTTCAGCAAAAAAAGGCGCAAACGGGCGCCACCAGTTTCGATGAGCGCGTCCGCCATGGACAAAAAGCAATCCAGGCTTACCGCGCTCTCCCCAAGCGCTGTAGGCGATCCGCGCCTTGTCGACTTCGACAAAGCCTTCCTCGCTCTCTTGCGTGATCGCCCAGTCGAACCAGGCCGGCGCAGGCGGCTTTTCGCCGTTCAGCGCCGCCAAGGGACGTATATGGTCTTTTTTCCTGGAAACAGTATCGGTACTCATGCCAGCGGTCCGTCTGGTTAAAAAGCGGCGCACGGCGCTTTTCCGAAGAATTCGCCGTCGTCCCCCTGATACCTGACAAAAAGGCGCGTTCAAGCTTTTTATCACAGCGCCTTGTTTGCTTAATGATCGGTAAACGGCGGAATAGCGACGCCCGCTTTTTGACCCGTAATGAAACGCTTTAAAGCGGTTTTTAACTTTGGGCGGTTAACACCGGATCAAACACGCAGTTTGAAAGGCTCCGCCCCAACATGGCGAAAACAGTACTAATCGTTGACGATGATCCGACCCAACGCAGATTGATGCGCGCTGTCTGCGAAAAAGGCGGTTATCCCGTCCTGCAGGCGGAAAACGGCGAAGACGCCCTAGCGCTCCTCCAAAGCCCGCAGGGTCAGGACGTGTCTGTTGTTCTGCTCGATCTGCGGATGCCCGGATTTGGCGGCATGGAAACGCTGAAACGGGCTAAATCTTTTCGCGAAGAATTGCCGATCATTGTACTGACGGCTCAGGGCGGCGTCGACACGGTCGTTGAGGCCATGCAAAACGGCGCCAATGACTTCTTCGTCAAACCGGTATCGCCGGAACGCATTATCGTTTCGATCAATAATGCGTTGAACATCACAACGCTGAAAGGCGAGGTCTCGCGGCTGAAACGCCAGCGCGAAGGCTCCATGGCGTTCAAGGATCTCATTGGCGACAGCGTCGCCATGAAGCATGTGGCGAGGCTCGGCGAGCGTGCGGCTTCATCAAACATTCCGATCCTGATCGCGGGTGAAAGCGGCGTCGGCAAAGAAATGGTCGCCCGCGCCATTCAGGGCTCGTCAGAACGCGCACGCCGCCCGTTTGTGATCGTCAATTGCGGCGCCGTCCCGGAAAACCTTGTTGAGAGCATTCTGTTCGGCCACGAAAAAGGGTCCTTCACCGGCGCCACCGCTCGTCATATCGGCAAATTTCAGGAAGCCGACGGCGGTACGATTTTCCTCGATGAGATTGGCGAATTGCCCCTCGATATGCAGGTAAAACTCCTGCGGGTATTGCAGGAAGGCGAAGTCGATCCGATCGGCGCCAAACGGCCCGTGAAAGTTGACGTCCGGATTATTTCGGCCACTAACCGCGACCTCACCGAAGAGGTCAAAGCCGGCAATTTCCGTGAAGATTTATTCTATCGCCTGAACGTGTTTCCGATCCTCGCGCCGCCGCTGCGTGAACGCAAGGAAGACATTCCGGCGCTCATCGAACACTTCATCCAGCGCTACAACGCGGAAGAACGCCGCGATGTGCGCGGCGTTCGCCACGAAGTGCTTGAGGTCCTGATCGAACAACCATGGCCGGGCAATGTCCGCCAGCTTGAAAACGCAATCTTTCGCGCCGTCGTGCTGGCCGAAGGGGCCTATCTCGGCGTCAATGACTTCCCGCTGCTCGCCGGTGAGTTTGAAGCTGCAGGCATCGCCGTCGGACCGCCGATGATCGGCGCTGACGACGATGAAATGGACGAGCTTAACGTTGTCGCCGCCCCTGACGGCGATCAGCAATCTGGCGATCCGCTTGTCGGCCCCGTCGCCGTGTTTGATCGCGAGGGCCACTTGCGCAAGCTCGATGAGATCGAACGCGATCTGATTGAACTTGCAATCTCGACCTATGAAGGGCGGATGTCGGAAGTCGCCCGCCGTCTCGGCATGGGCCGCTCAACCCTTTATCGCAAAATCCGCGAACATGGGCTGGAAATCAAACGCGCCAGCTAGGCCGCCTCAGGCGTCGCCAAGAGCAGACAGGTAGAGATCGAGGAGCGCTTCTTGTTCCTGCCTGTCGGCGCGGTCCATTTTGCGTATACGGACGACCTGCCGCAGGATCTTTGTTTCGTAGCCCTCGCCTTTCGCCTCGGCGTAGACTTCTTTAACGTCTTCCATGATCGCGGCTTTTTCTTCTTCGAGCCGTTCAATGCGCTCAATGATCGTGCGCAGACGATCGCCGGCCACCGTAGTCGCGCCGCCGGGATCTTGCGCACCGGCGCCTTGTGTGTCGATAACCGCCGCTCCGTCCGCCATACTGTATGTGCCTCTTGTTGCGCGGTCCGGCATGGCGCCGCCGCTTCATGAAAGAGCGACTAGATAAAAACCTCCGTCACAGCCCGGCAAGATTGATTGCGCCGACTGGGGAAAATGAACACGGCTGTGGATATCACTGTGGAAAGTGCTGTGGATATTATTGCGGGCGCTGGGGAAACTTCGCCGCCGGGACGGCGCGAGCACGCAAGACGGGCCCGTCGACGGGTTTGCGCCTCAGATTTCCTGCCCGTCGAGATCGCGCCTTAGCGAACGGGCGCGCCGGCTGGCATAGTCGTCATGGGGGTTCCACTCGAGCGCTTTTTGAAACATGTCGTAAGCCTCGCGGGTCTCGCCGCCGCCGGCCAGCAAATCGGCAAGCGCAATACGCACATCGAAGTGACGCGGCTCTAACGTCAGCGTCGTGCTAAAATCGGCGAGCGCGCCTTCGCGGTCTTCCTGCGCCAGACGAACGACGCCGCGCAGCGCATATCCTTCAGCAAAATTCGGCGCCAGGCCCGTGACGTGATCAAGCAGCGCCGCCGCGAGATCATAAGCGCCCGCGTCGGCGCTCGATTTTGCCCGTTGGAACAGTAAATCGACAGTGTCGCTTGGCGCGTCCGACCAGATCGCAATGATCCGGTTCGCGGTTTCCTGCGCATCAAGGGCTTCGCCGGTCCGCAAATCCTCAAAAAGCGTGTCGAGCCTCGGGTCGGTCTGGTCCGCGCCAGCGGCGCCCCCAAAGCCGAATAATGTCAAAAAAACCAACAAAAACAAACGCATCCCGAAACTATAGCGCGGGATGCGTTGATATCCAACTAAATTTGAGGCCGCACAGGCCAAGGGTCGGCCAGGGAAGACCTTTGACCGGGGCGCCGTTAACCCTGTCTCGCCTTGAAGCGGCGCTGCGTTTTGTTGATCACGTAAACGCGGCCCTTACGGCGCACCACGCGGCAATCCTTGTGGCGGCTTTTCAGCGATTTCAGCGAGCTTTTGACTTTCATGACGAAACCATCTGTGAAACTGAGCCGCGGGAAATAAGGAAGCGGGGACGCTAAGTCAACACCAAAGAGGGTTCACATAAAGGCGGCTCTCTCAAAGGATAACGCGCGCCGGGGTCACCCGGCCTTGCGGTGAAGCGGCGGCGCCTCCGGGGCGCATGACGACCAGTCAAACGGATAAACCCCCTTGGCCCCCATAGCCCAGATGCGGCGGCGTTCTTGGAACAAGTCCGCAATCGCCGCGTCCCTGACATTCAGCCCGCCCGTATAGGCTCCAAAAGCCGGCAAGATCATGCGCCCGCCATCTTCAATGAAGCAACGCCGCCGCAGTGTCTTTTCGCCCGTGCGAAACCGCCCGCAAGGATGCAGATGGCCGGCGAGCTCGCCCGCCTGCGGCGTTGCTGTCGGCTCGTGGGTAAGAAACAACCCGCCGAGCCGCAAGGACCGCTCGACCGCTCCCGCAAAACGCTCGGGCGGAGCCGGATCATGATTGCCAAGCACCCAGAGCCATGAATGACGCGCGATCAGACCGCCCAGAAGATCGGCGTCATCGTCATCCATGCGCGCCTCAGCGCCGCAATCGTGAAATGCGTCGCCGAGCGAAATAATCATGCGCGGCTTGATCCGGTCTGCGACGGCGGCCAGCCGCCTCAACGTCGTACGCGTATCGTAAGGCGGCAACATGACGCCGCGGCGCGCAAAGGACGATCCCTTTTCAAAATGGAGGTCCGCAACAATCAACGCCTCGCGCGCCGGCCAGAACGCTGCTCCTTCTGCGAGCAAATTCAGCGTCTCGCCGTTGATGGCGATGCATGACGAGCTAGCGGACATGTCTACGTTTGCGGTCACAATAAGATGGCGTCTCGATATTTCCGCCGTCATTTTGTTGGCGGCGTATTTAATGTAAAGGGGCGAAATGACAGTGCGACGCGACGACATCACGATTCGAAACCAGTTGCGGCCGGGCGACCTTGGCAAGATGGTCGCCCTGCACGGCACAGCCTATCGCGACGACGACGGCCATTTCGGGCTTGTCTTCGAAGCGTTTGTCGCCAGAACCATCGCCGAATTCATTCTGGATAATAAAGGGCGCGGCAAGGTTTGGCTCGCCGAGCTTGAGGGAAATCTCGTGGCTCTGTCAGCCATCGTTGAGCGCAAACGTGGCGCAGAAACCCACGGACAATTGCGCTGGATACTTGCGGACCCGATTGTGCGCGGCCTGGGTCTCGGCAAGGAATTGGTGGCCGCCGCGATCGATCACGCGCGGGCGCAAGGCTGGCAGGGGGTTTTTCTTGAAACCACCGACGGTCTTGATGCGTCGATGTCGATCTACGAAAAACTCGGCTTTGAAGTGACGCACACGGAAAAACAGTCTTTGTGGCTCGGCGAAAATACCGTGATCACGATGGAGATGCGTCTACGCTAGCGCTCCATGGCCTCGCGAATAATCGCGTCTGAGGCGTCTTTCAACATCGCCTCCTGGGCGTCGCCGGCAACAGCCTCTCGATTTATCTCCAACATCACCGGGACAGCCAGCGGCGACACGCGATCAAGCGCCGCATGACGCACCCGGCCGCTCACGCGAACCAGCAATTCGCTCAGCCGCTTCAGATCGAGAAACCCGCCCGCCGCATCGTCCCAGGCCGCCTGCAACAGGATGTGGTTGGGCTCGTGTTCGCGCAGGACATCGTAAATCAAATCCGCCGAAAACGTGACCTGCCGGCCGGTTTTTTCCTGCCCCGGAAACCGCCGCTCGATGAGCCCGGCGATCACCGCACAATTCCGAAAGGTGCGCTTCATGAGGATCGATTGCTGCAGCCACTCCTCTAGATCGTCGCCAAGCATATCTTCCGAAAACAGCGCCCCCATATCGACGTCGCTCATATCCTGACGCGCCCATACGGATAGTGCGTATTCTCCGGCGACAAAGCCGAACGGCTGCTTGCCGAGCCGCTCCAGCCGGCGCGTAAGCAGCGTTCCAAGCGTTTGATGCGCGAGCTGGCCGTCAAATGGATAACAGACCAGAAAGTGGCGACCATGATTGGGAAACGTTTCCACAAGAAGATCGTCCGGATCAGGAATAACAGAGACGTCGCGCTGGACTTCAAGCCAGTCGCGCACCGGCGCCGGGAGCTTCGACCAGCTGGCCGGGTCGTGGATCATGGCGCGTACGCGCCCGGCAAGGTACGTCGACAACGGGAACTTGCCGCCAGCCCAGGACGGAACGCGCGGCTCTTCTCCGGCGGCGCGGCTGACCAGCACGTCCATATCCGAGACGCCTTCAAAGCGCAGCACTTCGCCCGCGAACAGAAACGTATCGCCGGGCGTAAACTGTTCAACCAGCCATTCCTCAATGGTCCCGAGAACCTTGCCGGGGCGTTTCGGTCCTTTTTTTGAAGCCAGCCTGATCCGCAAGGACGGGGCCTCAACGATCGTACCGACATTCATCCGGTAGCGTTGCGCCGCTCGTCCGTCGCGAACGCGATAGAGCCCCTCTTTGGTTTTTACGAT
The DNA here is from genome assembly GCA_038531315.1 of Pseudomonadota bacterium. GTDB lineage: Bacteria > Pseudomonadota > Alphaproteobacteria > Caulobacterales > Parvularculaceae > JAJFFW01. The sequence continues at coordinate 13,090 of JBCBBT010000035.1, forward strand.
GTGCTTGTAGCGATCATATGATTTGAGCGCATAGCCGCCAGTCGCGACAAATTCGAGCGCCCTGTCGAAAGTCGCGCGTTCAAGATCGGCGTATAGCGAAACAGATATCACTTCCCTATACAGATCATCAGGGTCAAACGGGCCTGCGCAGGCGACGCCCATAATGTGCTGGCTCAAAACGTCGAGGCCGCCAGCGCGCGGCGGCGCACCATCGAGGGCGCCCGCCTCGATTGCGTCCTTGGCGGCGAAACACTCCAGCACTTCCAGCCTGTTGGAGGGCACAAGCAGGGCGCGGCTCGGCTCGTTCATCCGGTGATTGGCGCGGCCGATGCGCTGGGTAAGGCGGCTCGATCCTTTCGGCGCTCCAATCTGGATGACGAGATCGACGTCGCCCCAGTCAATTCCAAGGTCAAGCGTCGACGTACACACTACGGCGCGCAGGCGCCCGTCCGTCATCGCCGCCTCGACCTTGCGCCGCCGCTCAACATCGAGCGATCCATGGTGCAACGCGATCGGCAGGTTGTCTTCATTGAGACGCCAAAGCGCCTGAAAAGTCATCTCCGCTTGCGATCGCGTGTTGACGAAAACGAGCGTCATATGCGCGTTCTTGATCGCCTCGTATACTTCGCGCCAGGCATGGCGTGCGGAGTGACCAGACCAGGGAATGCGTTCTTCGCTGTCCATCACGCCGACGTGCGGTTCAGCGCCGCCTTCGGCTTCAATCAGGATAGCGGGCGCGGCGCCCTTGGCTTGCGGCGTCAAAAAATCGAGCATCGGACACGGATCGGGAACGGTGGCGGACAATCCCGTGACCCGCAGCGCGGGCGCATAGCGCCGCAATCGCGCAAGACCAAGGCCCAGCAAATGCCCGCGCTTCACCCCGACCAATGAATGAATCTCGTCCAGAATGACGCAATTCAAATCCTGGAAAAACGTCGCGCCATCTTCCATGGCGATCAGGAGCGCCAGCTGTTCCGGCGTTGTCAGCAGGATATCCGGCGGGTGCGCCTTTTGGCGTTGACGACGGTTGGCGGGCGTATCGCCGGTTCTGGTCTCCAGGGAAATCTCAAGCCCCATTTCTTTGACCGGCGCGGCGAGGTTACGGGCGATATCGACCGCCAGCGCTTTTAAAGGCGAAATATAGAGCGTATGAAGACGTTTTTCGGTCGCCGCCCCTGCTGCGCGCCGATGATAGAGATCGACAAGGCTTGGTAAAAATCCGGCAAGCGTTTTGCCGCCGCCCGTTGGCGCGATCAGCAGATGGGATTGACCCTTGAGGCCGGCGGCGAGACAAGCGCGTTGATGATCGCGCGCTTTCCAGCCGCGGGACGCGAACCAGTCTGAGAAAATTGGCGGCAAGACATCCGCAACGGGATCGCTATCGCGCCGCGCAGGCGCGGTTTGGCCATTCCTGGTTTCCATCGCCGCCAGACTACCGCACAAAAACTCTGAAAGGCGATAGCCGGCGGCGGGCGCAAGCTGCGTCTATTTCTTCTGAGCCTGATGACCGCCAAGCGTTCTGGCGACAAACTGGTCGAGCGCGCGCAACGTCTCGATCCGCGTCTCGCCCGTCGAAAGCCAGTGATCCTCGCCCTTAAGCCGAACGAGTGTCACCTCCTTGCCGGCCTGTTTAAGAGCGCGCTCCATACGCACGCTTTGACGGAAAGGCACAACAGTGTCGTCATTGCCGTGGATCAACAGCACCGGGGCCTGAAACGCGTTTGCGTGCTCAGACGGTGAAATGGATTTCAGCTTTTCGCGCTCGGTTTTCAGATCGCCGATAAATCTCTGCCAATAATCCAGCACCCAGCTAGAAGAACCGCTGTCGCGCTTTTCGTCGATCAACATCAGCGGCAGGTCAGCGACCGGCGCAATCGCGGCGACACACTGGTAAAGATCAGGCGTAAACGCACCGCCCGCAAGCGCCGCATAGCCGCCATAACTCGCGCCAATAATGCATATCCTTTCCGGGTCTGCGTACCCGCCCTTAATAAGCGCCTGAACGCCGTCAGTAACGTCATGCTGCATGACGCCTTTGCCCCATTCGCCATGGCCGGCGCTCGTAAACGCCTGGCCAAAGCCCGCCGACCCGCGGAAGTTCGGCTGGAGCACTATATAGCCTCGGTTAGCGAAAAACTGCGCCATCCAGTCGAAGCCGACCGTGTCATAGGCCTCAGGCCCGCCATGGGGCATGATAATGGTTGGGCGTTTTTTGCCGGGCTGCCATCCGGGCGGCAGCGTCAACACCGAAGGGATTTTTTCGCCGTCGCGCGCCTTGTATTCAATCGTCAGAACCTGACCGACATCTTTGTCGTCGATACCGTTGTAACGGCTGCCAATGGTTCTCAGTCTATTGGATTCAGCGTCGTAGAGGTAATAGGTCGGTGCGGTCGCACCGCCGGCGACGCTGAACGCCATCTTCTTGAAATCCGAAGACCAATCAACGAGATGCACTGCAGCGTCGGGGAAAAACGATTGCACGCCCTCGATTTTCGACTGCAGACCGGCGTCAAAAAATTCATATGTCGGCAACAGGCCGGCAAATCGAACGCCGAGAATGGTCCGGTTCAATCCGGTAACCAACCCTTCAATGGTGCGGTCCTGACGCTGGAAAATGGGCTCGGAAATGTTCCCGTCAAGGTCCATTTCCGCCAACAGATACGTGTCGCTGTCGCCTGGGCTCAATGAGACAATCAGTTTCGACCGATCAGGTTTGACGCCAACGAGGCCAATACTTCGCAAGCGCGTTTTTTCCTCATAGATCTTGCGAACCGTTAGGCTGTCTTTTTCATAGTAGTAAAGCGAATATATGTTTCGCTTATCGTCGAAATCCTCACGCGCAACCACGTCGCCGTCGCTATCCAAAAACCAGTCGACGGTGGCCTCTGTGCCGCGCTTGGCGATGCGGCCTTTGCCGGTTTCGAGGTTCACGCGAAACAGTGCGCCCAACGCCGACGTCTTTCCGATATATGCCGGCATGTAGACATAATCATCGGTGGGATCGACGCCGACAATGCGTCCAAGTCCGCCCTGGGCCGGATAGAGTTCTTCGTTACGCTTCAAGAGAAGCCGAAGTTGTTCTTTTTCAATGTTATACGCAAAGGCGCCTGAAAACTCAAAGCGCCCCCTATATCCATAAACTGACAGCGTATCCGATGCGACGAGTACGGCATAATTCGGCTTGATGAAGTAAACGCTGCGCGCTTTGATCTTGTCGGTGCCTACGCCGCCAAGAATTTTGTCCTGGGGCAAATCATAAACAAGCGCGCCTTCTTTGCCGCCATTTCGGGAAAAGTAAGCGACACGATTGCCGTCTGGACCGACACTGACCGAGCGCATCGTCGGCAAATCGCCATACGCTTCGATCGGCGGCATGGCGTCAGCGGCCGCCGCCCCGAAAATAAGCACCGCCATTAAAGTAAATCTGGTGAGAAAAGCCATTAATCGCCCCCATCCCCTTCAATAAACAAACACGTTCCTTTAAAATCAGTTTATTCAAGGATTAGACTGAAGCAACCCGTTAATTCATAACATCAAAATTCTCCCCAGTGCCGTCGTTTGAATCGCTTCTCCGCCCAACGCCTGCGGGCCTTTATTGCCCGCCTGGGGATTTTTACGTCGATCCTGTGCGGCCGGTGGAAAGGGCCGTGATCACGCATGGTCACGCTGATCACGCGCGCGCCGGCCACGGAAGCGTGCTCGCCACAAACGAGACGCTGTCGATCATGGCGGCGCGTTATGGCGAGGCGTTCACGCGCGTACGACAACCCGCCGCCTATGGTGAAAACACATCCATCAACGGCGTCAAACTGACACTGACGCCGGCGGGTCATGTTCTGGGGTCGGCGCAGGCGGTGATTGAAACAGCCGGCAAGAGGCTCATCGTCTCCGGCGACTACAAACGACGCCGCGATCCCACGTGCGCGCCATTTGAGCCGATGGCGTGTGATGTCTTTGTTTCGGAAGCAACATTCGCGTTGCCGGTTTTTCGCCATCCGGACGATCGCGGTGAAATCGAAAAGCTGTTGGCGTCAGTGCGGCGATTTCCGGAACGGACGCATCTCGTGGGGGCCTATGCGCTGGGCAAGGCGCAACGCATTATCGCCCTTTTGCGTGAAGCCGGTTATGATGAACCGATCTTTATCCATGGCGCGATGACAGCGCTTTGCGCTCTATACGAACAATTCGGGGTGGACCTTGGCCCTCTCGAACCCGCGACAATCGCCGACAAGACAGACCGCAAAAAGCGCGACTTCGCCGGCAAAATCGTCGTCGGGCCGCCGTCGGCATTCACCGATAAGTGGGCGCGGCGCTTCGCTGATCCCGTGCCTGCGTTCGCGTCCGGATGGATGCGCGTGAGAATGCGCGCCAAACAACGCGGCGTGGAATTACCCCTGATCCTGTCCGATCATGCCGACTGGGACGAGCTGACATCGACGGTGACGGAAATGGAACCGCAGGAATTGTGGGTCACTCACGGCCGCGACGATGCTTTCTTGCGCTGGGCCGAACTGCAGGGCGTTAAAGCGCGACCGCTTTCGCTTGTCGGCTATGAGGACGAGAACGAGTAAGAGCGCACCACCGGGCGCCGATCAGTCTACGGCGACGGAAGCGCGCGTCGTGCGGGTCTGAAGCGGCTCGATAGTTGACCGTCTGGTTTTCCGCGGCGCCAGAGCCGCCGCGACCGCACAAAAAATCATGATCATTGCAATCGATGCATGTGTGACGCCCGGGTAGTGGAAAGCGCCGCCGGAAAGATTGATATCGGCAAAGGGCAGATTGCCGGCGCGCCAGAGAATCAACACGCCCAATCCCGCCACATAAACGCTCGGCGCCCGCAAATGCGCCAGACACAACAGGAAAACCCCGACAATCGTCAGGTCATAAACATGTAAAGGCGCGAGCGCGGCGAGCAACAGCGTTGCGCAGATCACCGCCGTGTACAGATGAACGCCAGCGCGCCGCGCCAGAAAGGACGATAACAGGCAGAGCGCCAATACAAACGCCAGATGCCCCGGCGCGCTTAAAAGCGGCGCGCCGAAGAACCACGCAAGATGAAGACCGCCAGTCAACGCAGCGGGCGCATTCGCTGCATAGTCCGCATAGGCGCTTAAATTTGTCGCCATGCCGGACAAAATAGCCAACGGCGCCTGCGCAAGCAGCGCGGGTGCGCACATCACAACAGAGATGAGTGCGCCAAGACAGACGACACGGCGACCGAACGGATAAAAGGCAAGCGCAGCCACAGCAAAGAGCCCGATTTGAGGCTTCAGCATCAAAAGCGCCAACCCCACCCCCGCCAGCAGGAGTTTTCTTTCTGCGATCGCAAGGGCCATCAGGCTAAGCGCCCCATAGATCAGGATCGATGATTGTCCAAGATGGATTGTATTGGCCGACCCCTGCAAAGTCGCCATAAACCCGGCGTGGAGGAAAAAAATCTGCCTATCCGTCAGCTTACTGACCGCGGCATAGATTGGCGTTGCTGGCTCGCTGCCGAAATTTTCTCCAAAAATCCTGAAAGCGCGCACATTCAGAGAACTCGCCCACAACAACAGCGCCGCATTCGCAATTGACAGCATGCGCGATCCCGTCAGCGGGTCCGCGAGCGCGTACATCATGGTCAGGGGCGCCCAGTTCGGCGGATAGTACCAGTAGGCTCCTGCTTGCAGACCGAATTGCTCAAGGGCGAGCGCGGCGTAAGCTGGATCATAAGGGCTCGCGCCCTCGCCCCACAGAGCGCCGGCGAGCCAGAAGAAGCGAAAGTCAATGGTGACGACGTCCCAATGCTTCGCAATTTGATAAATCAGATGCGCAACCCCCGCTGCGAAAGCAGCAGGAGCGAGGCGGCCCAGGAATAATGAGACCATGTGCGCCAATGCGACGGGACCCTTGTTATCGTGTCGGAAAAGACTAGCCCCGCGGCGCTCAATTTTACGTTAAGCGCGCGCCGACCGCCGGACTGGCGCCGATACGCGTTAACCAAGACTCTTAAAGAAATCGAAAAACGCGCCCCGCATCTTGAGCATCAAGTATTGTAAGGGTGCTTAAAGACATGACCATCGGTCTCCGTCGAACAGCGTCGGGGCGCATCGGCCGGATTTTAAGCCTGGCGGTGCTGAGCGCGTCGATGTCGCTTGTGCTGGCCGCATCGCCGGCGCGCGCGGCGAGCGCGGTCTTTTCAGGCGACGGCGCGGGCGCGATCCCGTTTTTCGAAACCGCTGAGACGGCCGCCGCGTTCTACGGCGCCAACAACACGCCGCCCTTTTCGGTGCCGACGGACGGATTAACATTCTTTTTTCACCGCGACACGACGACCGATATCGTCTCGCTGGGACTGACGGTCGATTCCGTTAATGACGGCACGCGCGGCACGTTGCGCGGATCAATCACCGGCTTGCCGGCCGCCGCCGTCGTCACCCGCGCTGATGACAATCCGAGCGAGTTTTCGATTACCTCGCCGGGCACAGCGCAATTCAATTTCAGATTCTTCAACTGCTGCACCGATGGCGGCGTCATCAGCGGCATCGATCCTGAGAATTTTGCATTCAACATCGCAATCGACAGCGCGACCGGGCTCACGGGGACTTATATCGCAGGGCCGGGCGGGATCACGTCATTGGGCGTTGCGCCCGGCGGCGGCGTTAATTTCGCCGTCGCCGCGAGCCCCGAGCCTGACGCCTGGGCGCTCTTTATCCTCGGATTTCTTGGCGCGGCGGGGGCTATGAAGAAACAGCGCCGTATTCGCGAGGTCGCCTCTCCAAAACCGCTGACTGAAGCGCGCACCCCGCTCGCAGGCGCGCGCCAGTTCTGATCTGAAAACGCAAGAGCGCCGATCGCCGGATCGATTTCACGTCCCCGGCGCCCTACAACAGCGCCATGCGCCGCTTCGCCGCCCTCCTCGACCGATTGATCCTGACCCCGCAACGCAATGGAAAACTTGCATTGCTTACGGAATACTTCGCCGAAACCGCGGACCCAGATCGCGGCGTCGCCGTCGCCGCGATCACCCGGGACCTTGAAATCAAAAGCATCAAACCGGCGATGCTGCGCGCCATGATCCATGAACGAATGGACCCGGTCCTGTTTGACTTATCTTATGACTATGTCGGCGACCTCGCTGAGACGATTTCGCTGGCATGGCCCGAACGTCCCGGCGCAAACGCCATTCCAGCCCTGGGCGAAGTTGTTGACGCGCTGCAGACGGCGACGCGGGCCGAGGCGCAGGCGCTCGTCGAAGGCTGGCTCGACGTTCTTGATGCATCGGGCCGATGGGCGCTGATCAAGCTGGTCACCGGCGGGCTTCGCATCGGGGTCTCGTCCCGCCTCGCCAAGCAGGCGCTCGCGCTCTACGGCGACAAGCCCGTCAATGAGATCGAAGAATTATGGCATGGCCTTACTATTCCCTATGAAGATCTTTTTGCCTGGCTCGAAGGCGTGGGCGACAAACCCGAAAGCGCGATGGCGGCGCCGTTCAGGCCGGTGATGCTTGCGCATCCGATTGACGAAGAAAAAGACCTTGGCGCGATCGCACCAGAGGACTTTGCCGCCGAATGGAAATGGGACGGCATCCGCGTTCAGGCGGTGGGCGAGGCGACAGCGGACGGCGTCATCCAGCGTCTTTACAGCCGCACTGGCGACGATATCTCAAAAGCGTTTCCCGACGTCCTTGGCGGGTTGCCGTCTGGCGCGGCTATCGACGGCGAGTTGCTTGTCTATGATCCCAAAGCCGGCCCCTATTCGGTGGCGCCATTTTCTGAACTTCAAAAACGGCTCAATCGGAAAACAGTTTCCAAGAAACTCCTGGAGACCAACCCTGCCTTCATTCGCGCCTATGACCTGCTCTGGCGCGACGGCGAGGATTTGCGCGCGCTCGGTTTCCTGGAGCGCCGGCGCCGGCTGGAGCGCTGGTTTGAAGAGGCAAACCCCGAACGCATTGATCTGTCGCCGATGGTGGGGTTCGCCGACGCCGAAGAGCTTTCGCGCTTGAGGGCGCGCCCGCCGATGGATGCGATTGAAGGGTTGATGTTGAAGCGAAAGACAGCCGCCTATGTGCCGGGACGACCGAAAGGCGAATGGTGGAAATGGAAACGCGAGCCCTACATTATCGACGCGGTCATGATGTATGCGCAGCGCGGCCACGGAAAGCGCTCATCATTTTATTCCGACTACACCTTCGGCGTCTGGCGCGAACAGGACGGCGCCCGCGTTCTGGTGCCGGTCGGGAAGGCCTATTCGGGCTTTACCGACGCGGAGTTGCAGAGGCTCGACCGCTTCGTGCGCGATAATACGACGGACCGATTTGGGCCGGTGCGCCAGGTGCGCGCGAGCGAAGACGAAGGTCTGGTGCTGGAGGTGGCGTTTGAAGGCCTGAACCGGTCAAGCCGGCACAAATCCGGCGTCGCGATGCGCTTTCCGCGGATCAATCGTATCCGGTGGGACAAGCCGGCCGCAGAGGCCGACATTCTCGAGACGCTGGAGGCGCTGCTTTGAGAGGCGGTTACGCCGCCAGCTTGACGCCTTTTTCTTCCAGAAACGGCCGCAGCTCGCCCTGTTCAAACATTTCCTTGACGATGTCGCAGCCGCCGACGAACTCGCCCTTGACGTAAAGCTGCGGAATGGTCGGCCACTCTGAATAGGTCTTGATGCCGTGACGCAACTCGTCAGATGCAAGGACATTTTCAGCGCCGAAATCGACGCCGAGATAGTCAAGAATTTGCACAACCGCAGAGGAAAACCCGCATTGTGGAAACTGAGGCGTGCCCTTCATGAAAAGCATCACATCATTTGCGTCGATTTTTTCCTTAATCTGCGCATGCACCGCGTCGTCGGACATTGATCGCCATCCTTTATCAGCCTGTCGGTTAGCTAGGCGCCGCCCGGCGGGGCGTCAAGGCGCCAACGCCGCCGGAATGGCGCATTTTAGGCGCGCCGGGGATCAATGCCGCCCGGCGCGAGGCCGCGCAGCCGCTTCAGCGCCGCTTCCGGCAGGGCCTTGCGCGCAGCCTCGAGGCTCTCTGCGAGGTGCTCGGTTTTGGTCGTTGTTGTGACCGCGATATCGATGTCGGGATTGCTCAGACTAAAGGCGAGCGCCGCGCCGCCGAGGCTCCAGCCGGGAATATCCAGCGCCGCGCGCGCCTTGCGGGCTTCGGCGAGCCGGCCGCGATTGCGTGTCAGCGCGCGCGCGAGCCCCCAAACGTCGGCGAGCGATGTCGGCGCAAAAAGCGCGTTGCGGTAAAGACCCTGCGCCAGCGGTTCAATGGCGACGACCGCTTTGCCGCAGCGCTTGGCCTCAGCGAAAATCGGCGCATGGGACCGGCGCAGAAGATTATAGGCGCCCATCACAACATCGATAAACGGCGCCGCAACCGCCGCGGAAAGCCCCGCGCCGTCGCCGCAGACGCCGGCGAACCTGATTTTGCCCTCTTCTTTCAGGCGGACAAGAAGCGCTTCGCTCTCGGCGAGTTGGTCGTCATCGGGTCCGTGCAGATAGACAAGATCAAGCCGTTCGCGGCCCAACCGGCGAAGGCTCGCTTCGACGTCGGCGCGCATGGCGCTTTCGGAAAAATCCTTGATCAGCCCGCCGCCGGCGACTTTCGTGCCTGTCTTGGTGCTGATGAAGACCTCAGATGACGGGGTTTCGCCGAGGATGGCGCCAAGGCGCGCTTCAGCCTCGCCGTAAAATCCGGCGGTGTCGAAATGCGCGACTCCGCCTTCGAGCGCCGCCCGGACAAGATGCGCCGTTTTGGCTTCGGAAAACCAGCCCTTGCCGAGCGGGCCCGAACATCCAAAACCAAGGCGCAAGTCGCATCCGTCGGGAACAAGGCGGATCAACAATTTCTCCATTGTCGTTTGCGCCGGCCTTACAAGTCTTGTCGGATTTGTGCAAACTATCGGCGCGATCATTCTAATCAGAGCAGTCATCGAAACGAACGCCCTATGTCCTTAAGCGATCAGCCGCGCCTTGGGGTTTGTTATTACCCGGAACACTGGCCCGAAAAACAGTGGGCCGAAGACGCCCGCGCTATGGTCGATTTGGGTCTTAGCCTTGTGCGCATCGGCGAGTTTGCATGGAGCGAGATTGAGCCCGATCCGGGTCGCTATGAATGGGACTGGCTGACGCGGGCCGTTGAAACGCTGTCACACGCCGGGCTCAAGATCATTCTCGGCACCCCGACAGCGACGCCGCCGAAATGGCTGGTCGATGCGTATCCGGACATTCTTGCGCGAGATCGCGACGGGCGCGCGCGGCGGTTCGGCTCGCGGCGCCATTATTGTTTTTCATCGGAGCGGTATCGCATCGAGACGGCGCGGATTGTTGAAGCGATGGCCGCGCGGTTTGGCGCACATGATACGGTTGTGGCGTGGCAGACAGACAACGAATATGGCTGCCATGAGACTATCAGGAGCTGGTCCGCCGGGGCTGAAGCGGCGTTTCGCGTCTGGCTCGAAGACCGATATCAAAGCATCGAAACGCTGAACGCGGCGTGGGGCGGCGCCTTCTGGAGCCAGCGCTATCGCTCATTTCGCGAAGTCGATCTGCCGAATTTGACGGTGACGGAGCCGAACCCATCCCATGTCATGGATTTTTACAGATTCTCTTCCAACCAGGCGCTCTCATATAATCGTCTGCAAGCGGATATCTTAAGACGCTTGTCTCCAGACCGCGAGATCATCCACAACTTTATGGGCTTTTTCCATGAGTTCGATCACTTCGCCATGGGCGCGGATATCGATATCGCCAGCTGGGACAGCTATCCACTCGGCTTTCTCGACATCGGTCCCTATGACGACGACGACCGCCAACGCTATCTGCGCAACGGCCACCCGGATTTCGCGGCTTTTCACCACGATCTTTACCGGGCGTGCTCCAGGGCCTCAGCGGTAATGGAACAACAACCCGGGCCGGTAAACTGGGCGCGCCACAATCCGGCGCCGGCGCCCGGCATGGTCCGACTATGGACCGAAGAGGCGTTCGCCCACGGCGCCGCTTTTGTGAGCTATTTCCGCTGGCGACAGGCGCCGTTCGCACAGGAACAAATGCATGCAGGGCTATTACGCCGCGACGGCGCACCTGCGCCCGGCCACGAAGAGGCGCGCGACGCCGCCAACGCCTTGCCGGGCGGCGCTGCGAAAACGAATGCGCCCGTTGCGCTGATATTCGATTATGAAGCGCAATGGCTTTTTGAAATTCAGCCGCAGGGCGCCGCGTGGGACTATGTAAAAATCGTTCTTGAATGGTATGGCGCCCTGCGCCGGCTTGGCTTTGATATCGATATCGCGCCGCCCGGACGCAAACTGTCTGAGTACAAACTTGTTGTCGCCCCCTCTCTGCCATTTGTGAGCGAAGCTGCGATGGCCGCGCTGGCCGCCGCTGATTGCGAAATCATTCTCGGACCGCGGTCCGGATCAAAGACGGCGTCGGTGCAAGTGCCGCAAACGCTTGCGCCCGGCGCCTTGCAGTCGCTGATCGATCTGAAGGTCACGCATTCAGAGAGCTTTCCGCCGACCCACCGGGAGAGCGTCGATTTTGCGAACCAGCAAGTCACCTGCGGCGTCTGGCTTGACCATGTCGAAACCAAGTTGACCCCGGAGGCGGCGACACGCGACGGCGCAGGGGTTCTCTTCAGGAGCGGTTCTGTTTCACTCCTGACAAGCGTTCCCGATCAGGATTTTCTAATGGCGGTTTTCGAGGCGGCGAGCGCGCGGGCGGCGCTCGAAGTGACAAAACTTCCGCGCGACGTCAGAACGCGGCGACGGGGATCGGTGCGTCATGCATTCAATTACGGCCCTGAGCCGGTCGCCATCGACGGCGCGGCGCATCCGATCCCGCCCGCCGGGACCGCGCGCCTTGAAAGTTAGGCCATCATTTTTTCGATCGGCAACACCAGGATCGCGCTGGCCCCGAGACTTTTGAGCTTTTCAAGCGTCGTCCAGAAAACACTCTCGGTACAGACGGCGTGGATTGCGACTTTTTCGCTGTCGCCGGCGAGCTCGAGGATGGTAGGCGCATCGGCGCCGGGCAGGACCTCGGTAATTGCGGCGACGGCGTCGCGCGGCGCGTTCATCATCACGTATTTCGCCTCGCGCGAGGCGAGCACGCCGCGGATGCGTTTCAGGAGGGAATCGTACACTTCCTGAATGTCTTCGGAGAACACATCCCGGTGACGGATTAACACCGCCTGGCTGTCAAACACGGTCGCCGCCGGCGCGAGGCCGTTCGCATCCAGCGTGCCGCCGGTTGAAACGATGTCGCAGACCGCGTCAGCGATCCTCAGCCGCGGCGCAACCTCGACAGACCCTTTCATCATCACAGGCGTCGCCTCAACGCCTTCGCGCTCCAGAAAGGCGCGCGTGAGGCCGGGATAAGACGTCGCAATGCGTTTGCCCGCAAACGCGCCGAGCGACGGCGCGCCCCACTCTTTCGGTGCGGCGAGCATCAGCCGGCATCGCGAAAAGCCGAGGGACATGACCGTTTGCGCCATATTGCCCCGCGATGTCGTCAGCCGTTCTTCTTCCGATACGTTTTCGCCGACAATTCCGATATCGCAAGCGCCGTCCGCGACAAAGGCCGGGATATCATCATCGCGCAACAACAAAACGTCGATCGGCAATTCCTGCACACGCGCATAGAGCTTATCGCGTCCGCGCGAGACAGTAAGGCCGCAACTTTTCAATAGATCGAAGCTGCCATCAGACAATCGCCCCGATTTCTGAATGGCGATACGCAAACGCTGTTCTGCCACAAAATTTTCCCGAGTTATTTGTTCCGCAGGCGGTCTATCATCACCCGATAACCGTTATTGCTTTCTTCTTTCAAAAAGCGGGCGACGCGCGCCACGGTCGTCGTCGATGCGCCGGTGCGTTTGGCGATCGCGCGATAGGAAAGCGCCCCTTCGTCCAGAAGCCGCGCGATGCGCCAGCGCTCCTCAAAAGATTTGATCTCCGAAGGCGTCGCGATATCGCGTAGAAACCGCCCGGCCTCCCCGGCGTCGGCGAGCGCCGCGAAGGCGGTGAAAAGACCCGCTTCATCGCGTTGATCATCGATGTCGCCGGTTGCGACAAGAGCCTGAGGCGCCTCGTCGGCGGTCTCTAAAATACTGGCGGGAGGGGTATAAGTCTCTGTTTCCATGTCGGTTTTTCATCACTGCTACGGCTATGCGCCATCCAAGAATCCCGCCCGCAGCGTATTAGCACAGTAATACACGTCACTGTCAAGCCGAACCGATGGCGCAAAGCACCGCGCCCGCCGGCATGGCGCGTCAAAATGATCGCCGCGCCGCTTGCGCCGCGCCCCGGCCGATGGGTCACGCCGCCGCAATATGCCGTCGCCATACGCCCTCGAAGAGCCCACCAGAAACAGCCGGCGCCGCCTACAGCTGATAACCCGGCGTCGATTTCGAAAGCGCCATTTCGTCTTCGTTCATTTCAGCGCCAACATCGGCGAATAACGGCGTCGATAAATAGCGCTCGCCAGTGTCGGGCAACATGCACAAAATTACCGAGCCGGGCGCGGCGCTGCGCGCCACATCCATCGCCGTCGCAAAGGTCGAGCCACCGGACGTTCCGGTGAAAATGCCTTCCTTTGCGGCCAGCTCGCGCGACCATCGCATGCCGTCCTGACCGGAAACCGTCATCACTTGGTGTACGGAAGATGACTTGCGACCTTCTTCGGCGACTTGCGGGATGAAGTCCGGCGTCCATCCCTGAATTGGATGCGGGCTCCATGCGGGATGGGTCGCCGCGGGCGAGCCGTCCGGATTGCGCTGTTGTTCCGATCCGTCTGAGAAAAGCGCAGCCTCCTGAGGCTCGGAGACGACGATTTTGATTTCGGGACGCTCGCGCGACAGGACGCGGCTGACGCCGGAGAGCGTGCCGCCCGTCCCCCAGCCGGTAACCCAGAAATCGAGTTTCTCACCGTCGAAATCTTCCAGGATTTCTCGCGCGGTGGTCTTCGCGTGAATGTCGGGGTTCGCGGCGTTTTCAAACTGACGCGTCATGAACCAGCCATTTGCCTCGGCCAGTTCTTTCGCTTTATTGATCATGCCCGTGCCTTTTTCGGCCGCGGGCGTCAGAACGACTTTCGCGCCGAGAAAACGCATCAAGCGGCGTCGCTCGACAGAAAAACTTTCCGCCATCGTGATCACAAGCGGATAACCCTTCGCGGCGCAGACCATGGCGAGGCCGATGCCTGTGTTGCCGCTCGTTGCCTCGACAACGGTCTGGCCCGGCTTCAAGGCGCCCGATTGTTCCGCCGCCTCGATGACGCCGAGCGCCAGGCGATCTTTCACCGAGCTGAGAGGATTAAACGCCTCGCATTTTACAAACATCGTCACGCCGTCCGGCGCGAGCCGATTGATCCTGACCACCGGCGTGCGGCCGATGGTGCCCAGAATATCGTTGTAAACGGTCATAAAGGAGCCTCCTCTGTCTGGTGCCCGGGTCCGGTGCGCCTGGATTGTGTCTGGTGCGCCCGAATTGCTGCGCGCTCGGCGGTTTTCTTCCACTCGCCGCAAAATTCAAACGGCCCGGCGCAGTCAATTTCGCGTTTTTCCTCCCAACCCTTGCGGGCCGGGCGTGCGTCTGGTCATTTGCACGGCGACGCGCCGGAAACTGCGGCGCACGACAACAATCAAAGAGCGGAGCGTTGCGCATTGCGCGCGGTTCGTGAACCTATGAAGGGGCCAGCCCATGCGCAACCTGTTTCTCGCCGCCGTCAGTTCGATCGCCCTCGGCGCCTGCGCCGATAACGCGACCACCGCCGGCGATACCGCCGATACAAAAAACAGCGATCCTGTGAGCGAAAAAACCGACGCCGCCGCAGCGGACGACGGCGAGGCGAGCGACAACGTTCTTCTCGCCGAATGGACAGGCCCTTACAGCGGGGTCCCCGCTTTTGACGACATGTCCCTCGACGCCCTGAAGCCGGCGCTCGAGATCGGCATGGAGCGGACGCTTTCGGAAATTAACGCCATCATCGACAATCCCGAGCCGCCGACATTTGAAAACGTCGTCCTGGCGCTTGAAAAATCCGGAGAAGATCTCGGCCGCGTCTTTACGTATTGGGGGATTTGGAGCGCCAATAAATCCTCGCCGGAATTTCGCGCCATCCAGCAGGAGATGGCGCCGAAGCTATCCGCGTTTCAATCCAAAATCACACAGAACGACGCCCTCTTTGCCAAAGTCCGTGCTGTCTATGAAAGCGACGCGATCAAGGATATGCGCCCCGATCAGCAACGTCTGGTCCTGTTGACTTACGATCAATTCGCCCGCAACGGCGCGACGCTCGAAGGCGATGCCAAGGAGCGCTACGCGGCGATCAATCAGCGGCTCGCGGAACTGCACACCAAATTTTCAAATAATGTTCTGCGTGACGAAGAATTTTATGTGACGTTCTTGAATGCGGATCAGCTGGGCGGCTTACCGCAGTCATTTGTCGACGCGGCAGCGGCGGCCGCAAAGGAGCGCGGCGAAGACGGCAAATACGCCGTCACCAACACGCGCTCATCAATGGATCCGTTCCTGACCTATTCCGACGAACGCGCGCTGCGCGAGAAAGTCTGGCGGACCTATTACAATCGCGGCGATAACGGCGATGATTACGACAACAATGCAATCATTGCGGAAATCTTGAACCTGCGGCACGAGCGCGTGGGCTTGCTCGGCTATGACAACTACGCCCAGTGGCGGCTTGAAAACCGGATGGCGAAATCGCCGGAGCGCGCGATTGAACTTATGGAGGCCGTCTGGCCGGCCGCTGTCGCGCGGGTCAAGGAAGAAGTCGCCGCCATGCAAGCCGTGGCCGACGCCGAAGGGGCGAACATCACAATCGAACCCTGGGATTATCGTTACTATGCGGAGAAAGTCCGCAAAGCGACGTACGATCTCGATTCCGATGAAGTTAAGCAATATCTGCAGCTCGATAAATTGCGTGAGGCGATGTTCTACGTCGCAGGCGAGCTCTTCAACTTTTCGTTTGCCCCTGTTCCGGAAGGCTCGGTGCCGGTCTTTCACGAAGACGTCAATGTCTGGGAAGTGACCGACAAAACCTCCGGCGATCACATCGGACTGTGGTATCTTGACCCCTTCGCCCGAAAGGGCAAACGCTCAGGCGCGTGGGCGACATCCTATCGCAGCCATGAGACATTCAACGGCAAGAAAACCGTTCTGTCATCGAACAATTCAAACTTCATAGAAGGCGCAGAAGGCGAGCCGGTCCTGATATCGTGGGACGATGCGGAGACATATTTCCACGAGTTTGGTCACGCGCTGCACTCGCTGGCCTCAAACGTCGCCTACCCGACGCTGAATGGCGGCGTGCGCGACTACACCGAATTTCAGTCGCAGCTTCTGGAACGCTGGCTGTCGACGGACGCCGTCATCGATAAATATCTCGTTCATCACGAAACCGGCGAGCCGATCCCGGACGCCCTCGTGCAAAAGATCAAAAACGCCGCCACATTCAATCAAGGCTTTGCGACCACTGAGTATCTCGCTTCAGCGCTTGTGGACATGCGGTATCATACGAGCGACCCGGCCGGTATTGATCCGGATGCGTTCGAAAAGCAAACGCTGACCCAACTCGGCATGCCCGATGAATTGGTGATGCGCCACCGGTCCCCGCACTTTGGTCATATCTTCTCAGGCGAAGGGTATTCGGCGGGGTATTACGGTTATATGTGGGCGGACGTTTTGACCTCGGATGCGGCGGAGGCCTTCGCCGAAGCGCCCGGCGGTTTTTACGACCAGAATGTCGCCGCCAAACTCGTCACCCATCTGTTTGCGCCGCGCAACGCGGTCGACCCGGCTGACGCTTATCGCGCCTTCCGGGGGCGCGACGCCGATATCGCGCCGTTGATGCGCGACCGCGGCTTTCCGGTTCCGGGCGACGCATCCGATGGCGGCGCCGGCGACTAGCCGCCCGCCAGCGCCGTTTGCAGACAACGCCCGGCCGCAAAGCCGGGCGTTTTTGCGTCAAACCGGCGCCGAAGCAAAGGCGCGCGGCGGCGGCGGCGCTCCGGGCGCCCAATTGGCGCCCGATTTGCTCTGAAGCGAAATAATTCGATGCGGACAACCCGCTGAAAACAAACGGAATTAAGAAAAAGTTTACCAAGCTGACCCGCACTGTGACGCAGGACACAACCGAACCGGCGCGGCGGCGCTATCTAGACATTGTTGGAGAGAGACACCGCCCCCCACTTGGCGGATTTGGGAGAGAGAAACATGGAAACGATTATCATCATCACCTTTTTCATCATTGCCGTGCTCAGCGCCTCAATGGCCATCGGCAGCCTCTATCGGTAAGGAACGGCGATCGCTCGGCGCGGAAAAAAAGAACGCCGACGATCGTCGCCCGCCTTCGATTTTAGCCAGGATTTTTCAGGCGTTTATCAGAACACACGTTTCATTTGCGCCGCCCGTCTTCACAGTCGCAAACCTGCATAATTGACGACTGAAACAGCGGGAAACTCGCCGCCGCTCCGGCGCAACCTTAAAGACGCCCTCGATGCACAAGCGCTGCATTAATCGGAGCCGCATCCAGCGAAAATGCGGCATGCGCTGGCTTCATCACGGTTAACAGCCGGCGATCATTCCGGGGAAAACGGTGAAACCACCGTGCGACCAAGCCAGTATTTCCTAGCAAAAACAATAGCTTAAGATCACAGCGAAGCAGGCGTCTCGCGCAATCGCGACAATTTTATCGATTTTCTTAAGATATCGCCGCCGATCTGTGACGGGAAACACATTTTTCGTGGGCCCGCGCGGTTATTGTTTTTCCAGTGAGTTGCAAACCAAACAAAAGGCCGATCCCCAAGTAACGGCCGCCGCACAAGGAATAAAGACAATGGAAACGATCCTCCTCGCAGCATTCTTCATTATCGCCGTCTTCAGCTCCTCGATGGCGATCGGCGCTCTTTACCGGTGCCAGTAGAAAAATCGCCCGGCGGAGCGCGCCGCCGTCTTGCAATGACGCTGCAACTCCGCTTTTGAATAACGCACCCCCGCGACGCCTCGCCGCGGCAACAAAAATCATTTAATATCAGCGCCTTAATAGAGCATCGACGTTGCTTGACGCTGCGATGCGGCGCCGTTAAGTTCCCGGCGATTCAACCGGCGTGAGCTTATGCTTTTCGCCTTCCCACCAGAGGTATTCCGGCGCGTTTTTCAAGCGTCTTCCTGAGCCACAGTGTGAGCCAAGAACCGCCCTCGCTCGACGAGTTCTCGAAACGGCTTGACGCCATGCGCGGCCGTCAGGACGTCGATCGCGGACATGGCGACACAAAAAGCGCCCGGCCCGCACAGGGCGACGGTGTTGAAATGGGCAAGGGATTGCGACTGGCCTCGGAGCTGATCGCGGCTGTTCTGGTGGGCGTCGGCGCCGGTTGGGGGCTTGATTCTTGGTTCGGCTGGACGCCATGGGCGACGATTGCCGGTCTGGGATTGGGTTTCGCCGCCGGCGTCTTGACGGTTTATCGCACCATGGAAGCGATGGATCAGACGACGTCGGACGAATCGGACGCCACACCGCCGCCTGATCACGGCGGCGACCTTGAAGACTAACCGGCGCGCCGCGCCTTGAATGATGCAGGCTCAAGATGGGATTTTTTGATTTTCTCGCTGCCGATCCGATGGAGCAGTTTGAAATTCAGCCAATCGTGCAACTACCCGCGGGGAGCAATCTGCTCGCCTTCACGAACTCATCTTTGTGGATGGCGATCACAGTGGCGCTGATCACAGCGGTTGCGTTCATGGCGACCCGCTCCAACGCGCTCATACCGGGCCGGCTGCAGTCGATTGCAGAACTCACTTATGAATTTGTCGCCGACATGGTGCGCGAATCGATTGGCCCGAACGGCATGAAGTTTTTCCCGTTTGTCTTTACGCTGTTCATTTTCATTCTGTTTTCGAACTGGCTTGGCTTGTTGCCGTCAATTCCTGGCGCGCCGCATGAATTTCACACCTTCACGACAACGAGCCATATCATTGTCACCTTTTCCCTGGCGCTTTTGACGATTGCGATCGTCATTGCGTACGGGTTTTACAAGAACGGATTGAAGTTCTTCAAAATTCTGCTGCCTTCCGGCACGCCGCTCTGGCTCGCGCCGTTGATGATCGTGATCGAGTTTATCGCGTTCCTGTCGCGTCCGGTCAGCCTCGCCATTCGTCTGTTCGCCAACATGACGGCGGGGCACGTCATCCTGAAAGTTTTCGCCGGGTTCGTTGTCTCGCTTCTCGGCGCCGGCGCGGCCATGAAGGCGATTTCAATCGTGCCTTTTCTGGGCATTATCGCGGTGACGCTGCTTGAGGTTCTCGTTGGATTTCTTCAGGCCTACATCTTCGCCATCCTCACCTGCATCTATCTCGGAGACGCCGAGCACGCAGACGATCACTGATTGAAACTTTCCCGCGCGGCTCGAAGGGCCAAGTCGCGCATACGGGACAACAGGCTCACGACAAAACTAGGAGTTTAGAACAATGGAAGTAGAAGCAGCACGCACGATCGGCGCCGGTATTGCCGCTCTGCCGCTGGCAGGCGCCGGTATTGGCCTCGGGATGATTTTTGGGAACTTCCTGTCGGGCGCTTTCCGCAACCCGTCCGCCGCCGCCGCAAACCGGACGACAATGTTTATCGCCTTCGCGCTGACGGAATTCACCGGTCTTCTCGGCTTCGTTATCGCGCTGATCATTCTGAACTCCTAGCGGCGAGCGGCGCGTTGTTGTTTGCGCCCTCACGCTTTTGTTTCTGATCAGGGCGCGGCCCGGCCAGCCCTGACAGCTTTTTTTTAGAACTGCCGATTGGTGACCGTCATGACCGCCTATCTCGTCTCCCTTGCCGCCGCCGCCGCTGAAACAGCCGGCAAAGCGGAAGAAGCCAAGAGCGGCGGCTTGCCGCAATTCGACGCGTCTTCTTTTCCAAGCCAGATTTTCTGGCTCGTGATCATGTTCGGTCTTCTTTACTGGATCCTGTCGACCTTCGTATTGCCGAAAGTCGGCGGCATGATCGAGGAGCGCCGCGACCGGATTGCCGACGATCTCGACACGGCGGCGGAGTTCAAGCGCAAAGCTGAAGACGCCGAGAAAAAATATAATCAGGACCTCGCTGACGCAAAAGCAAAGGCGCAGTCCATCGCGGCGGAAACACGCGAAAAGCTCGACAGTGAAATCGCGGAGATGCAGGCTGATGCGGACGCCAAAGCAGAAGCCGATATTGCGTCTGCTGAGGGGCGCATCGCGGAGATGAAAAGCCAGGCGACCGCAAAAGTGCGCGACGCCGCCAAAGAGACAACGCGCGCCGTCGTTGAGGCCTTAATTGATGAGCGCCCGACCGAAGACGCAATTGCCGCGGCGATGCCGCAAGCCTGACGCAGCACAGAAGTCGCATAGACGCTGCTTTATAGACGCCGCCCGGATGCTCTTTAAGACCATGAATGAAATTGAACGCACCATGATCAAAATCCAACGTCCCGTGACCATTGCCGCAAGCGCCTTTTTTATCTCCGCGATGACGGCGCCCGTCGCGCTCGCCGCCGATGAGACGCAGGCGACCGCCTGGTGGCAAGACACGGCGCTTTGGGTTTCGCTCGGGTTTGTCGTTGTTGTTGCGATGTTGTTCCGGATCGGCGTTCACAAAACCGTCGGCAAGTCACTGGACGAACGCGCGCAAAAAATCGCCGATGATCTCGATGACGCCCGGCGCCTGCGCGAAGAGGCTCAGGAATTGCTCGCACAGTATCAACGCCGTCAGCGCGAAGTCGAAGAAGAAGCGCAAGCCATCATCGAACAGGCGAAAAAAGACGCTGGCCGCATGGCCGACGAAAGCCGCGAAAAAATCAACGACCAAATCGCCCGCCGCGCCAAAGCGGCGGAAGACAAGATTGCTCGCGCGGAAGCGCAGGCGCTGTCAGAAATCCGTCAGCAAACGGCTGACCTCGCGATTGAAACCGCACGCGGCATCATCCGCGACCGCGTCGATCAGGGCGCGCAATCGGCGCTGATCGAAAAAGCCATCGATGACGTCAGAGCGGCAAAACACTAGACGGCGCTACTGTTAAATCCACGGCGTCGCCGCCTTGGACCTGTCCGGCGCAGCGTAAACCTCTGAGATTTGTTCGCGTTCAACAGGCCGCCCGAAAGATTTCGGCAGGTCCGCCGCACCGTTTCCAATCGTCTCAAACATAAGCCTGTCGTGCTTTGTCCAAATATCCGCACCAGTCCTTTCCCTGAAAGTCAACCAGAATAGCGCTTCATTGACGCCCGCTTGATCGCCGTCCAACCACAATATCACGACGCGCGCGCGCCAGTATTCGAAAGCTCTGATGGACTCTTTGTCCGGCAGCGGCTCCATGAGTGCACGAGCGGCCTCGCTGTCGCGGTCCAAAATTGCGACCAGAAAAGCATAACAGCAAACTATATCCGGATCGTCCCGTGCGCGTTCAGGCAATAGGTTGCGAACGACCGTTCTCGCCGCCTCAAGATTTCCATCGCTGAGGTAATAGGCCGCTAAAATGGGATCGGTCGTTTTGCGATTCTCTTCCGGCGCATTGATAAGATAGCGAATAGTCTCTTTATCCCATTCGTCTGGCGATACGCCATCACATAAATTTGCAGCAGCACGTTGCAGCAATTTTTCTTCCTTTGTTATTTTCGCGCCCGCCAAAGTCGCAATCAACGCCGCGCCGTCACTTGGGACGCCATCGGATGTTTTGAACGGGATGAGGTTCGCCGCCCCGAACACGATAGAAACTGCCGCAAATCCGAGCAGTGTCACGAACACGTCCATATTGCCGGGATACTGCGCCAATCCAATGACAATGCAGATTGCCGCCGCAGCGAAATTAGCCGCGGCGCCCCCAAGCGTGATCGCGATTGAATGGCGATCCCATGCA
>JBCBBT010000036.1:0-34927 GCA_038531315.1 Pseudomonadota bacterium
GGCAGCGTGATCAGGTGATGGAAAATCCCGGCGCGTTTCGCCCCATCACGCTGGAAGGTTCTGATTTTCTCGTCCGCTTCTTGCGCAAGCTCTGTATCGTCATACTCAACGCTCATCAGATTATCGCGGTCGTAGGACAAGACATTCTTTCCCGCCTCTTTCCAGGCGTCAAACACCTGTTGACGGAAATTGAGCGTCCAGTTGAAGGACGGTGAATTATTGTAGACGAGTTTCGCGTTCGGGATCACCTCGCGAATGCGATCGACCATCCCTGCGATTTGTTCGACATGCGGCTTTTCGGTTTCGATCCACAAGAGATCGGCGCCGTTCTGCAGCGACGTGATGCAATCGAGAACGCAGCGATCTTCGCCCGTGCCCTTGCGGAACTGGAATAGATTGGACGGCAGGCGTTTTGGACGCATGAGCTTTCCATCGCGCTTGATCACGACATCACTCGGCGCGAGATCGTCTGCGCTGACTTCATCACAATCAAGAAATGCGTTGTACTGATCGCCAAGGTCGCCCGTCTCGCTTGAAAAGGCGATCTGTTTGGTGAGACCGGCGCCGAGCGAATCGGTTCGCGTTACGACAACGCCGTCTTCGACCCCAAGCTCCAAAAACGCGTAGCGGCAAGCGCGCACCTTTGCGATAAAGTCCTCATGCGGCACGGTCACCTTGCCGTCCTGGTGGCCGCATTGTTTTTCATCCGACACCTGATTTTCAATCTGAAGGGCGCAGGCGCCGGCCTCGATCATTTTCTTGGCGAGAAGATAGGTCGCTTCGGCGTTGCCAAACCCCGCGTCGATATCGGCGATAATCGGCACAATGTGGGTCTGATGATTGTCGACATCGGCAATCAGTTGCTGAACGCGCGCGTCGTCGCCATTGGCGCGTGCGTCGTCAATCTCGCGATAGATCATGCCAAGCTCGCGGGCGTCGGCTTGGCGCAGAAACGTGTAAAGCTCGTCGATCAGCGCAGGAACGGAGGTCTTCTCGTGCATCGACTGGTCAGGCAGCGGACCGAATTCCGAGCGCAGCGCCGCGACCATCCAGCCCGAGAGATAGAGATAACGCCGTTTCGTCTCACCGAAATGCTTCTTGATCGAGATCATCTTCTGTTGACCGATAAAGCCATGCCAACACCCCAGCGACTGGGTGTAATTGGCCGGGTCGGCGTCATAGGCGGCCATGTCTTCGCGCATGATCCGGGCTGTGTAGCGCGCAATATCGAGCCCGCTCTGGAAGCGGTTCTGCAGGCGCATGCGCGCCACGGCTTCCGGGCTGATCCCGTCCCAGGTCCCGTCATAGCTCTTGATAAGCTGGGCGGCCTTATTGATTTCTTCCACATAAGTCATGCGCCGAATCTCCACTGTTTCTGGCATTGCGATGCGCCTGCGACGGCGCGCTGAGCCCGCTGTGCCGCAATTACTGCGGGCTGTGGAGGGGGTAAAATGTGGACTTGTCAATTTATTGGCAATAATTGTGTAATGTTGTAATATTTTTACAAACCCAAAGGAACCGCGATGGCTAAAGAACGCGCCGTTTATATCGGAGCCCGCTTGCGCCGGCTGCGTCGCGATCTCGGCCTGACGCAAGTGCAAATGGCGGGCGATCTCGGAATTTCACCGTCTTACGTCGCGCTGATGGAGCGCAATCAGCGGGCCATCACGGCGGAGATGCTATTGCGCCTGGCGACCACCTATCAGATCGACCTCGCCGGGCTCGGCGGCGGCGATGAGGACGCACTGGCGACGCGGCTCGGCGATATCATGCGCGACCCTTTGTTTAGCGACATCGATCTTGCGCCGATGGAATCAGAGGACGTGGCGACGGGCTATCCGGGCGTCGCTGAAGCGCTTGCGCGCGTTTACACGGCGTATCGAGAAAGTCAGATTGCGCTTGCCGATCAGGGAACGGAGCAATCGGTCGCCGCCGATCCGGTCGCCGAGGCCCGCCGATTTCTGACCGCCCGCCGCAATGCCTTTCCCTCCCTTGACGATCAGACAGAACGTCTTGCGCGGACCATGGAAGAAACAGGCGGGCCGCGCGCCTATCTTGAAAAACACCATGGGCTAACGGTACGCCGCCTGCCGAGCGACGTGATGAGCGGCGCCGTGCGCCGGCTCGATTATCATCGGCGTGAACTCGTGCTGGATGAAACGCTCGACGCCGCGAGCCGCACTTTCAATCTCTGTCTTCAGGTGGCTTATCTCGAATTACAAAACGCCATGGACGCCGTTCTGGCTGAGGGCGACTTTGAAACGGATAACGCTCGCAATTTAACCCGGCGTTCGCTCGCCAATTACGCGGCGGGCGCGCTGATGATGCCTTACCGCGCATTTGTGAAAGCCGCCGAAGCGCGACGCTACGATCTTGAAGCGCTCGCCCGCCAGTTCGGCGCGAGCTTTGAACAAATCGCGCACCGCCTCACCACGCTGCAAAAGCCGGGACAGGAAGGTGTCCCATTTTTCTTTATCCGGGTGGACGCCGCCGGCAACGTCTCTAAGCGCCTTGACGGCGCTGGTTTCCCATTCGCCCGCCACGGCGGGTCCTGCCCCTTATGGTCCGTACACGAGGCCTTCAAGGCGCCGCGCAAACTGATCACACAATGGATCGAATTGCCGGACGGGGAGCGCTTTTTCTCCATCGCGCGAACAGTGACCGCCGGCGGCGGCGCCTATGGGGCAGCCCGCATCGAACGCGCCATCGCGCTCGGCTGCGCGCAGGGCGACGCCCATCGGCTCATCTACGCGGACGCCCTCAAGGACATCGCGCCGACGCCGATCGGCGTCACCTGCCGCTTGTGTCAGCGCACCGCGTGCACCGCCCGCGCCGAACCGCCGATTGGCCGCCAGGTGCTCGGCGACGATTACCGGCGCACCGCCGCCCCCTTCGGCTTTGCCGATGGATAGATTGCAATATGACCGCGCCGGATCGCGGGTAGGCTTGCCGCGCGAAAACCACTAGCGTTTCACCCCATGGCGTCCCGTTTAAAACCATCCATCGACATCGATCTGTCGGCGCTTGCTGCAAATTTTCGCGCATTGGCGGCGGCGACGCCGGGCGCAGCGCCGGCGGGAGTCGTCAAATGCGACGCCTATGGGCTTGGCCTGGCGCCGGTTGCGCGCACGCTCGCGTTGAAAGAGAACTGCGCGCATTTTTTTGTCGCCTACGCCGAGACCGGCGCAACCCTGCGCGCCGCCCTCGCTGACGCGGCGCCGAAGGCTGAGATCTTCATTTTTAATGGTCCGGGCGAAGAGGCGCTGGCGGAGTATCATGCATCGCGTTTGACCCCGGTGATCAACACGCTGGAACAGGCCGTTTTGTGGGCGTCGGCCTTTCCCGGCGCACCGGCCGCCCTCCATGTGGACACAGGCATGAACCGGCTCGGGCTGATCCCCGCCGACATCGACGCGCTCCTCGCCATCAAGGGGCTCAATATCGATTTGATCATGAGCCACTTTGCTTGCGCGTCGACGCCGGGGGCGGCGATGCTCGCTCAACAACACGCCGCCTTTGACGAAATCGCCCGCCATTTTCCGGGGGCGCGCAAAAGTCTCGCCTCAACCGGCGGGGCGCTGATCAGCAAAGACTATGGATATGATCTGACGCGGCTTGGCGTCGGACTTTATGGCGTCGGGCCTTTTGGTGATCCGCATACCGATATTGGGCCCGTCGCGACATTAAGCGCGCCGGTCATCCAGCGCCGCACCGTCAAGGCGGGCGACAGCGTCGGCTATGATGCGACACGGCGCTTTGACGCGCCGGCGCAACTCGCGACGCTGGCGCTTGGCTATGGCGACGGCTTCCCGCGCGCTGGCTCAAATAAGGCGCAGGTTTTTCTGGGCGGCGCGCTTTGCCCGGTCGTTGGGATCGTTTCCATGGACCTGATCGTCGTTGACGTGACGGCGGCGCCGGCGCCGGTTGCGGTTGGCGACCGCGCTGAGCTGTTCGGCCCTTCGCTGCCGATCGAGACCGCGGCGCGCGCCTGCGGCACAATCGGTTATGAGCTTTTGACGAGCCTTGGCGCGCGCATCGATCGGCGCTACCTGTTTGAGGGCGCGCCAGCCGACCCGGCGATGCTCGCGCCGCCAACACGAGGGGAAAACGAATGAACGCCATGGGCGGATTTTTCGGCGTCTTCGCGGGCGTCGGCGCACTGACCCTCGCCGCTTTCGGCGAGATCGGACGCATGACGCTATTCGCCGCCCGCGCTGCGCTCGCCGCGTTGACGCCGCCCTTTTACGGCCGCGCTTTTGCGTCGATGTTGTTGCGCATTGGCTTCAACTCGCTGCCCGTCGTCGGCCTCACCGCGATTTTCACCGGCGCCGCGCTGGCGCTCAACATTTATGACGGCTCGGCGCGTTTCAACGCCGAGACATTCCTGCCGCAAATTCTGGGCGTATCGATCGTGCGCGAGCTGGGGCCAGGCTTCGCCGCGCTCATGGTCGCCGGCCGATCTTCGTCGGCGATGGCGGCCGAGCTTGGCGCCATGCGCGTATCCGATCAGATCGACGCGATGACGACACTGGCGGTCAATCCCTTCAAATATCTGGTGGCTCCGCGCGTTCTTGCGACAACGGTGATGTTGCCGCTTCTTGTCCTGGTCGCCGACATCATCGGCATCTACGGCGGATATCTGACTGCTGTTTATGCGCTTGACTTTGAGGGAGCGGTCTATATCGCCAATATCGAGAACTTCCTGACGCGCTCGGATGTCGTCAGCGGTCTGATAAAAGCAACAGTGTTCGGGTTCTTGATTTCGGTGATGGGCTGTTATTACGGCTATGTGAGCCGGGGCGGCGCTCAGGGTGTCGGCGCAGCGACGCGGTCCGCTGTGGTCGCTTCCGCGGTTGCGATCTTTGCGTCGAATTACGTGATGACGTCGTTCCTTGTGGATTTCTGAGCGATGGCGACGCAATCAAATACTCATGCAAAGATCTCGCTTACGGGATTGCGAAAATCATTCGGCGCCAAACAGGTATTGCGCGATCTTGATCTCGATATCCAAGAAGGCCGTTCGCTTGTCATCATCGGCGCCTCGGGGTCGGGCAAGTCAGTTTTGCTAAAATGTATTCTGGGGCTCATCGCGCCGGACGCCGGCGCCATCGAAATAGACGGCGCGCGCGTGTCGCCGGGCGCGGGGAACGCCGGGGACGGCCCCGTGCGTCAGATCGGCATGCTGTTTCAGGGCGCGGCGCTATTTGACAGCCTGAAGGTCTGGGAGAATGTTTCGTTTCGCCTGCTCTATGGGGCGGGCGCGAACAAATCCATTGATCCGAAGGCGCGCGCCCTCGCCTGCCTCGCGCAGGTCGGACTGGGGCCGGAAGTCGGCGAGCTTTTTCCGGCCGCCCTTTCCGGCGGCATGCAAAAACGCGTCGGCCTCGCCCGCGCGATCGCCGCCGATCCGTCGATCCTCTTTTTTGACGAACCGACGACGGGGCTCGATCCAATCACCGCCGACGTGATCAACAATCTCATCAAGGATCGCGTCAGCGCGCTCGGGGCGACTGCGCTGTCGATCACCCACGACATGGCGTCGGCTCAGAAAATCGCCGATGAAATCGCGATGCTTCACGAGGGCCGCATCATCTGGCGCGGCGCTTCCAATCAGATATTTGAAAGCGGCAACCCGATGGTTGATCAATTCGTCCACGGAAGGGCGGAAGGTCCGATCAAGATGGCGATGAAAAGCGGCCGTTAGGCCGGCGCCTATGCCGCCGCGCCCATGCGCTGAGCGAACCCTTGCGCGCATTTCTTTCGCCAGACCCCTTCGTCAAGGCATTCCATCGCACGAAAAATATTGACCGGCGGCTTGCCGACAAGCGTGCGCATTTTGTCGCGAGGCGTGTTCTTCCCGGCATATAGACGCTCAATGAGCGGCTGGGAAAGTCGATAATACCGCTCCAGCACCGTATAGCGCCGCTCCGGTTTGGCCGCATAATAGAGCATCCGCGAGAGCATTCGGTAAAACTCGCGCTCCCGCCATTTCTCCGCCGCAAAATCGCGCGTCAGCCGGCAAAGAGAAGCGCCGGAAACATCGCTCGTTTCTGAAATCCGCGAGGCGAGCGTCGCCGCATCCGGCAATGAGTATCCCGTCAACGGATGAAAAAGCCCTGCGCCAAGCCCGGCGACGCCGACGCCGTCGGGCGCGCTTTCCAGATGGCGATCAATATCGCCCGCCAGCGCAATCGGCAGGATGCCATGCTCTTCACGCTCAACGGCGCTGATCCGCCAGCCTGCCGCCGCACAATAATCGCTGATCTCGCGCCTGATGACGTCCCTGTCGAGATCGTCGCCGTCAGCGTAATAAGTATCCTCAATGAGACAGGTATCGTCCGTAAACGGGAGAACATAAACAAACCGGTAGCCGTCGGTTTGGGAGATTGTCGCATCCATGATGATCGGCGCGCTCACCCCATGCGGTTGTTCAAGCTTCACGACCTGGCCGACAAATTTCTGAAATCCAATAATCAGCGCATCGCTGTGCCGTTGGCCGCGCGCATCGATCACGGCGCCCGCCTCAATCGTGCGGCCGTCGTCCAGCGCCACTTGCTGGGCGGATACGGCGGCGACCGTGGCATCGGCGACAAATCCGTCGCCAAGCAGCGGCGCGACGGTTTCGTGCAGCCGCTCCGACGTGATGGAATTGTAGCCGGTATCAAGGACGCGCTCGTAGGATGGAAACCGCACTTGCTGGCGCGGCCATCGATGCACGATCAACGGCTCGATCCAGGAAAAGATCGAGGCCGGCAAATCCGGCGTATGAAAAGACCAGGTGTGATTGCCGCCGAGCCTGTCGGCTTTATCAATGACGACCACGGATAGATCGGGCCGCGCGACGCGCAATCGCCACGCAATAAGGCTACCGGCAAGCCCGCCGCCCGCGATGGCAATATCAGCCTTCATGCCCGTCCCTTTGATCTTCCTGCGACCCGCACGCCTCAGAGCGAAACGATCAGCCCTTCCGATGGACTGAATGCGCCGTTGCGGACATTGTCGTAGACGTCGGCAAGCCCTTCAAGGCCGTCTATGCGGTTCAGTTTCAGCCAGTCGCGGCTCCTGATCGACGCTGTCCGCCAGAAATCGAAGGCTTTTTGCTCAAATACGCCAGGACCCCATTCCTTGGTGCGCTTCTGGATATGACCGGGCGCGAAGAACATGGCGCTCCTCTCGCGGATAAACCCCTCGCCCATTTCGTTGTCTTCCCAATGGGTGACGCCCACATTTGACGTATACTTCATATTATCGCCAAGATGTCGATGAAGACCGGCGAGCACGTCGCCGTTGCCGGACATATCGATAATCACCGTCGGCTTCGACGCGTCGATGTCTGACAGGGCGTCATAGGTCGCAACAGCGTCGTATAGCCCGAGACCGGTGACAAAGTCCTTGTTCCGCGGCGAGGTCAGCCCGATCTGTTTCGGCGCATTGTTATCATCGGCAAGCGCATAGGCGAGACCGATCGACGTCTTGCTCGACGCGCTGACGATGACAACCTGCTCAGCGCCGAACCAGTCATTGTCGAGGAGAAAGTCATAAAGGCAAAACGACG
Source organism: Pseudomonadota bacterium (assembly GCA_038531315.1). Classification (GTDB taxonomy): domain Bacteria; phylum Pseudomonadota; class Alphaproteobacteria; order Caulobacterales; family Parvularculaceae; genus JAJFFW01. The sequence continues at coordinate 7,556 of JBCBBT010000036.1, forward strand.
TCGCATAGAGCGGATACAAAAGCATCCGCTCGTCATCCATAGCCGCGTCATAGCCTGCCTGCGCCGCAACGCGCGCATAGGCGTTGTAAACCGGCGGCAATTCCGCGCGATGAGCCGCGCCGTCAACCAGCCGGACCGCTTTCAGATTGGCGGGCTCCATCACCAGCGACGGACCGGTCGGGAAATATCCATAAAGACGCTCGCCGGCGGCGACGCCATCGGCCTTGCTCTCGACGACATCAGCGAAACCCCAGACGGGAATAACGCCCCAGCCGTCGCTCTCAGCGCCTGCGGCGGGGAAGAATTTCCAGTACCCGATCCGGTGACCGACCACGCCGTAAGTGATGTTGTTGGCGGTGAAAGCGAAACGATCGATGGCGACGCGAATTTCACCGTTCTTGAGGGGCGCGGCCTCCGCGTCGGCGATACGGGTCTTTGAAATGTCATCCATCCGAACCTGAAACTGAGGGTTTTCGGACATTATGGGCTCCTTCATTCAAGCGATGGCGCCTGGCCAGCGGGGCAATCACGCTGCAGGCGGCGGGCAAGCGGGCGGCGCCGGGCCGGACTGTCGGACGCCGTGGGATTTTGTGGAAAAGAGGCTTACAATAGTATTTTCAATTGCGAAAGGAGACCAGCCATGGCGCTCGATGAGTCCCCCCTCGACAAGGATATGCGCGACACGCTGGAGCGCCAACGCGCGGCGCAATTGAAAGACAATGCGCCTTCCGCAGAAACGCGTATCGACCGGATTGATCGGGCGATCGATATACTTGTGCGCCGCCGCAGCGCCTTTGAGGACGCCATGTGCGCCGATTTCGGCCATCGCTCGAAGGACGCGAGCGGGCTCACCGACATCGCCTCGTCAATCGGCGCGCTCAAACACGCAAAATCCAATTTGCGCAAATGGATGCGTCCCGAAAGGCGCCCGACCGAGTTTCCGCTGAACCTCCTCGGGGGTGCGTCGCGCGTCGAGTTTCAGCCAAAGGGCGTTATTGGCGTGCTCTCACCATGGAACTTTCCCGTCAATTTGACATTCGGGCCGCTGGCAGGCGTTTTCGCGGCGGGCAATCGCGCGATGATCAAACCGTCGGAATTCACCGAAGCGACGTCCGAGTTGTTGCAGTCGGCGATTGCGGAAAATTTTGATGACAGCGAGCTCGCCGTATTCACCGGAGGGCCGGAACGCGGCGCGGCGTTCACCAAGCTCGCGTTCGACCATATTCTCTTCACGGGCGCGACATCGATAGGCCGGCATGTCATGCGCGCCGCCGCTGACAATCTCGTGCCGGTGACGCTTGAGTTGGGCGGCAAATCCCCCGCCATCCTCGGGCGGACGGCGAATTTTGAAAAAGCAGCCTCAAGAATCATGGCCGGCAAGACGCTGAACGCCGGGCAAATTTGTCTGGCGCCGGACTATGTATTCGCCCCTAGCGACAAGGTCGATGAATTTGTCGGTCATGCGAAAGCCTCTGTGGCGACACTGTTTCCGAGCGGCCTGAAAGACAATGACGACTACACTTCCGTGATCAATGAGCGCCACTATGATCGCCTGCAAGGCTACCTTGATGACGCGCGCGACAAGGGCGGCGAAGTGATCGAAATCAATCCGACAGGAGACGACTTTTCTCAGCAGGCGCATTATAAAATCCCACCGACAATCGTCCTCAATCCGAGCGACGACATGAAAGTCATGCAGGATGAAATCTTCGGGCCGATCCTGCCGGTCAAATCCTACGCAGAACCACAGGACGTCATTGAGTATGTGAACGCCCATGATCGACCGCTCGGGCTTTATTACTTCGGTGACGACGCCGGGGAACAGGATCGCATCCTGAAGCAAACCGTCTCAGGCGGCGTAACGGTCAACGACGTGATCTTTCATGTGGCGCAGGAAGACTTGCCCTTCGGCGGCGTCGGTCCCTCGGGCATGGGCTCCTATCACGGACGCGACGGGTTTCTTGAATTCAGTCACAAAAAATCGGTCTACAAACAAACCGGCAGTGAAATCCTGAAGATGATGCGCCCGCCCTATTCCGACGCCTATCGCAAACAAGTCGAAGGCCGCATAAAAAGATAGCTGGAAAACGCGATTGATCACGCGGAGGCTTTGGCTCAGTCATGTCGCCGCGACCAGTCCTTCGTCTTGAAACCATTGAAGCGTCGCCTCGAGCGCCGGCTCGACCGGGCTCGCCCGCCAGCCAAGATCGCGCGCCGCCTTCTCGCTTGAAAATGAAACCCGCCGCCCGGCGAGACGCACACCCGTCAGCGGCGCCTTCGGCGGCTCACCCGTCAATCGAGCGACAAGTCCTGTGTCAATAACGCCCGCAGCCAGCGCAACGGCGTAGGGCAATTGCGTCTTCGGCATCGCCTTGCCGGATAGTTTTTCGATCATGGCCAGAAGAGCGCGCATGGATAAATTCTCGCCGCCGAGCAGATAACGCTCGCCCCGCGCGCCCTTGTCGCGCGCGGCGATCAATCCTTCTGCGAGACTGGCGACCGGCACAAAGTTCAACAAACAATCAATCGTCGCCGGCGTCTTGCCATTGATAAGATCAAGGATCATTTGCGTTGGGGGCGTCAGTCCACGATCGCCGGGACCGAGCGGCTCTGTCGGAATTGCGATCAGCGCGTCAAGCCCGTCCGAGGCTGCGGAGAGAACGGCGCGGTCCGCAAACGCTTTTGTCCGCGGATAAGCTCCGAGCATAGCTTCGGGGGGCAAATCAACGCTCTCGTCGGCGTGCGACGCGCCGATCGGGGTTGATCGCCCGACAAGCGTCGTCAGACTTGAACAATGGATGAACCGGCGGACGCCAGCGGCGCGCGCGGCCGCGAGCATGGTCCGGGTCCCCTGATGATTGATGTCGTCAAAGACCCGCGCGTCGCGGGCCCAAAGCTGCGCGTTGCCGGCGAGATGAAAAACAGTATCGACGCCCTCGCAAGCGCGCGCCGCAGCGTCGGCGTCCGTGACTGACCCCTTCACCAGCGCCGCTCCGTGCGAAACCTGATCGCTAAGATCGATGATCCGCACTTTTTCGCCGCGCGCGAGGAGCGCTGCAACGAGATGCGATCCGACGAACCCGCCGCCGCCTGTTACGAGCGTTGTCATCGCCGAGCGCGCCTAACCGTCATCGCGTAACGCTTGACCCGCGCCATCAGGCGCATCCCGCGTCGTGCAGACGAGCAAACCGGCATCGGTCACCGATCCGGCGATCAGCAAGCCGCCGGCCTCAACGCCGACGGTCGCAGCGGTAAATTGCGCCCCTTTGGGGTCGTCAAATAAAAGCTCGATCGCGCCGGTTTCGGGGTCCACCTCGATCAGGCGGCTTGGCGCGCGTCCGATATCGAGCTTTCTGTGGAGGCCCATCCGCATCAGCGAGGGATGGACCGCGGCGATCAGAAATCCGTCTGGCGTCATGGTCAGATTATCGGGCCCGCCCGGCAGTTTCACACGCCAAACGGCGCGATTTGCGCCGGACCGAATGAAAAGCAGGGCTTTCTGGCGGGTGGCGGCGACAATGGTCTGTCCGTTTTTCAGGCGGGCGATGCCGTTGGCCAATCCAGCGCGGTTGAACACAATGCGATCACCATCGGCGACGCCGCTGCGCTGAAAGCCGAGCACATCTTCGATGCCGGATCGCCAATCGCACGCAGCATGGTCAAAGGTCGACAACAGGCCGCTTTCATCCGTCCAAAGATCGTTCGCCGCACAATGGGCGGCCTCAACGCTGTCTTCGAGCTTAGCGGTGATCTCTTCGACATTTGCAGTCGTTGAGACGCGCAAAATCTTTGGCGTCATGCGCCATTTTTTACCGGCTTTCTCATAACCGCGATTAATCACCGCCAGCGATTGCGCATCTTCATCATAGCTAATGCCGTGGGGTCGAAGGCCGTTCCTCAATGCGGACGGTTCAATCAGCCTGAGTACATTGATGGTCGCGGTTTTGCGTCTTGTCGCGTCACGCAGCGCCGGCAGCGGGACGTGATAAAGGCCGCCTTCCGGCAGACTTGCGGCCCGCTTGTCGATCGCTTTTTCAACCGCGCGGCGGTCATAGGCGGAGATATAAAGAACACCGTCACGGCGGTTCACGGCGAGGTCTTCCGCCCCGACGATTTTGTCGCCGGACGGCGACACTAAATCGATCCGCTGACAGTCTGACGGTTGATAACGCGCCTCGTTCAGGTCGCGTCCGCCGGGCGCGCAGGCGCCTGACATGGTGAACGCCGTGAGCGCAAACAGTCCAACGCCGGCGCGCCCGGCGCCGTAATGAGCTTTATGCGGTCTTTTTTTCATCGACTGTCGCGCTGTCGCCGGTTCCATCAGCGGAGCCCGGCGCCTTATCGGGAGGTGGCGGCGCCGACGATACTGCGGCGTTCGATCCCGGTCGCTCATATCCCCACTTTTCGAGATATTTGCCGAGCCGGGCTTCCACCTTTGCAGCCGCTTCGTCGCTGTAGGAAAACTTGTTTTTCTCAAAGCTCTGAACCGACGCCAGATAAGCTTCGAATTTGGGCCGCGCCGCATCAAAACCGGGCAAGGCGAGGCTATCGTAGATGCGTTCGACCGAACCCAAAGCGTCACGATCGAGTTCGTCATAGCGCAATTCAACATAACGGCTCGCGGGCGTCTCAACGGCGTCGCGCTCAAGCGCATCCATCATGCGCAGATAGACCGAAAGGATTGTCTCATCGATATCGACATGGTCGTAGGATTGCAGCGCAAATTCAGCGAGCAGCTTTTTATAGAAGTTCCGCATCGATACGAAAACCTCATAAGGGTTTCGATGGATATGGACAAACTTCGCCGCCGGGAACATCTCCCTCAACATCGCCAGCCGACCCGTATAAACCGGGTTTTTGATCAACATCGGCTTATGGTCCTGAAGCTTTGCAAGCTTGCGCAGAAGATAGACAAATCGCGCCTGCCACGCGCTGATCTCGGACGGCGTGCAATCGTCGAAAAAAAGCCCGCGCCGCACGAGTTCTCCGAACGCTTTTGGGAAATAAATACCGTGGTAAAACGATAGCGGCGACATGTTCGCGATCGCGATTTCGTCTTCCTGCGGACTGTCGGGCGTCACGGGAATATTGTCGATATAACGATGTTCCGGCAAGGCCCGCTCGAGCAACGGACGCGCGATCCGGGCGAGCCCGAACAGGTCCCAGGGCAAACCCGTCGCCACCGGCGGCACATAGCCCCAGCCGCCGGATTTCGTCATGATATTGTAAAGATGGGTCGTGCCCGAGCGCCAATGGCCGAGAATAAAGACGGGCGGCTCAAGCTCCTCGCGGGCCGGCAGGCGGCTTTCCATGATCAGGCGCTCGGCCGATGAAAAGGGCCATCGCCCGAGGGCCGCCAAGGCGATTGCGTTCCCTAAGACAGGCTTACCGGGCAGGCCAGCCGCCGACACAACGCTGGCGAGCGTTCCGATATTTGCCCCGCTTAAGGGATGCGCCATGACCCTTCGCCTTTCGTGAGATTATTGCGCTTCAACGCGTCGCCAAGAGCCTTAACCGAGGCGATGGCCGGTTGCCAAGGCGCAATCGCCTCGCGCCCGGTCTCCGGCGTTTGACGCCGCATGCGGCGGCCCGCAATTGTCGAGAGCGCAGGTAATGGTTAACACAGTTGTTAACGAACATATGTGAACATCCGTCGCCATCAGCGGCGGCATTGGGCGTCGCCTGGAACGGCCGCGGCAAGAAAAGTGTTGAATAGTCAAAGCCGATCAAAACCCATGGCCGCCACCCTCCGGATAAGATCTTTTCTGCGTCGACGCCGCGCCGGTTTCATTGCGTTAGCGGCGGCGCTGACTTGCGGAGCGGCCGCGCATGCGGCGGATTACAGCGTGCGCATTGACGGCGCCCCCGCGGACCTAAAACCAAAACTCGCTATCGTCTCAACACTCGCCCAGGCCAAACGCCCCCTCCCCACAACAGCCGCGCTTCGCCGGGTTGCGCGCAACGATATCGCCAAAATCAACAACGCCTTGAAGGCGGCGGGCTATTACGACGGGGCGACAAAATTCGAGATTGAAGACGCGGACGCCGATCAACGGACCGTGATCTTCACCGTGAGGGCCGGCCCCCTGTTCAAGATCGCGGCTTATCAAATCGTCTATGACGATGCGATTGCGGAAGACGCGCCCTCGCGTCCAAAAACGCTTGCCGATCTCAACATTGAAACCGACGGGTCGGCCGCGGGCGCGCGTCTTCAGGCGTTACAGCAGCAAGCGCTGACAGCGCTTTGGGGGGGCGGTTCTCCGGCGGCGCGCATAACGGGGCGGCGCGCGCAAGCCAATATTGCCGCCGGCGTCGCGGACGCTATTTTCACTTTTGAGTCCGGTCCCCGCGCGATGTTCGGCGCTGCGCAGTTTGAGGGCGATCTGCGTACAGAACACCAATTCCTCAAGGAATTGCGAACATGGGAAGAAGGCGCCGTCTTTGACCAGAGCAAGCTGATCGCCTATCGCGACCGGCTCGCCGCCACCGGCTTGTTCAGCAATATCGATGTCGCGCCCGGTGCGGTGAGCGAGACCGGTGTTGCGCCGGTTATCGTCACGCTTGAGGAAAGAAAGCGGCGCACGATTGGCGCCGGCCTGTCGTTCTCAACGGCGGAGGGCCCAGGCGCGCGCCTGTTTTTTGAATATCGCAATCTCTTCCGCGCCGGCGAGACCGCACGGGTCGACCTCCAGGGCAACGCTGTTGAACAGTCGCTGCGGTTCAACATCGACAAGCCGATGCCGCTTTTTCCCGGCAGTATTTTCGCAAACGCCGGCTTCACGAGTGAGACGACGGAAGCGTTCTCGGCGCAGAGCATCGATATCGGCGCCGGCGTCACAAAACGCTGGCTTGATGACCGGCTTGAAACGCGCGGGGGTCTCGCTTTTGAGACCTCGCGCATTGTGGAAGACGGCGTCACCGACCAAACATTTTTCTTTTCCCTGCCCCTGATTGCGATCTGGAACACCGAAGACGACCCGCTGACGTTGGCGCGCGGCTCGCGTCTTTCTCTTACGGTGACGCCGTTCACGGGCTCGCAAACATTTGTCCGAACGGAGTTTGCGGCGCGCAGCCGTTTTAATTTTGGTCCGGATGACCGGTTTACACTGGCGGGGCGCGCCCGACTGGGCGCGATCTTTGCGAATGCGCTGGACGATTTGCCCCTCAATCAACGGTTTTTCGCCGGCGGCGGGTCATCGGTCCGGGGGTTTGCTTTTCAGGAAGCCGGCCCGCTCGATACCGATGGCGACCCTGTTGGCGGCACGTCGCTCACCGAAGGCGCCCTTGAAGCGCGCGCCATGATCACCGATACGATTCAAATCGCCGCTTTCGTCGATGCGGGCAATGTGTCGGACACCACCTTGCCCGACATCACTGGACGATATTTCGTCGGCGCCGGCGCGGGGGCCCGTTATTTCACGCCGATCGGGCCTTTGCGCGTTGATTTCGCCTTTCCGATCAATCCACGACCCAGCGATGCAAACTTCCAGTTCTTCATTTCACTGGGACAATCGTTCTGATGCGCAAGATACTGATCTTTTCGGGAATTGCCTTGACGGGGCTCGCGGTCCTCGCAGCGATCGGGTTTGGCTGGCTTTTCAAAACCGGGAGCGGCCGCGATTTTATAATTGGGCAACTGGAACCCCAAATTGAAAAAGCGCTCGGCGGCGAGGCGCGCATCGGCGTGCTTGAGGGCGCACCGCCAAGCCGCATCGTTATTCGTGACGTGGTCTTGTCTCATAGCGATGATCCCTGGCTGACCTTTGACGAAGCGACCCTTGTCTGGTCGCCTCTATCGCTCTTAACACGGAAGATTTCGGTTGATCTGACCGACGTGAGCGGGCTCTCCTTGTTGGCGCTGCCGCCGGAACGCCCGCAAGACAACCCGGAAGCACCGCCAAAGGGATTTGAATTGCCGTCGGCGTTGCCGCACGTCTCAGTCAAGAAACTGACCCTTAGTGAAATCTATATCGCGCCCGAAATCGCCGGTCGCCCGGTGACGCTGAACGGCGCAGGCGCATTGAACATGGGCGGGCGGGCGCTCTCGACAACGTTTGACGGTCAAACCGCCGACGGCAAGGACGCGGTGCGCTGGGCGGTCGATATCGATGCAGCGGCCAACAAGGGCGCTGTCGCCCTTGAAATCTTCTCCGATGATGACGGGATCGCGCAGGCGGCGCGCCTTGATGGACCGTTAAAGATCACTGTCGTCGGCGACGGCCCGCTCGACAATCTTGTCCTCACTATTGACGGCGAAGCGGGCGCACTTGGCGGCGTCGTAGCGAAATCAACCTTCAGCGGCAAAACCGGCGCGCGGCGCGCCGCCCTCGCCGGCACCCTCAATCTTGGACCGGCATTCGCCGCGTTGGCGCCGACGCTCGGCGATACCGTTGCGTTCGACGCAGAGATTAGCGAGCGCGACAATGGGGCCAATATCGTCATCAACGAGATGTCGTCGCGTGCTGGAAGACTGATCGGGTCTGCGGGTTGGCGTAATCAGCGCGGCGTTCTGGCGGAAGCGACAACGGACGCAGTCTTGACGCTCTCGGCGCAAACGATCCCGGCGATGACGACCATAAGCGGCGAGAAGATCGCCCTGAAAGTGGCGCTTGAACGCAACCGCGACGGTTTCACTCTGAATGCAAACCTCAGCGGCGACGGCGCCGCTCTCGCGCTTGAGGAAGTGCAAACAGATCTTTCATCGACTCTCAAGGGCCCATTGACCCTCGAACTAAAAGCGAACACCGAGGCGCTGGAACTCTTGAGAAACGGCGTACGTTTGACAGGTTACGCGGATATTGACGTTGAGAACGCGGCCTCATTGAGCCGGCTGGAAGCCTCGCTGGGCGGTCAGTCTGTTTTCGATGGCGCTGCGCAATATCGATTTGAGGACGGCGACGTTCATGCGCGCGGCGCGGTGCGCATACCGACAAAAACAGCCTCACTCCTCTTGCCGTCTTACGCGCCGCAGGGCGCGATTACAGGCGATATCGCAGTGACGGGAACGGTTGACAATTTTCGCGTTAATCTGCGCGGCGATGCGCCATCGGCATCGCTGAACGACCAGGCGATACCGCCGATCCGAGCAACCGCCGATATCGGAAATTTGCCATCACGGCCGGCGGGCGAATTTATGGTTTTCGCCGAGAATGCGAACGGTAAGCTGAAGGCCAGGATCGACACCGCAGCCGACGGGCTCATGACCGTGCGCGATATTCTTTATGCAGCGGAGAATTTTGAACTCAAAGGCGACGCCGCGTTCAACCCGGAGAATGGCGCCGCGCATCTTGATCTCACCTATAAGGGAGAGGAAGGCGCAACACCGGCGCCGCACCTGCCGCTCGAAGGAACCGCTGTAATCAAAGGGGCTCTCAGCGCCGGCGGCGCCGCGCAATTAGAACTCATGACGGACCGGCTTGCTTCGTCGAATTTCGCGGTTGAAGATCTTTCCATTGTTGCGGCCGGGCCCGCAGAAGCAATCGACGTGAAGGCGCAGGCGGCGACAATCCTTGTTAATGGCGCCGATCCGATAACCGCCCTTCAGATGGCGGCGACGGTTAGAAATGCTCAGGCGCCGACAGCGCGCCTGACCGAACTTGCGTTACGCTACGGCAACGTCCCCGTCACGCTCTCGCAATCGGCCGATTTTGCGTTCGGCGACGGCGTTGCGGTTTCGAACCTGAAGGCGGCCATTGGCGGCAACGGCCTCCTTGCGGCTGACGCCGCTTTTTCCAAGACGCGATGGCGCGCCGATATCACCGTCAATGACGTCCCTGTTCGCGCGGCGGCGGGGTTCGCTAATCTCGCATTCATTCTTGATACGGATAAAAAAGAATACGCAAGCGGCACTTTCGGCTATCGACCCGACACGGCGGAGACCGAAGACACCGAACTCGGCGGCGTCTTCACATGGACGCAAGGCGGATTGGCGATCAGAGACAATAAGGCGGTTGATGCGTTGTCTGTGGACGTCATCCTACCGCTCATGCTGAAGCGGTCGCCGTCTCTTACGGCGGCGATTAATGGCGCAATTGACGGCTCTGTCGCCTATGACGGCAAGGTGACGGATATCGCCGGTTACCTTCCGGACGGCGCTCAGGGTCTTGAAGGCCTGATCGATATCTCCCTCGCGCTCGGCGGCACACTGGAAGCCCCGGAGATTGAGGGGCGCGCCGCATTGCGCGACGGCGCTTATACCGAGCTCGCCTCCGGCGTCAGTCTTGAAAATATCAGCGCCAACGCCGAAGCGAGCGTGCTCGGCGAGACAACGCAGGTCGCCTTCTCCGGCGGCGCCAGCGGCGCGGGACAGGCCGAGCAAAGCATCCTCCTTAAGGGGAACGCACAGATTGGCGGAGAAAGCGCGCTGAACGCCGTTATCACGATGAATGAGGCCCAGATATCCGCGTTGCCGATCGTCACGACGAAATCGTCCGGCGAAATCAGAATTGCAGGGCCTTTGAATGCGCTGAAAGCAACCGGCGAGATCATCATCGATCAGATTGACGCTGAAATTGTGACGCCGGAGGCGACCGGACTTGTCGATATCACGGTCGTCGCCGACAGCGCCGGCGAGCAGCCGACACCCCTTGCGAGACCCGTGACGCAGGCGTCGGCTCCTTTCGACCTCACCATTAAAGTGTCGGCTGACGACAAGATATTCGTGCGCGGGCGCGGTCTTGAGAGCGAGTGGCGCACGGACGTCACCGTAACAACATCACGCGATACGCCGATTGTGATCGGATCGGTAAACCTTCGGCGCGGCGTATTCGATTTTTCCGGCCGTCGTTTCGAGATCACGAAAGGCGTTCTTTCATTTGACCGACTATCGGCGAACAACCCGGTCCTCGATATCGTCGCGGCATATGAAACGCAGGACGACGTGACCGCGCGCATCGTTGTTTCCGGACGCGCGCAATCGCCGTCGATCGAGCTGGAATCCTCGCCGTCGCTACCGAAAGAAGACGTCATGGCGCTTGTGTTGTTCGGCAAGCCGGCGACGGAACTGTCGGCCATCGAATCACTGCAAATGGCGCAGGCGCTTGCACAGCTCGGCGGCGTTGGTCCCTTCGGCGGCGGCGGCGGGGTTGCTGGCGCAGCGCGTGGCGCATTGGGTCTTGACCTTCTCAATGTCGACTTTGATTCTGAGACCGGCGGCAGCGCGCTGACGGTCGGAAAATATGTAGCGGACGGGCTGTTTGTGTCAGCGACGCAAGACGTCCGCGGAGAAAATGGCTCGGTGCGCGTCGAATACGAGATCAGGGACAACATCACAGTCGAAACGGAGCTGAACCAGAACGGCGATCAGACCGTTTCGGCGAACTGGAAACGGGACTTTTAATCCGGCCATGGCAAACGCTTTGACACTGATCCGCATCGGCTTGATTGCGCCTTTTGTCTGGCTCTTCTTCACGCCAGCGGCATGGGCCATGAAAGGCGCATTTCTTGTTTTTACGCTGGCCGCACTTACGGACTATTTCGACGGAGCTGTCGCGCGCGCCCGCGGCGAGACAAGCGCCCTTGGCGCGGCGCTTGATCCCATTGCGGACAAGCTTCTTGTCGCCGCCGCGTTACTCCTTCTTGTTCGCAATGGGTCGCTCGCCGGCCCCGGGGTCATCGGCGGTCTTGTGATTTTATTACGCGAAATTCTGGTGGGCGGGTTGCGCGAGGCATTGGCCGCGCGCGCGCAAACGATGCCGGTGACGCGGCTTGCGAAAATCAAGACCACTGTACAACTGGTCAGCCTCGGGCTCTTGATCGCTGCGATGCCGTCAGGGCTGATCGGGCCCGGTGCAGAACCGCTTGCGAAGGGCCTGTTCTGGTTCGCTGTTGTGCTTACGTTTTGGACCGGCGCAGACTATACTCGTCGCGCGGTCGATATGTTGAGGCGCGCATAGCGCATTCGCGTCGTACAAGAACCATCGGCGCGCGATTGCAGGGGACACCGCACGCCATGAACACCGCAAAAAGCGCACCATCGATCAACAGCGATCCGCCGGAAAAAGTCGACGAGAATGCATCGCATATTCTCGTTGTTGACGACGACGATCGGATTCGAACTTTGTTGAAACAGTATCTCGCGCGGCATGGCTATCGCGTTTCGCTGGCTGCAAACGGCGAGGAAGCACGCAAGCTCATGGGCGCCGTTGAGTTCGACCTGATCATTCTCGACGTCATGATGCCGGGCGTTTCCGGTTTCGACCTGACAGAAAAGATCCGGGCGGCGTCAAATGTGCCGATCATTCTGCTAACGGCGCGCGGTCTCGCCGATGACCGCGTTGAAGGGCTGCGCCGCGGGGCGGATGATTACCTTTCCAAACCCTTCGATCCGCGCGAGTTGCTGTTGCGGGTGACGGCGTTGTTGCGACGCTCGGCGCCGCAGGCGAAGCAAGACATGCTGTCTTTTGGCGGCTGCACGTTTGAGCCCACGCGCGGCGAATTGCGGCGCGACGGATCAGCGGTCAAATTGACGAGCGGCGAACTTGCTCTCCTGCGCGCGCTCGCCCGCAAGCCGCGCGAGCCGATTTCAAGAGCAGCGCTCGCCGAGCAAACCTCGGCCTCCATGGAGCGCTCAGTCGATGTCCAGGTCACGCGCTTGCGCAAAAAAATTGAAAGCGATCCGCGCGCGCCGATCTATCTGCAAACCGTACGCGGCGTCGGCTACGCCCTGATGGCGGATTGAAATATATGCTGCGCCGGTTCATGCCAAAGAGCCTTTATGCGCGCATTGCGCTGATCGTCATACTGCCGATCTTTTTGATCCAGTCCGTGATCACCTATATCTTTTTCGTCCGGCACTGGGAGCTGGTTTCCGGCAACCTTTCCGCCAACGCCGCCGGACAAATCGCGCTGGTCTCATCGCTTCACGAACAAGCCGCCTCACAGGAGGCCCGGCGATCCGTCGAGGAGATGGCGCTTGTTGATCTCGACATCACAGTCCGCTTCGAGCCGAATACGGTGATCCCCCAGGAAGACAAGATTTCGATTTTATCCTTGTACAATCAAAGCCTTGATCGCGAACTGAACGCCCGGCTCGACCGCGCATTCTGGATCAATACAGTAAGCTGGCCCGCCTACATCGAAGTCCGCGTTCAACAAGATAACGGCCATCTCGTATTTTACGTCCGGCGCGACCGAATATACGCGACCAACGGCCCGATTTTCTTTGTCTGGCTGATCGCGACATCTTTGTTAATTGGCTGGATTGCGATCATCTTCATGCGCAATCAGGTGCGCTCGATTCTGAGGCTTGCGAACGCCGCCGAAGCCTTCGGTCGCGGCCGCGACGCCCCCGACTTCAGGCCAACCGGGGCCCGGGAGGTCAGGCGCGCAGGTCGCGCTTTCATCGCCATGCGTGAACGGATCAATCGCCACCTCAAACAGAGAACCACAATGCTGGCGGGCGTCAGTCATGACCTCAAAACGCCGCTCACCCGCATGAAACTCGCCCTCGCCATGTTACCCGAAAGCGACGACGCCGCCGGACTGCGCGCTGACGTCGACGAGATGGAGAAGATGCTTGAGGGCTATCTTGATTTTGCCCGCGATCTTTCCACAGATGAATTGCAAGACGATGTTGACGTCTCGGAGCTGGTTGATGAAATCGTCGCAGCCGTCGCCCGCAGCGGTCACGAACCAATCGTCGCCGTTGAGCCGGACCTTAAAGTGACGGCACGGCGGGATGCGTTGCGGCGCGCATTGACCAACCTTATCAGCAATAGCCTGAAATACGCCGACCATGTATGGCTCGGCGTCGCGCGGCTCGGCGATGATGTGATTTTTACCGTAGAAGATGACGGCCCCGGTATTGATCCCACCGATTATGAAGACGCCTTCCGGCCCTTTGTGCGCCTTGATGAGGCGCGCAACCAGAATATCAGCGGCGTCGGGCTTGGGCTCTCCGTCGTGCGCGATGTCGCGCGTAGCCATGGTGGTGATATTGTTCTGGGGCGATCGGACAAAGGCGGTCTGCGGGCGGCGTTGCGCATCCCCGCGTGATCACCTTTTTTAAAGGCAAACTTACGAGCGGCGCAATTCTTCGGCGCGCCGCGCCGCCGCCGCCGCCGCTTCTTTCACGAGCACTTCAAGCCGGTTTTTGTCGCCTTCAAGGATATCGAGCGCCGCCGCTGTTGTGCCGCCGGGCGAGGTGACCGCTTTTTTGAGGGCCGCCGCCGCCTCACTGCGCGCCTCCAACAAAGCCCCGGCCCCTGTCGCCGTCGCTCGCGCAAGCAATGCAGCGTCGGCGGGTGCGAGACCGAGCGCGACGCCCGCCTTCTCAAGCGCTTGCGTGAACAGAAAGAAATACGCCGGTCCGCTGCCCGAGATCGCGGTCACAACATCTATCGCCTCTTCGCTTTCGACCGATACGACGACGCCGGACGCCGCCAATAAAGTCGCGAGGCGTTTGCGCATGTCCGCATCAATCGCCGGCGGCGCATAAAGCCCGCACGCGCCCTTGCCGATTGAAGACGGCAGGTTCGGCATCCCGCGCAACCCGCGGCGCGCCCCCCAGTTCACCAGAGATCGCCGCTATCGTCTTGCCAGCCATGACGGACAAAACGCAGGCCGACGCCGCGCTTTCAGCAAAGTCCGGCAAGATCGATGCGGATATTTGGGGTTTGACGGCGACAACCAGAACATCGACGGCAAGATCCTTACCAGGATTAATCGCCATCCCGGCAGTTTGCGCAGTCATACGGTTTTGATCCGGAACCGCGGGATCGAATATCGCAGAACGCGCGGCGTCGATGATCCCGCCTTCGAGCCAGCCGCGCAACAATGCGCCGCCCATTGACCCGGCGCCGATCAGACCAACAGAAGTCTTCTTTACTTGGGAGGGCTTTGCCACTTTCGCCATACGGTAAGGCTAGTGCGCTGGGGGCGCGCGGCAAAGGCCAATTTGCTACTTTGGCTGCTGATCAAGCCGATCCCGCCGTTTCAAATAGAGAGGCTTCGAGCGCCTCCTCCGGCGTCTTGCCGCCCCAGATCAGATAATTGAACGCCGGAAAGAACCGATCAATCGCTTCGCCTGCGCCGCGAATAAGACATTGCGCCTGCATCGCGTCCAGAGCGCCGTCTTCCGGCAACACCACCGCATTGCGGAATACAATACTGAGGTCCTCGGACCATAGATCGAAATGTCCGATCCACAGGCGTTCATTGACCATCGCGACGAGCCGCGCGGCTTCCATGACCATGTTGGACGGCGCTTTCAGATCGAGCGGCGCGCCCATTTGGACTGTCGATAATTCCGGGCGCCAGGTGAACCACACGCCAGCTTCACGCCAGACGCCTGGGATCGCCAGGTGCAGCTCGGCCGTGTCGACACGCTCTGCGTCCATATCCAGAGAGGCGGCGGCGGCCTCCACTGCGTCAAGCGGATCGGCGACGGCTTCCGGGGCTTCGAGCAGTTCAATCGACATGCAGGCTCCTTTTATGTGGTTGTGCTGCATGGCGATGACGCGGCGAGTCGCAAAACGCGACAAGGCCGCTTTTTCCCGTGTGGCGGGCAATCCGAGATTCAGCGCGCCTGTCAGGCGGAAGTTTTTTTCAACGCCGCCTCAAGGTCGGCGATTCGCGCGCTGAGCGATTCGTTTTCCTCGCGCGCCAGACGCGCCATATCTTGCACGGCCTCAAATTCCTCGCGGGTCACGAAATCCATATCAGCGACGAGCCTTTGCATGTGTCCGCGCAGAACCGTTTCCGTCTCCCGCCTGACGCCGTCCGCAGCGCCCGCGGCCTCCTGCATAAATTTGGCGAGTTCATCGAAAAACGGGCTACGGGTTTGCATGGAGCGGCTCCTGTTCGCATTACGGCGTCGAACGCCTATTTAGGGACTGTCTGGTGCAATTGCGACGCCGAAAACAGCGACACCGCAGACAAAGCGCGCTAGGACAAGGCAAAAGTCGAAGATCGAAACGCCGCCGGGACCCCTTATGAGCCTGCCCTATCACAATATCGACCCGGTCGCGTTTGAGATTCCCATTCTCGGTCTGCCGATCCGCTGGTATTCGCTTGGTTATATTGGCGGCCTTGCGCTTGGCTGGTGGTATGTAACGCGCCTTTTGACGAATGCGCGGCTGTGGGCCAAAGGGCAAAACCCGCCCTTCTCACGGGCGCAGCTGGACGACATTGTCTTCTGGGTCGCCATCGGCGTGATCCTCGGCGGCCGGCTCGGGTATCTGTTCTTTTATGAGCCGTCGATTTTATTGCGGCCCTGGGAAGCCGTCGGAGCCGGTATGGACCCCGGCCTTATCAAGACGGCGATCGGCTGGATCCATTTTCCCCCGGCGCTGAAACTCTGGAACGGCGGCATGTCTTTCCATGGCGGCCTGATCGGCGTGACGCTCGCCGGCATTCTTTATACGCGCAAGCACGGCCTCAATCCGCTGAGCACAGGCGATCTGTTCGCCTGCGCCGCCCCCATTGGCATCTTCCTGGTGCGGATTGCCAATTTTATCAATGGCGAGCTTTACGGCAGGCCATGGGATGGTCCGTGGGCGATGCAATTCCCGGCGGTCAACGAATTCGGCCAACGGATCATGACCGAGCCGCGCCACCCGAGCCAACTCTACGAAGCGGCGCTCGAAGGGTTGGTGTTATTTTTTGTTATCCGGATCGCGACGCACATGTTTGGTTTTCTGAAACGACCCGGCGCAACGATTGGCCTGTTTCTGTCCGGATACGCCTTATCGCGCATTTTTGTTGAGAATTTTCGAGAACCTGACGCGCATATGCCGGACTTCCCCCTTGGCGTCACCATGGGCATGATTTTGTCGACGCCGATGCTGTTGTTCGGTTTGTGGCTGATCTGGCGCACCCGCGCTGACGCCCCCAAAGCGGCGACCAAACCGGCCTCATGAGCGACGCCGCCGACACAAGAATGACGCCGGAGACGACGCCGCTCGAGGAGCGGCTGATCAGGCTGATCAAAGCAAATGGTCCTATCACCATCGCCGATTATATGGCGGACGCGCTCGGCCATCCCCATGACGGCTATTATACAACGCGCAACGCGATTGGCGCCGAAGGCGACTTCACAACGGCGCCCGAGATAACACAAATCTTTGGCGAACTTGTCGGTCTCTGGCTGGTCCAGTCCTGGATCGATTTGGGTGAGCCCGCCGCATTCAATCTGATTGAACTCGGCCCCGGCCGCGGGGTCCTGATGGCCGATGTCATGCGGGCCGCGCGGCTGCGTCCGGACTTTGCACGCGCCGCCCACCTTTATCTCGTCGAGGCGAGCGGGCGTCTGCGCCACGAACAACAACAGCGCCTGGCCGCCGTCGGGTCGCTTAAACTCGATTGGCTCGACAGTTTCGATGACGCCCCCGAAGGCCCTTGTCTTATTGTCGCGAACGAATTTTTCGATTGCCTGCCGATCCGCCAGTTCGTCCGGCGTGAGACCGGTTGGCGCGAACAGCTGGTCGGACTGAATGATGATCAAACGGGCCTCGGGTTTATCGACGCCGCCGCGCCGCCGCTGCCTGAAACACCGCTTCCCGATGCAGCGGCGGTCGAGCGCGGCTGCGTCTATGAAGTCAGCGAAGAAGCGGACACGCTGGCGCGCACGATTGCGCGCCGCCTGAAGGACCATCCGGGGCGCGCATTGATCATCGACTATGGCCGCCTGCAATCGGGCGCCGGCGATACGCTTCAGGCGGTGCGCGGCCACGCGTTCTGGCCGGTCCTCGCCTCGCCGGGCCGCGCGGACATAACCGCCCATGTCGACTTTGAGGCGATCGCCAACGCCGCTATTGAAACTGGCGCTGGCGTCTTCGGCCCGATACCGCAAGGCGCCTTTCTGGAAAATCTGGGGCTCAGCGCCCGCCTTGAGCGCCTCTGCGCGGGCAAAGCCCCAAAGGTTCAGGCGGAAATCCATGCCGGCGCACACCGCGTCGCCGCGCCGTCGCAAATGGGCGAGATCTTCAAAGCGTTGTGCATCAGTGCGCCGCAGCTGCCGCGCCCGCCGGCTTTTTAGATGCAAGACCGCCCGCCCTTCGTAACGTCCGCAGCGCTCGCCGGCGCCGACGCCGCGCACGGGTTTTTCTCCCGGCTCGGCGGCGTATCGACGGGCCCTTTTGAAAGCCTCAACACCGGGCCCGGTTCCAGCGATGCGCCAGAAGCGGTTGCGGAAAACCGGGCGCGATGCGCACGGGCGATTGGCGCCGATCCGCGCCATCTCACCACCTTGCACCAGATACATTCGGCGACGGTTGTCACAGCGCCATTTAACGGCGCGAGACCGGAAGCCGACGGCGTTGTGGCAAACCGACCGGGTCTCGCCCTTGGCGTCCTGACGGCGGACTGCATGCCGTTTTTGTTCATCGACCCACAATCGCGCGTGATCGCCGCCGCCCATGCCGGCTGGCGCGGCGCGCTTGGCGGCGTCCTTGAAGCGACCGTCGACGCCATGTGCGCCCTTGGCGCCAGGCCCGATCAGATTATCGCCGGCGTTGGGCCCTGCCTGCGTCAGCCGAATTTCGAGGTCGGTATCGATCTTCTCAGCGCTTTCACGGATAAACATCCGCAGTCAGAGGAGTTTTTCAAACCGGGCGTCAATTCGGAAAAGCGCCAGTTCGATCTCGTCAGCTTCGGCATATGGCGGCTGGCGCAAGTCGGCGTCACAAAGACGGACGATGCGGCCATTTGCACCCTCGCCGACAATGAGCGCTATTTCAGCTATCGGGCCGCACGGCGTTCCGGCCATGCCGACTATGGTCGCAATCTCTCGCTCATCATGTTGCCTGAATGACGCAGCGCGCAGCCTTCGCGCCGAAGGCGGAAAAAGCGGGTTGATCGCCCGTCAATAAACCGTCACAAAACGCGCGCCGAGCGGCGATCACTCGAGTCGCCGCATGGCCGCTGCAGATCCTTGCATCCATGGAGGGCGCCCATGAAACTGATCGCAGGAAACTCGAACCGGCGGCTTTCGGAAGACATCGGCGCGCGCCTGTCGACCGCCCTCGCCAAAGCCGATATCCGCACCTTCAAAGACGGCGAAGTCTTTGTTGAAATTCAGGAAAATGTACGCGGCGAAGACGTTTTCGTCATCCAGTCGACATCCAATCCGGCCAACAACAACCTGATGGAGCTGTTGATCACGATCGACGCCCTGACGCGGGCGTCGGCAAGCCGGGTGACGGCGGTGCTTCCTTATTTCGGCTATGCCCGCCAGGACCGGAAAGCCGGACCGCGCACGCCGATCTCGGCCAAGTTGGTCGCCAACCTGATCACCACCGCCGGCGCCGACCGGGTTTTGACCGTTGATCTCCATGCCGGCCAGATTCAAGGCTTTTTCGATATTCCGACGGACAATCTCTACGCCGTCAAAGACTTCGAGCAATGCATCCGCGCGCATCACAATGGCGGCGCGGAAGCGCTGACCATCGTCTCGCCGGACGTCGGCGGCGTCGTGCGCGCGCGGTCGTTGTCAAAACGTCTGAATGACGCGCCGCTCGCCATCGTCGACAAACGCCGCGAAGGGCCGGGCCAGTCAGAAGTCATGAACATTATCGGCAATGTTGCTGATCAACACTGTCTGCTGTTCGACGATATCGTCGATTCCGGGGGGACGCTCTGTAATGCGGCGACGGCGTTGATCGAAAAAGGCGCAAAGAGCGTCTCCGCTTACGTAACGCACGGCGTTCTTTCTGGCGAGGCCGTCGAGCGGATCACCGATGCGCGGGATTTGCGCCGGCTTGTCATCTCCGATTCCATCGAAGCGACGCCAGCGGTTGACGCCTGCGCAAAGATTGAGACCGTCTCTATCGCCGGTCTGCTCGCCGAGGCGATCAGGCGAATCGCAAACGAAGAATCGGTCTCAAGCCTTTTCGACTGAGCCCGCTCACGTAAAAAGCCGCGACGGCGAAAACATCGCCGGATCAATGACGGTCTCGTCACCGGTCAACCACTGGGCTGCAAGCTCTCCGATTGCCGGCGCAAATTTGAAACCGTGACCGGACATGCCGCCTGCGATGAACATCGCATCATCATTGGGGTGCGGACCAATTAGGAAGTCTTCATCGGGCGTCATTGTGTAGAGGCAGTTTTTTGACTGGCGATGCGCGCCGATATCAGGCATCAGCGCACGGACCTCCGGTTCGAAACTTTGCAGTATCGCCATCGCGTCGACGGCGTCGCGTTCTTCCGGCGCTGCAAGCGCCTGCCCGCCAAAATGATTTGCGACCTTGATGCTGGCCCCATCCACTCCTGGCAAAGCATAGATCCATGAGGCGTCATGGAGCGCAGCGATAAAAGGCGTAAAAGCCATCGCGTCGTCATGTGCAAACCAATGCAGACTGTGACGCCTCAAGGCGACGCCCGCGGCGTTATTCAGATATGCGGCGAGCCAACCGCCGACGCAAAGCACAAGCCTGTCCGCATAAAAATCGTGCGCGCCATCGCTCACTTTGAAACCGCGGTCGGCCCGCTCGAACCGCGCCTGCGCATTCAGACGAAGAGCGGCGCCGTTTTGGCGGGCCTTCGCCATCAGGCCCGCGACGCACGCTTCAGCGCGCAAATAGCCCGCATCCGGCTCGACGATCACATCCCAGGACGACGATGTCGCAAAACTGATCTCGGCTGGCTCGGCCGGGCGCAGCGCGAGCCCGTGCGTTTGCGCCGAATGACGAACCCCATGCAATAGCGGCCCGTCCGGCGCGCCAGCGTAAATGAGACCCGTCTGGCGCAGCAACGATCCCGGCGCGTCAGCCTCCAGCGCGCGCCATAATGCCAGCGCACGCTGCGCCAGCGGCGCGTATTGCGCCCCTTCCGCGTAGGCGATCCGGAATATTCGCGTTTCACCGTGCGAGCTGCCGCGATCATGCGGCGGCTCGAAACGATCAAACGCGATCACCCGCGCGCCGGTTTCGGCGATCATAGCGGCGCAGGCCGCGCCAATCACACCGAGACCGACAACCGCAACGTCATGGCGCTCCGGCACAACGGAAAATCGTTTGCTTACAGATTTTCAAGAACGTGTTCGGCGCTTGAGACTTCAAAAGCGCCCGGCTCTTCGACGAAGAGGTCCTGGACGACGCCGCCGTCGATGATAGCGGCGAACCGCTGCGAGCGCTCGCCCATGCCGAAGCCGCTTCCATCCATCACGAGCCCGAGGGCGCGGGCGAATTCGCCATTACCGTCGGCCATCATTGCGACATCGTCGCCCGCATTATGCTGCTTGCCCCAGGCGTCCATGACGAAAGCATCATTGACGGACATGCAAACAATTTTGTCGACGCCCTTGGCTTTGAGTTCGCCGGCTTTTTCCACAAAGCCCGGCAAATGTTTCGCCGAGCAAGTTGGTGTAAAGGCGCCGGGAACAGAAAAAAGCGCGACCTTGCCGGCGCCCAGAACATCCGCGGCGTCGGCTTTTTCAGGCCCGTTTGGCGTCGCCATCATAACGGTTGCGCTCGGAATTTTCTCGCCTTTGGAAATCGTCATCTTCGCTCTCCTTTACGTGTGTGACGTCATCTTCACGATGTCGGTTGGCGAGGGTTTACCCCCGCGAGCGCTTCGATGTCCAATCATGAGTTCAGACGAAAACGATCTGCGGCGATGCGTTCGCTGACCGGGCGCTTGCAACAGTCCGGACCGGTCCCTAACCTCTCGCCATGACCAGCGCGCTGTCCGACCGGGATTACCTTTCAGGCCAACTCATTATCGCAATGCCGAATATGGGCGACCCGCGATTTGAGCGTTCAGTCGTGCTGATGTGCAGCCATGGCGACGATCACGCCATGGGCGTTGTGATCAACCAGACCATCAAGGACGCACGGCTCGGCGAGTTGATCAAACAGGTGGGCGACAAAGCCGCCGCGGACACGGCCGATGACGCCCGCAAAGCGCTCAACGATCCTGTATTTTACGGCGGTCCCGTGCGCGAAGACCGCGGCCTCGTCATTCACACGCTTGATTATCGCTGCAGCGAAACGCTGATCGTGAACGATGAGATTGGCGTTACCGGCACGACCGAAATTCTCGCTGAAATTGCGGCGGGAAGCGAAAATGCGCCGTCGCAATTCCTGCTGGCGCTTGGCCACGCCGGCTGGTCGGGCGGTCAACTGGAAGAAGAAATCGCCATGAACGCCTGGGCGCACGGCGCGGCCGATCTCGATATCGTGTTCGCCGGCGCGCAACAGGATTGCTGGCGCCGCTCCCTTGAACGTCTCGGGGTCACGGGCGCAATGCTGTCGCCGGAATGGGCGGCGGCGCGGCCGTCTGACAGCCCGCTCAACTGAGATGGCGCATCACCGACAGGACGCCTAGCGCAGATCGCGGTTCCAGAACTGCCGGCTTGCGGGCGTCTCCGGTTCGCTGGACAGCGGCGGATCGGATGGGACGCCGAAACTCCCGGCATCGGACTGGCCCGCTTCGCCTGCTTGAGTATTGCGCCCGGAATGGCGCGCGGGCGCGGTCTTTTCGCTTTCCGCAATAGCGCGCCTTTCCGGCGCCGGCGCAATCTCGCCGCCGTCAAGCGACGCAGGGCCGCCCAACGCAAAGCCCTGGCCTAACGTGCATCCGCTCGACAGCGCCGCATCCGCCAACGCCTCGGAGGAGACGCCTTCGGCGATCACCGTGAGACCCAGATCCTTGCCGAGCTTGGCCATCGACGTGACGATTTTGGCCGCGTCCTTGTCGCCGGGCAGTTTTTCCACAAACGACTTATCCACTTTCAGATAGTCGAAGGTGAACTTGTGGAGATTGCTAAGCGAGGTGAAACCGGCGCCAAAGTCGTCGAACGCAAGCCCCGCGCCAGCCGCGCGAACCTTGGCGAATAGTTTCTTGGCGGATTTTTCATCCGTGATCGCTTCGGACTCGCTTAACTCCAGAACAAGACCCTTTGACGGTAACCGGTTCTGTTTAATCTGTCTGCTGAGCTCATCGACAAAATCACCCTCACGCAGCTGCGCATAAGTGACGTTCAACGCCACAAAAAGACCTTTGCGTTTTTTCTCCTTGATCAGCATGCGCAAATAATCGGCGGACGCATCAAGCATCATTGTCGCAATCGCCCCGCCCTGACCCTGTCGATCGGCAAGCCGGACAATTTCTTCAATCGGCAGCGTGTTGATCGCCTTGCTGGCCTCACCGCCGGTGGCGCGCAACAGCGCTTCATAACCGCGTATTTTTCTATTCGACAGCGCAACAATCGGCTGGAAGGCGGCTTTGAGATGTCCCTTAGCAAGCGCCGCCTTAATGTCGGGCTCCGAGGTCGCGAGAGCGCTCGCTGCACCGCCTGCGCTTAACCCTCTCTCGACAATGGTCGCAGCGTCGTCGCGGCGCCTCGCGCCGTTTGCGCGGCGACGATCGTCGCCGGCTTGCGCGCGTCTCTCACCGCTCGCAGCCCCTGGCCCGTCAGTAAGCGGGTCCGCTACATGCAACATGGCGCCGCCGGGGACCGCGGTCTCTTCAAGCTGACCTGGCCCGAAAAGCCGGCTTTGCGAAGTCGCCGGATCGGCTTTCGGCGCATTTTCTGCCGCGTTAACGCCCGCTTCGGTCTTGTCGATTGTTTGCGCCAACCCGGTTACGGCAGCAGCACTCACCGCGCCAACGCTGGCTGCGTCCCACAATTTCGGCGAGTCGTCCGGCGCGGCTTCGGCAAAGACCACGAGACGTTCAAGATCGCCGTCAGCAGAAACAGCGCGCGCGCCCCGTAACCGAACTCTTGTGCCGTTCCGCAGACCAAAGACGCTATCGAAAGCGCCGTCGCCCTCGTGTCGACCGAACACATCGTGCTTGAACCGGGATTCGTCGCTCGGATGCACCAGATCGCGCAGCCGCGTCGGCGACAGCCGCATGGACGGTTCCGCATCGAACAATGTCGAAAAAGACGGCGTGTGATGGACGCTTTCCTGATTCCAGTCCATCACGGCGATGCCGGCGTAATCGAGCACTTCGGCAAGCTGATTTTCAGAGACCAGCAGCCGATCTTCCATTGTTGTCGTTGGGCCGGCTTCGGCGAACTCAGGCGTCGTAAGCGGCGTCGCGCCGCCGGCGACCGGGCCGGTTTCTGTCAGCGCCACAAGGCTTGCGGCGAGGACGCCGAACGTGAAAAGCGCATGCGGCGTTAGCGACGCGATCGTTGTTGAAAAAACCGGGCCCGCCAACGGCGCCGCCGCCAGAATAACCGCCCCCGGCAACAACAAGCGAGCGCCCTGATCGCCGCGCAAACTTTGAACAGCAGCGAGGCCGGCAGTCGCCATCACGACGCCGAACAGTCCATTGCGCATCAGGCCGCTAAGATCGGCTTTGCCAAAAAAGTTGATCGCGCCCATGCCAAGCATCGACAAAGCAGCCGCGAAAATCAGTGTGCCAATAAAAATATTGCGCTTCGCGGCGCCGACGGTCGACGACAGATAAATCAGAACGCTTGCCGCAAACAGCCCCTGAAGGGCGACAAGGACTTTCGCAGACGGCGGATTGAAGAGCCCGAGCGCAGAGAACTCCAGCGCCGCCGCGGCCAGCACCATCAAAAGCGCACAGAGCGCCGCGGAGGATCGCCTGAAGACCGCAAACCCGGCGAGAAAGGACACCCCGATCACGAAAGCGCCGCCGATGGCGCCGCGCACCAGATCATTCGCGGCTTCAGGCGCCGTGGCGGCGATGGTGGGCGCTGTAGCGGCGATAGAGGGCGCTGAAGCGACAATGGCGGGCTCTGCGCCGGCGGCGATGGTCGCGCCCGCCAGCAAAATGCTCTCGATCATACGCCTCGCCCTCTAAACGCCCCTTCGGCGCCCCGTTACGCATTCTACATTCGGCGCCGGCGCACCCCCCGTCGCGGCCCCGTGTCCCTTCGTGAGCCGCCAGTGTTCCAGTAGCCACGAGCGTGTGCAAGCTCAAAGCCTGATGAAACAGCGTGTTGACGCTATTTTTTCACAGATTTCCGAGAAAAATGCCGCCGAGGATTGCGCGCGCATCCATGTCGACCGGTTAACGAGCGACCGCGCCGCCGATCCGCCGCCAATCGCTCGCCGTCATCGCAAAGTTCACATGGTCGCGCCAGGCGCCGTTAATGTTGAGATACTCCCGCGCCAGGCCTTCGCGGCGAAAGCCAAGCTTGGCGAGCAGGTTCAAGGACGCGTCGTTTTCCGGTTGGCAGGCGGCTTCGATCCGGTTCAGGCGAACGGTCTCAAAACCGAATGCGGTCAGCGCACGCACCGCAGCAAACGCAAAGCCGCGGCGCGTATGGCCCCTGCCGATCCAGTACCCGATCGAGGCCGACTGGGCCGCGCCGCGCACGATGTTGATCAGGTTCGCCCCCCCGACAAGCGCGCCGTCATCTGCGGCGAAGATGAAATATGGCGCGGCCTTGCCCTGACGGATGGCGCGCGCGTAGGTTTTCAAGCGCTGCCGAAAGGCTTGGGCGGTGATGTCCTGCGCTGTCCAGTCGGGCTCCCACCTTGTCAGATGGGCGCGGCTGTCTTCGCGCAGGTCGCGCCAGGCCCGGAAGTCGCTCATTTCAGGCGGACGAAGCATGACGCCGTCGCCGTAAAGGATCGGCGCCGCATCGCTACCAGCCGAGAGATCGATCAACGCCACCCTATGCGCCTTTGTCAGCGATTATGGCGTTCAATGTATCAAAGTCAGCGGGTCCGACAACCGCAAGACTGTGATTGTCCGATGCCAGAAATCGCTGCGCACAGGCCGCAATATCATCAACGCCGACAGCCTGGAGCCGTTGCTTGATTTCGTCGCTTGGCGCGAGGCGCCCAAAGCTGAACAATTGCGCCGCAGCGCGCTCGGCGCGCACCGCAGGACTTTCAAGGCTCATCACATAAGACGACAACACCAGCGCGCGTGCGCGGTCGAGCTCTTCGTGGGAGACGCCGGACGCCATTGTGCGAATTTCGCGATAGCTGGTTTCGAGCGCCTTGCCGGCGTCGTCTGCGTCAACGCCCAGATAGACGCCGGTCGTGCCAATATCGTCATAAGCATCCGTATAGGCATAAACCGAATACGCCAGCCCCAAGGTTTCGCGGACGGTCTGAAACAGCCGCGAGGACATGCCCCCGCCGAGCATTTCACCAAACAAGCGCCAGGCAAAATAGTCTTCGTCGCGCAGAGCGCCGCCAGGCGCGGCGAAAGCGATATGCGTTTGCTCAAGGTCGCGTTCATCGTGAAAGGCGCCGCTCGTATGACGGGTCAGAGCGCGCGTGGCGGACCCGCCGGCCGGTGGGGTCCCAAAGTCAGCAAATTTCCGCTCCACCAATTGTAGCAGCGCCGCCTGATCGACGCCGCCGCTCGCGCAGATCACTGTCTGATCGGCCCTGTAAGTCCGCGCCATAAATGCACGCAAGGACTGCGGCGTCTGGCGACGCACTGACGCGCTATCGCCAAGTATTGGCCGGCCAAGGGGCTGGCCGGCATAGGTGAGCAACTGGATTTGCTCGAACAAGACATCGTCCGGCGTGTCCTGCGCCTCACCGATTTCCTGGATCACCACATCTTTTTCGGTTGCAAGCGCATCTTCTTCAAAAAGCGGATTGGTCAGAATATCGGCCAGAATGTCGACAGCGCACGCAATGCCGCCTTTCAGCAGCCGCGCATAATAGCCCGTATGCGGATAACTTGTCGCCGCATTCACGTGACCGCCGATATTTTCCATTTCCTCCACGATCTGACGCGCGGTGCGCGACGTCGTGCCCTTGAAAGCCATATGTTCGAGAAGGTGCGCAACCCCGTTCTCTGTCTCTCGTTCGTCCATGGCTCCGGCGGCCACCCAGACGCCGACGGCGACGCTCTCAATGCCCGGCATCGGATCACAGACAACGCGCAAGCCGTTCGACAGCGTGGTCACAATCGGCTTTGACTGCGTGGCGTCTTTCACGACGCCCGCCGCGCCCGGGTATGATCGGCGATATAGGCTTTCACCGCGCCGGTGTCGTTGGCGATCGTCCGGCACTTTTCCGGCCGGTCGTAAAGATCACTGAGATGAGCGGGCAATGGCGGCGTCTTGTCGGTCGCCGCGCTGACGGCTTCGGGAAATTTCGCCGCATGCGCGGTCGACAAAATGACAACCGGATTTTCGAACGCGCCGCTATCTCGTAATTTTTTCGCGCAGACAACGCCGACCGCCGTATGCGGATCGATCAGTCGATCAAAACGGTGATCGAAATCTCTGATCGCCTCCGTAATTTCGGCCTCCCTGGCGCGCTCGGATAAAAAATCCTCACGGATTTTTGACAGCGCCTTGGCGCTGATAACAGCGCCCGCCGGCGATTTGATCGAATCGATAAACGCAGTGACCGCGCGCGTGTCGCGGCCGGCGGCCTCAAAGACCAATCGCTCAAAATTGCTCGCCACCTGGATGTCCATCGATGGGGACGTTGTTTGCACAACATCGCGCGCCGCATAGACGCCGTTGGAAATCGC
>JBCBBT010000037.1:0-34599 GCA_038531315.1 Pseudomonadota bacterium
CCGAGACCAAAACCATCGACATTTCCATTTTCTTACTCCCCAAGGTCGACTTCAAAAACTTCGATTAGAACCAGACGCCGGCGACGACGACGTCTTCGTTTTCTTCCGTCGCGTCAGCAACGAGCGTTTGCGCGCTGGCGTGGTTGAGCGCGGCGATGTCGGCGCTGACGGTTGCTTCTGCTTTCGCCATGACAAGCTCGAAGATTTTCGCTTCGGTCTGCTCGGACGTGGCGGCGATGTTGACGGCGACGTCTGTGTCCTGAGCGGCTGCGCCAGTTGTGGCGGCGATTGCGGCGATCAGGGCAGCGGCGGCGGTGTTCAGTGCGTTTTTCATGGTGTTTCTCTCTCTCTCTCTTTTTTGTGGGAGGCGTTGTTCGCCGCCCGATGAAGATGACCATAGAGAGATCGGCCCACAGCCGGTGTGTCGCCCGTCACAGGCAGCGCCCGATTATGGTTAATTTTGAAAAAACTAATTAAATCAATAATTTAGGGAGGCGTCGGCGGGCGGGCGACACGCAAACGCCGCAAAAGCGGCTCGAACATTGCCCGGCTGGGGCGCCAAAAAGAGCTTTCTTACAGCCTTTTTTCGCCGCCTGTTTCGACCGCCTGCGCGCTACGCTCGCGCGCATTCCCCGTCATCCTTCAGCGGCGCACCGAAGACGACGACATCACAGCGAGTCGCATCGAGTGATTGTGCTTTCAGTCATCTGAATCAAAGAGGCGGCCCACGCTCTGAGCCGCCTCTTTTTTTGCCGCGAGCAATGACGCAATTCGTATCGCGACCGGGGGGATTACAATCGCGCGGTAATCGCGAAAATAAATCGGCGGCCAAGCGCGTCGCCCTGGCCAGCGCCCGGCGCGTTGGCGAGGCCGGCTTCCGGATCGAGCCGGGCATTGGTCAGGTTGTTCACGACAAAGCGGCCCGTGAACCGATCATTGAACTCGTAACTGAGATTGTAGTTGAACAGATTGAATTCCGGCAGGGCGAAGTCCAGCGCCTGCGTGCTGAGGTCGGTCACATTGACATTGGCGACCGTCGGCGACGTGCGGAACCACTGAAGCGAGTGGGTCAGACCGCCGCGTCGGTGGATGACGTCGAGGCGCGTGTCAAAACGCGGATCGCCGGTTTCGCCTGCTTCCGGATTGAGATCGGCGAATGTTCCGCTGAAGGACTGATCGAGGCGCCGCAGATAATAGGCATTGCCCGCCAGCGTGAGATCGCCCCATGTCGCGGCTCTAGGGCCCAGCAACGATTCCAGCGAGAATTCGTACGAAATCGTTGTCGCAAGCGCCCGTAATTCCGTGGCCGCGATATTGATCGTATCGAAGAACTGGAAGGTTGACGTGAAAGGCACCTGATCCTGCGCCGGCGAGCCAGGATTGGCGACAGGCAGGACCGGATTGCCGGTCAACGGATTGACGGTCGGCACAATGAAATTACCCGAACCGACCGGGCTTTCGACATTAAACACGAACGCGTCACACGCATTGACGCCATTGACGATCGAGTTCGGGAAGGTCGGTTGGTCGAAGCATTCGCCGCCCAGACCGGCGAGTTGAATCTCATCTTCGAGGTCAAGCGCATAGTAGTCGGACGTGATCTGGAAGCCGGGCAGGAAATCCGGCTGGATGACGACGCCCACTGTCCACGTATCTGATGATTCGTTTGCGAGATTGGGATTGCTCGCCCCCGCCGCGGGCGCTGCGCCGCCTGGCGCCTGGAAACCATCAAGCGTGCTTGCCGGCAGACCGAGCAGCGCCAGCGCCGCCTCGCAATTTGCGCGTCTGATGCCGCCCGGGGGGCCAAGATCAATTACGTCCGCATCACAATCATTGAGGTTGCCGCGTCCCTGGCCGGAAAAGCCTGTGACGCCCGCACCGAAAAGTTCGACGACGGACGGAGATCGCGTGGCGCGCGAGCGGTTGCCGCGGAAGGAAAGACCTTCAATCGGCGTCCAAGTGCCGCCGGCCGAAAAGACGAGCGATGTGTCGCGCGCTTCAAAATCGAGCGGGCCGCCGCGGCCAAACCGGCTGACGAAGCGAAACGCCCCGTTGATCTCCAAAGCCTGAAAAGCGGGCAGGGAGAAGTCGCTGCCAAAGACCGGAATGCTGACCTCGGTGCCGCCTTCAAAGAAGCGCAGGAAGCCGTCCGAGCCCTGGCCAAGCGTGTTGCGCCCAAGGCCGAGGCCGAAGACGACGCCGGGGTCGAAGGTATTTTCTTC
This sequence comes from Pseudomonadota bacterium, assembly GCA_038531315.1. Lineage (GTDB taxonomy): Bacteria > Pseudomonadota > Alphaproteobacteria > Caulobacterales > Parvularculaceae > JAJFFW01. Next base: position 2,223 of record JBCBBT010000037.1, read on the forward strand.
GCGTCGATATTCAAACTGCGAACTGAAAAGAACCGAGCCGGCGGGCAATGAGAATGCCTCGCCGCCAAACTGAGCCGCCGCAATCAATTGTTGCGACACGTTATTCGATTCTGTTGATGTACTGACATAGTCGATGGCCGCCTGGCTCGGCGCGCCGGCGCCAAACAGATTAAGCGGGGTACAGGCGTCGATTTGCGCCTGTGTCGGGGTCACCGGCGTCGGCAGGCCCGTATTGATAAAGCCAAGCTGTGGATTGCGCACCGAGATCGGCTCCGGCGCGGCGAGGGTTTGCTGGCGGCAAACCGCGTTGCCGTTTGCATCGGCGACAATATCGGTCGCGAGCGCAAATTCGACATCCAGCAGCTGGTCAGCGAAATTGTCCGCTTCGACACGGCCGTAGACGAAGCCGACGTCCCAGTTGAAATTTCGTCCGATGGCGTCGAATTCGCCCTCAACCGATTGGGTGACGCGGAAGAATGTCGTGTCATTGCCTTCGTCGACGCCGCCGAGCACGTCCTCAAAGGACCGCGACAGGAACAAGGCGCGCGATCCGTCGATTTCAGCCACATCAAGACCCTGCGCCACCAGATCGTTGATGACGCCGACAGCTTGTGCGCTCAGGAACGGATTTTCATCGACAAAAACAGGGATCGGACGCGTGCCTGCGGTCGTCGATCCGTTCGGGACGTTTGCTAGGACGCCGTCAAGCGAGCGGTTGGCGATATCGGCGAAATAGAACTCGCCCTTCCAGGTGATATTATCTGTCAGGTCGTAGCGCGTCAGGACGTTGGCTGAAAAGCGTTCCTGCCCGCCGCGGATCGGCGTGATCGTCCCAAGGGGCAGGCCGTCGCCGCCGATTGCAATGTTCTGGTTTGCGGCGTTCGGCGGCAGGATATCGCCGAGATTGAACGGCACCAGATCGCCGCCCGGCGCAAATTGTAACGGCACGGCAAGATTGGGCAGAAACGCGTTGGTCGCCGCGTCGCCGTTCGGCACGGTCAGGAATGAGCCGGGATTGGCGAATGTGCCGACAAAAAGCAACGGATCGATCGCCTGTCCGGCTGCTGTTTGCGCGAACTCAAACGGCGTCAGCAAAATGCCGGCGTCGGCGAATGACTGTTGCGGCGTGTTCGGAAACAACGGGTTCAATGGCGTTCCCGAAAGGAAAGGCGCGCTGGTCAGGATGCCGTTTGGCGACAAGAATCTGTTGGTCGCGCCTGGCACAATCAACGATGACGGGCCGATAGGGAACGGGCTGTTGAGGTCGTTGTTGTCGGTAAACGACTGCGCCTGAAGGCGGTCGGGATCGTCGTTCAAGACGAGATTGGTGTCGAAATACTCAACTGACGCCGTGATGTTGGCGCGCCCGTCGAGGAAATTTTTCCCGCCGAGAATGCTGAACCGGTAATTGCCGCCGTCGCCTTCCTGGGTGATGCCCCCTTGTCCGCGGAACTCAAGGCCTTCGAAATCATCTTTCAGGATCAGGTTGACGACGCCCGCGACCGCGTCGGCGCCGTAAGTGGCGCTCCCGGAGCCCCCGACGATCACTTCCGTGCGCTCAATCAGGCTTGGATTGATCAGGGATAGATCGACCTGAGCGCCGTTTGAGTTGCCGGGCACGAAGACCGTCGCCTGATTGGAGCTGACAAAGCGCCGGCCGTTAATCAGCGTCAGGGTCCGGTTGGTGCCGAGGTCAAGGAGGTCCGCGTTCGCAGTAAAGTCGTTGTTTGCGAGATCGGCGCCTTCGATATTGGTGCCGTTGCCGAGCACCGGTATCTGTTGCAAGGCGTCGATGACATTGGTGAAGCCGCGATTGTCGATTTCTTCGCCCGTCACCGTCGTGACTGCAATTGAGCGATCAACGCCCGTGCGTTTGATGCGCGATCCCGTGACCACGACAACGTCGGTTTCGTCGTCCGCTTCAGCGCGCGGTTCCGGCACAGTCTCAATGTCCTGCGCATAGGAAGGCGCCGCGGTCATCAACGCTGCAAGCGCCGCGGCTGACATGAGAAGTGAACGCGGTCGTGCGGAAAATACGTCAAGTTCAATGGAGAAAGTCGTCATGTTTGGTTGTGCCCTCTTTATCGATCCGCAATTTTTTATCACGACGATTGTTTCGCGTGCGGAATATTAAACGATGTCGTGGTTTGTTTGAGCCTGTCACGTTTTCGCTGACGCGATAAGTATGAAGCTGTTCACTTTTTTCATTCTTACAAAATTGTGATTGGAAAATTTCTTCTGCACCAAATTTTGGAATGAGAAATTCTAAATGATCCGGGTGGCAATCGTTATAACATCCGTAAGCAAACGGATTGTGCTTACCGACGTTTCATGAAATGTAACATTAATGTTTCGCTTTGATTGTTCGCCTGAATTTCAGGAATTGTGATGTTCTCACAGACATCGCCGGCTTAAAATCCGCGACGGCGCGAGCCGTGCTTGAAACGCTTGCGAATGCAGAAACCCTGCTAACGCGTTCCACAGATGTGAACACGTTCGGCGAAAAGGGCGCGCTTTTGACGCGATCAAATGCGCGCGCACTGGCGTCGATTGAACCGCTGAAAGGCGCGATCTTGCGGGCGCGCGAGGCTGGTGTGCGGCTTTCGTCTTATGTGCATGCGCCGCGATACTGGCCTTGCGTTCGCGCCGTTGTCGTCAAAGTTTCTGGTTATAGGCGCCGACTTCGGGGTGTTGGCTGAGGACGGCGTCGAGTTCTTTGAACATCGCGCGCATGTTGGCTTCCGATGTTGGGCTTTCGACGACGACGACGAGTTCCGGTTTGTTGGAAGAGGCGCGGATGAGGCCCCAGGTGCCGTCCTCGGCGGTGACGCGCACGCCGTTGACCGTCACGATATCGCGGATTTTCTGGCCGATGATCGCGCCGCCGACGCCGCGCGCCTTGAAGGCGTCGACCACTTTGTCGATCACGCCGTATTTCACTTCGTCGGCGCATTTCGGCGACATGGTCGGCGACTGATAGGTTTTCGGCAGCGCCTTTTTCAGGTCGGACATCTTTTTGTCCGGATTGCGGTCGAGCATCTGCATTAGCGCGATCGCCGCCGTAAGGCCGCAATCATAGCCGCGTCCGATCGGCGTGTTGAAAAAGAAATGGCCTGATTTTTCAAACCCGGCGAGCGCGCCCATCTCATGGGATTTGCGCTTGATGTAAGAGTGACCGGTTTTCCAATATTCGGTTTTGGCGCCGTTTTCGTTCAACACCGGGTCGGTCATGAAGAGCCCGGTCGATTTTACGTCGACGACGAATTGCGCGTTGTCGTGCAGCGCCGACAGATCGCGCGCCAGCATGACGCCGATTTTGTCCGCGAAAATTTCCTCGCCCTCATCGTCCACGACCCCGCAGCGGTCGCCGTCGCCGTCAAAGCCGAGCGCCAGATCGGCGCCGTGTTCTTTGATCGCGTCGACCATCGCATGCAGCATTTTCATATCTTCAGGGTTCGGATTATATTTCGGAAATGTGTGGTCAAGCTCGGCGTCCATCGCAATGACCTCAACCCCGAGGCGCGACAGACATTCCGGCGCATAGGCGCCCGCCGTGCCGTTGCCGCAGGCGGCGATTACCTTTAGCGGCCGCTTGATCTCAACGCCGTCGGCAAGGTCCGCAATATAACGCTCGCGCAGGCCTTCGACATATGTGTAGCCGCCGCCGGCGTGCGCCTTGCCGGCGCCGGTCAGAATGATCTCTTTCAGCCGGCCCATCTCTTCCGGCCCGAAGGTCAGCGGGCGCGCGGCGCCCATCTTGACGCCGGTCCAGCCATTTTCATTGTGGCTCGCCGTCACCATGGCGACGCAGGGAATGTCGAGGTCGAATTGCGCAAAGTAAGCGACCGGCGACAGCGCGAGGCCGATATCATGAACCTCGATCCCGGCGGTCATCAGCCCGACCGTCAGCGCCTGTTTGATCGACATGGAATAGCTGCGGAAATCATGCCCGACAACGATCCGCGGCTCTTTGCCCATCTCGCGGATCAGCGTGCCGAGCCCGAGCCCGAGCGCCTGAATGCCGAGGAGATTGATCTCCGGCCCGAACAACCAGCGCGCATCATATTCGCGAAACCCCGTCGGCTTGACGAGGGGCGTGACTTCATAGTCGAGCGTATTGGGCGCGATCTCTGGCAGCGGTGTGGGCAGCATGCGTGTGTCTCCGTTTGGCGCGCCGCACCATAGGGCGCTCGCCCGGAGAGGCAAGACGCTGGCGGCTTTCGCAACCGTCGCCCGCTCCAGAAAAATCCCCCCGTCGACGGGCCCCGGCTCGGTTTGACCATGGCGTTCAGTCTTCAGCGCACGAATTCCCTGTTCGCGTCACTCACGCCGCATCCCCCGCGCAGGCGGGGGGCCAGCCAAAGGGATTACGCCGCGCGATGCGCGTCTTTTTTGTTTACTGGGCCCCCGCCTGCGCGGGGGACGCGGGAGGGGGGAGCGGCTTTCGAGGTCAAAATTTGGGCCCCAGCCTAAGCTTCAGGGTAAGTCTGAGCCCAAGCCCAAGCCTTAGCCCAAGTCTGAGCCCAAGCCTTAGCCCGAGACCGCGCGGCGGCGCTGGACTGCGGTGCGCGATTGCCGCCTTTGTGTGAGGATGAGGTTCATGACAACACTCACCAGCAATACACCGGACTGACCCGCGAGAAACCGACTCGCCACGGCTTGACCGTGGCGTCCAGACCTCAGTGTACGGAATCCCTGTTCCCGTCACCCACTCCGTGTCCCCCGCGCAGGCGGGGGGCCAGCTCAAGGGATAACGCCGCGCGATGCGCGTCTTTTTTTTACTGGGCCCCCGCCTTCGCGGGGGATGCGGGGAGGGGGCGGCTTTTGAGGTCAAAACCTGAGCCCCGAAGCCCCCAAGCGTAAGCCCAATACAAAACCTCAGCCCGAGCCACGCCAAGCACAGCCAAAACCTTAGCCAATTCTCAAGCCTAAGCGGGCAGGTCGCGGCGGCGCGACGCTTGCGATCTGCGGCGGCGATTACGCGTCGCTGAAGAGCGCCATGAATTTCCGGAAGGCGAGAACGTCGCCGAGGCCTTCGGGAAATTTGAGGGCGCCGGCGGCGATCGCGCCGGCGGCGCCGCGCTGGCCGACGAGGATGTCGATCCACACGGGGCTCGTCGTCTCGACGACAATGTCGGCGTCAAGGCCGATCGACGCGGCGCGTGCGGGCGTCACGACGGCGACGCCGCGGCGGACTTCAACCGTATACGTCTCATCGACGTCAGTGAAGCGGAATTCCGCCACCCGTTCGATGTCAAGCGCGTCTTCAGCGCGCAAATTGACCGGTAGTGCGGCCATGAAATTGGCGATCGGCGCAGCGCGGGTGAAATCGATCGTGCGGTCGTCGGGCAGACCTTCTTCGATGGCGATTTCGCCCCGCAATTCGCGCGCTTGCGACAACAGGTAATTGCGCCCGTTCGGCGACACGCTCGCAAAGCCCATTGCCGTCAGGGCGTCGGCTTTGACGGCGCGGGCGCGTTCAGCGTCATCGCCCGCCATGATCGCGTAGGTCGCAAGTTCCGCGGCGATGGCGTGGCGCCCGCCATTGAGGGCGCCCTCGGCGGCGTCGGCGAGGCTCGTCTCGGCGGCGGCGATGGCGGCGAAGGCGTCGGCGCGTGCGGCGGGGCTCGCCGGATTGAGAAATGCGCCGTCGCCATTGAACCAGCCGAGATAGCCGTCGTAGATCGAGCGGACCGACCAGCGCACCGTGCCGTAATGTTCCTGCAGGTAGGGATGATTTTTAAGATGCGGCGGCAGCTGAACGGTTTCGACCAGCGCGTCGGGCGACAATCCTTCATTCATGTGACGGACGGTCTGGTCGTGCACAAACCGGATGCCGTCCGCATACGCTGTTAATATCTCGTCAATCGCCGCTGCGCCGGAGACCGGGCGCGTATGGCTCGGCGCCAGATGGTCGGCGCCGAAGGCGCGGAGCATATCGAGCGTTTTCGCCCAGACAGCGACATCCCGGTAGGACGTGCCCCGGATCGTATAAAGGTTCGGGAACGCGCGATAGATATTGTCCCCCGGCATCAATATCTTTTCGTCGGGCAGGTAAACGGCGATTTGATCGTCGGTCTCGCCTGGCGCATGTTGCAGAACGACTGGCCGGCCGCAAATCTCCGTTTCAAGACGATCTTCGAATGTCACTGTCGGCGGCAGATAGCCGATCGAGCCGCCATCGGGACCCGTGATCCCGAGGAGAAGACCAAGCCCCGCGTTGACAAGGCCGTTTTCGCCGACGGTGAGATAGGTGCCGAACATGCGTGCGGAGCGCTTTGACAGGATCGGGCGGATGATATTGATGGCCTTGTCGACCTCGCCGGCGGTCGTCGCATGGGCGTAGATCGGCAGCGATCGCCCGTCGGCGAAAACGTCGGCCCCGAAAATGTGATCGGCGTGATTATGGGTGTAGATCAGCGCCTCAATTGGCTTTTCCGTCCGCTCCCGGAATTTCTCCAAAATGCGCGCCGCGATTTCGCGGCTTTCCGTGGTGTCGACGACAAACGCGCATGTTTCGCCTTCAACGAGGATCGAATTGCCGAGGCCGAAACCGATCGCGACGGTGACGGTGTCGGTGACGGTGATGACGTCTTCGCGCAACTCACGCGAATGCTCTTTCAGGCTCGCGGGTTGTTCGCCCGGCTGCACGGTTTCGCTCAGGCCCGTCTCGCGCGCCCCGGTTTCAGGCGCTGCGTCGTCGGATGCGCCGCAGGCGCCGAGGAGAAGTGCGGCGACGACAGCGACGGCGGCCGGGAGGGCGGTGTGGCGGAGGCGGCGCCGGCTCGCTTTTTTGAGCGCGCGCCGGGGACTGCCGGTTGTTAGATTGAGGCTGTGGGGCGACGTCATCGGATTCTCCGCGCTGGTTTCGCGCCCCAGCGTGTCGCGATTGCCCCCTCAGTCAAGCCGCCTGCGCTGTTCGCAGGCGCACCCGGTAAAAATAGCCGGCGGCGATTGCCTGATGCGGCGGGCGGCGCCATGCTACGTTTGTAGCAGGAAGGGTCCATTCCATGGTTTCAGCCAACATTCTGGTAAAAAAAAGCGCCGCGCGCGCCGCCGCTGACGCTCTCATGATCGCTGTGATCGCCGTCGCGGGCGTGATCGCCATGGGCGGCTGCGCGAGCGGCATTGGAGGCGGCGGCGGCGGGAAGACCGGCGCGGGATCTTCTGCGGCCACATCGGGCCCGTCCTCGGCGGTTGTCTTTGAAAATGTCCGTATCATGACCATGGGTCCGGACGGCGTCATTGAGCGCGGGCGGGTGGTTGTCGATGACGGGGTCATCGTCGCCGTCGAAAGAGCAGGAGAACCGGCGACTGCGCCGGGTCGTGCGCCGGATCGTGCGCCGCGCGATGCAACCGTGATCGACGGCGCCGGCAAAACGCTGATGCCCGGGCTCGCCGACATGCATGTTCATTATAGCGGCGGGACGAACGGCGCCGCCTTCCTCGCTAATGGCGTGACGAGCGTGCGCGCGCCCTGGGGCAATCTGGAGGCGGCGCGCGGCGACGAGGCGGCGCCCGCCGGCGACGTGCCGGGGCCGCATATCTATTTTTCCGGCCCGCTGATCGACGGACCGGAGCCGATCTGGGGGCCGGGCGCTGTCGCCGCGTCGTCGCCGGATTTTGTCCGTGGGGTGATCGAAAGCCAGCGCGCCAGCGGTTACAAAGCCGTCAAGCTCTACGAAAAGCTCGATGCGCCGACTTATCGCGCGGCGGCGGCCGCGGCGAAGGCGGCGAAAATGCAGATCTGGACCCATGTGCCTGACGCGCTGACGGTTGACGATCTGATTGCGCTCGAAGTCGACAGCATTGAACATCTCGACGGGTATGAAGCGGCGGTCCTGCGCGACGGGGCGCCGCGCGCGCCGGCCGATGACGGCGTCAGAGACTCCCTGCAGAACTGGGCGCACGCGGACCCGCAAAAGATGGCTGCGTTCGCCGACCGGCTTGCAAAAGCCAATGTCTGGAGTGCGCCGACATTCTCCGTGATGCTTGGACGCTATGCGGCCTCGACCGATCCGGACGCCTATTTTGCCCGTCCGGAAGCGGTCTACATCAGTCAGGGCCTGAAGCGATGGTGGACCGGCAGCGCCGCGCGGATCGCCGTCAGCGCTGAGGCTGCGCGCGTCGCCGCGCCGCAGACAAAGGCCATGGTCAAGGCGCTTTACGACGCCGGCGCCGGGTTGCTGGTCGGCAGCGATACGCCGAACCCTTTTGTGCAGCACGGCTTTTCGATCCATGACGAAATTGCCTATTTTGTCGACGCCGGCATTCCGCCCAAAGACGTTTTGCGGCTGGCGACGACGGAAGCCGCGCGGTTTCTCAATGAGGAAGGAACGTTTGGCGTGATCGCGCCCGGCGCGCGGGCCGATCTGTTGCTGCTTGATGAAGACCCGGTCGCCGCGCTCGCCACGCTGCGCCGGCCGGCGGCGGTGATGGTCGCGGGCCGCGTGTTTGACCGCGCCGCCCTCGATGCGCTGCTTGCGGCGGCGGCGGCGCAATACCAGGCGCCGCCGGAAGAGGCCGCACAAGAAGAAGAGGCAGCACAAGAAGAAGAGGCGGCACAAGAAGAAGGCGCGTGAAGCGGAGCCAATACCGCGCGAGCGCCGCGCCGGTCAGCGCGGCTTGCGGGTGGGGCGCCGGCTCGCTTCCACCATGAAATCGACAAAGGCGCGAGTTTTCGCCGGTCTGTATGTGCGGCTCGGCGTGACGATCGAGACCGGCGCCGTCTCGCCGGTTGCGCCCGAAGCGCGCCAGCCGGCAAGCACGCGGACAAGCGAGCCGTCGGCGATCGCCGGCCGGCAGGTCCAGTCGGCGAGCAGCGCCGCGCCGGCCCCCTGGCGCGCCGCCTCCAATAGCAAAGCCGCATTGGTCGCGGTGAGCGCGGCGTCGCTGACGGCGACGCTGACGTCTTGTCCGGCGCGTGCAAACCGCCAGGACGCAGCGAAATTCGGATAGGCGAGGGCGAGGCAATCGTGATCGGCGAGCGCACGGGGCGTCCTGATCGGACCGGCGCGTTTCAGATAGTCCGGGCTCGCCACAAGCCAGTATTGCACCGGATGGAGCGGGCGCGCGATCAGCCCGCTGTCATTGAGGCGGCCATGGCGGATCGCGATATCGATCCGTTCCCCAACAATATCGACGACCGCATCGGAGAGCACGAGATCAAGCCTGAGCGCCGGGTAGCGCTCGCGGAACGCCGGCAAGAGCGGCGCCATGACAATCTGGCCGTAGGAAACGGACGCGCTCACTCGCAAGCGGCCGCGCAGCGCGCCGGCGCCGGTCCTCGCCTGGTCGGCGGCGGCCTCCAGCTCTTCCAGCGCTGCGCTCGCGCGCGCCAGAAACGCATCGCCCGCCGCCGTCAGGCGCACATTGCGGGTCGTGCGTTCAAACAGTCTGACGCCCAGCGCGTTCTCAAGCGCGGCGACGGACCGCGTGATGGAGGACGGCGCCGCGCCGCGCGCTTTGGCGGCGGCGGAAAAACCGCCGCCGCGGGCGACGGCGAGAAATGCTTCGATCTGGGCCAATTCCATTAATGCAATATATGCAACAAACTTGTGCGACTGGTCCAGTTTTTCACCAAATCGTTTTGCGTCAAATCACCGTGGCATTGCTTTGTCAAAGGAGGACACGATGATCGATCTGACAGGAAAAACGGCGCTGATCACCGGGGCCAGCCGCGGGATCGGCGCGGCGACGGCAAGGCGTCTCGCCGAGGCCGGCGCGGCGGTTGTCCTCGCGGCGCGCACGAAAAAACCGCTCCGCGATGTTGAAAAGGAGATCAACAAAAGCGGCGGCGCGGCGCTCGCGGCGCCGTGCGACGTCGCCGACTTCGCCAGCGTCGAGCGCGTTGTTCTCCAGGCGGAACGAACCTTCGGCGGGCTTGATATTCTGGTTAGCAACGCCGGCGTGATCGATCCGATTGCGCGCCTTGAAGACAGCGACCCCGCCGCATGGTCGCGCGCCGTCGATATCAATCTGAAGGGCGTCTATTACGGCTTGCGCGCCGCCGCGCCGGCGATGAAGCGGCGCGGCGGCGGCGTGATCGTCAATATCAGCTCGGGCGCCGCCAACAGCGCCCTCGAAGGCTGGAGCGCTTACTGCGCGTCAAAAGCGGCTGCGAAAAAACTGACCGAATGCGCCCATGGCGAACTCGGCGACGCCGGCGCGCGCGCAGCGGCGGTCCGTGTTGTCGGCCTCAGCCCCGGCACTGTGGCGACCGACATGATGGCGCGTATTAAAGAATCTGGCGTCAATCCCGTCAGCCGCCTCGACTGGTCAAGCCACATCCCGCCGGAATGGGTCGCGCAGGCGGTTTTGTTTCTGTGCGGACCAGACGGGGCCGCCTTCGCGGGGACGGACTTCTCGATCAAAACAGAAGAAGGCCGCCGCCTCGTCGGCCTGCCGCCTCTGGCGTCTTGAGGGCGGGGCACGGGGCGCCGCTCAGGGTGCGGCTCTTCGTGCGGCACAGGGCGCCGCTCAGGGTGCGGTGACATTCGGCGGTCTGGCGGCGGTCTGGCGGCGGTCTGGCGGCGGTCTGGCGACAGGCTGTTTCGGAGCATTCTCATCCCAAATTGTCGGCGGCCCAAAATGGCGGCGGCAGGGCCCCGTCCACAGCTTTACCGGCAATGGTGCGCAACATTGTCAAGGCGGCGTCCATGATCTCCGGGCTTGAGAAGCCTTCCTGGTAAACTACATAGGCAGGGTACGGAAAATCGATGGCGCCGGTAACGACATGGAGCATGCCTTGATCAATATGGGCCTGCACGATGCGCTCGGGAAAATAGGCGGCGCCGCCTCGATTGACGAGGAGATTGACGCCGAGGGCGCCGAGGTCGAGCGTCAGTCCCGGATTGTGGAGCTCGGGATACGCCGCAGCGTGTTGCGTCCGGAAAGCGTCGCCCCAATCGGTGAATATGTAATTGTCCGCAATCGGTGCTGACGGATCCGTCGTCACCAGGATCAGACGATCTTCCAACAGCTCTTCGACGATCATACCCGGGCGATGTTCCGGCCGGTAGATCACCGCCAGATCCATCACGCCTTCGCTCATTTCACGCATCAGCCGCTGCGGCATGCCGATCTCACATCGCAGCGCAACGTTCGGCGTCGCTTTCTGGAACGCGGGCGCCCATTGCACCATCAACCGGTTCCACAAACTGTATTGCGCGCCGACAATCAGCGTGTCCTCATAGCCTTCCGGGACGGCGACCTGATGTTTGGCCTCTTCCCACACCCGGACCATCGACCGCGCGAACCGGTAAAACTGATGGCCCGCCGGCGTCATCTCGCAGCCGCCTTTTGACCGAATGAAGAGCAGCTTGCCGAGGTTTTCCTCCAGCGACTTGATGCGCGCGCTGACCGTCGACTGGGTGACAAAGAGGCGCTTTGAGGCCTCAACGAAATTGCCGCCCTCGACGATCGCAAGAAAGGTCTTTGCCTGAGTGACGTCCATTTTAATTCGCACTTTTCGATTTCATATAGCGATTATATTCGTTTGTACGATTGATAGCCAGACCCCATCTCCCCTGAAGCGGCGGCTGATCCCGCCCGCACAGGATTGAAGAGAAAGGAAAAGGGCCATGGTGAAATTCAACATTGGAAACGCTGTATTTGTAATCGTTGCGGGGCTCGCGCTCGCCGCGGCGGGCTGCGCGTCGACGCCGGATTTCGGCGATCAGGTCAGCCAGGTCTCCAGAGATTGGAAAAAAGCCGAAGACAAAGTCGCGCGCGGCGAAAAACTGATCCGCGAGGGCCGCCAGCAAGTCCGCAAAGGCGACGAGCAACAATCCAAAGGCGCATCGGACGAACGCACGGCGTCGCGCGATCTTGAGGACGCAAAGCGCCAGTACGATCTTGTCGCGCTCACCGTTGGGACCGCCGCCACAGCGCAGGAAGCCCAAGCGCAAGGCAAACAGCTGCGCAGCCTCGAGCGCACCGTCAGCGGCGCGGAAGACGATCTGAAAGAGGCGCGCGCCAGACAACAGCGCGGACAGAACACCCTTCGGGATGGTCGCGCCAAGATCAAGAAAGGCGAACGCCTTGTGGCGGAAGGGGACGCGGAGATGAAGGCGATCGAAGCCGACTATCGTAATCTTTCCGTGCTGGCTCGCCGCCCTGGCGCGACCGCGCGATAGATCGCAACCGCCCCTTCTTCGCCTTTCTGATGACAAACCGGGGCGGCGGCCAAACAGGCCGCCGCCTCCATGCGAACCCATCGCGGCCCCATTGCGAACCCATCACGGACCCATTGCGAACCGAGCGCGAACCGGGCGCGGCCCCAAAAGCGCGCGTATAAGCGTTTGGTTGGTACACAGACCAGACGGGGCCGCCTTCGCGGGGACGGACTTTTCGATCAAAACAGAAGAAGGCCGCCGCCTCGTCGGCCTGCCGCCTTTGGCGTAGGGGCGGAAGAACGGATCCGGTCTGCCGGGGCTACTGAACGGGACCGTTAAATGTCGCTCAGGGGTGCGTCTATCGGACATTCGGAGTTGGCGTCCAGCCGGCTCGAACTGGCCCGAAGGAGACGGTGGGTTTGTTCTCCACTTCCCCCGCGCGCGGGGGACGTGGCCCGAAGGGTCGATGGGGGTGCACGGACGACCGGCGATGAGGACTGTTGAGACTTTTACATCAAAGACCAGCGCCAACACCCCCTCCGTCTCGCTTCGCTCGACACCTCCCCCGCAAGCGGGGGAGGACCATGGCGCCGCGCCAATGTCGGCTTCGCGCAAATTGCACTCAGTGATGTAGGCCGTGTTTAACGGCTCGGAGCGCACGCAAAACCGGACGTAAGTATGTAAGCTTCGGCTGGCAAATACTGGTCTAGATCGACTTTACATTTGATTTTGCTGAATATCTTAATTTCTGGGCCCTGCGGCAACCGCTCACTGTTTATTTGATAATTAAGAGTGTCGCTGGAGCAAGGCTCTCGAGGGCTTCACTTTTCAAAGTACGCCTACATAGTTCCACTCTTTTAAGATTGAACTTCGGATTGTTGAGCGGTCCTGAATAATCGTTAACTGTAATACCAATATGGCTGGTGAGCTTTTGGTTGAATAGTTTTTGAATTAACGCGATCCACGATTCAAGCTCATTGCCGAAATGTACCGAACGTGATTCCTCTGTCCTTCTTTCTTTCGCCTTGGTTTTTTTGAGATCGCCCAAACGGCGCAGAATTTTTGCGTCCGACCATCCTTTTTTGTGCAAATCACTGACAATCGCGTCCTCAATCGCTTTTGAATGAGTTTCAATTTCGCGATAAGACGACCCAAGCCGCGTGCCGCAATCGCAATGACCGTTGCAAGTAAAATAGTAGTTTTCAGTAGCAAGAACGCCTTTGGGTTGGCCGCTTGCCTCCATAGCGTCCAAAGTCAACCGGTGCGCGGAAAACAGCGCGTGACAAGCGCCGATATTTGCGGACACCGGTAGTGTAATTGATATAAAAGTGCACATTGAATACAACCAATACAGTCACCCAATAACTATCCGATAGAGACCCAAAACAAAATATCTGGTCTGCGAATTCGCCAAATCAGCTGTTGGCGATATGGCGCTGAATGACCGCTTTAATGGAATGAAAGTTAGTCGCGTTCTTGCAGCCTAATGTCCCCTTCGAGGATCAACCCGCCTTCGCGGGGACGGACTTCTCGATCAAAACACAAGAAGGCCGCCGCCTCGTCGGCCTGCCGCCTCTGGCGAAGGGGCGGAAAAACGGATCCGGTCTGCCGGGGGCTACTGAACGGGACCGTTAAATGTCGCTTAGCGGTGCGCCTACCGGACATTCGGAGTTGGCGTCCAGCCGGCTCGCACTGGCCCGAAGGAGACGGTGGGTTTGTTCCCCTCTTCCCCCGCGCGCGGGGAAAGTGGCCCGAAGGGTCGATGGGGGTTCACGGACGATCGGCGATGAGGACTGTTGAGACTTTTACATCAAAGACCAGCGCCAACACCCCCTCCGTCTCGCTTCGCTCGACACCGCCCCCGCAAGCGGGGGAGGACCATGGCGCTGCCCGGCCATGCCGATAGTACGGAACGCGTTATCGCGGCTTACGCCCTCGGGCGCCGCGTTCAGAAAACGCTCTACAAAAAAGCCAGCAATGTACCCCAATGCGCTCACCCGGTGTCGGTTTAATGAGGCCGGATCAATAAAGTCGGTTCAATGAAGCCGGTTTAATGATGCCGGTTCAATATTGTGACCGTATCAGCACCGCCGCGAATGGAAAGTTTTGTATGCAAACGCGCGCGGAAGGGGGTGTTAGATGGTATGCTGCGCCGGCTCATAGTATTGATCCAGGAGAGCCAAAAAGATCAAGTTAGTTACTCTTTCTATATTTCGAGAACAGGGGAATTATCTATTGTTTTTAGAGAGGGTGTTTTTCCTCGCTATGTATTTTAGTCCGAACCAAACCGCATAAATGTTCTTGTTTTGTTCGTTCTTGTTAGGTAGGATTATGGGGAAAAAGTTCTTTGAAGAGCGAACAGATCAATCCGAAGTCAAGGCGCGGATCGTTCAGAAGTACTTTTATGCCTGGTGCAATGTGATTATGCCAACGGCAGAAAGGGCTGATGGCCGAATAGCATACATTGATTTGTATGCGGGACCCGGACGCTACAAAGACGGAGCGAAGTCAACCCCATTGATGGTATTGGAACAGGCAATTGCTCACCCAAAGATGCGCAAAATGTTGGTCGCAAAGTTTAACGATGGCGATTCTGACCATAGTTCGTCGCTTCAATCAGAAATTGATGAACTGGAAGGGGTCGAGACATTAAAACATAAGCCGTCAGTATCTTGTGCGCCAGTGGATGATGAATTTGCCAATCAACTGAATGAAATAAACCTTATACCGACATTTTCATTCGTTGATCCGTTTGGGTACAAAGGATTGTCGCTAAAGATCGTGAATGGCGTTATAAAAGATTGGGGATGTGACTGCGTCTTCTTCTTCAATTACAATCGTATCAACGCTGGAATTTCGAACCCAGTTGTCAAAGAACATATGGATGCATTATTCGGTTTTGAACGAGCAAAAAATTTGCGCCGAAAATTACCGGAAAAATCTCCCGAGATGCGGGAAGCCTTAATTTTGGAAGAATTGGCTCAAGCGTTAAAGGCTATGGGGGGAAAATTTATTCTACCATTTCGTTTTAAGAACGCAAATGGGACACGCACGTCGCATAGCTTAATATTCGTGTCAAAAGCGTTTAAGGGCTACCATATCATGAAGGGCATCATGGCAAAAGAAAGCTCAACAGAAGAGCAAGGGGTGCCGTCTTTCACCTACTCGCCGGCAGACGCAACAATGCCTTTGCTATTAGGGTTGCAGCGCCCACTCGATGAGCTTGAGGGGATGTTATTACAAGATTTTGCAGGGCAAGAGATTTCGATGGAGAATATTTACGAACAACATAGCGTCGACACCCCATACATCGAAAAAAACTATAAGTCTGCTCTTCGTGAGATGGAGAATAAGGAGCTGATCTCAGTTCGGTCACTGAAAGGAACGCGTAGAAGGAATACGTTTGCAAACCACCTGCTTGTTAAGTTTCCGAGGAGGTAAAAGCATGGTTAGTAAGTCAGCTATTGAATGGACGGAAGCAACATGGAATCCCATTGCGGGCTGTAATGTGATATCACCAGGCTGCACAAACTGTTACGCGATGAGAATGGCTCACAGATTAGAGCTAATGGGTCAAGACAAATATAAAGGTACTACAAGAAAATCGGGCGGTCGCTCAAAATGGAATGGCAAGCTTCGATTTGACAGAGAGTCTCTTGATGCTCCGACAAAATGGAAAGGTGGTAGAATAATCTTTGTAAATTCAATGTCGGACCTATTTCACGAACAAGTTCCATTGAGGTTCATCAAGAAGGTATTTCACACAATTAAAATAACCCCTCAGCACACATACCAAATACTAACTAAAAGAGCAGAACGACTATCCGAGTTATCGGACGAGTTGGAGTGGGCTGCGAATATTTGGATGGGTGTTAGTGTCGAAAACTCTGATTATCTTTGGCGCATCGACCATCTTAGGAAAGTTCCAGCACACGTTAGATTTTTGAGCATAGAGCCGCTGTTGGGGCCGCTAGGTCGTATGGATTTAACTGGGATCGATTGGACCATCGCCGGTGGAGAAAGCGGCCCAGGCGCAAGGCCTCTGGAGCCAGCCTGGGTTCGCTCTATTCGCGATCAATGCGTTGAGGAAGGAGTTGCTTTCCATTTCAAGCAATGGGGTGGTGTTAACAAAAAACGCACTGGTCGAGTTCTTGATGGAAGGACATGGGACGAGCTTCCTCAATTGGCGATAGCTTAGATCCGCAATCTCCCGCTAGCACACGCTACTTCTAATGTCCGCTTTAAGTATTCACCCGCCTTCGCCGGTCGGCGAAAAAATCCACCCCTAACAACCACCCCGCCAAACTCAACGCCGCCGCCCGTCCCATGCCGCACCCGCCCGCCGCGCTAACCCCCATGGCGTGACAAAGCGGGCGATATGCGGCAGTCTCGGCGGCTGGTTTCAATGCTTATTGCTGCGCGGGTTGCGTCTCATCAAGGGGGCGGGCGCCGGCCGGGGCGGCGCGGGGTTTCATGGACTGGCTTACTTCGATCAGCGCTTCGCTCGGCGCTTCAATCGGCGACATGGGGATCGACGATGTTGCGTTGCGCGCGCAAAGTCTCGCCGGGCTTGTGGCGTTCACGGCGATCGCCTGGGTCTTTTCGAGCGCCAGGGGGCGCTTTCCGTTCGCCGCGGCGGTCTGGACGATCGGCGTCCAGATCGCGATTGCGGCGCTGTTGCTCTATCTGCCGCCGGCGCGTGAGGCGCTGAAGTCGCTGCGCGCGGTGGTGACGACGCTGCAGGAGGCGACGGCGGCGGGGACGTCTCTCGTCTTCGGCTATCTGGGCGGCGGCGACGCGCCGTTCGCGGTGACCAATGAGGGCGCGCTCTTTAACTTTGCGTTTGGCGCGCTGCCGCTGGTGATCTTCTTTTCCGGCCTGTCGGCGCTGTTGTGGCACTGGGGCGTCTTAAAGCTGTTCGTGCGCGGACTTGCGTTCTTCCTGCAGCGGATTTTCCGGGTCGGCGGGGCGGTGGCGTTATCGTCGGCGGCGAACACGTTTCTGGGCCAGACCGAGGCGCCGCTGTTGATCAAGCCCTATCTGTCCAAGGTCTCGCGCTCTGAGCTTTTCATCATCATCACCGGCGGGTTCGCGACCGTCGCGGGCTCGGTCATGGCGATCTATGCGATTGTTCTGCAGGACATCGATCCGTCGGTCCTCGGGCATATTATTGTCGCCTCGATCATTTCCGTGCCGGCGGCGATCCTGATGGCGCAGGTGATGATGCCGGAGGAAAAGGGCGTGACGCCGACGGCCTCGTCCGCCGCTGACGATTTCAAATATTCAAGTTCGATGGACGCCTTCAGCCGCGGCGTCACCGACGGGCTTTATCTTTATCTCAACATCATCGCGTTCTTGATCGCGTTTACGGCGCTCGCCGCGCTCGCCAATATCATACTCGCGCAATTGCCCGATATCGCCGGCGCACCAGTGACGTTGGAGCGCATTCTCGGCGTGATCTTTGCGCCGTTGATGTGGCTCGCGGGCGTGCCCTGGGACGAAGCGTTTCGGGCCGGCTCGCTGATGGGGCTGAAGACCGCGCTGAACGAGTTCATCGCCTATCTCGAATTATCGAAAATGCCTGCGGGCGCGTTCAGCGACCGCAGCTTCTTGATCGTGCTTTATTCCTTGTGCGGATTTGCCAATATCGCGAGCCTCGGGATCGTCGCCGGCGGCTTTACGGCGATCTGCCCCGAGCGCCGTCAGGATGTTGTGGCGCTCGCGCCGCGGGCGCTGATCGCGGGCACGCTCGCGACATTGATGACCGGCGCCGTCATCGGCCTGATCTGGGTCGGGTGACGATGGCCGGCGCGCTTGAAACGAAGACCGGCGCCTGTCATTGCGGCGCGGTGCGCTTTGAGGCCGACCTGCCGGAGGCGATCCGCGTCGATGAATGCAATTGTTCGATCTGCGCGCGGGTCGGGTTTCTCCATATTATTGTGCCGGCGTCGCGCTTCCGGCTGATCAGCGGCAAAGAGGTTCTTTCAGAATATCGGTTTAATACGGGCGTTGCGCGCCATCTTTTTTGCGCCGTATGCGGTGTAAAAGCGTTTTATGTGCCGCGGTCCAACCCGGACGGCTATTCGCTCAATTTACGCTGCATGGACCGCGCTCAGTTCGCCTCGATCGAAATTGCGCCGTTCGATGGACAAAACTGGGAAGACAATGCGGGCGCGCTCGCCCATCTGTCGCGCCCCGACCATATGTCTGGCCCCGACCATTTGTCCCGCCCAGACCATTTGTCTGGCCCCGACGATTTGGTCAGCGATGAGTGATCGGCCTTCGCAACCGGACAGTGCGCTGCGCCGGCGCAGCGGCGGCGATCGCGACGCATCATGACCGCGCTTAATCGTGTTGCCGAGGAGATCCGCGCCTGCCGGCATTGCTGCGAACAGGGGCTGATGTCCCACGCGCCGCGGCCGATCCTGCAAGTGGGGGCGGGCGCCAAAATTGCGATTTTCAGCCAGGCGCCGGGTAATATCGCGCATCAGAAAGGAAAGCCCTTTTACGACCCGTCGGGCGTGCGGCTGCGCGCCTGGATGGGGCTCGATGAGGACACGTTCTACGATGTCGACACGGTTGCGATTGCGCCGATGGGCTTTTGTTTTCCGGGGTACGATAAAAATGGCGGCGACCTGCCGCCGTTACGCCCGTGTGCGGAGCGCTGGCGCGCGCGGTTGATGGCGGCGCTGCCGGATTTTGAGCTGATCTTGTTGGTCGGCGGGTACGCCCAGAAGTGGCATCTCGGCGCGCGCGCCCGCAAAACCCTGACCGAAACCGTCGTCGCATGGCGCGATTATGGGCCCGTTCATGTGCCGATGCCGCATCCTTCCTGGCGCAACAATGGATGGCTGAAGAAAAACCCGTGGTTTGAACGCGATCTCCTTGCGCATGTGCGCGGGCGGGTCGCGGCGCTCACCGGCTGAGGCGCGCCCCGTTACGCGTTTCAGCGGCGCAGCGCGTCAGCGTTAACGCTTTGTCAGCCATAAAGACGCATTTTTATCCTCCTGAAGAACGGAAATGACGTAAGGATTGCCGCGTTTTGAAAGGCGTTCAGACCAGTATGGCGCTTGCCGGCCGCCAGTTTCACGCCTGGTGGGAAGGCTATGAATTCGACGCCGCCGCCGAGCGGGCGCGGCTGGCGCGCTCGTTTGGTTTCAGCGCGTCAGGGCGCGACGCCGGCTATGTCGCCGAAGATGAAATCGCCCAGGCGATCTGGGGCGCGGGCCGGCTTGAGCCGGGCGACGCGCTCTGGACGATGCGATTTGCACGCACCCTGGGGGCGGACGCGCGCGCGCGGGTCGTTGTTCTGGGCGCCGGCGCGGGCGGGCCGTTGCGCGATCTTGAAACCGCAACGCGCTGGAAGATTTCCGGGCTCAGCCGTTATGCGGGCAAGGCGCGCGGCGTTGACCTGAAGCACTATGATCAAGTCATGACACGGATTAATCGGGCGCGCGCCGAGGCGGGTTTGTGTTTTTTCGAACTCCACCGCGACCCTGATCCGCGTTCGTTCGCGGCTTTTGCAGCGGAGCTTGTGGCGGCGGGCGGGCCGTTCACTTTTGTCGACTTCACGCTGGCGCGCAAAAATGCGCGGCTCAAATCCTGTTTCGCGGCGCCATGGCAGGGGACCCCGCGTCCGGTTGCGGATATGGAAAAGGCGCTCGACAGCGGCGGCTTCCGCGTCGTTGAGACGACCGACGAGACGCGCAGTTTCCTGCCTTACATTATGGCGGGCTGGAGCCACTGGCGCGCCGCGTTCGATGAGGCGCGCAGCATGCAGGATGCGCGGGCGCGGCTTGAACATCTGACGGCGCTGAACCGTTACGCCCATCTGTGGGCGGAGCGTCTTGATGCGATCCGTGCCGGCCAGCTGCGCGTGGTGCGGTTCCAGACGCGGCGCAAGGACAGCTGACTGTCTCCGGCGCGACGCGCCCTGAAGGGCGTGCGCCGCCATCGGCGTTTTAGCGTCGGTAGTTCAACCAGTCGTCAATGCGCGAGATGATGATAAAGCCGACAGACAGGACGATCAGGATCAGCAGCGCCATCTGAATTTGCGCATCGGTTTCGTGGCGCTCGTCCTTTGCGGGACGCGAAAGCCCGTCGTCGACTTCGATAATCTCGGTAAGGCCGTCATCGCCCGCGCCGTCATCTGTATCGGGGCTGAGATCCACGATGTCGCCGTCGCCGCCGTCTGCGCCGGGCTCAGGATCGATGATGATCAGCTCGCCTTCATCTTCGTCGTCGCCAGTATCCTCGTCACCGCCAGTATCCTCGTCATCGCCGGTATCGGGCGCGTCCGCATCCTCACCGCCGCCGGCCGTCTCGCCGCCGTCGATATTGCCGCCGTCGCCGCCCTCCGTGGACGTATCTTCGGCGGGTTCTTCATCGGCGGGCGCTCCATCGGCGTCGTCGTCGGTCGGCGCGGGCTGATCCGTGTCCGACGCATCACCGCCGCCGGCGGTGATCATGAAATCATCGCCCTGTTCGATCCGGGTTTCGATTTCGTCAAGTTCCTGCGCGTCGCGCCGGCCCATGGTGGTCGAGGCGACGCCGGCGCCGCCGGCGACGGTCGCGCCCTGGATTGTCCGGCTGTCGGCGATGTTGCCGCGGCGGGGCGCCGATTCTACCGGTTGAATGCGCGCACTGTCCGAGGCGCGCGGCGGATTGGCCGCGAGACGTTCGACCGGCGTCGTGAACAACGCCGCTTCCGCGGCGCGCCGGCGGGTCAGACCCTTGACCGGCCGCAAAACGCCGCCGATCGTCGCCTTGTTCCACCATGTCAGCGCCTCGGCGGCGCCGTCGCGATCTTCTTTATTGAGCCGGCGGCGCGCGGTGGAATTCCGGTAGGCGTTCTCGCCCACATTGTAGACAAAACTGACGAGCGCATCGAATTCGTTCTGATTGAGCGGGACGGAGGTAAGGCGTTCGACGGCTTGCTCGCGCGGCCTGAGATCGGCCCGCAATAATTCTTCGGCTTCGGCTTCGGTGATCTCGTCGCCGAGTTGAACCGAGCCTTTCAGCCGAAAACCGGACGGGTAGGCGCCGGTGTGGCCATAGCCGATGGTGACGATGCCGGCGATGTCTTCATAGGCTCTGGTCTCAAGACCTTCGAACTTTTTCAAAAGCTCGACGCCGTTTTGCGAAATCCTCATCGTGCCGCGTCCCCGTTTTTACCCCCGCGCAGACGGCGTCGCCGTCGGCCCATACCGTTCCCCGTATGCCGCAAAAACAGACGCGCCCGAGCGGCGCGCTGCATCGCCAGAAAGATCAATATAGGCGGTTCGACGGCTGGTTGATAGGGCGCAACTGGTGCGGGATGGCCACGCTCGCGGCGCGAAGTCCGCGGAAAAACGCCAAAACCCCCGCGCCGGCGCCCGGGGTCGTCTTCACATTTACGAAAATCGGGTGCGGATGCTCGCCAGACGGGCAGGGCGCGACGGCCTGCGCGTCAGGCGTTTTCGTTGATCGCGAGGGGGCGGTGGGCGGCCCGGCCGGCGTCCGAACCCGGGGCCTGCGCCGCCGTGGAGGAAACCGCGCGGCCTGTTTCGCCATAGCCCGGCGCTTGTTCCTGCGCTGTGAGTTCGGCCGCGATCGCCTTCAAAACGCTTTCGCCGGCCTGTTGCGCGCCGTTGAGCAGCGCGCGCTGTTCGGCGGCGCGGGCCTCGAAAATTTTCGTAATGGACCGCAATTGCGACAACAGGGCCTCGCCCGCCGGCGCGGCGCAGTCGCGGTCGTCGGCAATCTGGCGGATGGTGGTCGCATAGGCGGCGGCGAGGCGCGCCTTGTCTTCCTGGAGCGGCGCCATGCCGGCCGCATTGCGCGCGCGCAGGCAGTCATTTTCCTGAACGAATATATCGGTCAGTTCCTGGGTCAGGGCGATCAGCGCCTTGACGCGGAATTCCGGGTCGGTGCTGTCGATCATCGGCGTCTCGTCGCGGGCGGCTGTTTCGGTCATTTTCTGGTCCTTGTGGGAATTAATTCTGGTTCTCGGCGCTGGCTGCGCTTTGCAGTTGAATGAGGGAGGCTTTCACTTGATCGGCGATCCCGAAGCCGCCGCGATCGGCGATTGCGGTCGCGTATTCAGTCTGCAGAAGGCTTTCAAAAGCGTCCTGTTCGGGACCGCCGCCGGTCAGGCCCGGCGTCGGGGCCGATTCAAAAAGCGGCTTTAAAAGCTCGGCGATGACGAGCGCTTCGAACTCGCGCGCAGTCTCATCGATGCGGGCCTGCGCCTCGGCGGAAAGCGTTGCGCCGCCGCGCGGCGTTTCGCCACCGCGGACCGGGGCGCCGGCGGCGAGAAGCGAAGACGGTGCAGCGATTTCGCTCATGGTCACAGCACCTCAATGTCGGCTTGCAAGGCGCCCGCCGCCTTGATTGCCTGCAAGATCGCGATCATGTCGCGCGGGGCGACGCCGAGCGCATTAAGACCATCGACAAGATCGCTCAGTCTGACGCCGTCATTGACGATTTGCAGCTGTCCGAGCTCATCCTCGGCCTCGACCTCCGTCCGCGGGACAACAACGGTCGATCCGCGCTCGGAAAAAGGGCTCGGCTGGCTGACCTGCGGGGTTTCGCTGACAGAAATCGTCAGTGCGCCTTGCGCGATGGCGACGGTTGAGATGCGAACATCCGCCCCCATCACAATGACGCCCGATGCTTCGTCGATGACGACGCGCGCCGTCTGGTCCGGGTCGACCTGCAAGCCTTCAATCGCGGTGATCAGCGCCGCCATGTCGCCGTTGAAATCCGGCGCGCGGGTTAATCGTACGGTGCCGGCGTCAATCATTTGCGCAGCGCCGGCGCCGAGCGTCTCGTTGACAGCGGCGGCGATCCGCCCCGCAGTCGTGAAGTCGGGATTGCGCAGGGCCAGCCTGACCGACTGTTTGGTGTTGAGAGCGTATTCAATTTCGCGTTCGATCACGGCGCCATTGGCGATCCGGCCGCTGGTCGGCACGCCGCGCGTGATCCGCGCCGCCTGGCCGCGCGCTGAAAAGCCGGTGACCGCGACAGGGCCTTGCGCCACCGCATAGACCTCGCCGTCGGCGCCCTGAAGCGGCGTCACCAGCAAAATCCCGCCGCGCAGGCTTTCCGCATCGCCGAGCGCGCTCACCGTGACGTCGATATGCGCGCCTTGTGTGGCGAAAGCCGGCAGGCTCGCCGTCACCATGACGGCGGCGACATTGTCTGTATCAAGAAGTTCAGAGCGAATATTAACGCCAAGCCGCTCAAGCATGGAGACAAGGCTTTCGCGCGTGAACGGCGTGTTGCGGATGCGGTCGCCGGTGCCGTCGAGGCCGACGACAAGCCCATAGCCGACGAGCATATTCTCACGGACGCCCTCAACGTCGGCGAGATCTTTAATGCGCGAGGCCGCCTCGGCGCCGGTTGCGCAAACCGCGTTAAGGGCGAGAAGCGATATCAATAAGCGGGTCAGCGCGGTCATCGGGGCGTTATCCATGGCGGCGAGGAGAAAAGGGAACGGCTCAAGGAAGAGGGCATAGCCAAAGCCATGCCAGACGCTGGCGCGGAAAAAATTTCAAAAAATCAATAGGTTACGGAAAATCCGGCGCCTGGTCGTCGCCGCTGCGGCGGCCTGTGCGGCATCGCTTGCCGGGAAAATATTGCCGGCTTAACGTAACTTTTAGCGACGGCGGCCTAAAGTCGGACCCATGAAAATTGGCCCGAAACACACAGGACCGACAAAAGCCGCCTCCAAGACCGGCCGCGCCGGCAAAGCCGCCGGCTCGGGCGCGGCTGAGGGGTCAGCCGCGTTTCGCATCGCGGACGCGGCGTCAACGGCGTCCGCGTCGACATCATCGGCGTCAATGGCGGGCGCAAGCGAGGCGTTACAGGCGTTGATCGATCTTCAGAGCGCCGCCGCCGCGCCGTCCGGCGGCGCGGGGCGCCGGAAGCTCTTAACGGCGGGGCGTCAGGCGCTGACCTTGCTGGACCGGATCCAACAGGGCCTGTTGAGCGGGCGTGTTTACCGCGCCGACCTTGAAGCCCTGCGCGAGCAAACCGCTCAGAACGCGGACTTGTTGGCCGGCGCGGGCGCCGATCCCGCGCTTGCGGGGCTTTACGAAGACATTGCGCTGCGGGCGCGGATTGAACTGGCGAAACTGGAGCGGTGAAAAATGGTGCGGCGCAGCAAAGGCGCGACGACGCGCCGGGTCTCACAAGCCTTTGAGTTTTATTGCAAATTTGTGACGCGGACAGGCCGTCGCGGCGATTGATTCCGGCTTGAGCGTCAAAAGCGGCGCCGCTATACAGGCGGCATTCTCGAGGGCGCGCGACGGGGAGCGACGTCAGTGGTGGGTCAGACAGGAGAACCAGAACAGTGTCTGAAGCGGAAGTAGACGAGTATCGCCCGTCAAACGACGAACCCTTTATGAATGAACGTCAAAAGGAGTATTTCCGTCAAAAACTCCTCGACTGGCGGGCCGACATCCTGCGCGAGAGCCAGGGGACGCTGAACGGGCTCGCCGAAGACAGCCTGCATCTGCCGGATATCGCCGACCGCGCCTCCAGCGAAACCGATAAGGCGCTGGAGCTGCGCACGCGCGATCGCCAGCGCAAGCTGATCGGCAAAATCGATTCCGCGCTGCGCCGGATCGAAATTGGCGAATATGGCTATTGCGACGAAACCGGCGAGCCGATCAGCCTGTCGCGGCTGGAAGCCCGCCCGATCGCGACCCTGTCGCTGGAAGCCCAGGAACGCCATGAGCGTTCGGAAAAAGTCCATCGCGACGACTGACCGCCTGCGGTCTCATCTTTCTCTTTTGTGCCTGTCTGGGGCTGAGGCGCGGAACCGGTTGCGCGGCGACATGTCCGCTGCGGCGGCGCCCGGTTGCGCGTAACCTGCCATGCGGGAAAAGCGGGCCGTGCGGGAAAAGCGGGCGCTAGAATTGGGCGACCGCGGGCGAGAGGGGCGTCAACATGCGAAGCGTTATCATTGCCGGAATTTTATTCTTTTTACTGATTATAGCGTCTTTCGCCGGCGGCTCGGCGATTTTTTATCTCGGCGGTGCGGACGGGTTAAATATCGACGGGACGGCGTCGCCGCACGGCGGCGGTCTCGGCGACCATGAGGGCGGGACCGGCTGGACCCATTACGGGGGCGACGCCGGCGGTGCGCGCTTCAACGCTGCGCGCGCGATCAATACGGAAAATGTCCGCGATCTTGTAACGGCCTGGGAATTCCAGACCGGCGACCTGGCGCGCCCGGCAAAAGCGTTGGGGCGCAGCGCCAGCGAGGGAACGCCCATACTTGCGGCGGGCGCGCTCATCTTTTGCACGCCCTTCAATGAAATCATCGCGCTCGATCCCGGGACCGGCGCCTTGAAATGGCGCCGCGACGCGCAGATCGATTTGGACGCCAGCCCGGCCAATCAGTTTGTCTGTCGGGGGCTTGCGCACTGGCGCGACGGGGCGAGCGAAAACCGTCTTTGTGCAGAGCGTATTGTGATGGCGACAAACGACAGCCGGATTGTCGCAGTCGACGCCGCCACCGGCGCGCTCTGCGATGACTTCGGCGCCGGCGGCGTGGTGACGGTCCGCCCTGAAACGCAATTGCTCTGGGCCGGCGAGTTTCAGTTTACCTCGCCGCCCGTCATTGTCGGGGATGTTGTCATTGTCGGCTCGGCGATTTCCGATAATGCGCGGCGAGCGGCGCCGCACGGCACGGTCCGCGCGTTCAATGTGCGCACCGGTGCAGCGGTCTGGTCGTTCGATCCGATACCAAGGACTGCCGACGCGCCGACAAGAGCCGACTGGCCGGAAGGCGCAGCGCCGGTGGAGGGGCACGCCAATGTCTGGGCGCCGATGTCGGCTGACCTCAAGCGCGGGCTTGTGTTTCTCCCGACCTCAAGCCCGTCGCCTGACTTTTATGGCGGGCTCAGAGCGGGCGATAATCGCCATGCGAATTCTGTCGTCGCACTGGAGGCGGCCACGGGCGCGGTGCGCTGGGCCTATCAGATCGTCCATCACGATGTCTGGGATTACGATCTGCCGGCGCAGCCCGGCCTTTATCAGGTGTGGCGCGACGGACGCCGCCATGATGTGGTCGCGCAAGTGACAAAGACCGGCCACGTCTTTGTGCTCGACCGCGATACGGGCGCGCCGTTTTTGCCGATCGAGGAGCGGCCGGCGCCGCAGGACGGACAAACCGGCGAGGTGTTGTCGGCGACCCAGCCGTTCCCGGTGCGCACGCCGGCGCTGGTGCCTGACCGGATTGCGCCGGGCGATGCGTTCGGGCTGACCTGGTTCGACAAGCGCGCCTGTGCGGCGCGCATCAAGAGCGCCGACGCGGGCGGGTTGTTCACTCCGCCGTCTGAACGCGGCGCGCTGATTTATCCGGCAAATTCCGGCGGCGCCAATTGGGGCGGGGCGGCTTTTGATCCGTCCAGAAATCTTCTGGTCGTCAACATGAGCAATATCGTTCACCATGTGCAGCTTATTGCGGCGGAAAATGTGCCGGAGATGCGTGCGGTTTTTCACGATTCGGAAGTAAGCCCGCAATCCGGCGCGCCTTACGGTATGAAACGCGAGGTGCTGGTCTCGCCGCTCGGCCTGCCATGCAATCCGCCGCCCTGGGGCGTGATCGCCGGCGTTGATCTCGCCAGCGGCGCGATTGTCTGGCGCAAACGCTTTGGAACGACGCAGGATCTGGCGGGCGGGCTCGCGCTGCCGCTGGGCACGCCGAATTTCGGCGGTCCGATCATCACATCCGGCGGTCTCATCTTCATCGGGGCGACGATGGATAACTATCTGCGCGCCTTCGACATCGCGACCGGCGCCGAATTATGGAAAGGCCGGCTCCCCGCCGGCGGACAGGCGACGCCCATGACTTATGAATGGGAGGGCCGCCAGTATGTCGTGATCTACGCCGGCGGCCATGCGCGCGCCGGCACGACGCTCGGCGACAGCATTGTCGCATTCGCGTTGCCGTAGGCGTCCACAAAAAACGCCGGGCCTACGCGCCCGGCGTTTTGTTCTGCGATGGGATAAACCCGTTGCGCCCTAGACGGAGTAATACATCGCGAATTCGACCGGATGCGGCGTTGTTTCAAAGCGCGCAACTTCTTCGTTCTTCAATTCGATATAGGCGTCGATTTGATCGTCGTTGAAGACGTTGCCTTTTTTCAGGAACTCGCGGTCATGGTCGAGCGCTGCGAGAGACTCGCGCAAGGAACCGCAGACCGTCGGCACGTCCGTCAATTCCTCCGGCGGCAGGTCGTAAAGGTCCTTGTCCATCGGATCGCCCGGATGAATTTTGTTCTCAATACCGTCAAGGCCCGCCATCAACAGGGCGGCGAAGGTGAAATAGGGATTGCCCGCCGCATCGGGGAAGCGGGTCTCAATGCGCTTGCCGTTCGGTGAGGAGACCCACGGGATGCGCACCGACGCGGAGCGATTGCGCGCCGAATAGGCCAGCAGGATCGGCGCTTCAAAGCCCGGCACCAGCCGCTTGTAGGAATTCGTCGAGGCGTTCGAGAAGGCGTTGATCGCACGCGCGTGTTTGATAATGCCGCCGATGTAATAGAGGCAGGTCTCCGACAGATCCGCATACCGATCGCCGGCGAATGTCGGCTTGCCGTTTGACCAGATCGACTGATGGACATGCATCCCCGATCCGTTGTCGTTGTAGACGGGTTTCGGCATGAAAGTCGCGGATTTGCCGTAGCCGTCGGCGACCTGATGGACGATATATTTATAAATCTGCATCCGGTCGGCCATGGTCGTCAGGGTGGAGAATTTCATCCCCAGCTCATGTTGCGACGGCGCGACCTCATGGTGGTGCTTTTCAGGCTCAAGGCCCATCCGCCCCATGACGGAGAGCATTTCCGACCGCATGTCCTGTGCGGAATCGACCGGCGGCACGGGGAAGTAACCGCCCTTGGGGCCCGGACGGTGGCCAAGATTGCCGGTCTCATAATCGGTCGACGCGTTATAGGGCCCTTCGGTTGAATCGATCGCGAAACCGGTATTGTTCTGTTCGGTCGACCAGCGCACATCGTCAAAGACAAAAAACTCCGCCTCCGGACCGAAATAGGCCGTGTCGCCAATGCCCGTTGAGCCGAGATAGGCTTCCGCCGCTTTCGCCGTTGAGCGCGGATCGCGCGCATAGGGCTGTCCGGTCGCCGGCTCCAGAATGTCGCAAAAAATCGCCAGCGTTTTCTGCGCAAAAAACGGATCGACCACCGTCGCGTTCGTATCTGGCATCAAGATCATGTCCGACTCATTGATCGCCTTCCAGCCGGCGATGGAAGAGCCGTCAAACATCGAGCCGTCCGTGAAGAAATCTTCGTCAACCATCCCGATATCGAAGGTCACATGTTGCCATTTGCCTTTCGGGTCGGTGAACCGCAGGTCGACAAATTTTATGTCCTCGTCCTTGATCTTTTTCAGTACGGCGTTTGCGGACATCTATTTCTCCTAAAATGGTGGCGAGGCGCAGCCGCCGGTTGATCGCGGGGGCGCGCAAACAAGCGTTAACGCTAGCAGAGGGTGCGCCGATTTCAATCAATTTTGCGCAGTGCAGCATGGCGCCGCCGGCGGATTTGAAGGATTATGCTAAATTCGCCCGGCCTCGCGCCGCGGCGCGCCCGGATCGCCGCCGGTCGCCGGCTCACACGGCGTCGCCGCCGATTTCACCGGTGCGAATGCGAACGGCGTTGTCGATGGTTGAGACGAAGATCTTGCCGTCGCCGATTCGCCCTGAATGAGCGGCTTTGGCGATGGTCTCGACCGCTTCGTCTGCGCGCGCATCATCGACCACCAGTTCGATTTTCACTTTCGGCAGGAAATCGACGACATATTCAGCGCCGCGATAAAGCTCTGTGTGTCCTTTCTGGCGGCCGAAGCCGCGCGCATCGATCACGGTCATGCCCTGAAGCCCGATGTCGTGCAGCGCCTCTTTCACGTCGTCCAGTTTGAACGGTTTGATGATCGCTTCGATCTTTTTCATCGAACAATGCCTCGTTGCCGCGCCGCACCCTAGCGCCGATTGCGAGCCGCGAACAGGCCGCGAACAGGTCGCGACGAGGGAGCGGGCAAATATCGCTGCGCCCCTTGGCCGCTCTTCGGCGGCGGGGCTACACTGGTCGCCGCGATTAGGCGCGAGCAGAGCGCTTGCCTGACGTCGCCCGCCAAGAAGGCCGCCCAGAAACCCGCTCAGAACGCCGCGAAGGACCGCCGCCATGTCACTTCTTTTGCTCACCGTCGATGAGATGAAACGCGCCGAAGCCGCTGCGATGGAAGCCGGCGCTTCAAGCGCGGACCTGATGCGGCGGGCCGGCGAGGGGGCGGCCGCAATCCTCACCGGCAATGGCGAGCCGCGACCGGCGGCGGTCCTGTGCGGGCCCGGGGCCAATGGCGGCGACGGTCTCGTTATTGCGCGGCTCCTGAAGGAGGCGGGATGGCCGGTGCGGGCCGGCGTTCTCGGCGGGCGCGCTGGGCTGTCCGGAGACGCGGCCGCAATGGCGGATGCCTATGGCGGCGACATTGAAGATTTGTCCACAGATATTGTGAAAGGCGCCGGCGTCATCGTTGATGCGCTGTTCGGGACGGGGCTGACGCGTCCGATCGAGGGCGCGGCGGCGGCGATCGTCGAGGCGGCGAACGCCCACGCCCGCGAGACCGGCGCGCCGGTCCTCGCCGTCGATATCCCCTCAGGCGTCAACGCCGACACTGGCGCGGTCATGGGGGCTGTGATCCGGGCCAACGCCACGGCGACATTTTTCCTGCGCAAGCCGGGCCACGTTCTGTTTCCCGGCCGCGCGGTTTGCGGTCAGGTGCAGCTTGTCGATATCGGCATCGGCGCCGACGTTCTGGAGAAGATCCGTCCGAATACGGCTGAAAATCAGCCGCAGCTCTGGGGCGCGCAATTTCCGCGACCATCCTTTCAGACGCATAAATACATGCGCGGCGGCGTCGCGGTCGTCACGGGGCCGCGCTTTTCAACGGGCGCGGCGCGCCTCGGCGCGGAAGCGGCGTTACGGGCGGGCGCGGGTGCGGTCACCTTGTTGTCGCCGGTCAGCGCCGCCGATGAGAACGCGGCGCACGCGACCGCGCTCATGGTCCGGATCGCCGACAGCTCCGATCACATCACGTCGTTTCTCGACGACCGGCGTTATCGCGCGGTTCTGTTCGGGCCCGGCGCCGGCGTCGGGCCGGCGACGCGCGACAAGGTCCTCAGTATCCTGAAAACCGAGGCGAGCGCTGTTTTCGATGCGGACGCGCTCACAAGTTTTGAAGGCGACGGGGAGGCGCTGTTCGGTCCCTTGCGGCCCGACGATGTGATCACGCCTCATGAAGGCGAATTCATGCGGGTCTTCGCCGGGCTGATTGAAACGCCGTCGGACCGCCTCGGCGCGGCGCGCGCGGCGGCCAAAAAAGCCGACTGCATTGTTGTTCTCAAAGGCGCCGACACCGTTGTCGCCGCGCCGGACGGGCGCGCCTCGATCAATACAAACGCGCCGCCGGATCTCGCCACGGCGGGCGCCGGCGACGTCCTCGCCGGCTTTATCGCGGGCCTGCGCGCACAGGGCATGCCGGCCTTCGAAGCAGCGTCCGCGGGCGTCTGGCTCCACGGCGCATGCGGCCAGACGGCGGGCCCCGGTCTTGTCTCGGAAGACCTCGCCGTCGCGCTGCCGTCGGTCTATCGCGCATTGTTTGCACCGCCGGAACGCAAGGACGCAGAGAGCGCTTAAACACCAACGCCCTCATCAGCCTCCTGAATATGAGTTAAATCAGCAAACAGTATCGCTTGCTGTCCTGTCGGAAGTCTCAACCCTGTCTCTTCCGCGAAGACGGGGGCGCTTCCATCTCAGCAGGACGCGCACGGATGCGCTACGCGTTATAAAGACTGAGCGAGAATCCGATGGTGATGATGAAAACGAGGGCCACAAAATAAAGCCCCGTCGAAATCGACCATTTGATGAACACCGAGAACCAGTTCGATCCGTAGGCCTGACGCAGGACGACAAGCGGCTGCAGCGAGGCCCAGGCGATCAGGACGCCGGAAAGGGCGGGGCCGACGGCGGGGATCGTCCACAGGATCATTGTCGCCAGCAAGAACGCGTATAGCGCCGCATGCATATAAAGGCTGACGACGAAATGGTCGTAGATAAAGAACTTGCGGCGGTAGAAATAAAGCAGCGTCAGGATCAGCGCATAAACCACCGGGGCCAATAACAAAACACGCGGGATATTCTGGCGCACTTCGGCCATGAAAAGGCGCGGATCGTCGAGGACGCCTTGCGCGCCCTCAAACATGCGTTTGGCGTGGCGCTCAAGCCAGTCGGGGCCGTTGTAGTTGACGTCCTGCCAGTCAGCGTTGCGAAAAGACTTCCCGATATCGTCTTCATCGCTTTTATCGTCACCACTTTTATCGTCAGCGCTTTCATCGTTGACGCTTTCATCATTGGCCCCGACATTATCGACCCCGTCATCATCAACGGCGTCAGCGTTTTGCGCGGCTTGCGTCTTGGACCCGGTTTCCGCGCCGCCGTCTTCGTCGGGTGTTGCTGCGCCATTTGATGTTGAGGCGGGCGTCGCAGACGGCGCAGGGTCTTCACTTTCTTTCTGCGCGTCTTGATTTTCTTGCGCAGGATCGTCTGGTTGCGCCGCTTCAATACTGTCCGTGTCGATCGTAATGCCTTCGTCGGTCAACCTGACCGCGTCGCGCCCGTCGACAAAGTCTTCGTCTTCAGTGCGGATATCGCCGATCGCAAGGAACAGCGCCAGGAAGAAAAACACACTGGTGAAGAGATAAAGACGAAAGGGCGGCGAGAACCGCACGCGCTGACCGTCGAGATAGCGCCGCGCAAGCCGTCCCGGCCGCGTCAGAAGCAGCGACAGGGTGCGGATGAGTTTGCCGTCAATCGACAAGGTCTCGACGAAAAAATCCTGGACGAGCCCGATCACAAGACGGCGCGGCTCTGAGGCCGCCTGTCCGCAATTCCAGCAATAATCGCCGCTCAGCGCCTCGCCGCAGTTTCGGCAATGGCCGTCGGCGTTCAGTTTTGCGCTGGGGGGCGGCGCGATCCGGGCGCGCTTTTTCCGGTTCTTTTTGGCGCCCCGCTTTTTGCCGGCTTTCTCCGCGGCGGGCCCAGCCTCAGACTTGCCGCCAGATTTGCCGCCAGTCTTTTCCGGCGCGTTGTCGGGACTTTTGTCGATGTTTTCGTCTTTGGGGGGCGGCGCTTTTGGCGCCGGTCGCGGGCCGCTTTCTTTGCGTGGGCCGCCTTTTTCGTTTGGACCGCCGT
>JBCBBT010000038.1:0-33205 GCA_038531315.1 Pseudomonadota bacterium
AAATATTTCTTTCTATAACTTCAAGAGTATTATTGTGAATCCTGCGAGATCTCCCTTGAGTCATGCGCCGACGAAGACGGTCATGAACCGTCTTCAAGCCTTTTTTGCCGATCTCGAGGCGATCGAGACATTGGAAGAGTTGCGCACTGTTCTGGATGCGTATTCTCGGTGGGCGCATTTTGAATTTATTCATTGCGGCGTCTGTCAAATCGGGAATACGCGGGTAAAAGATAATTTCTATTCAAGACCGATCACGGGCGGCTTTGTCGGTGTGGAACAGTTTCCCGATCATCTGAAGACCGCCGTCTGCGATGAAATGCTTCACCAGATGAAGCCGATCGGCATGCGCAACCATCGGTTTGTGACTTGTGACGATTCCATCATGGATCCGGTGCGCAACGCCATCGCCGCAACAGGCGGCAATGACGCTATTTTCATTCCCGGATGGCATGGCAGCACCATGTTTGTCGGCACCATTTATGGCGACTACGAAGCATTTAAATCGATACAGGCGACGTTTGTGTCTGTCTTTAACGCAGCTGTCGCGGAAATTTTCAGGAAGTGGCCGTCACTGGTTTTTTGGCCGGAAAAATACAAGCTGACTAATCGCGAGTCGCAAATTCTTCAATTGTCGTCCTGCGGGTCTACTGAACTTGAAATTTCGGCGATGCTCAACATTAGTCCGAACACGGTTCGAAATCATATCGAGAACGCCAAGGAAAAGATGAACGCCCGCAATAAAGCGCACGCCGTTGCGATCGCGGCGCAGTCCGGTGAAATCAATTCCCTGAGTAAGGTCAAGCGGCGCAAAGGCTAATGTTCGCGCCGGCGCGCTTTAGTCGAGGAGCGCGCGTGAGGCTTGCGACTGTCCGCCTTCGCCCTGACGGCGCATCAGAAGAATAATCGCCGCTAACAAAAGGAACGGGCCGAGCATCGTGCCGATCGAGATGAACAGTCCCGCCGCGACCCCGGCGACGGCGAGCGCCAGCGATAGCACCAGCGCAACAAGTCCGATCAGGAGGCCTACGGCGCCGAAGATGAGGCCGACAAAAAGGCCGATAATCCCGGCGATCACGCCGCCGATCACTTCCCAAAGCTCCAGTTCGTCAACGCCGCGCCCGTTGATCTGTATATGGCCTTCGCCATAGGTGTAGACCGCCCAGACGCCGGCTGCGACGATAATGATGAAGACGAAAATCGCCATCACAACACCGCTCGCATTGCCGCGTTGCGCAGCCCTTTTGGCGGCGATCGGCCCTGCGTCGTGCGCGCCCGCGATTTCCGGTGTGAAATTTCTGTCCCGCATGCCCCTCAGCTCCCACAATAAAGGTCCCAACGGGGGAAGCGTAAATCCCGACGCAGCGCACAATCAACGCGCTTTGCGACGAACCGTTGTGAGGGTGGGGTGGGCAGGGAGAGACTTGGCGCAAAAAAATCTTGTGCTTATGTCTGATGATTTACGTAAAGAATATGATTAGTTTCCGGGTCAAAAAAATAAACCGTACTGCCCGATATGTTATGGCGGTCGAATAGCAATGCTCTATTGAAAAAGAAAAACAGTTCATCCGAATTTGGGTCGATATCGCGTTTGAAGCAGCGTTTAATATCGCCAATGCGTGCTGAATATTCTCGTATGGCTATAAATACTTTTTCTATTTCTGGCTTCTTAGTCCACCTTTGTGTGAGCGCTTAAGTTTCAGGAAACTCTGAAATTTTGATGCAGATGTATTCTTCGATATCCCCAAGAGGGTGTGGGGGGTGAAGCGTGACTGTAAATAAGCTCAAAATCTTGTTTTGAGTTTAGGTTGGCTGAGTTCAGTACGCTCTTAATGCGGCTTGGGGCAGCCCTGTCAATTTCTTCTATTTGAAACATTAGCGGCAGAAAAACCAATGTTGCTAAAGCTCCAAGGCTGACCAAGACCATTGCGCCAAATACAGCCAGGAGATATCGCGCTATTGCCATAATTTCTTTTGCTCTAATATACCCGCTTCTTCGGCTCGATATAATTGATTTCGTCCGTCATCGTATAATCGTGGACGGGGCGGTAATCGATGGTGGCGGCGCCGTTTGAAAACCACGCGGCGGTGTGTTTCATCCAGTTGGCGTCGTCCCGGTCGGGGTGGTCTTCGCGGGCGTGGGCGCCGCGGCTTTCTTTCCGGTTGGCCGCCGATTCCATCGTGACGACGGCCTGCGCAATCAGGTTGTCGAATTCCAGGGTTTCGACGAGGTCCGTATTCCAGACCATTGTGCGGTCGGTGACTTCGATATCGGGCAGGCCCTCATAAACGTCCCGGATCAGCGTGCGGCCCTCTTCCAGAACGTCGCCGGTTCGGAAGACGGCGCAGTTGTTCTGCATGACCCGCTGCATCTTGCCGCGCAACTCAGCGGTCGGCGTGCCGCCCTCGGCGTAGCGGAAGCGGTCAAGGCGCGCGAGCGCATCCTGGCCAGCGTCTTTCGGCAATTCCGGGTTCGCCGCATTGGCGTCAATAGTCTCGCCGCACCGAAGCCCCGCCGCGCGCCCGAAGACGACAAGGTCGATGAGCGAGTTCGAGCCGAGGCGGTTCGCGCCATGGACCGACACGCAGCCCGCCTCGCCAATCGCCATCAGGCCGGGCACGACAGCGTCGGTGTCTTCGCCGCGCTTGGTGATTACCTCGCCGTGATAATTCGTCGGTATGCCGCCCATATTGTAGTGGACCGTGGGCAGGACAGGGATCGGCTCTTTCGTGACGTCGGCGCCGGCGAAGACGCGCGCGCTTTCGGAAATCCCCGGCAGGCGTTCGGCGAGCACCGCCGGATCGAGATGGTTGAGATTGAGGTGGATGTGATCTTTGTTGGGACCGACGCCCCGGCCTTCGCGAATTTCAATGGTCATGGCGCGGCTGACGACATCGCGTGACGCAAGGTCTTTGGCCGATGGCGCATAGCGCTCCATGAAGCGCTCGCCTTCTGAGTTCGTAAGGTATCCGCCTTCGCCGCGCGCGCCTTCGGTGATGAGAACGCCGGCGCCGTAAATCCCCGTCGGGTGGAATTGGACGAACTCCATATCCTGCAGCGGCAGGCCTGCGCGCAGAACCATGGCGTTGCCGTCGCCGGTGCAGGTGTGCGCCGACGTGCAGGAGAAATAGGCGCGACCATAGCCGCCCGTCGCCAGGATCACCTGCTTGGCGTTGAAGCGGTGGATCGACCCGTCATCGAGTTTCCAGGCCATCAGTCCCTGACAACGCCCGTCTTCGGACATGATCAGATCGAGCGCAAAATACTCAATAAAGAACTTGGCGTTCTGTTTGACCGACTGGCCATACAATGTGTGGAGGATCGCGTGACCTGTCCGGTCGGCGGCGGCGCATGTGCGCTGGACCTGACCTTCGCCGTAATTGCGGGTCATGCCGCCGAAGGCGCGTTGATAGATCTTGCCTTCCTCGGTGCGTGAAAAAGGCACGCCCCAATGTTCAAGCTCGTAAACGGCGGCGGGCGCGTTCTTGCAGAGATATTCAATCGAGTCCTGATCGCCGAGCCAGTCCGAGCCCTTGACCGTGTCGTACATATGCCAGCGCCAGTCATCCTCGCCCATATTGCCGAGCGCGGCGGAGATGCCGCCTTGTGCGGCGACCGTATGTGAGCGCGTTGGAAACACTTTCGTGACGCAGGCTGTCTTTAACCCGGCTTGCGCTGCGCCGAGCGTCGCTCTCAGTCCGGCGCCCCCGGCCCCGACAACAACAACATCGTAAGTATGATCGATAATTTCATATGCGTTCGACATGCGCCTGCGCCTTACTTTCCGTATCCGTATGAGATTGGCAATCTAGATCGACAACAGCGACCACCACGTCAGCGCAATAACGCCGAGCGCCGCCGCCCAGTTAGCCATGTTCAAGACCCCGTTGAGCCCGCCATGGATGTAATCCTCAATCACTTCCATCACGCCGATGCGTCCGTGCAACGCGCCGACGGTGACGAAAGCGCCGAGCAGTATTTTCGTGAAGGGGCTCGCCATCCACGCCGCCATGGCGTCAAAGCTCTGGCCGGACTTGGCGGCGATCATCCATAAAAACCAGATCGCGAAGGGCAGCAAAATGACCGCGCTCGCACGCTGCATCACGAAGGTCGATGTGCCTTTTTTTCCTGACATGGCGCGCCCTCCCTCAAGCGCCGCCGCGCGCGGACCAAGCCGCAAACGCGATCACGGCGGTCAACACAAATGAGCCGATATAGGTTGCCCAGGCGGCTGATTTCGCCGTCGCGGGATCGAGCCCGCGTCCCGTATCGGTGTAAAGATAGCGAAGCCCGCCAAGCATATGGAACGACAGCGACCAGATATAGCCGAAGATGATGAGCATCCCGATGGGCGAGGAAAGGATCGCGCCGACCGGGGCGAAAAACTCGCGTCCCTGCGCCACGGAAAAAATCCACAGCGCAATCAGCGCCGTCCCGGTGAAATTGGCGATGCCGGTGGCGCGCTGCGTAATCGACGCGGCCATGGTGACGGTGAACCGCCAGATCTGAAGGTGCGGCGACAAGGGCGCGCCAGGCGGTGCGCTGGTCATGATTTTGCCGGCGGTGTTGCTCATAGGGGCCTCGCGAGGGCTTTGTTTTGAAACGCCATTTAGCGACGTCTTTTGCGGCTGCGAGAATAGGCTGGGTCGGGGCCAAGTCAACGCGCCGGCTCGCCGCAACCGGCCGTTACACCGGCCTGGCTGCGGCGCACCCTTGAACGGCGCACGCTGGAGCGGCGCCGGCTAGTCGAGGTTGTCATACAGATCGTATGAGCCCGTGTTGCTGATCGCGGCGATCAGACCGAGATCGACGGCGAGCTCTTCAAGGGCGTCGCCCTCGACGTCGCTGGCGTTTACATTGATCACGACATTGACGTCGTCGATCATGACATTGCCGCTGCGATAATTGTCGAATTTGACCATAAATGAACGGGCGCCGCCGGTTTTTCCGTGATGCTGGTAGGCGATCCCGTTTGATCCGTTTTCCAGACAGTCGCTGCGATTACACCACATGTGCCAGCCGAGCCCGACATTCACATCAACGCCCGGCGTGCGGGTCTGCATCCGATCAAGGCTTTGCGAGGTCAGGATGTCCGGGCGATTGCTGCGGCCGTCCGTCGCCAGGAGCAGTTTCAACACGTCATGGGCCGAGGCGGAATGCGAGCCGGCGCCGCTGTGGACTTCCACCGGCGCGTCCTGCTCGATCGCCACATAATTTCCGGCGCTGTCGCGAAAATACTCGCTCGCGTCCCGGAAATTATAGCCGTTGAGACCGTGCGGGATGAAATTTGTCAGGCCCAGCGGATCAAGGATGTTTTCCTTCAGAAAAATATCATAGCGGTCGCCGGTCAGCACTTCGATCAGATAGCCGGTCAGGCCCAGCCCGTGATTGGAATACGCATAGTCCGCGCCCGGCGCGAATAGACGCTTTCGGGTGCTGAGGACATAGCGATGCGACCACCGGTAATCGGGGTCGCCGACGGCGAAGGGATATTTCCGGTCGGCGTGTTCGCGCTGACCGCTGCGCGTCATGCCGGAGGTATGGCTCAACAGGTGCTTGATGCGCGTTTGATCAAACCAGCTCATGGTCGTACTGATCGACCCCGGGATCCGGCGGCGCGAATAGGCGTAAAGGCCGCGCTGCTGATCAAGATCTGTCGAAGAGCCTTTGCTCGCCCGCTCGTCTTCATACCAGGCGACGGTGGTTCCGTTGATCGAGCGCGCCATACCGACAATCCTGTAACTCCGGTTAAAGTCAGAACCGATTGTCGAATAGGATTTCGTTTCAACGCCGTGCCATGGCTGCGCCAGATCGAGCGGTTCGCCGCGACTGACGCGGCCGTCATGATACCATGTGTACGTCGTATCGTCGCTCGTCGACATCGCAATGCCGGCGATCATATCGCGGCTATGTGTGTCTGATACTTTGTAGCCGGAAAATTCAGTCCCGAATATCTGTTGGCCTTCCTTGAAATAGATGACCGCGTCAAGGTCTGAGGGATTGCCGATCGACAGGCTGCCATCGTCATACCAGGCGTAAACATTGTTTTGCGCGCCGCCCCGCGCGATCGCAGTTATGGTCGCCGGCGATTGCCCCGGGGCCGTGGAAAAAGCGGCCGGTCCCGCATGGTGATCGAGATCGTCGGTTTTGCCGACCGTATATTTTCCGTCCGAGTACCAAGTGAGAGTGCGATTATTGGCGCCGATCGCGGTTCCGACAATTGGATTATGACGGCGCGCGGCGTCTTTCTGGTCATTGCGCCAGAAGCTGTTGGTGAGGACGCCGTTGGGCCCGTAAACATAGGTATTTGGCGTAATTGACGGCTGTTGCTCCATGACCTTCAAGATGCCGATCGTCGTGACCACCTTGGTGTTGCTGCCGATGCGCGAGCGATTGTAATTGCGCATCGGCTGGAAAGCGCCGCCGGATGCGCTGAGCTCGCGGTAACCTGCGCCGCGGCTATAGATAATACGGCCATTGCGGGAAACGGCGACGGTGGCGCCCGGCGCGTCCGCGTCCTGCAGAAACCCGCGCACATGGGCGTCCATCCAGCTTTGAACGCTGGTGTGGCCGGCGCCATGGAGCGGCGGCGGCGTCACGTGAATTTCCGCATGCGCACTAAAGGCGCTTAAGGCGACCGCCGACAGGGCGGCGACGGCTTTTATTGATGGTGGTGTGCGGCGTTCGGCGTTCTTGTGATCGCGTGTCATCATTGTCTCCCCTTGCTTTTGCCTTTTGGACATGGGCAGGGCGAAGAAAATGATGCGTGATCTGTGTCACGCGCTGATCATGAATTGCGCTTCATCAAATTCTGGACAAGATTTTGCCGGCAGGGCGCCGCGATCGCGCTTATTGATGAGCGCCCGACATTGCGAACTTCTGAGTGCGGCGTGCGGCGTGCGGCGTGCGGCGCGTAGCGTTTAGCGTTTAGCGTGCGCTGGGTAAGTTGCTCTATGCCGCTTTGTCGACCAGCGCCTTGAGTTTCGGCGGCAAGTCCGCATCGAGCGAGCGCATGTGGTCGAGAAGCGCGCGTTCGCGCTCGTCGAAGTCGCCGTCCCGACCGATCCGATCGGCGAGCCAGTCGGCTTCTTCAGCGGTGATCTTTTCGGCGACGGCGGCCTCGGCCGCACGCGCCTTGTTGAGCGCGCCGTGGCGTTTTTCAAGGTTTTTGCTTGTTGAGGAAAGGCTGAGCCGCAAGCGCGCCCACAGATCGCGCGGGCCGGAGATCGGCGCGCGCGCGCTATCGTCTTTAAAGTCGGCATGCAATTGCAACGCCTCTTTTCGCCCGAGCGGCGATGCGCCGATATGCGCCATCAGGTGGTTTGCAATCGCTTTTTTGAAAAAGTCCGCCCATGCCGGCGCTGTCTTGTCGCTCGCAGCCGACCGGGCGACAGCGTCATTGATATCGAACAACAGCTCTGCTTCCTGTTTGGTGACGGCGATGTTGCCGTCGCCGCCCGCAGCGAAGATAAACCGGCTCATCAGATGGACATCGTCAGGCGAGACGAACGCGCCGCCGGTCTTTTCAACGATATGTCTTTTGATCTGCGTCGCGGTGAAAGCCGCCATTGGCTGCGGCGTTTCAACGGCGGTTTCCATCAGCTTCACAAGAAGGTGCAGTTCGAGCGTACTCGCTTTCTCGCCGTCGCGCGTAATGCGCTCGCGCAGGGTGTGAAACTCCGCGTCGGTGAGATAGCCGTTCGGCTCTTCCTCGCGCAGATAAAAATCCGCCGCTGCTTCCGCGAAATAATCAGACCATTCCCGGTCCCCGTCCGGCGCGCGCTCGCCAAGTTGAAACAGGGCGTCGAGTTCCTCGGCGCTGACGACGCCGTCGGCGAAAACGGTCCGGCGCAAGGTCATGACATTGCTCGCGCTGACATAGCCGTTCATGCCGATTTCGGAGATATCGATCGGAGTGTTCTTGTTCATGGCGCGCTCCCGCGAAATTTCGGCGTGGAGCATGACGGAACGAGGTTAATATGGCGGAAATGCTTTCCCCCGACGGTCGGCGCGCGCGTTAACGCCGCGGCAAGGAATGCGCCTTGTTTCTCGTTCCGGGGGCGCATTTCCGGGCTTGCGAAACCGTTTCCATCCCGGACGGGCTCGCGATAGGGTTTATTCGTCAATGATTGCCGGAGGACACGCGCAATGAAAATCACCGTTAATGGCGTCGCCCATGAGGTGGACGCCGATCCTGAAACCCCGCTTTTGTGGGTGCTCCGCGATGAAATTGGCATGACGGGAACGAAATTCGGCTGCGGCATTGCGATGTGCGGCGCCTGTACCGTGCATGTGGACGGCGCGCCGCGGCGTTCGTGTTCACTGCCGATCAAATTGCTTTCCGAAGACAGCGCGGTGACGACGATCGAAGGGTTGGCCACGCCCGACGCCCTGCACGCGGTGCAGGAAGCCTGGATCGCTCACAATGTGGCCCAGTGCGGGTTTTGCCAGTCCGGCCAGATCATGTCGGCGGCGTCGCTCCTGTCCGTTATTGATACGCCGAGCGATGAAGACATTGACCGTGCGATGTCCGGAAACATCTGCCGCTGCGGGACCTATCAGCGGATCCGCGCCGCGATCCACGACGCTTCGCGGAAATTGCGGGGAGCCGCATAATGGGAAAAATCCTGAGACGGACGTTTTTGATTGGATCGGCTGCGGTCGCCGGCGGCGTCGCCTTCGGTTATTACCAGCTCCAAAAACCTTACCCCAATCCGTTGAGCGATGGCCTGAAGGATGGCGCGGCGGCGTTGACGCCCTATGTGCTTATCGATCAGGCGGGCGTTACGATCATCGCGCCGCGCGCCGAAATGGGGCAGGGGGTCCGCACGACGCTGGCCGCGCTTGTCGCAGAAGAGCTCGACGTGGCGCTGGAAGATGTCTCCGTCATCCACGGCCCCGCCGCAAAGGCCTATTACAACGCCGCCGGCTTTGAGGAAGCAGCGCCGTTCCCGGTGACCGATGAAGGTCTTGTCGCCGAAACCGTGCGCGAGATGACGCATGTGATTACCAAGATCATGGGTCAGCAATCGACCGGCGGCTCAACGACGATACCGGACGGTTTTGAGAAAATGCGCAAAGCCGGCGCCGCCGCGCGCATCGCGCTCGTCAAGGCGGCGGCGAAAAAGCTGAATATGCCCGCTGCGCGCCTGCGCACTGTAAACGGCGCCGTCGCCGCACCGGACGGCGCTGTTATTCCTTACACAGAACTCGCTGTTCTGGCGCGCGATATTGAGCCGCCGCGCGATCCTGCGTTGAAGCCGCAATCTGAGTGGCGCCTGCTCGGCAAAAGCCAGCCGAAAGTCGATATGCGTGAGAAATGCACCGGTGCGGCCGAATACGCTGTCGACGTCCGGCTGCCGGGCATGGTTTTCGCAACCGTGAGGGCCAATCCGCATCTCGGCGCCGGCGCCCGGTCCTTTGACGCCGCCGAGGCTGAAAAAATGCCGGGCGTTCAAAAAATTGTCCCGGTCGATAATGGGTTTGCCGCGATTGCAACCAACAGCTGGGCGGCGATGCGGGCGGTGGACGCCATTGCTGCGGACTGGGAGCCCGCGAATTATCCGGCGACGACGGCGGCGGTGCGCCAGCAATTGATCGATGCGTTCGGCGACGAGCCGGAAAGCCAGAAACGCGACGACGGCGACGTCGAGGCGGCCCTTAATCAAGACGATATCGTCCAGGCGGAATATTTTGCGCCCTATCTTGCGCATGCGACAATGGAGCCGATGAGCGCCGCGGCATTGCTGAAAGACGGAAGGCTTGACGTCTGGATCGGTACGCAAGCGCCGACGCGATGCCTCGATGAGGCGGCGGCGATGACCGGGTTGGCGGAAGAGAATATTAATATCCATACAACCTATCTTGGCGGCGGTTTCGGCCGGCGCGGCGAGGTCGATTATCTGCGCCATGCCATTCAACTCGCCGAGGCGATGGAAGGAACGCCGGTCTCGATGATCTGGTCGCGCGAAGAAGATATGCGTCATGACGTATACAGGCCGATGGCGGTCGCGCGTTTTCGCGGGGCTGTCGCGGACGGCGAGGCGCGCGCATTCGATCTTCATCTGTCGGCGTCGCCGTGCGCCATCGATGGGTTTGCGCGTCGCGGCATGGACCTCAATATGGCCGATCCGACCACTATTCAAAACGCCTGGGATAATCCCTACACGATAGAAAATTACCGGGTCAGCGGCTACCGGGCGCCGGTGGCCCTGCCGCTTGGGTTCTGGCGTTCCGTCGGGGCGTCGCAGAACGGCTTCTTCCAGGAATGCGCGATGGATGAACTCGCCCACGCGGCGGGCGCGGACCCGGTCGCGTTCCGTTTGCGCTCGCTGGGTCATGGTCCGAGCCGCAAGGTCATTGAAAAAGTCGCTGAAATGTCCGGCTGGAACGGCGGCGCGCCTGCAGGCCGCGCGCGCGGGATCGCCTACTATTTGTCGTTCGGCGTTCCCGTTGCGGAAATTGTCGAGGTCGAGATGGCGGACGGCCGCGTGCGGATCACGAATATCTGGGCGGCCGCCGATGTCGGGATCGCGCTGGATCCGGACAATGTCAGGGCGCAAGTGCAAAGCGGGATCATCTACGGCCTATCGGCAGCCATATCAGGGGAAATCACCATTGAAGACGGTAAAGTCGTTCAGTCGAATTTCCATGATTACGATGTGATGCGCATGTATCAGGCGCCGCCGATTGAGGTCGCCGTCCTTGAACACGGCGCAAAAATCAGAGGCATCGGTGAACCGGGCCTGCCGCCGGCGGCGCCGGCGCTCGCGAACGCGATCTTTGCGGCGACGGGCAAGCGCATACGCTCCTTGCCGCTGAACAAATCCATCGATTTCATCTGAGGGCGGAACAGTGATAAATTTCCGACTAATGTCTGTACTTCT
This sequence comes from Pseudomonadota bacterium, assembly GCA_038531315.1. Classification (GTDB taxonomy): domain Bacteria; phylum Pseudomonadota; class Alphaproteobacteria; order Caulobacterales; family Parvularculaceae; genus JAJFFW01. The sequence continues at coordinate 10,885 of JBCBBT010000038.1, forward strand.
CGCTGTCATGGCCGCGCCGGCCGCCGCTTATGCGCTGCAGGACAGCGCTGCGCCGGGTCTTACGGCCTGGGAAAAGATATATGAAGTGGCTTCCCATCCGCGATGCGCCAATTGCCATGTGGCCGACGGCGCGCCGCGCTGGTCGGGACCGAGTTATGGTCCGACGCGGGTCCATGGGATGTATGTCGGCGGCGATCCTGAGTTGCTGTTCGGCCATCCCGGCATGATGTGCAACACCTGTCACATGGCTGAAAACTCGCCGCGCCCGCATGGACCGCCGGGTGCGCCGGTCTGGCACTTGCCGCCCGCGGCCATGGTCTGGTTTGAAAAAAGCTCGGCGGCGATATGCGAGCAGCTCAAAGACCCTGCGCGCAATGGCGGGCGCACGCTTGCTGATATCGAAGAACATGTGGCGCGCGACGCACTTGTCGCGTGGGGCTGGAACCCTGGTCCGGGGCGCGAGCCGGCGCCCTATTCGGCGGCGCAAACAGCGCAATTCATCGCTGAATGGGCCGAAGCCGGGGCGCCGTGTCCGCCGGATCCGGAATAATAAATTCCGCGCGCGGTTTTATCGGTGGTCTATGCCAAGGACTTTGTCTGGGTGAACGCCGTCCACATAGCCCATGAACGCGGCGTGGATGTTATAGCCCATCAGTTCGCGGGTTCTGCGGGGTAGAGACGCTGCGATTTCCTTTGGCACCGCCAGCGTCATGTTTTCCAGCTGGCGAGCCCAGCCGGGACAATATTGCGGCGTTACAATAAGGCGTGGGCTATCTGACTTATTGGCCCCGCCGCGGTGGAATAGCGTGCCTTTGGCGACCATCAGGGAGCCGGAGGGCATCACGACTTTCACGGCGTCCTCGCGCGGCGCGGGGTCCTCATCGACGCTGTTTTTCACCATCGCGCCGTCGCCTTGCGCAAAAGAAATCCCTTGGTCATCGGCCCATTTGTGACTGCCTGGAATGATCTCCGTGGCGCCGTTTGTCTCGGTCATATCGTCAATCGCCCAGAAGGTGCTGACCCCGAAAGCCTTGTGCGGGCGCGGCACAAAAATCTGCTGATCATCCCAATGCCAGTCCTGAACCGTCTCATTTGGATGAAGATTTATGGCGAGCATCGCTGAAAGCAGGCATGAGTAACCAAGCTCGCGTTCAGCAAAGGCGAGGGCGAGCGGATGGGTCGCCATTTTTGAAAAAACTTCCGGCGCTTTCGCCAAAAGGCTGTAGACGCGGTTTGAGTTGAAGCCTTCAAAATCGTTGCGCCCAAGCTTGGTGAGATGCGGCTCCAACGCGCGGCGCACCGCAATCACATCTTCGGGGGGCATGACGTTTTGAAAAATAACGTACCCGTCATTTTCATAGGCGCGCCAGATGTCGTCAAAGCTCTGGCCGTTCAAAAAGGGCGCAAGAGCGTCTTCCGTGACCGTCTCTGTGGCGTCGCTATCGCCGTCAAGAAAATGCTTTCCCAACGAACATCTCCTTTCGTCGCGCGATAATCTCTCGCGGCGGCGTCTTTAACAAGTCAGTTTAGCAGTCGCGTCGGCTATTCCCGCGAGCCAATCTCACGGGCCAATCTCGCGGGCCAGTCTAGTGAGGGCGGGCGCGCAGGAATGCACGCAACAGCGGCGCGCGCAATGACGCGCACAGTAGAGCGCAATGACGCGCAAAGTGGCGCGCAAAATGGCGAGAAAACCACGGCCCATCCAGGCGCGAAGGCGGATTGGACCCGGGCGGCTTTTCGAACTGCGTCGAAGTCGGGGACTTAAGGTTTTTTGTGGACGACGCCGCCTTTCATCACGAAGTCGACCGTCTCTAGCGCGCGAATGTCACTTAGCGGACTTTCCGCAACGGCGATAATGTCGGCGGCTTTGCCAGGCGCAATCGAGCCGATTTTGTCCGACTGGCCGAGATGATCAGCGGCGACGACGGTCGATGACGCAATCGCTTGCATGGGCGTCATGCCGGCTTCGACCAACAGTGCAAACTCGCGCGCATTGTCGCCATGTTTTGAAACGCCGGTATCGGTGCCAAACGCAATCTTGACGCCCGCGGCGTGAGCGCGCTTTACCATTTCAAGAATCTGCGGGCCGACTTGTTTGGCTTTGGCGCGAATGGGCGCCGGGAAAAAAGAGTTCGGGTCGTCGGCGATTTCCGCGACGGTGACGCCGGCGAGGATCGTCGGTACGAGATAAGCGTCGTTGCGTTTGAAAAGATTGAAGCTTTCTCGATCCGCAAATGTTCCGTGTTCGATAGAATCGACGCCTGCGCGCAACGCGGCGTTGATGCCGTCGGCATTGTGAGCATGCGCCGTTACCTTTCGCCCAAGCGCGTGGGCCGTGTCCATGATTGCGGCCAGTTCATCTTGGAAGAATTGCTGGCCGGTGCCGGCGGCTGTTTCCGACAAGACCCCGCCCGTCGAAACGAGTTTGATATGGTCAGCCGTGCGGCGGACTTGTGTTCTCACCGCTTTGCGGCACGCAGCGGCGCCGTCGCAGACGCCGGAGCTGTCGATGACGTGGAGAAGATCTTCACGCAACCCGTGTTGCTGGCCGTGACCGCCAGTCGGCGAGATTGTGTAGCCCGACGCGAAAATACGCGGACCTGGAACATCGCCGCGCGCAACCGCATCTCTCAGCGCGAAGATCGCATCGCCGCCGCGCGCGCCCACATCGCGCACCGTTGTAAAACCCGCCATCAGGGTTTTTTGCGCGTTGCCGGCGGCGATCAGCGCAACATCGGGGTCAGAACGCTCCAGCCCGTCAAGCTTCGAGCGCGGCCCCAGCTCGCCCGTCAAATGCACGTGACTGTCGATAAGACCCGGCAGCACAAAATGATCTTTAAGGTCGTGCACGGAGATTGTGTCGTCATCGTCAGCGGCGATGTCGCCGGCGGCCGCAAAGCCCGGCACGATCGCCGTCACAACGCCGTCCTTGATGATGACCGATTGATCGGTCAGCGCTGGTCGACCCGGCGTCGCCAATAGCTGACCGGCGTGCACGATTGCAATATCGCTCGCCTGAGCCGGCGAGGCGAACGATAACGCGGCGAGGGCGCTGGCGAAAAACAACTTTGCAGATTTCATCGGATAAGCCTTCTGATGGCGCCGGACGGTGCGGCGAGTCTTTCGATTATGGTGACAGAAAGCGCCTCTCGCGGCAATTGCCGCTGGCAGCGGGGTGTTGCGGCGCAACCAACTCGGAGGGGGGCGCTGTATGGCGCACGCGCGGTAAGAGTCCATCAGTAATCAGCCGTGTACGAAGGAATGCCCGATCGGCGCAGCGGTCAACAGTCTTTAGTTTTCCGGCTCGAAATAAATCTTGTTGTTGGCGAAATCGATCGCAAAACGCTGCCGTTTCAAAAAATCAAGACCAAGAACGCCGATTGGCCTTTCGTCATAGCCAATTTCAGAAAAGAACGGCGCATCGGCGGCGTAAATTGCGCGATTGCGCCATGTGACGCCGCCAATTTTCATGCGCGGCAGAAACACGCGGAAAGCTGGCGCGCTGTCGCCATAAACATCGCTGACATCGGTTGGCAAATTGTCCAACGCATCGCGCGGCACAATGGGAAACCTTTCAAGAGTCGCAAGATTTACAACCGTTAGCTCTGAGCCTGTATCGATAATGAATGGGATCTTCTGTCGCGCAATCGTCATCTCCGCCAATAACAAAGGCGTGTCAGAAAGAGCGAAGGTCGATCTCTTTAATGTTGCGCGCCGCCAGTCAGACAAAATCGGCGCCGCCGCTTCGGGGCCTTCAAAAAACGTCAGGGAGTCGTTCGCGATATCGAAAATGACGGTTTTATCGTTAAAAAAGTTGAGCCCCAGCACGCCTTGCGGCGTCCGCGTAAAAAAACGCCAGTCGCTGAGGATCGGCGCCACGAGATCGGGAAATTCATAAGGACCAAACTTCAGATCGCCGATGACAAATGTCGGCAATTGCTGAACGCCGGTGAGCCCGAATATCGAAAGATCATTGCGGCCGCTCGGCTTGATTGTTTGCGTCCGGGCGAGGTTTTCAAAGATCACTGTCGTTGTAGAGGCCGTGTCTACGATGAAATCGTGTGGGCCGGTGTCGTTCAGGGTTCCGGTCGTAATCAGCCGCCTGCCGTAATCGATGCGGGTCTCAAGGGCGGCCTCCTGCGCCGCGCTCGACGTGTGGATGACTGCCGGCAACAGGAAAACGCTAAGAAGGCTGCAAGAGATCAGTTTACGCATGAAAAGTCTTACCTGGTTTTCCGTGGCCGTTCGTTCTTAATATAAAGTTTTTCGTCGTTGAAATTGATCGCGAAACTGCGCTGGGTCATAATATCCGCACCGAGAAGGCCGTATGGTTGCGATCGTATTCTCAATTCGTTGAAAATTTCCGCGTTGTAGACCAGTAACAGAGCGCGCACCCAGCGCATGCCTCCGATCCTCAGAGTTTGAGCGAGCACGAGCCGCGCCGTCGTCTCATCGCCGGTGATATCGCTCAAACGTGACCCGGTGTTGGCGCTGCCAGTCGGATTGACGCGTACGCCGGATAAAATTTGTCTGAGAGCGGCGAAATTTATCAGTGTTCCCGAAGCCCCGAGGTCGAGAATGAAGGATACCTTTTTGCCATTGACCGTAGCGCGGGTCGTGTAGAGCGCGCCGAGGCCTTCCACAAATACCCGTCTGACGAGCTCGCTTTGCCGCCAGCGCTCAAGCGCAGCCGGGGGCGCGCCCTGAGGATCGTAAAAACTGATCGTCCTTGCGTCTCTATCGAAGACAACGAGATAGCGTTCGAGAAAATCGAGGCCGATAATGCCTTGCGGGGTTCGGCGCGGCGCGTCCCAGTCGGCGAGCACGACGCCGACATGATTGGCCAGCCGCTCTTCGCCGACAGCGATATCGCCAATGGTAATGACGTCGGTTTCCTGCTGGCTATTCAGGCCCAGAATGCGCCGCGGCGGCTCGTTGGCCAGGGTGAATTTCTGATCGCGCGCGAGATTTTCAAAGGCAAGGCTCAGTGTCGCCCCGGTGTCGATGATGAAGTCATAGGGGCCTTTGCCGTTCACGTAGGCTTCAACCGTGATCCAGCCGTCATAGTCGATCTTGTAGGGAACTGTCGTTTTCGGCGTCTGCGCGCTCGCGAGGGGCGCGAAGATGATTGTCGCCAGAGCCGCTAAAATCGCGTATCTGAACGCGTCGCCAACGAGCAAAATCGCGATTTTCAATCCTCCTCCACGCGCTATCATGCGCTTTTTCCGCCATTTTACCGGCATTTTCAGCGCCTTGCCACTGTCATCACGGTCCGCGCCTCTTGCCATGCAGGGTCTGAATTGCCCGGATCGCCGCCATGGGCGGCGCGCTGGTTGATAAGCGCCGCCAAAATCGGGCGGAAAACCGCTGGAAAAGGCGCTCTGCGCGCTCTTGCATCCGTCAAGCGCTTCGCTATAACCCACGCTTTCGTCGCGCCGCCGGGCCCCGAAAGGGACATGGCATGCCTGGGCTGCGCCAGAATGACCAGCGCTCTCATATTGCGAGAGCCAAAAGGAAAGTCGAAATGCCCAAATTAAAGACCAAGTCAGGCGCGAAAAAGCGCTTTAAAATGACGGCCTCAGGCAAGGTGAAAGCCGGCGTCTCCGGCAAACGTCACGGCATGATCAAGCGCACGCCGAAGCAAATCCGCCAAAATCGCGGCATGGATACGCTGGAAGCGCCTGATGCGAAAATCGTCAAAAAATACATGCCGTACGCGCGCTAGGAGGCTTTGAAATGTCACGAGTGAAAAGAGGCGTCACCGCCCACGCGCGCCACAAGAAAGTTATCGGCAAAGCGAAAGGCTATTACGGCCGTCGCAAGAACACGTTCCGCGTCGCCAATCAGGCGGTCGAGAAGGCCGGCCAATACGCCTACCGGGACCGTCGCGCGAAAAAGCGCAACTTCCGCTCCCTGTGGATCCAGCGCATCAATGCGGCCGCGCGTGAGCTCGACATGACCTATGGTCGATTTATTCACGGGCTCGACCGCGCAGGGATCGAGGTTGACCGTAAGGTGCTCGCCGATCTCGCTGTGCACGAGCCCGAGGCGTTCAAGGCCCTCGCGGAAAAGGCGAAAGCTGCTCTCGCTTAGCATTGTTTCCGCACCCGGCCGCGCCAAACGAATTCCGGGTGACGTTGTTCAACGAACAGACTTCAATGAACACATAAAGCGTCATCCGCCGGATGACGCTTTTTTCTTAAAACCGAACTGGAGACGGACGGATGTCCGATATTGCAGGCCTTGAGGCGGAGATCGTCGCAAAGATAGACGCCGCCGCGACGCAAACAGCACTGGAGGAAGTGCGCATTGCGGCCCTTGGAAAAAAGGGCGCCGTCAGTGAACGCATGAAAACGCTCGGCAAGATGAGCCCCGATGAGCGCAAGGAAATGGGCCCGGCGCTGAACGGGCTCAAAGCGCGGATCAGCGAGGCGATCGAGATCAAAAAAACCGCGCTCGAAAACGAAGCGCTTGATGCGCGCCTCGCTTCCGAAAAGCTCGACATGACCTTACCGACAGCCCCGGCGCCGCGTGGGACAATCCACCCGGTCTCGCAGGTAATGGAAGAGATTTCTGCGATTTTTTCGGCCATGGGGTTTGACGTCGCCGAGGGTCCGGACATCGAAGACGATTTCCATAATTTCACGGCGCTCAACTTCCCGCCCGATCACCCGGCGCGGGAAATGCACGACACTTTCTTCTTTGAGGAAAAAGAAGACGGATCGCGCATGGTGCTGCGTACGCATACCTCGCCGGTGCAAATCCGCACTATGATGACCCAGAAACCGCCAATCAGGATTATCATCCCCGGACGGACTTATCGGTGCGACTCCGACCAGACCCATACGCCGATGTTCCATCAGGTCGAAGGCCTGGTGATCGACAAGGAAAGCCATATGGGCCATCTGAAGGGCGCGCTCGAAGCGTTCGTGAAAACCTTTTTCGAGATCGATGCTGTGGAGACGCGGTTCCGGCCGCACTTCTTTCCGTTTACCGAGCCTTCCGCTGAGATGGACGTCAAATATGAACGCGTCGGCGACGAAGTGCGCATCGGTCAGGGTGAGAAGTGGATGGAGATTCTCGGTTGCGGCATGGTCCATCCCAATGTTTTGCGCAATTGCGGGCTTGATCCGGACGAATATCAGGGTTTCGCATGGGGCATGGGCGTCGATCGGCTCGCCATGCTGAAATACGGGATCCCGGATTTGCGCGATTTTTTCGCCGCCGACTATCGTTGGCTGCAGCATTACGGGTTTGACCCGCTCGACCAGCCAAATCTGGCGGTCGGGCTGAGCCGCTAGCGGGCCGGTCGCGTGGGCGCGGAACATGATGCTGGAAAACGTTTTTTACTGGGACGCGCCGACGTTTTCCATGCGGCAATGCTCGCGATCGCGGGCGTCACGGTGCTTCAATCGATTGCCTTCGCCAACCTCGCCGCGGGCGATCCGCCGATCTATTGCCGCTTTCAAACGCGCTGGTTCGCGCTTGTGTTGCTCGCCGCCTTTGGCGCCGGCTACCACGTCCTCATTGAATTTTGCGCGGGCGTTGAGCGTGACTACAGACAGCTTGCAGGCGTCGACATTGGCGCGCTTGCCGGCAAGAGCCGAAATCTGTGTATCGGCGTCAATATCATCACCAGTCTTTCCGAGATCACGGTATTTAGCCTTGTTGCCTATTACCAGCCGGATTTTTCCCTTTGCGGCTGAGCGCAGGCGCGACAGAAAAGAGAAACGCTTCCCATGAAGTTCACAATTCGTTGGCTTAAAGAACATCTGAAAACCGACGCTTCGCTGGATGCGATTGTCGAAACCATGGTGTCGGTCGGCCTTGAAGTTGAAGATATCGAAGACCCGACCAAGCGGCTTGAGGCCTTCACTATTGGCGAAGTCTTGCATGCCGAAAAGCATCCGGATGCGGACAAACTCAAAGTCTGCAAGGTCGCCACCAAAGACGGCGAAAAGCAAATCGTTTGCGGCGCGCCGAACGCCCGCGCCGGGATCAAGATCGCCTATGCGGCGGTGGGCGCATATGTTCCCGGCATTGATGTTACGCTATCCAAAGCAAAGATCCGCGGCATTGAAAGCCACGGGATGATGTGCTCGGCGCGCGAGCTGGAGCTTGGCGACGACCACGACGGCATCATCGAAGCACCGCAGGATGCGCCGGTTGGCGCGCCCGTCGCCGAAGTGCTTGGCCATACGGACCCCGTTATCGATTTTGAAGTGACGCCGAACCGCCCCGATACGAATGGCGTCGCCGGTGTTGCGCGCGATCTGGCCGCGGCCGGCCTTGGCGCGCTGATCACCGCTGAGCCGTCACCCGTCTCCGGCGATGGTCCGTGTCCGCAAAAAATTGGGCTTCACTTTTCAGCGGAGACGGCGGACGCCTGTCCGGCGTTTGCGGGCCGCGTCATTCAGGGCGTTAAAAACGGCCCGAGCCCGCAATGGCTTCAAGACAAGTTACGCGCGATTGGCCTGCGTCCGATCAATGCGCTGGTCGATGTCACGAATTACCTTTCCTATGATCGCGCGCGACCGCTTCACGTTTATGACGCCGATAAGCTCTCAGGCGAAATTCACGCCCGTCTCGGCAGAGACGGCGAGACGTTTCTGGCGCTTGACGGCAAAGACTATGACATCGACGAGACAATGTGCGTCATCGCCGATGACAACGGCGTTCTTGGCCTCGGCGGCGTCATGGGCGGCGAGACAACTGGGTGTACGGAACAAACAACCTCGGTTTTCATCGAGAGCGCCTATTTTGATCCGTTGCGCACCGCCAAAACAGGCCGCAAAACCGGCATCACGTCCGATGCCCGGTATCGGTTTGAGCGCGGCGTCGATCCGAATTTCGTGGTCCCGGGGCTTGAAATGGCGACGCGGCTGATCATCGATATGTGCGGCGGAGAGCCGAGCGATATCGCAATGGCCGGCGCGCCGCCGGCGTTCAAGAAAACTGTCGCCTTTCCGCCGTCCGAAACAAAGCGTCTGACCGGTCTTGAGGTCGGCGAAGCCGATGCGGAGCGGATACTTTCCGCCCTCGGATTTATTGTCAATCGCGCAGATCCGTGGCTTGTCGATGCGCCAAGCTGGCGGCCTGATATCGACGGCAAAGCCGATCTCGTGGAGGAAATTGCGCGTATTGTCGGTTTCGATCACTTGCCGGCGGAGACGTTGCGACCGCGTGCGGCTGTCGAGACGCCGAAATTGACCGATGCGCAGCGCCGGCGCGCCGCGGCGCGGCGCGCGTTGGCCGCGCGCGGCCTCAGCGAAGCCGTGACATGGTCGTTCACTGACAAAAAATACGCAGCGCTTTTTTCGGCGGGCGAGAACTGGCTGGCGTCGCAAGGCCTCATCCTCGCCAATCCGATCTCATCCGATCTCGGCGCAATGCGGCCTTCAATCCTGCCCAATCTCATCATGGCGCTGCAACGCAATGCCGACCGGCGCGTGCGCGATCTTGCCCTTTTTGAAGTGGCGCCCATCTACATTTCCGATCAGCCGGACGGACAGATGATCCTGGCGTCGGGCGCGCGGATCTGCGAGCCGAAGCGCCATTGGCGCGGCGCGCAAGCGCCCGCCGACGCATTTACGGTTAAAGCCGATGCGCTCGCCGCGCTCGCCGCCGCCGGCGCCAAGACCGACAATCTACAGACCATGGACGGCGCGCCCGCCTGGTACCACCCGGGCCGGTCCGGAACGTTGCGGCTGGGGCCGAAAAACATTCTCGCAGAGTTTGGCGAAGTGCATCCACGGGTATTGAAAGCAATGCACGTCGACGGGCCGGTCTTTGCTTTTGAGGTCAATCTCGACGCTATTCCGGCGGCGAAAGCGCGCGCGACCAAAACACGGCCTGCGCTCAACGCATCCGACCTTGCGCCCCTGACCCGCGATTTCGCGTTCGTCGTCGATGAAGACGTGCCTGCGGCGACCTTGATCAAAGCGGTTGCGGGCGCGGATAAAAAACTCATCGCCGACGTGACCTTGTTCGACGTCTATCGCGGCAAGGGCGTTGAGGAGGGCAAAAAATCGCTCGCCCTTGAAGTGACGCTGCAGCCGCGCGAGCGCACCCTTACCGACGACGACATTGACGCGGTCGCCGCCAAAATCGTGGCCCAGGCGGCCAAGGCCGCCGGCGCCGCGCTGCGGGTTTAAGCGGCGGCCTCGCGCCGCGGCTTTTTTTTGGCCGGTTGCGCTGCGCTCGCTGCGCTTTCGGGCGCCGCTGCGATGGGCAATTCAAAAAGCTGCGCCCACAAAGTCGTGCAAGCCGCGCCCACAAAGCCGCGCATGCTGCGCCCACAGGGAGTGCGCCGCGCAAAACTGCTGATGCTCGAGGGCCGCTCAAAACGCCGGCGGCGCTTGCGCGTCCGCACGCGCCGCGCTAAGAGGCCGGTCTTGCAGCGCACAGCGCCGCCGGAGCCGCATTAGCTCAGCTGGTAGAGCACATCATTCGTAATGATGGGGTCGGGTGTTCAAGTCACCCATGCGGCACCATTTTTCAAATAAAAACAGCACCTTATAGAATAACGCCAAATTTATGGAAAGTGATGTGCTCCTCAAAAAGCTCAACAAAAACAATAAGAAAATCAATGTTCTCGGTTTGTAGCAATTGAGGTTTGAGAGACAAAAAAGAGACACAAAAATTAGGCTATTAGCAAGTGCGATAAAGAACGCATACTGATCTTATTGGCGAGTCTTTCATCTGCTGGATAACATCTAGGTTGACCGATATAACTTCGACAAACATGTTGACCGCTGATTCAAAAGATAGGAAAAAACGGTCGGGGTCCCGCTTGCAACGAAATCCCCGACCGCAACCTTGAAGAAATTATTTCTTACAAGGTTTAGGAGTAGACCGTTTGTGTGGCTTCACACGAACGGGCTTCGGTCCGGGTTTGTTGCCCGGACGTACTGTGCGCTTAACACGCTTACAAGCCATAGATCATCACCTCCTTTCTACGGACGATGGCCCGTATACGAAGGTCACCGCCAAGACGGGCGAATCACCATGACGCGCAAGACTCTGAGTTGTGTCTTTCTTAGAGTCGAGTCCTGTTTTGTTCTTGTGGAAAACTTGTGTGATTAATTTGTATACCCATGATGCCTCATATTTATACATAAATTCTCCCAAATTTGGGGAGACAAAGTAGAGACAAATGCCAATAGGGCATTGTTTTTATTGAAGATTAAATTACTTCGTAATGATGGGGTCAGGTGTTCAAGTCACCTATGCGGCACCATTTTTCATCTTTGTGCAGAGCTTTCGATTTTATTTTGTGCTGCGGGTCCCGTTGATTTGCTGACGGATGCGGCGGATTGCGCATGCCGGGTTGTGGGGCTGGCGCTTACTCCCCTGATGGTATCCTCAACGCTTTGTGATCGAAAATTTGAACGCTTCTATATTGTGTTCTTTCGGCGGCTCTCGCACTGTCCGCTCGTTCGAATTGTGAACCCCGTGCGCGAGTTGCGTATGAGCACGACCGTTCAATCTTTCTCGACCAAATCGGTTTTCTGTTTTGTGAAAGGTTTAAACCCTGATGGCTGAACTCGTGCGACGCACTTCTCATTTTCGTTTTTCGGTATTTAAAACAACGGTCTCCGCTGCGGCTCTTGCCTGCGCCATGGGCCTCGGCGCCGGCGCCGGCGCCCAGATTGTCCTCACCGAAAATCCCGCTGTTCTCGATAATGAAGACGTTATTGATCCGGGTCCCGGCGCGGAAGCGGCCGGCGTCGTTGTGGTCGGCGATGAGGAAGGCACCGATCTCGACATCGTCAATTCCGGCATTATTCGAGGCCGAGGCAACGCCGGGGCGGGGTCTGAAGCCGCCGGAGACGGCATTCGCTTTGAACGCGAGCGCGTCGACGGCTCTTTGATGAACCCCTCGACCGCAAGCTTCACCGGGACGGTCACAAATACCGGCACGATTACCTCAGAAGGCGCGAACGGCACGGTCGCGGGCGTCCGGTTCGTCAACGGCGTTTCGTTTAATGGCACGTTCAACAATTCCGGCGCCATACGCGGCACGCAAAATGGTGTTTATTTCGGCAATCCCGTCAACGGCGTGGGCGGCGATCACACCGGCGGCGTTTTCAATAATCTCACCGGCGGCGTCATTACGTCGGACAGCCGCGCCTTTAACATCGACGGCTTTGGCCTCACCGTGAACAACGCAGGCGACATTGTCGGCACCGGCAATCAGCGCAACGGCACCGTCTATGTCGACGGCACGGCTGACGACTACACGTTTAACAATCTTCTCGGCGGCCTCATTGATGCGGGCGCGGGCAATACCGGTTCGGGCTTCGGCGTTGAGATCGGCGGTGCGGTTGACGGTGCGAACACCTTCACGCTGGTCAATGACGGCGTCATTCGCGGGCGCGGCAACGCCGACGCTGCAACCAACGCGGCGGGCGACGGCGTGCGCATCGGCAATGTCGGCAACACGGGCATCGCGGAAGTGTCTGCCGTCAATAATGGCACGATCACATCGGAAGGCGCGAACGGGACAGTTGCGGGCGTGCGGTTCGTCAACGGGGTTTCCTTCAGCGGGACGTTCGATAACGCCGGCGCCATCCGCGGCACGCAAAACGGCGTTTACTTCGGCAATCCCGTCGACGGCGTTGGCGCGGACCATTCGAACGGCGTCTTTAACAACCTCGCCGGCGGCGTCATTACCTCGGACAGCCGCGCCTTCAACATCGACGGTTTTGGGCTGACGGTGAACAATGCGGGCAATATTGTCGGCACGGGGAACCAGCGCAACGGCACGGTCTATGTCGATGGAACGGCGGATGACTACACGTTCAACAACTTCGCAGGCGGCCTCATTGACGCTGGCGCAGGCAATACCGGTTCGGGCTTTGGCGTCGAGATCGGCGGCGCGGTTGACGGCGCCAACACGTTCTCGCTGTCGAATACCGGAATCATTCGCGGCCGCGGCGACGCCGCCGCCGGAACCAACGCGGCGGGCGACGGCGTGCGCATCGGCAATGTCGGCAATACCGGCGTTGCGGAAGTCGCCATCGTCAACGATGGTCTGATTACGTCGGAAGGCGCGAACGGTTCCGTTGCTGGCGTTCGTTTCGTGAACGGCGTTTCGTTTTCGGGAACATTTGATAATGCGGGGATTATTCGCGGTACGCAGAACGGCGTTTACTTCGGCAATCCCGTGGACGGCGTCGGCGCTGACCACTCAAACGGCGTCTTTAACAACCTCGCCAGCGGTCTCATCACGTCGGACAGCCGCGCCTTCAACATTGACGGTGACGGCCTGACGCTGAACAACGCCGGCGTGATCGCCGGCACCGGCGATCAGCGCAACGGTACGATCTACTCCGACGCGACATCCGACAACTACACAATCAACAATCTCGAAACCGGCGTGATCGACGCGCGTGTCGGCGGTAACGGTTCCGGCGTCTCGCTTCAGTCCGGCGACGTCGATCGGGACAGCGTGAGCTTTACGCTAAACAACGCGGGCCGCATTTCGGGCCGTGGGTCAGAATTGACGCCGGCCGGGGTCCGGGTTTTCGAGGGCGCGGCGGATGTCGTCGTCAATGGCGAGATCACAAACAGCGGTGTGATTGACTCTGAAACCTCTGCGGCGATCCTGATTCAAAATGTTGATTATCAGGGTACGATCAATAATTCGGGCACGCTTTCCGGCGCGGCCTCCGTCGATGCGTCGACTGCGCTCGGCGCGGTGACGTTCTCTCAGGAAAGCGGTACGCTCCAGGGCGACTTTATCGGCTCGGCGTTTACCGATACGATTACGCTCTCCGGCCTCGGCAATACGATTGACGGGTCCATTCTTGGCGGCGTCGATACGTCAATCGCGGCGGGCGCTTCAGCGCGTTTTATCGGCGATCGTGATCTTGAAGGTAATTTGACGACTGCGGGCGCCGTTGCGCTCGACAGCCTCGCCGTTGACGGCGATGTGACAGTGTCGGGCGGAAGCCTCGCGTTCGATTTCTTCGGCGACGCGCTCGGCGAATTCGATCTCCTCAGCCTGACCGGCGATCTGAGCGGCGATGCGCCGTTCACGCTCGAACTCGACTTCAGCGACGAGTTCAGCTTCGACGAAGACACACGGATCGATTTTGTAACGGTCGGCGGCGACAACACGCTCGACTTCGCGCTGGCGAATGTGATCATCAGCGGTGCTTTCGACAATGTCTTTGTCGGGATCGACAACCTCTCAGGCAATATCTTTGCGCAAATCTCAGCCCTCGCGGCGCCGGAGATACCGTTGCCGGCCGCTGCGCCGCTATTCCTTTCCGCACTCGTGGGCGGGCGTTTGTTGCAGCGTCGTCGCAAAAAAGCCTGACGCCGTCGCAGGTAAAACAGAAAATAAAAACACCCCCTCTGGGGGTGTTTTTTTATCTGGTGACGAAGCAATTTTCAGTCAGCGGTTAATTTTCGCCGGCGCCGGCGATCTTGCCGATGGTTTTGCCGGGCCATGCCCAGGTCTGATCGTGGCGCGCGAACAACAGCCCGTCGATAGGCGCGGCGACGATGGCGGTTTCGCCGACGGCGGGGATAATTTCGGCGATGGGATCGCCTTGCCAGACGGTGTCGCCAAGCCGCGTGCGATAGTCGATGACGCCTTCAATGGGCGCCTTCAGCCTGCGCATGTCTTCGACCGCGATGGCGCTTCCAATCAAGCGCGGCAGGGCCTGTGTTTCGCCTCTCACGACGCCGCGCCGCGTAAGAAATCGCATGATGGCGCTGGCGTCGCGCGCAGCAAGCGCCCCATCAACGTCATTGTTGGACCGCAATTCGACAGTCGCGGACAGGCACGCCGGCGGGACCGGGGCCTCGGGGAAGGCGTCGGCGAGGGTCCACCATGGTCCCCCGCAAGCCTCGTCAAAAGGCGCGTCGCCCGCATAATCACAAAGCAGTATCGCGCGGGCGTCGATTTCAGAAGCAAGGTCTGCGGCGTCGGGCCAGAGTTTCCGGCCCGTGTAAAGATGCACCAAGGCCTGATTATCGGCATGCAGATCAAGAACAATATCTGCATCGAAAGCGCGCTCAATTAACGCGTGCTGTAATCGCTCGAATGTGTCCTGAGGGTCGCTTTTTGCGAGCGCCTTACGCATTGCCTTGCGAATGATCGCGACATTTTCCTCGGCGCTGTTGGTCAGCTTCTTACCGATTTTCTCGTTGATGAGTGCGGCCAGATCGGGAAATCCCCGATTAAAATTTCTGTCGCTGCCGCGTTCAACCCGGCCTTGCATGTAATCGCCTTCGATCTGCGCAAGGCCGATGGGGTTCGCGACCGGCGCGAAAACAATTTCTCCGGCGATATCGCCATTCCGGTCCGCGCGCGCGCAAGCCTCGATAAGGCGGCGGATGACAAGCATGCCCGGTAATTCATCCGCATGGAGCGCCGTTTGCACATAGGCTTTCGGCCTCGCCCCGGGGGCGCCAAATGAAATGAACTCTAAGCGTCGGGCGACGCCGCTTTTGTCCTTGCCGATATCGACGCTTTCGCGCCTTCCCGTTGTCATGGAAGCCTCCGCGTCCCTCGCGTGATCCCGCCGCGCCGACATCGGCCGCCGCGCTACGGCGCGCGCTCATCACGGCGCCGCCTGCGAGGTCGCACCTTAAGGCTTCGATTTTGCAAACAAAACAGACAATTTTGCATTGCAACAATTGACGGGCGTACGTTGGTATAGAAACATCGCGCGTCCGTTGGCGGATTGGCGGGCGTCGCCGCCCGCCGCCTTCATTAATCGCCATTCGATCCGCCCGCCGACAGGAGCCCGCCATGAAACTGCTTTCAACCTCCGTTTATGTCGGCCCGAATGTCTTTTCAAAGAAGCCGCTGATCCGCTTTACCGTTGATTTCGGCGACTTCGCCGGCAAGTCGGCGGCTGATTTCGGCGACAGGCTGATCGATCCGCTGATCGATGCGCTGCCCGGATTTGCGAGCGAGAAAACCGACGACGGCGGGTCATTCGTTGAGCGCATGCGGCGCGATCGCGATTGCGATCTCGGGGAAGTGCTGGCGCGTGTCGCGCTCTGCCTTCAAAAACTGGCCGCAGCGCCGACCGATATCGCGCGCTCAGAAGCGACCGACGATCCTCACACCGTCGAGGTCCTTTTCGGTTATGTCTCCCGGCGGATCGGCCTCGAAGCGGGCGATCTTGCGCGCCTGATCGTTCTGGAGCTGATCGATCCAGGCCCCAGCGGCAAATTCAACCTCCGCGCTGAGATCGATGACTTTTTTGCGTTCGCCTCGCGGCGCAGCCTTGGTCCTTCCGCCATGGCGCTCGTCAAAGCCGCTGAGGCGCGCGACATCCCCTGGATCAGACTTAATCAGGACAGCCTGATCCAGCTTGGCCAGGGCAAGTATCAAAAGAAAGTAGAAGCGGCTCTCACCAGCAAGACGCCCTGCATCGCGGTCGATATTGCAAAAGACAAAGAGTTCTGCACTCAGCTTCTGTATGACCTTGGTCTGCCGGTGCCTAAGCAACGCTATGTGCGCGACAACAAGGACGCAGTCGCGGCGGCGAAGAGAATTGGGTTTCCCGTCGTCGTCAAGCCGGTCGACGGCAATCACGGCCGCGGCGTTTCCATTAATCTTGAGACGGACGACGAGGTCTGGGACGCTTTTGACAAAGCGGCCGATGAAGGCGCCGGCGTCATCGTCGAACAGATGATCCCCGGTTCCGATCATCGCCTCCTTGTCGTCGACGGCGCGCTTGTGGCGGCGGCCAAGCGGGTGCCCGCGCGGGTTGTCGGCGATGGCCGGGCCACCATTAAAGAGCTGATCGAAAAGGAAAACCTCGATCCGCGGCGCGGCGTCGGTCACGAAAACATGCTGACACGGCTTGAACTCGACAAGGAGGCCGATCGCATGCTGAGCCGTCAGAACCTGACGGCGGACAGCGTCCTTGAAGAGGGGCGCGAGGCGTTTCTGCGGCGGACAGCGAATTTGTCGACCGGCGGGACGGCGGTTGACGTGACGGATGTCATTCACCCCGACAACAAGTTGATGGCTGAACGCGCCATCAAAGCGGTCGGGCTCGATATTGGCGGGGTCGATTTTCTGACCACGGATATTACCAAAAGCTATCGTGAAACAGGCGGCGCCATCTGCGAGATCAACGCCGGCCCCGGCATCCGCATGCATATTGCGCCGTCGGAAGGCGAGGCGCGCGATGTCGGCGGCGCTGTGATGGATATGCTATTCCCGCCGGGCGAGCCCAGCTGCATTCCGATTGCGGCGCTTACCGGCACCAACGGAAAGACGACGACGTCGCGCATGCTGGGCCATATTCTTAAAATGTCCGGGCACACTGTAGGTCAGACCAGCACCGATGCCGTATCGATCGACGGTAATGTGACGGTCAAGGGCGACATGACCGGTCCGACCGCGGCAAGCATGGTCCTGCGCGATCCTGACGTTGATATCGCCGTGATGGAGACCGCGCGCGGCGGGATCGTGCGCGCCGGGCTTGGGTATCACTATTGCGATGTCGGTGCGGTCCTGAATGTCAGTTCCGATCATCTCGGCATGGGCGGCGTTGAGACGCTCGACGATCTCGCGCGCGTCAAGCGCATCGTCGTTGAGGTCGCGCGCGACACTGCCGTGTTGAACGCAGATAATATCTACACGCTGAAGATGGCGGAACATTCGCCCGCGAAACACATTTGTTATGTCTCGAAAAACCCTGGCAACGCGCTTGTTCAAGAGCACATCAAGCTCGGACACCGGGCGGTTGTTTTGGAGCGCGGCGCCAATGGCGAGCAGATTGTCCTTTATGACCGGGAAAACCAGATCCCGTTAATCTGGACCCATCTCATCCCGGCGACAATCGAAGGCAAAGCGACCCATAATGTCGAAAACGCTATGTTCGCCGCGGCGATGGCTTATTCCCTGGGCCTGACGCTTGACCAAATTCGCAGCGGCCTCAGGACCTTCAACAATTCATATTATCAATCGCCCGGCCGAATGAATGTCTTCGACGAACACGGATTTCGGGTCATTCTCGACTATGGCCACAACGAAGCCGCCATCGCGTCCATGGCGGACCTCGTCGAACGGCTTGAGCCGCGCGGCAAGCGGGTTGTCTGCATTACCTGCCCCGGCGACAGGCGCGATGCTGACGTCGCCGCGAACGCGAAGGCGGTCGCCGGCAAATTCGACGTCTATATTTGCCACACCGACGACGATCTGCGCGGGCGCGGACCGCGCGAGATCCCGGACATGATGCGCGATGCGTTGATCGCCGCTGGCGTCGATGCGGCGAAAATCGAGGTTGTTCCGAGCGAATCAGACGCCCTCGACCGGGCGCTGGAATTGGCCCGGCGCAACGATCTTCTGTTGCTGTTTTGTGCCAATGTGGCGCGCGCGTGGAAGCGCATCATCTATTTTTCCCCTGCCGACAAGCCCGAAGAGCGAATCGAGGATAGTGTAAGCTCGGTATCGGACATCGACGTCCCCGATGGGTACAGGATCGTCAGGGATGAACGCGGCGTACGGTTAGCGCTCAAGGACTAGAGGGTTTCATGACGGCGATACTCAGTGCGGCGCTTGCCAGACTGGCGCCGTCAAATCGCGCTCGCCGTATGGCGATCATTGGCGGCCGTCTCGAAGACGATAATCGCTCTGTGTACAGAGAAATGCGCCGGATGGCCGGCGGCAAGATTATCATTCTGCCGACGGCGTCCTCCGAGCCCGTCGAAGTCGGCCAGGAAACACAGGCCGCCTTTGTTTCGCACGGCTTCGCAGCAACAATCGCACCGGTTTACGCCGACGGCGCCGCGCAAAGCGCTCATGATCCGGAAATTGTCGCGAGTATTAAGTCGGCTGGCAGCGTCTATTTCACGGGCGGCGACCAATCCAACATTTTGAACGCGCTCGCGCCAAACGGTCGCGAAACGCCCGTGCTGCGCGCAATTAAAGAGGTCTTCCGCGGGGGCGGTCTGCTGGCCGGGTCAAGCGCCGGCGCCGCTATTATGTCCCGATCGATGGTGTTGGGCGGGACATCGTTCGAGGCGGTGACGCACGGTGTGAGCGCCGATCCTGAAAAACCGGGATTGCTGGTCGGCAAGGGCCTCGGGTTCTTCCCCCATGGGCTTGTCGATCAACACTTCATCAAACGCGGACGGCTCGCGCGGCTCATCGTTGCAATGGCCCATGCCAAACAAAAACGCGGCTTTGGCGTTGACGAAAATACGGCGCTATTCGTCGACGGCGACGAGGCCTGGGTTTGCGGCGAATATGGCGTCTTTTTTATCGACATGCGCGGGGCCGATATCCATCCTGATGCGAACCGATATGACGGCGTCCGGCTGAGCTATCTCGACGACGGCGACCGCATCAATCTGAAAACATCGACAATGACCGCCGCTGAGCACAAGCGGCGCGTCAAGAAAAGCGAGATCGCGTACCGCGCCCCCATCCGCTCGCAGCGCAACGCCTTCGGGGCTTATGCGGTCTATGATCTCATTGCGCGGCTGGTGCTCGGCGATCAGCGGTCCTACGCCGCCGATTGCCTGCATGCGGTGGATCCCAAAACCGGCATCGGCGCACGCGTTGAGATTGAGCGCGTTGCGCGCAGCTCGCGCTGCCTTGTTGCGACCCCCGCCGATGGGCTCAGGATGACGGCCATCAAAATGCGCGCGTCGGTGCGCAAACAAGTGCTGGAGCCGGCGGCGCTTGCGAAATGGGCGACAAGCGGGGCGCGCAGCTTTGGGATGGACCTCAATGAGCGCGCACGGCTGGTTCTTTTGGGCTCATCGCCGGTCTATTTTGAGGACGCGCAGCAACGTGAATTAATCGGTTTGATCGGCGCAGGTCCGGTCGGTGTTTTCGCCGCCGCCTCCGCCGAGGCGCGCCGGACCGCAGACGACCATGTGGATTTCTTTAAGCGTCACGGCGTCGACGCAATCGATCTCGGCGTCACGATCGACAACGTTGAATATGCCGAGCGCAATCCGGAATTGCTGTCGCGAATTGCATCGATGCGGAGCATTTTCATGTGCGGCGGCAATCAGATCCGCCTCGTTGAAACGCTGTTGCACCGCGGGGAGGAAAGCGCTGCCCTCAAAGCGATCGCGGCGGCGTATGCGAACGGCGCGACACTGATTGCATCGAGCGGCGCTGTCTCGGCTTTATCTGGGATCATGATTGCGGGCGGGTCGACTTACGAAGCGCTGCGCTATGGCGTGGCGTCGGACCTCGGCCACCAGGGGCTCGTGATCCAGGAGGGCGTAGGGCTGTTTGCTTCCGGCATTGCAGATCAGAATATTATGACGGCGCGCCGCCTTGGCAGGCTGGTGGTCGCGTGCACCGAAGAAAATGAGCGCTTTGGCGTCGGCGTCTGTGAGGAAAGCGCGGTTGTCGCCGCTAAATCCGGGCAGGAACTGACAGCGATCGGGAAATATGGGTTTGTCGCTATCGAAACCGACCCAGGCGCCAACGATACGGCGAGCGGGCGGTTTATGGCCCGCAACGTAAAGCTCACGATGTTCGGACCAGGCGACAGCGTCAATCTCAATACATCTTATACGCACCGCGCAGGAGAGGCCGAACGGGTCCGGCCAGTCTTTGACAAGCTTATTGAAGACCTCGTCCGCGAGGGTGTCGATCTTGACCTTGTTGAAAAGACCGGCCGCGATCCCGCCGCGCGCCATGCCGTGAAAATCCGGCTCACGCGCAACAGCGCGTTGGAAGCAACCATCGATGTTGAGTGCGCGCGCGAAGAAAAAGACTAAGCGCGCCTGTTTCCCGCCGGAAAACCGCCGTTTCGCACGCTGCAGATGTTACCGGAATCTGAATTCCGGGCGAGCAGGAATGAAGGCGCCATTAATGCGGAAATTGAAAATAATTTATTTTTGGCCAGAAAAAAATCAGGTCTCGCCACCGCTTAACGGCGTCAAAACAATCGAAATACAGATATTTTCGTTTTGAAAACAATATTTATATTAGTAAATAAAATGATAATTACGTGATCGAAATATATTTATGGTTAAGCCAGATTAACAAAGTCTTTTTATAAAATTTTATCAGACTTCGGGTCTATTGGCCGCTGGAGGCAGGGAATCCCTTGCCTGAGGAGAGTGCCATGAAACGACAAATGTACTTGCAATCGGCAGCCATAGCGCTGATGGCGTTATCAACGCCAGTCTATGCGGCCGGCAATGGAAACGGCTTAGTTCTTAATAACGGCGCGTCGCCGACGGGACTTCGCGGTGTCGCAAACGGGTATAGCCCGGCTGCGGCGACGGATATCTCGCCCTTTTCGGGTGATATCAATCCGTTTTCGGGTGATATCAATCCGTTTTCGGGTGATATCAATCCGTTTTCGGGCGATATCAATCCGTTCCGCGGTGATATCAATCCGTTTTACGGCGATGTCAGCCCGTTCTGGGGCGATGTCTCGCCGTTCTCGGGCAACGTTTCACCGTTTGCAACAGACATTCAGCCCTTCTGGGGCAGCCTTGGCGTTTCGTCGACGGAACTCAACGGCGTCAGCACCTTCTGGGCGAATGCTGGTCCGCAATGGGGCGACATCAACCAGGCTTGGGAAGCGCTCGGCGCTTATGGCGCGTTGTCGCAATCGTCTTACGCTGCTGTTCGCGATGACTTCCAGACGCTCGTTTTGTCAGCACAGACACAATGGGGCGCTGCTGTTCAGGCCGCAACAGGTCAAAGCTTTCAGGCTGGTTTCCTCGATCCCCTCCTCAACCAGTATGGCATTGATCTGAATGACGCCAGCTCGTTCGAAAATGTCGACGCTGAAGCGCGCTCACGGTTCTTCCTCGATTTCTACGACGGCTTGTCCGCGTATAACAGCTTCGACCAAGTCGATCACTGGTCAGGCACCATCAACTGGACGCCGGCGATCACGCAGGATCAGGGCGAAGGCCACGACTCGGTCATCGGCCTTCTTGATGTTGCGATTTCCATGTCTGACGACAACATTGAATTTCTTGACGTTGTCGGCGGCTACACAGCGTCTTCAAGCGAGCACGGCGCAGCCGTCGCCAGCTTGATCGCCGGTCGCCACGACGGCCAGGGCGTACTCGGCATCGCGCCGCGCTCAACCATCAAAGCCTATAATCCGTTCGATGCGACGGGATCGTCTTCGATCGCCGACGTCAATGCGGGCGTGCAGGCTTTGGTCAACACCGGCGCTAATGTCATCAACATGTCGCTCGGCGTTCCGGGTTACGTGTTGCACCAGGATCTTGCGAATACTTTCTCATTCCCCGCGATCCAGAACGTATCTGACAGCACGGTCTTCGTTGTCGCCGCGGGTAACGAAGGCGCCGTTCAGACGACCAATGTGACGTTTGCTTCGAACGG
>JBCBBT010000039.1:0-32835 GCA_038531315.1 Pseudomonadota bacterium
GCCCAAGGCTTTCTGGTTTCGAGCTTGTAATTCTGCGAATCACTTTCCGCGATTTCTTAAGGATTGAAATTGTTTTTGATCCATCCTCATCTACTTCCATCGTCGGAAGCGATTTTTCCGGTATCTCAGCGTTTTCAACTACAGAGAATAAATCCAACATCATTTTATAAGCGTCTAAAGGTGAAACAGTGCCACCCAACGGCAGGTCGAGTGTTTTTATCGGCTCATCTAGATCAGGCTGGAAAAGTAGTTCGTATAACTCTTCAGCGATTTCAGTAATTTCCTTTTGAATGGTGTCATCAAAATCACTCCAGTATTTGTGTCCAGTTCCTGCTCTCACGATAGAGCGTGCCGCAATCGCGTTAGCTTTTTTGCGATTCTTGAGAAGTAATTCCTCCGTAGAATCTAGAGGGGTGCCTTGTGAATTAATTTTAAAAAAAGAAACTTCAGCAACCTCTTGTGAACCTTGTATCCATTGAACAGGTATTGCTTTTGTGAAAACAGTAGAGGCTATCGATTGTAAATCGCTATTTCCGGTATTATCATCTTCATAAATACTCCTAAGGTCAGAATACCTGGCAACTCGATTTTCTACTGCTTTCCGTGTTTTTTCAGCTATAGTTTTTTGTGGGGTCTGGATTTTTCCACCAAAGAAGTCGTGAGAAATCACTCCATCTCCGTAGTCATTGTTAATCCATGCTCGTAGTGCACTAAGCCGATGAGCACCATCGATAATAAATATGTGTGCATCAGATTTCCAAAGAATGAGAGATGGTATTAATTCCCCGTTGGCGAAACTAGAAATGAATGTGGAAATTTGCTCTGGCTTCCAATGATTTGTTTCACGCTGAAAATCTGGCTTGCGCAACATTCTAAGAATTGCGTCATCAGATTTGAGCATACTCAACGTAAATTTGTCGAATAATTCGATATTTTTGCCTTCAGTTTGTTGCGCAAAATCAGCACGCTTTATCATGGCGTCTAAAACAACAGTTCTCATCTTTTCCTCTGAATCGTTTTCGCTTTTTCTTAATAATTAAAGCGTTTTGCGCTCTGCTCAACGTTGTGATGATACAAACAGGATACCTGCTCCCTAGCTCCCAATGGCCTATAACTGAGAAGTTGGGCTCGTTGTCTGGCACGATACTACCTTCACTTGGCACCACTAACCCCCTCCGTCTCGGCTAGCGCCTCGACACCTCCCCCGCGAGCGGGGGAGGAGGGTTCAGAGTTTGCGGCGCCTTCCTTCTTCCCCCATTTACGGGGGGTCAAAAGTATACTTTTAACGGCCGCGTAGCGGTCGAAGGGGGTTATTCCGTCATTTCGTCTTGCACTGACGCGTAAAATTCTTTCGCCTGCCTTGCGGTTTCGCAGGTGTTGAAAATCGTTTCAAGAACGCCGTCCATATTGCGATAGACGTCGTCGTTCCAGAACCGGACCACTGCCCAGCCTTCGTTCTCGATGAAGGCGTCGCGCCGCGCGTCTCGTGCGCCGTCGTTGAACCCGTGTTGGCCGCCGTCGAGTTCGACGACCAATCGCATCTCGACGCAGGCAAAGTCAGCGATAAAAGGCCCGAAGGTGTGTTGCCGGCGAAACCGATAGCCGCCGAGCTGCTTATTTCGAATGCGCGCCCAGAGTTTGCGTTCCGCTGGCGGCATGGTCTTGCGAAGCGTTTTGGCTTGCGGGTGTGGTTTGCGCAGAGGCATGGGCGGAACTTACCGACGGCTCTGCTTTCGCGCCAGCATCATACCCCCTCCGTCTCGCTGCGCTCGACACCTCCCCCATTATTATGGGGGAGGAGGGCGCCAAGTTGGTAATTTGGTGCGAACTCTCCGCTCGGGCCTTCTTCCCCCATTCATGGGGGGGTTAAAAGTATACTTTTAACGGCCGCGCAGCGGTCGAACGGGGCGCTTCCGCCTGCCTTGCGGTTCAGTAAAGGCTTAACAATGTTGCGCGCGCCGCGCCGGCCTCTGCGGGAAAAGAAAATCCACGCCCGCGTTAACAGTATCGCCAAGGTCGCGCGCTAGGCTCGTGTACGAGCATCGAAGGGCGCGTGATGAAGATGAAGAAGAGCGATGGGGACTTTCAACAGCCCCTTAAGACAGCCGTCAATCTCGCCTTCAAAAGCGCAGGCCTCGCCGCGATGTGTCTGGCGGCGGCGTGCAACGCACAGGAGCAGGATCCCGCCAGCGCGGCGCCGGTGAAGCTGCAGCCGGGACTTTACGAGATCAGCGTCTCGCACGCGGTGGCCGGCTTTTCGAGCGACGGCGAGCGCGAGGCGGTCCACTGCGTCACTGCCGGCGCGGCGCCGCAGTTTCATTTCAAGCTCGCTGAGGCGCGCTTTGATTTCGGTCATTGCCGCTCAGTGCGCGGGCCGCGCACCGGTAATGCGTTTTCCGGCGAGCTGATTTGTCTCGCCGATCAGAAAATGGCGACAGGCTCCAACCGGTTCGTCTATGAGGGCGTCATCGAAAACGACTACATCGAAATTGAAGCGCGCATGAAACTGGACGCGAAGATCAAGCCCGGCGCCAGCGAAGAAATGAGCGAGGCGCAGCTGCGGCTTGCGATGAAGGCGCTGGAGAAAGTGAAATCGGTCATCGAGGCCGAACGCATCGGCGATTGCCGATAACCCTCCCGGCGGCCGCGGCTCTTTTCCGCCCAAAGCCCTGGCGCTTTTGTCGGGGTCGGCGCGCATCCCCGCAAAACCTCTCCGCGACCATCTTGTAAGCGCGCCGCCGCGCCGCCTAAGATCGGGCTATGGGCCTCGCGCGAAGACAGCCAGGAGCGGACGCATGATCCTTTTCGAAGGGCTTGTGGCCGCGCATGTGGCGACCGGCGCGACAGGGCTTGTCAGCCTCTGGGCGCCGGTGCTGACGCGCAAGGGCAGCCAGCGGCATAAATTCTGGGGACGGGTTTTTGTCGGCGCCATGATCGCAACAGGAACCATCGCCGTCGGGATCAGCCTGTGCTCGCTCTTTTACCCCCTGGAAACGCACGCTTTTTCCGAAGACGCGCCAATGATCCGGGGGCTGTTCGGCTGGATGATGATGTATCTCGGCGTCCTGACTGTAGCGCTCGCCTGGCACAGTTACGTGGCGGCGCGCTTTAAAACGGACCGCACCGCCTATGCGACGCCGGTGAACTTTGCGCTCCAGCTGGCGATGGCGGCGGCGGCGCTGAATTGTGCCGTACAGGGCCTATTAATCGGCCAATATCTGATGGTGGGAATCGCGGTTCCCGGTTTGGTCGCTGCGTATCTCCATGTGCGGTATTTGCGTCAGTCAGCGCCGTCGCCGCGCGAATGGCTGGCGCAACATTTTCGCGCCGGCATTGGCGCAGGCATATCGGTCTATACGGCGTTTTTTGCGTTCGGCGCCGTCAACACGATCCCGGCGCTCGCTTTCAATCCGATATTGTGGGCGCTGCCGACCGTCCTTGGCGTCGGCTATATGATCAAGCATCAGCGTCAGTTCGACATGCGCGCCAAGCCGGTCGCCGCCGAGTGAGCGCACCGACGATGACGCACGATTTCAATCCGGTCTTCTCAAACCGTCCGCAGTCGATCTTTCCGACAATGTCGGCGCTGGCGCGCCGGCACGGCGCGATCAATCTGGGGCAGGGGTTTCCCGATGAGGACGGGCCCGAAGAGATGCTGCGGGCGGCGGCCGACGCGATTGTTGCGGGCCCCAATCAATATGCGCCGATTGAAGGAACGCCCGCCTTGCGCCGCGCCGTCGCCGCCGACAATAAGCGCTTTTACGGGCTCGATATCGATCCGGACACGCAGGTGATGGTCTGTTCCGGTGCGACGGAAGGGCTGGCGGCGGCGTTCTTCGGGCTTTTAAAATCCGGCGATGAGGCGATTGCGCTGGCGCCGTTTTATGAATGTTACGCACCGCAGATCGAAGCGACCGGCGCGCGCTTTACGCCAATCTCGCTCGCGCCGCCGGATTGGCGCCTTCGCGCCGAAGCGCTCGAAGCGGCGCTCACCGACCGGACGCGGCTTCTGGTGATCAACACGCCGCATAATCCGCTCGGCAAAGTGATGAATACAGACGAACTGGCGCTGATTGCGCGTATCGCCTGCGAGCGTGATCTGATTGTCGTCTGCGACGAAGTCTATGAACATCTGATCTTCGACGATCAGACGCATACGCCGCTGATGACGCTCCCCGGCATGGCCGAGCGGTGTTTGCGCATCGGCTCGGCGGGCAAGACGTTTTCGGTGACCGGCTTTCGCATTGGCTATGTCACCGGCCCTGCGCCGCTGATTACGGCGACCTTAAAAGCCCACCAACATCTCGCATATACGACGCCGGCGCCTTTGCAGAACGCTGTGGCCGACGCGCTCGCCATGGGCGATGATTACTACGCGGCGTTTCGCATCTCAATGCAGGGAAAACGCGACCGGCTCGCGGCGGGCCTGCGCGCCGCCGGTTTTTCCGTGTCGCCCTGCGAGGGGACATATTTTCTGACAGTCGATATCACGTCCGTCGGGCGCGATGACGATGCAGAATTTTGCCGCGAGATAACCGAGCGTGCGAAGGTCGCCGCCGTGCCGTTGTCGGCGTTTTACCACCCGGCCCAGTCCGATGCGCCGCGGCGCTATGCGCGGTTTTGCTTTTGTAAAAAACCGGACGTCCTCGATGAAGCGGCGGCGCGCCTCAAAGCCTATTTCGCCTGACGACCCGCGATAGCGCGGTCTTTTCTCAGAGCGGCGCGATGATGCTCAGCGAAATATTATGGTTCTGCTGGTCGCCGGCGCGAATGTCATTGAACAGATACCCGCCTTCAAGGCTGAAATAATCATTGGCGCGCCAGCGCAACCCGGCGAAGGTCCTGTTTTGATCATAGCCGGCGCGCGCGCCGAAATCAGTATCGTTCAGGGCAATGAAGGTTTCGTTCCAGGCTGTCGCGGTCCAGCGCGGCGAAAGCGGCTTTGTGTAGCGAAAAAACTGACGCAGCCGCCAGCCGGTTTCATCGCCGGACGATAAGAACCGCTGTTCGAGGCGCGTGCGGCCCGTCAACGTCCCCCAATCGCCGCTGGCGACCTTGAATGTCGCCTGCTGCCAGAAACGATTGTCTGTGATGTTGTCGCGCCCGTCGGCGCGCGAGACGACCCAGGCATATCCCGCCCAAAGCGAGATGCGATCATTGACCTTATACCCGACGCCGGGGCGAATGATCGAAACGCCGAGGCGGCTGACGTCGTCTGAGTAACGCGCATGGCCGTCAAACCAGATAAGCAAGCGGCTGTCCTCGCTGATCGGCCCGTTTGAGAACAGCGCCGTCCAGAATTGCGTGTCCTGCGCGCGGGCTGCGCCAGTTGAAAGAATTACTATTGCGGTGAGGCTTAATACAAAGATCAGTTTACGCATCGGTCTCGATTGTCTGCTCGGCTAGGCTTTTCAGAGCGAAAATGTCTAATCGATGGGCCGACAAGCGCAAGCGTGAATATCGACGCGCCTTGTCTGGCGCGCGGAAGCGGCCTATCGAGCGGGGGTCATTTCAGGAGAAATATTATGTCTGTCGCGCTGCTTTCAGTCGGCCTTCTTGCGCTGCTTGTGTTTTTGCTGGGGCTGAATGTTTCGCGCGAGCGCCGCTCCGTCATCCTCACGCAACACGAGGCGGAAGCTGACCCCAAAAGCGCGCTGCGCAAGGCGATCCGGGCCCACGGCAATTGTATTGAATATGTGCCGATGTTGTCCGTTCTGATCCTCGCAATCGGCAATCGGACGCCGATCCTGCCGGTTTGGCTCGCGGCGCTGATGCTCGCCGCCGTCGCCGCGCGTTACCTCCATGCGATTTCGATTATCGTGAGCGACAGCATCTACCAGCCGACGGCATTGAAATTTGTCGGCGCAGCGGGGACGTATCTGGTCGGCGCGTTGTTGTCTGTTGTGCTGATCATCAGCGCGGCCCAGCTCTTTTAGGGCGTTTGCGAACGACGCTTGTCTCGCCGGCGCGGCGCGCGCTTCCGGCGCACGCCCCCGCCCGCCTTGATGAAAGCCCGGTTTGGACGCTATGACACGCGCTGGACGGGGCGTGCGCCGGGAGCGCGCGCCGGGCGGCGAATGATTGCGAGCGCTATCTATGACGACATTCCCCTTGTGGCTGGCGGTCGCCGGCGGCGGCGCCCTTGGCGCGCTCGCCCGCCACGGCGTGAACGCGGCGTCGTTGCGCCTTCTCGGGCCGGCGTTTCCGTGGGGCACGCTGATCGTCAATGTCGCCGGCTCGTTTGTGATGGGGCTCCTGATCGTCTGGTTTTCGTTGCGTGAGCCCGTGGCGCCAGCCTTGCGCGCCTTTTTGACCGTCGGCGTTTTGGGCGCATTCACTACGTTTTCAACGTTCTCTCTCGATGTTGTCACGCTTGTGCGCGACAAAGCGATCCTGGAAGCGGGTCTTTATATGGCCGCCTCCGTTTCGGTCGCGATCGGCGCCCTTTTCGCCGGCATGGCGCTCGCGCGCGCCCTCTTCTGAGCGAGGTGACCGTGAGCGGCGTTACGACAAAAACCGTCGGGGATGGCGAAACCGGGATGCGTCTTGACCGCTGGTTCAAGGTGCATTTTCCGGGCGTGCGTCATGGTCAACTCGAAAAATTGCTCCGTAAGGGGCAGGTCCGCGTCGACGGCGGGCGGGCGAAAGCCAACCGGCGCCTTGAAAGCGGCGAAGTCGTCCGCATTCCGCCGCTGGAAGCGGGCGCGGCCGACGCCGGCGGGGCGAAACCCGGCCCGCCCCAGCGCGACCGCGCGGCTGACGCGGCGTTCTTGCGTAAGCTGATCATCTATCAGGACGATGCGATTATCGCGCTCAACAAGCCCTTTGGTCTCGCCGTCCAGGGCGGCGCGAAAACCGCACGCCATCTTGATCAGATGCTCTATGCGCTAGAAAAAAACGGCGAGCGTCCGCGCCTTGTGCACCGGCTTGATCGCGACACTGGCGGGCTGTTGCTGCTGGCGCGCTCGCGCGCTTCGGCGGCGGCGCTTGGCGGGGCTTTTCAGCGCCATGAGATCGACAAGGCGTACTGGGCGCTGGTCGTCGGCAGCCCGCGTCCCCGTGCGGGGCGCATCGATCTCAAGGTTGCACAGCGCATGGTGCGTGTCGGCGCCGGCGAACAGGAGCGGATCGTGCCGGCTGACGGCGAGGACGCGAAAAAAGCAATAACGGATTTTCAGATTGTCGAGGAAGCCGGCGGCGCTGTTTCCTTCGCGGCGTTGCGCCCGATAACCGGCCGCAAACACCAGTTGCGCGTCCATTGCGCAGCGATTGGCGCGCCGATTGTCGGCGACCGGAAATATGGCGGGTCGGCGGCAATGGTTGAGGGCGTCGGTGATATCCTACATTTGTTCTGTAGGCAGATGACATTTCCGCACCCCGCGACAGGCAAGATAACGACGATTGCCGCAGACCTTAGCGGCCCGATGCTCAAGACGTGGCGGTTTTTCGGCTTTGATCAAGACGCTGAGATTTCCTGGCCGGAGGCCCTCTGATGATGAGCGACGACAAGCCTCAGTTGAAGCGCTTTTACAAAACCGTGTCGGTAGCGCTCAATCAGGATAACGTCTATGAGGTGCGCCTCGACGGGCGGCCGGCGAAAACGCCGCGCCGCGCCGCGCTCGCCTCCCCGCGCAGCGCCGTCGCAGAGCTCGTGGCCGGTGAATGGGCGGCGGCGCCGGAGATCATTGATCCCCATGCGATGCGCCTGACAAAGACGCTTTCAACAGCGGTTGATCTGGGCCCCGGCGCGCGGGCTGCGTGGATCGGCGAAATTCTCAATTATCTGTCCTCAGATCTTTTGTGTTATCGCGCCGACGCGCCGGCCGCGCTCGCCGAACGGCAGGAAAAAGTCTGGTCGCCTTATCTGGTGAAATTCGACGCCCGCTTTGGCGTCGCGCTCAAGGTGACGACGGGGATTGTCGCCATCGATCAACCCGGCGCGGCGATGACGGCGGTCGGCGACTGGCTCGCAGCGCGCGACAATGAACAGCTTTGTTGTCTTAATGATCTGACCGCTCTCGTCGGGTCAGCGGTTCTTGCGTTGGCGCTCGCCGCAGAAAACGCCTCCCCGGAAAGCGTCTTTGCGGCGGCGCGTCTCGATGAGACCTTTCAGCGCGAGCAATGGGGCGAAGACGATGAGGCGATGGCGCGCGAGGCGGATCTTAAAGCTGCGTTCGATGCGACAGCGCTTTTCGCCGGCGTTGTTTTTAACGGCGCCCCGGGAGAAACCTCAGGCGGTCGCTAGCTCTTGACGCCGGTGATCCGTGTTTGGAACGCCGTTAATTCGTCGCCGCGCAACAGCCCGTTATTGTCGGTGTCGACCGCATCGAAATCTGCGAGCACTGCATCAATGTAGTCCCGATTGGAAAGACCGGCTGCAGTGCCGGGCGGGCTTTGCGTCACGCCGGATGCAGCCGCGGCCGCATCGCGCGCCGCCGTCATCGCGGCAAATTTTTTCTCCGCCGCTTTCATCGCCAACATGGCGTCCGCGCCGTCCGGCGCTGCGGGCGCGCCCTCGCGCGAGGCCCAGATGTCTGTGAGGCGAACAAATTCATCAATACTCATAACGCCGTCGCGGTCCGCGTCGGCGAGCACAAAATCAAGTTTTGCGGCGTCGCGCGCTTCCTCGCGGGTCAGGAGCGCGCGGTCAAAACGCGCGCGCACCGCCTCCAGCGGCGACTGGCTCGCCTCAGTGGGACGGAGCGGGTCTTTATCCGTAAACGTCACGGTTTCTTTTTCTTCATCGACGATGACGCCATTGACGCGCCGCTTCAGCGTAACTGTCTGGCTGATCTGTTGTTGCGCATTGAGGCTGTCGGCGCTCTCGTCCGGATTGGGCGCGGCGTCGGCGTCTTGCGCGCTCGCTTTAGGGACCGACGTCGCCGCAGGGGGCGTTTCAGCAGCTGATATTTCATCGGGCTGCGCGCCGGCTGCGATCGCTGATGCCGTTACGCCTAAAAATATCCCGCATGCAATGAACAAAGCGCCTCGCGCCATGGTCTTGTCTCCCGATGTGAATGCCCCCCGCCAGTGTCGATAGCATAAGCCGGGCGCTGACAAAAATCGCAAACGCGGCGTGGCGTCAGCCGTCAATTATCGCTCAATCGGGGGCGCGCCATCGACCGCCGCGCCGAAGATTTCTTCAAAACTGCGGCGCAGAGCGCTGTCGGCGTCATCCATGGTCACGGGCAGGCCGAGATCGACAAGACTGGTGACGCCGAACGGCGCCGCATCAATTCCGCACGGCACGATGCCGTCGAAATGGGAAAGGTCCGGTTCGACATTCAGTGAAATGCCGTGGAAGCTGACCCACTGGCGAAGGCGCACGCCAATGGCGGCGATCTTGTCTTCGCGCAGCGCGCCGCCCGGCCGCGTCCTGTCGACCCAGACGCCGACGCGATCCTCGCGGCGTTCGCCGGCCACATTGAATGCGCCAAGCGCGCCGATGATCCAGCTTTCAAGAGCGGCGATAAACCGGCGCACATCGCGGGCGCGCGCCGTCAGGTCGAGCATCACGTAACCGACCCGCTGGCCGGGACCGTGATAGGTATATTCGCCGCCGCGCGCGCTTTTGTGCACCGGAAAGCGCCGGTCAAGAAGATCGCCCGGCTTGGCGCTCGTCCCCGCCGTATAGAGCGGGGGGTGTTCCAAAAGCCAGACCATCTCGTCCGCGGCGCCGGCCCTGATCGCGGCGGCGCGCATCTCCATCGCGTTAACCGCTTCTTCATATTCGACCGGCTGGTCGCTGACCGCCCAGGTCACGGGCGCGCCGTCGCTGCGAAGAAAGCGCGTTTGTTCAGAAGGATTTAACGCTGATCTAACCAATGGACGGCATCTTAACGCATCGCGCGCGTCCTGCGCGCTTGTGGTTGCGTAGACGATATATGGCGGCGATTGAAGGCATCGACATCGATCTTACCGTGGTGATTGGAACCGCGACAATGCCGCTCGGCCGGCTTTTGTCGCTCGGGCGCGGCGCTGTTATTCCGCTCGGCGGCGACGGGTCAACCCCGCTGACGCTGGTTGCGAACGGTCTCGCCGTTGCGGAGGGCCGGGTTCTGCTGGATGGCGAAACGATCAGCGTCGAAGTCGCGCCCGCCAAGGCCAGTGAAGAAAGCACCAGTGTAGACAGCACCAGTGACGATTTCGCCTGCGACTGAGCGGCGGGGCGCTCGAATTTTTTCGCTTCACACTCCCGGCGGCGTTTGCTATGTCGCCCCTTCGCTTGAAACACCTCATTCGAGAGCGAGCCCCTGACCACCGGGGACCGGCGTGCGGCCGTGGCGGAATTGGTAGACGCGCAGCGTTGAGGTCGCTGTGGGGCAACCCGTGGAAGTTCGAGTCTTCTCGGCCGCACCATTTTTTAGACAGAACAGGTTTATCAGACGGTGCGCCCTTGCAACGGGGTGCGAGCGTCCGCCGGCGTGACGCGCAAAAAAAACGCCCGCGAGGGTGTTTTCTTTATCATCTCGTTTGTCGTCTAAATCATAGAGCGGGTGGCGCTCAGGAGGCTGGCGAGAGTTCGTTGGCGGCGGCGTTCACCGCGGTTGCGCTCCAGTTGGCGACCGCCGCATCGAGCGCGGCTTTGCGTTCCGTATCAAGATTGGAAACAAGGCCGGCGGCCAGCGAGCCCGCCTGGTCGTCGCCGTTCTTGGCGGCCAGCGAGTACCAGTAATAAGCCTGACCCGCATCCTCAACGCTTGCGGTGTTGCGCGTTGCATTGGTGTGGAAGATCGTACCCAGATTATATTGTGAATCCACGAGGCCGCGATTGCCGGCTTGTTCGAACCAGCTGATCGCCGCATTAAGGTCGGCGGCGCCGCCGTCGCCTTGCGCGCTCATCACGCCGATGCGGTGCATGGCGAGAATGTTGCCGCCATTGGCGGCGCGCTCATACCAGGCGCGCGCCTGAACCGGGTCCTCAGCAAGGCCCTGACCGGTTTTATAAAGCTCGCCAAGCTGAAGTTGCGCCGGCGGATGGCCGAGCGCTGCGGCTTCGCGCAGTTGTTGCAAGGCGGCGGCTTCGGCGTCCGGCGTTGTCGCCAGTTTCAGCGCCGCGACGCTTTCCAGATAAAGATCGCGCGGGTTCACCGCAGCGCCGATCGCCGCCGGATCGGGCGCTTCGCTTTGCGGCGCTGGTTGAGCCGACAAACGCGTCTCACCGCTGACGCCGGGCGCAGCGGGCAGGGACGATGGCGCCGGGACCTGTCCTGAAATCTGCCCAGACGTTTGTACTGACGCTTGTGCTGGCGTTTGCGTCGCCGGTTGCGCGGCCTGCGGGTTGACGGCGATGCGCGCTTCTGGCGGCTGCGCTGCAGGGAAGAGCGTGTCTTTGCTGATAAAGACGAGCGCAACGATCGCAAGGAGGACGGCGGCGCCAAGTCCCAGCGTCAACGGCCGCGCCATCAAATTGCCGGCGGCGTCCACGGCGTCATTTTCGTCCGCGTCCGTCTCATCTTCGAAGAATGCGACGTCTTCGGCGTTGTCGCTGAGTTTGCCGGCGGTCTTCGCCGTCGCCTTTGCTGCGCCCTTGAGCGCGCTCTTGCCTTTCGATAGAGGGGCGTCTTCCTCAGCGTCGTCGTCTGCGCTTTGCGCGGCATCCCTGGCGCCGCCCGGCATCCGGCTTTTCAGGCCCGCGAGGGCCCCGCCGATTTTGTCCGCAAGGCTCGTCTCTTGGCGCGCTTCAATAGCCGACATCACGTCGGGGTAATCGTCCTGCGCGCCGTCATCGTCGATGAATTCGAGATTTTCGTCCTGTTCAGGCGCGCCTTTAAGGGCGCGCTTGGCTTTGGCTTTCGCCGCCGCCTTGCGCTTTTTGCGGCGGAGCGCGTCTTCCTCACGCTCATCGTCGCCGGAAGGCGCAATGCTCTCGCCGTCGGTGGCGATGGCCTGTTTGACGGCCGCCGCCTTGGCCGCTTCGGCGCGTTTGCGTTTAACGCGCGCTGCTAGGATCGCGCGTTGTTTCGGCGACAGGCGTTTTTTCTTGGTGGCGGCCTCGGCGTCTTCGGAGGCCTTCTGGCGTGCGGCGATGCGCGCCGCCTTGATAAAATCGTCCGGGCGCTTGCCGGTGGGCGCGACGGCTTGATCGTCGGCTTTTTCGTCCGCCTGCGCCGCTGGATCAGGCGATGCGTTCTTGTGGTTTTGTTGCGACGAGCTGGCGTCTTCACCATCGAACGGCACATCAAGGAAATCATCGATGGCGTCGCCGCCATTAGTCGGATCGCCGACACCGTCGTCCGCTACGCTGTCAGCGTCCTGATCGCCATAGTCGACATCGTCATAGCGCTCTTCGCGGAAGCCCATCTGTTCAAGCTCTGCAAGCACCGCATCGAGATCTGTGGGCGCCTCAGCGGATTTTCGTCTTGCGGGCTTCGGCGCCGCCGCTGCGCCGGGCGCGTCATCGAAGTCGGTTTCAAGCGCCGCATATTCAGCTTCAAAAGCGTCATCGGGCGCCGCGGCCGCGGGGCCGGCGAAGGCGTCGCGCACTTCCTGCAGGATATCGCCGGCCGTTGAGTCTGTCGTCGCCTCGCCGCTGCCGGCTTGATCGTCAAGTGCGCTGAAAACGGCGTCATCGGAAGGTGCGGTTCCCTGCGCGGCACCCGCATCAGTGTCGAGGAGGCCTTCAAGTTCATCAAAATCGTCTTGAAAGTCGTCCGTCGTCAGCGTGTCGCGACCGCTCGCAGCGGCGCCGTCATGGTCGGCGTCGTAGTCCGCCTCATCGTCATCGAGGTCGATATGGGCGTCGCGGTCGCTCGCGCGGCGCTTGTCGGCGAAGGCGTCTTCATCAAGATCAAACAGCGCGTCTTCCTCGCGCGCGCCGATATCGTCCTGGCTTTCGGCGTCTGCAGTGACGGCGTCGCCGTTAACAGCGCCGTCGTCGAGGCCGTCATCAAAAAACGCATCGTCGTTCAACACATCGTCGAGCGAAGCGGCCTGCGCCGCGCCCGAAAGCGGGGCTGTCGCCTGGCGCGGCTTTGCGGCGGCCAGCGCCGCGGCGCGATTGCCGGCGTTCGTCGTCTCAATCTGCGCGACCATGTCTTCGAAGGATTGTTGCAGCTCGGCGATCCGCGCATCGGCGTGTTCGGTCGCCGCGGCCATCGCCGCTTCGATGGACTGGCGGTCGGCTTCTTCGCTCGCGGCTTCTTCGCTTTCCAGCTGCCGGCGCATATCGACAAGCGTCTCGGAGACTTTCTGGACGCCCTCGGCGCTGCGCTTCTCGGCGGCGTCGATCTGCGAGGAGAGTTTGACGATTGTATTTTCAAGCGAGCGGATCTGATCGCCGCCGCGCTTGATTTCATCGCCAAGAATTCTGAGGCGCTTGCCGGTGCGTTCGACAAATTCAGGATCGGGCGCGGCCGCTGCGTCCGAATTCATGCGCGCGGCTTCCGAGGCCAGGCGTTCGGTGCGCGAGATGCGGGCGGCGAGGCCGTCGACGGCGTTTTTCAGATAGTTGATGGCCGAGGCGGCTTCCGGATCGCTCTCGGCGTTTTCCAGACGGCCGGCGAGTTGTTGCAGCTGGCGTTCCTGAGTGTCGAGGCGATCAAGCGATTCCTTGTGGGCGGTCTCAAACTGAAGCGCGACGCTGGCGACGGCTTTTTCAAGCGCCTTGATGGCGTCGATGCGCTGGCGGTCGTTGACTTTTTCTTCCAGCCCGTCGAGCCGCTCGGCGATGGCCGCGCTGCTTGCGGGATTGGCGTTAACCCGTTCCAGACGCTGCAGGCGTTCGACAACACCGCCGACATTGCGGGTCAGCGATTGCAGGGACTCGCCGTTGACGGTTTCGGCTTTGGCGAGCCGCGCATTCAGCGCCTCAATCGCCGTGACGATGTCCTTCAGGCGCAGACCGTCGACCGCGCCGCCGGAGCGTTTCGGGTCGCCGACCGTATAAATCATCTGATTGAGCCAGGCGCCGACGGTCATCCCCTCGCGGGCGGCGGCTTCCTTGGCGGTCTCGCGGGCGTCTCGCTCGATGCCTTTTACGCTCCAGGGCGTGTTTGATTTTGCCGCTGTCATCGATAACTCCCGCCGGCGCATCGCCAGCGGCCCCTTTCGGTTATTCTTGTCTGGTCCCGGACGCCTCGCAGACGGTGCACGTCCTGAAGAAAACGTGCGGTGCGGCTGGCGCACACCACTTCTTTCGAGCGGTAAGGTGCTTCGCCCCCGGCGCAAAGCGGAAAGTGCCAGAAATTCAGGCATTGCGCCGTGATCGCGGTTAACGCCGGGTTAATGCCGCGGACAACGTCTGAGGCCGGTTTCCCCCGCCCTCGCAAGCGCGACGAATTCGCACTGCGACAGGGCCTATGAGCGCCCCGGAGCCCGGCTTATTATGGCGGGAAGGTTTGTTGTTAGCGTCTGCGTAAGGGCCGCGCCCTAATACCCGACGTATTGAAAGGATTGGCGCCATGACCGTTTATAATGCTCCTGTTCGCGACATGCAGTTTGTGCTGCAGGACGTGTTGCAAATGTCGAAATATTCCAACCTGCCCGGCTTCGCCGACGCCTCGGACGATATTGTCGACGCCATCCTGGAAGAAGGCGCAAAACTCGCCGGCAATGTCCTGCATCCGCTGAACCAGTCCGGCGACCACGAAGGCTGCACGCGCCATGAGGACGGGTCCGTCACGACGCCCGCCGGCTTCAAGGAAGCCTATGACGCGTTTCGCGAGGGCGGCTGGCAGGGATTGTCCTTCGATCCGGACTATGGCGGCCAGGGCCTGCCCTACATTCTTTCGGTCGTGATGAACGAGATGATCTCAAGCGCCAATATGGCGTTTGGCATGTATCCGGGCCTCGCGATGGGCGCCGCGCAGGCGATCTACGCCCACGGCACGGAGGAACAAAAACAGACATATCTGCCGAAAATGGTGTCCGGCGAGTGGGGCGGCACCATGAACCTCACCGAGCCCCATTGCGGCACCGATCTCGGTCTGTTGCGCACCAAAGCGGCGCCCCAGGACGACGGCAGCTATAAAATCTCCGGCACCAAGATCTTTATTTCCGCCGGCGAACACGACCTGACGGACAACATCATTCACCTCGTTCTCGCCCGCATCGAGGGCGCGCCGGAAGGCGTCAAAGGCATCTCGCTTTTCATTGTGCCGAAATACATCGTCAACGAAGACGGTTCGCTCGGCGCGCGCAACGGCGTCTCCTGCGGCTCGATCGAGGAAAAAATGGGCATTCACGCCAATTCGACCTGCGTGATGAACTATGACGAGGCGACCGGATATCTCGTCGGCGAGGCCCATAAGGGCCTCAAAGCGATGTTTGTGATGATGAACGAAGCGCGCCTCGGCGTCGGCATTCAGGGGCTCGCAATTTCCGAAGTCGCCTATCAGAACGGCGCCGCCTATGCGATCGACCGCCTGCAGGGACGCGCGCTTACCGGCGCCAAAGAGCCGGAAAAACCTGCTGATCCGATTATCGTGCACCCGGATGTGCGGCGCATGCTGCTGGATCAAAAAGCCTTCAACGAAGGCGCGCGCGCCTGGATGTACTGGACCGCGCTACACGCCGATCTGCAACACAAATCCGAAGATGAGGAAACCATTCAGAAGGCTGACGATTACATGGGCCTGATGACGCCGATCCTGAAGGCCTATCTGACGGACAAAGGGTACGCCCACGCCACCAACGCGCAACAGGTCCTCGGCGGGCACGGCTATGTGCAGGAATGGGGCATGGAACAGTTTGTCCGCGACGCCCGTATCGCGATGATCTACGAAGGCGCGAACGGCATTCAGGCGCTCGATCTTGTCGGCCGTAAACTGATGAAAGACGGCGGGCGCGCCTGGCAGGCGTTCTTCAAGGAAATCGATGAGTTCATCGCCGACAATGACGGCAACGCTGATCTCAAGCCCTATCTTGAAGGGCTCGCCGACGCCAAGAAAGACGTAGAAGAAGCGACGCAGTGGCTCGCCGCCAATGCGATGACCAACTTCAACAACGCCGGCGCCGGATCGACGGATTATCTTTATATGTTCGCGCTTTTATGCCTCGCCCATGGTTGGGCGAACCTCGCAAAGGCGGCGCTTGACCGCAAAGCCGCCGGCGATACGGATGCGTTTTTCGACACCAAGCTGATCACCGGGAAATATTTCCTTGAGCGCGTCCTGCCGGACATCAAAGCCCATCTCGCGAAGTTGAAAACCGGCGCCGACACCATGATGTCGATGCCGCGTGAGGCGTTTGTCGCTTGACGATCTTCACACCGGCGTCGTTCGGATAATGAAGGCTTAAAACCCTCATGGCCCGGCGGATCGCCGGGCCATTTTTGTTGTCAGGGTCAACGCGTTGCGCGAACGCCTCAAGGTCTTCCCCGGCATTGCCGCATGCCGCATGTCGACGGGCCGGGCGCCGCAAACACTCTGGAATAAGGGCTGGGGAAACTTCTGAGACCGGGAATGAAAGAACTGATCGCGACCACCTGCAGGATCGTTCCCTCCTGCGGCGCGGGGTTCAGCCGGAAGTAATCGCGCGTCGCCGTGTCGATCAGTTGCGTCCCATGCTGATAAAGTTCGATCCGGGCCGTCCGTTGCGGTTTCACGACAAAGACCACATTTTCAGGACCGTTCTGAGCGATGCTCGAGATACGCGCCGGCTGATGGGAGGCGGCGAGCGTGAACCGATTGGGCGTTGTCGGGCTATTGCTGTCAAACAACTTCAGATCAAGTTGCAATCCTGTGCTGAGATTGGCGGAACCGAACAGTTCAAGCCCCGCGTCGATCGCCATGTTGACTTGCGCCTCGTTGACAAAATTACCGCCCGTCGCGGTGATCGCGCCGCGCACGCCTTCGATAAAGTCCCTGATCGAGAACAGCTCCTGCATGTCGACCATGCTTGTGATGTCGGCGATCTGGTCGTCGATTTCATCGCCGATCCTGCCGTCGACTTCCGTGAAAATCGCAAAAACGGCGAGCAGCGCATCGCCAAGGAAATTGTTGCAATCGACATCTTCGTCCGTGACGCGGAAATCGATATCGGTGTCCATCAGCGCCCCGGTGAAGACATTATACGTCGATTGCGCAGCGATATCCTCAATCGTCACCGATACATCGGGCGACGGACAGATAATCGGGATGCCGCTGTCAAGTTCGATCCGGGCGGAGGCGCGAAAACCGGAAACCCGCGCGGTGAAGCTTGTATTGGCTTGCGTCAGGCGGATCCCAAGTTCGCCCTTGCCGATGCTCAAACTCTTCACGCGCCGAACGCCGTTCGCCTGGGCGATGGTGGTTCGAAACGACGTCTCGATATCCCGGCGCAACATGTCGAGTTCGTCAAACGCTTCATTCAGGAGATCGCGCGTGAAGTTGGCCGGAAAACGCGACGTGCGCGCCGACAGCCCAAACCGGGAAAGCAACGGATTGAGCGTATTGATTTTGTTGACGATCAGGGCGTCGATCTCGGCTGTTGAGACATTCAAGCCGTCGATTGTGTTTGGATTGAACCGGGTGAACCGATCATCGGGAATGCCGATCATGATCTGCGTTTCCTGAGCGGCGACCGACGGCGACAGAACCGCCGCCGCCAGGCAAGCGGCGCTTGCCAGCGTTTTGTTCATCATCTACTCGTCTCCTAATTGAATAGTCCCATTACGAATTAAAAATTGATTTTGTCAATTCACATATTTTTCCTTAAGGGGTAGATATTCTCTTCGTGTACGTTATAATATATTATTCAAAGCAAAAACGCCTGTATTTATCTAAGTTGCGCGATACGGAACGCGGGTTTCGCCGCTGTGTTGCGTCAATATGGCGGTGCGTTTTCTTGTGGCGCGCTTGCTTGAAAGGCGCGCCAATGACGCTGTGTTCTATTTGCCGGATCGCTGTCGCCCGCGACGCTGTTTTCCGGGGGCGCATTTTAAAATCATCATGCGGCGTGCGGTCACGATTTGTCGCTGCGTATGGCGGCGGCGAGCGCGGTTATGGTTTTTTCGCCCGCGCGCAGCTCGCATTCCCAAACGATAAAAACCCGCCAGCCTTGCGCGCTCAATGCCTTCACGGCGGCGGCGTCGCGATCGGTGTTGCGGGCAATTTTTGCGCGCCAATAGGCGGCGTTGGTTTTCGGCGTCCGCGCGCCGCGCTTGCAGTCATGACCGTGCCAGAAGCAGCCATGAACAAAGACCACAGCTTTGTAGCGCGGCAGAACGATGTCGGGCTTGCCGGCGAGGTCGGCGCGATGCAGCCGGAAGCGAAATCCCGCCGCGTGAAGGGCGCGGCGCACCTGTCGCTCCGGTTTTGTATCGCCGGATTTGACGGCGCGCATGATCGCTGCGCGCTTTTCGGGCGCAAAGACATCGTGCGTCATGGCGTCTGGCGCCGACGGGGGCCGGCGCGGGAAGGCTGGCAAGATCGCTCTTCAGGCGGCGCGCTGGGCGGTGTCATCGCCAACCGGGCGCTCCCGTGCGGGCGCGCCGTCGTCCTTATTGTTGCGGCCCTGCAGCGCGGGCTTCAAAATATGTTCGCCGATCCACTGAACAACCGGCACGCTGACCCCGTCGCCGCATAATTTGAGCGCGGCGGTGGCCGACGCCGGCAATACATAATCATCCGGCAGGCCCATCAGGCGCGCCGCCTCGCGCGGCCGTAAAAGCCGCATACGGACGGCGCCGTCATTGATCTCTACGATCAATTGCCGTGACGAGCCGCCGGCCGGCGTCCTGAGACAGCCGGCGAGGCCGTCGAACCGGGCCTCAACACGCAGGACCTTGGCGCCGTTTGCCGAGCGGATGCGTTTAAAGGCGGCGCCGACATGACGCCCGCCTGTCGCTTTGAGCGCGTCAAGCGCGGCGCGCTGGCGCGGGCTCATCGCCGCGAGCAGGCGATCGGTTTGCAGTGCAGGAAACCAGTCATCGCTGCACGCGCCGGTCTGATCGGTCACAAGATCGGCAAGCGCCGCGTTCCGCAATGTTTGCGGACCGTCGCGCAACCATCGCCAGTCCCGGCGCACGGCGCCCGGCAGGCCCGCAACAGCGGCGCGTAAGGCGGGGGGCGTGTGATCTTGATCGTCGCCGGGCGCGTCCCGCCCCACGCGCGCGCCCAGGCCCGCCAGCGCATCTTCTGAAAACCCGAACAAAAAGACGCGCCGGCGCGATTGCGGGGAAAAAGCGCGCGCATCGAGGACCAGCGCAGAGGCAAAATAACCCGCTTCCGTCATCATGCGGACGACATGCGCAAAATCGCGCCCGCCATTGGAAGACAAAAATCCCGGGACATTCTCAAGGACGATAATGCGCGGCGGCTTGTCATCGTCTTTGAGGCCGGTCATGAGCGACCAGAAGGCGTAAAACGCGCTGCTGCGCGCGCCTTTAAGCCCTGCGCGCGCGCCGGCGAGGGAAAGGTCCTGACACGGAAAAGACGCCCAGACGAGGTCGGGGCGCACCGGCGGCAGATCGCTGACGCCAAGATCGGCGATGTCGGCGAGCGTCAGATGCGCATCGGTGAAATTGTCTTCATAGGCGCGCGCTTTCACAGGATCGCAGTCATTGGCGAATCGGCAGTCAAAATGCGCGCCAAGCCCAAGCCGCGCCATGCCGCCGCCGGCGAAAAATTCAAAAAAGACAGGCCGGGGAAAATTTTTTTTCCGCTCAATACTTGTCATCGCGCCGCCTTAATTTGGCCTCTGAACAATCGGGCCGCCGCATTTGCGTCATAATTATCCGCGTGCGGCGGCGAGCCTGTCAAACTCCGGACACAATCGCGTCGTTCGTCGCCGCGGCGCAAGGCGATCGCGCGCCGGCGCGCGCCGTCCCGTCCGGTTGACGCTTCGTTAACCACGATGCACAACGGCGGTGGGCAAATATGGGGGCGTCGCGCCGTTAGGAGATTGGCGACATGCCCTTGATGAAATCTAGTCGCGTATTCAAAAGAAAAAACCACAGCGCGGCCGCGTTGGCTGTCGCCGGCTTTGCGGCGGGCGCCGCATTGTGCGGCGGCGCGCTTGCCGCCGAGGCGACGGCCGAATTGTCGGCTGAGGCGATCTTCGAGCCAGCCGGCGGACCGGCCGATCCGGCCAACCCGCTATCCGGCGCCGATCTTGGCGGCTTTGCGCCGGTTGTCGCCGTTTCGCAAGAACAACGCAGGGAAGGCCGTCGCGGCGAAGGCCGCCGGGGTCAACGTAGAGATGGCCAGCGCAGAGATGGCCGTCGAAGTGAGGGACGGCGAAGTGAGGGACGGCGTTCCGGGGAACGGCGCGGCGATAATCGCGCCCGGTCGCGCAACGCTGAACGCCGCGCCAGTCAACGCCAAAACGCCCGCCAGGGACAACGCCAAGGTCAACGCCAAAACGCCCGCCAGGGCCAGCGCCAGGGACAGCGCGCCGTGCGCAGCGGCGACAGGCGGTCCGATCGCCGCGCTGATGCTCGGTACCGTGATCAACGGTTTAACAATCGCGCCGACCGCCGCTATCGCGACCAGCGCCGCCGTGGTTCCAGAGGCGCGGACTATCGCCGCGGCGACCGCAAACGCTATGACGGCCGGCGATACGATAACAGGCGCCTAGACGACCGGCGGCGCGATGATCGCCGCTATCGCAACGGGCGTTACCGCGACCGGCACTATAATAATCGCCGTTATAGCGGCCGGCGTTACGATGATCGGCGCCATCGTTATAATGGTCGCGGACATCCGCACCGAGGCCACAGGCATCGTGGACAGGGGCATCGCGGACACGGCTTCGGACCGCGCGGCGCGCGCGCCTTCCGCCATGGCTACGGCCCCAAGCGCGGCCACGGATATTACTGCGCGCTGCACTCGATCTTTCACTATTACGCCGGGTTCGATCCTTATGGCTGGTCCCGCGCGGTTCACCGCGGCTACCGGCCTTATGCGGGGTGTCATACGGTTGAGAAAATTTCGCGTCGCCGCGGCCGGCGCGTGCTCTTAGGGGCTCTGCTTTGCTACGACGATTACGGCTACCCCTACATCAAGCGCGGCAGCAGCTACGTCTATAAATATTATTAATCGTCGATCCCTTCGGCTCTGTTGCGGCCCGCGCGTTAATTGACGCGCGGGCCGACTCTTATGAGGGTGCGCAAAGATCAGGCGCGACGCCTCAACTCCTGAAGGTCCCCTATGCCGGCGGGCGACGCATCAATGCTCAAGGCGATAGCCGCTGTTTCGGTGCTGGCGGTCGCCATGGCGCCGGTTTCTGTGCGCGCGGCTGACAACACCATCAAAGACCTTCAGGTCGGCGAGCGGGGCCTGTTGATGCGGGTGGCGCTGTTTTGCGACACGCCATGCGCCGCCGCCGTCACGCGCGACGGTTTTAAGATCGCCGATGTCGTCACGCGAACCGAGGTGCCGCTGAAAGGCCGCAGCACGCTCGCCGATGTCATCCGTTTCACGCCGGTCGAAGGGGCGACCGTCATGACAATTCTCGGCCCCCGGGCGATTGAAAACGCCGCGGTGCGCCCGTGCGACATCAACGGCGATAAGGCGACCTGCGTCGACGTTAAATTTGCCGAAAGCCCGATTAAACCCGCCGCCGCGTCGCGGGCGCAAGCCGCGCCGGTCGCGCCGCCGTCGTTAAAACCGCAACGACGCGCCGCTTCGCGCGCCGGCGCGCCCGCCATAGCGCCGCCGCAAGGATTGCGCGCGGCGCCGGGCCGCGATCTTTTGACCTTTGGCCGTTTCGCCCCGCCGGCCCGGCTTGGTGCGCCGCAAGCGGCGTCGCAGAGCGGGCCGTCAATATTGTCCGTACCCGAACCGCCGCTTTCCGCCTCGGCGAAGGCCGCGCAAGCCGCTGCGCAAAAGCGCGAACGCGAACGCCGCGCCGCGCAACGCCTCGCCGCGGAAAAAAAGGCGGTGGCGGACCGTCTCGCCCAGCAACAACAGGCTGAAGAAAGGCGCGCGCGACAGGCCTCGGCCGCTAATGCGGCGGGCGGTCAGGCGCGGCTCGGCGAGCCGGCTCTGATCCTGCCGCCGCGGGGCGGCGCAACGACGCCGGGCGCCGGCAGCGCCTATGGCCGGCGCGGGGCGACGCCCCCGTCAGCGGCGTCGCTCGGCGGCGCGCCGATCCTTAAAGGATTGAGCGCGAATTTTGTTTTCCGCGAACGCGTGGCCGACATTTTGGGCCGTGAGTTCGGCGCGGCGCAATGCGAGGCGGCGCGCAGCCGTCTCGATGCGGACGCCTGGGCGCTCGATGCGATGGTCAATGTCGGCTTGTGCATGGCGGCC
Organism: Pseudomonadota bacterium; assembly: GCA_038531315.1. Classification (GTDB taxonomy): domain Bacteria; phylum Pseudomonadota; class Alphaproteobacteria; order Caulobacterales; family Parvularculaceae; genus JAJFFW01. Next base: position 22,176 of record JBCBBT010000039.1, read on the forward strand.
GACGGCGAGGCGGCGGAAGCGGACGCATTGCTGGCGCGGTTACTCTCTTACACGCCCGACAATTATGAAGCGCTCGTCGGCCGTGCGCTGATCGCTGCCGAAGCGGGCGAGACCGGCGCGGCGAAGCGCTACTTTCAGGAAGCGCTCAACGCCTTGCCGCCGATTGAGGAATCAAACCGCATTCTCTTCGCCATGCGCTCGCTCGGATAGGCGGGCCCGCCCGGTTTACGCTCAGGCCGCTGACGCTGGTTGACGGTCGGGGGGCGCGGCGGCGGGCTTTTTTGCGCAATCGAAATAATTGTTGCCGTTGTCGTCCGTCAGTCTGGAAACCGTTTCAGCACCCGCCTTTTCAAGGATGCGCCGATAAGCGTCTTCGCCCAGCGAGCGCGACAGACGGTCCGTGATGGTGTCGCGCCATTCGCATACCTGCCACGGCGCAGAGAAAATAAAACGCCCGCCGGGCGTCAGGTGATTGACGATCCTTGTCAGGACGGTTTTCTGGTCGTCGCCCGACAATAAGAAGATCAAGCCGATTGAGACAGCCGCGTCAAAGCGCTGATGAAAGAAGGCGCTGTCCTGCGCCGGTTCGCAGGCGACTTCGGCTTGCGGAAAGGTTTCTTTAAATCGCTGGACAAGCCGCGGCGCGGCGTCAACGCCGTAGACGTCAGCGCCTTCCGCGATCAGGGCTTTCGAAATTGGCGCGCCGGACCCGCAACCGACATCGAGAACGCGTTTGCCGCGCAAGCGATGGCGGCGCGCCCAGTCGCCGATCAGCGCGCCGCCGATATCGGAGCGCATCGCAAGGAAGGTCTCCGCCGCCGCGTTCCAGCCCTCTGAGCGGTCCTCGCCCATCCGTGGCGCTCCTTTTCTTCTGGCCCGCGCCGTCCCTCCGCGCCAACCTCTGTCCGGCGCTCCGCGCCAGCCTCTGTAAGGCGCTCCGCGCCAGCCTCCGTAAGGCGCTCCGCGCCGGTTGCGGCGTGATCAGCGGTTGCGTCTTGCGCCAAACCCGCTAAAGCCTGCCGCCGGGATCACCGCCGGCCTCGCCCGGACAACCGGATTGTATCATGGCCGCAGAACATATTCGCAATATCGCTATTATCGCCCATGTCGACCATGGCAAGACGACGCTTGTCGACGAAATGCTGCGCCAGTCGGGCGCCGTCGCGGCGCATTCGGAGATGGCTGAGCGCGCGATGGATTCCAATGATATCGAGCGTGAACGCGGGATCACCATTCTCGCCAAATGCACGTCCGTCGAATGGACGCACGGCGCGGGCGCGCCGATCCGGCTCAATATTGTCGACACGCCCGGTCACGCGGATTTCGGCGGCGAGGTGGAGCGCATTCTCTCCATGGTGGACGGCTGTCTGTTGCTGGTCGACGCCGCCGAAGGCCCGATGCCGCAAACAAAATTCGTTTTGTCGAAAGCCCTCGCGCTCGGTTTGCGGCCGATTGTCGTTCTGAACAAAGTGGACCGGCCGAGCGCCGATCCGGATGCGGCGCTTGATGCGGCGTTCGACCTGTTCGCCGCGCTCGGCGCCACTGACGAGCAGCTTGATTTTCCGGTGCTTTATGCTTCGGGCCGCGACGGCTGGGCGGGCGAAAGCCTGGAGGCGTCGCGGGACAATCTCCATCCGCTGTTTGAAAAAGTAATCGCCCATACGCCGCCGCCGGCGCTTGCGGGCGACGCCGAGACGGCGCCTTTTTCCATGCTGGCGACAACCCTTGAGGCTGACCCGTTCCTGGGGCGCATCCTCACCGGCCGCGTCGCCGCCGGAGCGGTCAAACCCGGCATGACGCTGAAAGCGCTGTCGCGCGACGGGGCCGAGATTGAACGGATCAGGATCAGTAAAGTGCTCGCCTTTCGCGGCCTGAAACGCCAGCCGGTCGATGAGGCGGGCGCCGGCGATATTGTGGCGCTTGCGGGCTATTCGAAAGCGTCGGTCTCCGACACGTTATGCGATCTCGCGGTGGAAACGGCGCTGCCGTCACAGCCCATCGATCCGCCGACGCTTTCTGTGACGCTCGCCCCGAACGACTCGCCGCTGGCGGGACGCGAGGGCGACAAGGTGCAAAGCCGGGTGATCCGCGAGCGGTTGATGCGTCAGGCCGAAGGCGACGTCGCGATATCGGTGAGCGAGACCGCATCGAAAGACGCGTTCGAGGTGGCGGGACGCGGCGAGCTTCAACTTGGCGTTTTGATTGAGAATATGCGCCGCGAAGGCTTTGAGTTGGCGGTCTCGCGGCCGCGCGTCGTCACCCGCCTCGACGAGGCGAGCGGCGCGACGCTTGAGCCCATCGAGGAAGTGACAATCGATGTCGACGACGAATTTTCCGGCGCCGTCATTGAGACGCTGACCCGGCGCAAGGCCGAGCTTGTGGAAATGAAACCGTCCGGCAGCGGAAAAACCCGGCTCATCATGCACGCGCCCGCGCGTTCGCTGATCGGCTATCACGGACAATTCTTGACCGACACGCGCGGGACCGGCGTGATGAACCGCGCCTATCTCGACCACGCGCCCCATAAAGGTTCGATCGAGGGGCGGCGCAACGGCGTCCTGATTTCCAATGGCGACGGCGAAGCGGTGCCATATGCGCTGTGGAACCTTGAAGAACGCGGCGTCATGTTCATTTCGCCGGGCGAGAAAGTCTACAAAGGCATGGTCATCGGCGAGAATGCGAAGCCGGAAGACCTCGACGTCAATCCCCTCAAGGCGAAGCAACTGACGAACATCCGCGCCGCCGGCAAGGACGATGCGGTCCGCCTGACGCCGCCGCGGCGGCTAAGCCTCGAAGAGGCGATCGCCTATATCGATGACGATGAACTTGTCGAGGTGACGCCGCAATCGATCCGCCTTCGGAAGATCGAGCTGGAGCCGCATATGCGCAAACGCCGCGCCAAGGACACCGCCGCTTAACGGCGCGCAATTGAAAAACGCCCCCGCGGGAGAAAATCAAGCGGGGGCGTTCTTTAATGAGCCCGAGAGTGGGGAGAGAGGGGGTTCAAAAAGGCGGATAATCAATCGGGAGGCCTGCCTGCTCCCAGGCGGTAAAACACCCTTCGATGACGGCGACATCGCGGTGGCCGGTGGCCCTTGCTTTTTTCGCCGCCTTGGCCGCGCGCGGGCCGGCCTGGCACGAAACGGCGATCGGCTTTTCAAAGTCGCCGCCGACCGCCTCCAGTAATTTCATTTCGAAGTCCGGATCGCCGAGTGAAATGCCGACGCTGCCTTGCGGCCGGCCGGTCTTGTTCCACTCCGAGGCTTCGCGGACATCGATAATCATCAGCGCGTTGCGGCTCGACAGCGCATAGGCGTCCGCAACGGCGACGCTTTTCAAGGCGTCATCCGTATGCGGCCCTTTGGCCTTGCCGCGAAGTCCGAACATTTCAAGAAGCCGCGCCATGGCGTTTTCGCTCCCGTGTTGCGCTGCGCGCCGGTTAAGACCGTGTGCGGAACCCGAAGACGCCATAGATCGGACAGAATTTGACCAGCGCCGTGATGATCAAGATGGCGCCGACCGCGAGCGCGGCGATCCCCGGGATCGAGGGCAATTCGAGGGCGCCGACGAAAAACGGCGCGGCGACGAGAACGCCGCCCAGGATGATGCGCAAAATACGATCTACAGCGCCAACATTTGCAGAGGTCATTAAAGTCTCCTGTCTGGTTCGGTGGAGACTGTCCTAAGACGGCGGCGCGTCCCGGTCGGTGACTAAGTCACCGAGGATCGGCGGCCGCGGTGAGGCGCTTCAAAGACGGCGCATCGACGATCGCAATGGCGCCGCGGCCCCGCTCAATAAGGCCGGATTTCTCCCATTTGGCGAGTTTGCGGCTGACGACTTCGCGTGACGTGCCAAGGTCGGCCGCAAGCCGGTCGTGGGTTGCGCTGACCGTCAGCGCATCGCCGGCGAGATTTAAAAGACGCTCGGCGAGACGCGTTTCGATGGGCGTGAAGGCGATGTCTTCGACTTTGCCCATCATGGCCGCGAGGCGCTGTGAAAAGGACCCAAAGACGACGGCGCGAAAGTCCGCCGACGCATTCAGTTTTTCCTGAAACGCCGCCATCGGCAAGACGCAGGCGCGCGCATCTTCTTCGACGGTCGCCTCGGCGCTGTAATCATCGCCGCTCAAAAGACAGGACGTCGTGAGGACGCAGGTCTGCCCGGCGCCGAACCGATAAAGAAGAACCGCCTTGCCGCTCGCCGCCACAAGGTCGACGCGGATTGAGCCGTCAAGCAGGTAATAAAAATTCGAGCAGGGATCGCCCGCATGGAAGACCGGCGCGCCGGCCGGCAGGGACACGACCGCCGCATCGGCAAGACAGTCAGGCGGCGTTGCAGAAATGGCTGTGGGTGAGGCGGGCGTGGTCATGCTATCGTTCTAGCAGCCCTGGCGCGCCATGTCTGCGCTCCGGCGCGATTTCGCCGTCGTTGCCTCTATTTTGTGATCGCCTCTCTGTTGCGTTGTTCCCGCGCGTACGCTCTTCGACTTCCTGGCTTCCTGGCTTCCTGGCTTCCTGGCTTCCCAGCGGGCCAGCGCCCCGGCGTCAGGCCGTCTTGTCGTCGAGCGCCGCACGCCAATGCTTGCGGCACATTGATACGTAGTCGGTTTTTTCAACGCCAACCTGTGCGCCGCGGGAAACGGCGGCGCCGGACTTGTCGCGCCGCAGGTTCATCGTCGCCTTCCTGCCGCAATGGCAAATTGTGCGGGCTTCGCGCAGATCGTCCGCGATGGCGAGCAGCGTCGCCGCGCCTTCAAAAAGCGCGCCTTTGAAATCGGTTCGGATGCCGTAACACAATACCGGGATTTCCAGATCGTCGCCGAGGCGCGCGAGTTGCCAGACCTGTTTTTCGGTCAGGAATTGCGCTTCGTCGAAGAACACCGCGTCGAGGGGCGTTTGTTTATGTTGCGCGCCGACGGCGGCGAACAGATCGATCCCGTCGTGAAAAATATGCGCCGGCGCGCTGAGGCCGATCCGCGATTCGATGGCGCCTTTCGTCGGATCGTCCGGCGCGGCGTGGTGGCCCGATGTCCACAACATCACCGTGAGGCCGCGCTCGCGATAATTGTGCGCCGCCTGCAAAAGAATGGCGGATTTGCCGGCGTTCATGGCGCTAAACGTAAAATAGAGCTTCGACATAACCCTATCCGGATAGGGCGATTCCTTTGGCGGCGGGCGCATCCGCGGCGCCCGCCCTGAAAATCGGGCGCGCGCGTCTTTTCTCAGCCGCATTGTCGGCGCATATACCGACACATGTTTTCGTGGTTTGAAAAACGCCTCGCGCCCTTCCCCGCAACGCCCGTCGGCCCGCCGCCGAAGGAGATGGCGGCGTTTTGCTGGCATTACACAAAAGACGCCTGGCCCTTCCTTATTGCGATGTCCGCATTGTCGGCGTTGATCGCCATTGGCGAGGTCGCGCTTTTCGGGTTTCTCGGCCAGCTCGTCGACTGGCTTCAGGAAAGCGGCCGCGAGGGATTTCTCCAGCGCGAGCGCGGCGCTCTGATCGTCATGGCGCTGGTGCTTCTGGTTTTGTTGCCGGGCGCATCGCTCGCGTCGTCGTTGATTGTACACCAGACATTGCTCGGCAATCTGCCGATGATCGGACGCTGGCGAATGCACCGGTTGTTGCTGCGCCAGTCGATGCGGTTTTTCTCCGACGAGTTCGCCGGCCGGATCGCGACCAAGCTGATGCAGACATCGCTCGCCGTGCGCGAAGCGGTGATGAAAATCCTCGATATTCTGGTTTTCGTAGCGGTCTATTTCATCAGTATGCTGGTCTTGATCGCGAGCGCCGATCTGAGGCTGGTGGCGCCGCTTATTGTCTGGTTCGCCGTTTATCTGGCGATCCTGCGCTATTTTGTGCCGCGCCTGCGCAAAACGTCGGAGCGTCAGGCCGATGCGCGCTCGAAAATGACCGGCCGCATCGTCGACAGCTACACCAATATCGCCACCGTCAAGCTGTTCTCGCATTCGGGTCGCGAGGAAGCCTATGCGCGCGAGGGCATGGATGAGTTCCTGCAGACCGTCCACCCGCAGATGCGGCTGGTGACGCTCTTTTATACGCTGACCTATTTTAACAATGCGGTCGTGGTCTTCCTGATCGCGGGAATGTCGATGTATCTCTGGCTGGCCGGGCTCATCAATGTCGGCGCCATCGCCGCCGCCATTGCGCTCACCTTGCGCATCAACGGCATGTCGCAATGGATTATGTGGGAGGTCTCGGCGCTGTTTGAAAATATCGGCGTCATTCACGACGGGATGGCGATGTTGAACAAGCCCGTCGATGTTGTCGATGCGCCGGACGCGCGCCCGCTCGCGCTCGCCCACGGCGCCGTAACGTTCGACCACGTGAAATTCCACTACGGCAAGGACGGCGGCGTGATCGACGATTTATCGCTTGCGATCGCGGCGGGTGAAAAGATCGGCCTTGTCGGACGCTCCGGCGCCGGCAAGACCACGCTGACCAATCTTCTCCTGCGGTTTTATGATGTCGAAGGCGGACGGGTCCTGATCGACGGCGAGGATATCGCGCGCGTCACGCAGGAAAGCCTGCGCGCCAATATCGGCGTCGTAACCCAGGACACATCGCTCCTTCATCGCTCAATCCGGGAAAACATCGCCTACGGACGGCCCGACGCCAGTGAAGCGGAGATCGCCGAGGCGATTGCCCGCGCCAACGCCGGACGCTTCATCGACGACCTTGAAGATCAAAAGGGCCGGCGGGGCCTTGACGCCCATGTCGGCGAGCGCGGCGTCAAGCTTTCCGGCGGCCAGCGGCAACGCATTGCGATTGCGCGCATCTTCTTGAAAAACGCGCCGATCCTGATCCTTGACGAAGCAACGTCTGCGCTCGATTCAGAAGTCGAAGCGGCGATACAGGAAAATCTCCTTGCGCTCATGGAAGGCAAGACCGTGATTGCGATTGCGCACCGGCTTTCGACGATTGCGCAAATGGACCGTCTGGTCGTCCTCGATGCGGGCGATATCGTCGAGGAGGGTGACCATGAAACGCTGGTCGCCGGCGGCGGTCTTTATGCGGAGCTTTGGGCGCGTCAGTCCGGCGGCTTCCTCGGCGGCGCCAAGCGTCAGCCCGCAGCGGCCGAATAAACGCGCCGCCGCCCTCTTTTGGACGAGCGCCCGGCCTGGCCCATGGGCTAACGCGGGCAGTAACGCGTTTGTTGATGGCGCGTGATCGGCCCGCGCCCCAACTTTGATTGCGACCGCAATGCAAAGGAAATGACCATGGCCCAGCAATCAAAATCGCTCATTGGCGGCCTCCTCGGCGCTGTTGTCGCTGTCGGGCTTTTTGGGTTAAGCCCGGCAACCGCCGCGTCGACGCCGCAAACCGTGCGCGCCGCAAAAGTGGGAGCCGTCGCCGCCGCGACGTACGACAGTCGCGCTGACAGGGCGTACGGATATGTCTCCGATCGGGCGCTTTTTACAAAGACCCGTTTCCATGGCCGGCGCATCGGCCAAGGCGTTAAAGGCGCCAAAGGCGTCAAAGGCGCTTATGGGGTCCATGCGCCGCGCCGTCTTCACAGCAAGAGCGGTCTTTATCGCCACAAATATTATGACGGACGCGGCTACGGCGCCCATCGCAAGAGTTTTCGCGGCAAGTCGGCGCGTTTCCACCACCAAAAGCGCCTGCGTTCTCACCGCAGCCTCGCCGGCAAGCGTTTTCACCGGAGAGGCGTGAAGACCGTCAGGCGGCGTTAGGCGCGGCCTTTCCTTTCTCTACGGATCGTCGCTTCGCTTGCAAGCTGCATCTCCTGCGGTGAGGCGGCGTCGCGGCGGCGGGCTTGCGCTCTGATCTCCCCCGCAAGACAGGTCCGCCGCCGCCCCCTGAAAAAGGCCCTCCGATCAGCGCCCGGAAAGGCTTCGCCGTGAGGGCCGCCCCGCCGTTGATGTCCGGACGGCGAGGCTTTACTTTGCGGGACGCACTTTTTCACGGAGAGCTTCCTTGATGATCCGATCAGGCTTATTCGCCGCCGCCATGGCCCTTGTGTCGCTCAGCGCGGCCTGCGCGGCGCAATCAACCAGCGACGCCGCGCAGGAAGCGCCGACGCTGCGCACGGCAGACATATCAAGCCCGGATACATTGCGTGCAGATACGATGCGCGGCGATTCGATTGACGGCAAAACCCGCGTCGCCCCTACCACCATGGCGGACGTGCAACTTTCCTTTGCGCCGATTGTCGACGCCGCGGCGCCCGCCGTTGTCAACATTCTCACCAAAGGCGTCTCGCAGCCGCGCACCACGGGCGATCCGTTCTTCGACCGATTTTTCGGCCGCGGCACGCCGCGCCAGAAGTCTTCTCTGGGCTCCGGCGTGATTGTCAGCCCCGACGGCGTCGTCGTGACAAACAATCACGTGATCGAAGGCATGAATGAGATCAAGGTGGTCTTCGCCGACCGCCGCGAATTTGAGGCGGAACTGATCTTCGCCGATCCGCAAACCGATCTTGCGGTCCTGCGGATCGACGCTGGCGAGCCCCTGCCGTTTCTGGAGTTCGCCAATTCGGACGCCATCGAAGTCGGCGATGTCGTCCTCGCCATCGGCAATCCGTTCGGCGTCGGACAAACCGTCACCAGCGGCATCATCTCGGCGCTGGCGCGCACCGCCGTCAACGTCTCAGACTATTCCTTCTTTATACAGACGGACGCCGCGATCAATCCGGGTAATTCCGGCGGCGCGCTGGTCGACGCCGACGGCCGGCTTGTCGGCGTCAACACGGCGATTTATTCGCGCTCGGGCGGCTCCAACGGCATCGGCTTTGCGATCCCGGCGCGGCTGGTGCGCCAGGTTCTGTCAACCGCGATCAATGGCGGCGTTCTGGAGCGGCCCTGGATCGGCGCCTCGACCAACACCGTGACGCCCGATATTGCGCGCGCTTTCAAACTTGACCGGCCCGCCGGCGCCATCGTTGAAGACGTCTGGAAGGGCGGGCCCGCCGACAAGGCGGGGCTGAAGGAGGGCGACGTCATTATCGAAGTTGACGGTCAACCGATTTTCGACGCCGGCGCCTTGCGCTTTCGCGTCGGCACCCGCGACAAGGGCCAGTCCGCGCCGGTCGCCTATATCCGCGACGGCAAGCGGCGCGAGGCGAGCGTGACGTTCACCTTGCCGCCCGATAAGCCGGCGCCCGATCCGCGCACGCTCGAAGGCGAACATCCGCTGAACGGCGTCACCGTCGCCAATCTTTCGCCGCGCTTCAATGAAGAGCTTGGCGTTGATCCGCTGCTCACTGGCGTTGTCGTGACGGAATTGTCGCGGCGCAGTTTTGCGTCGCGTCAGGGATTGCGCACCAGCCACCGGATTTTGTCCGTTAACGGAAAATCGATCAATACCGCGGCCGATCTGGAACGCGAGATTTCAAAATCGGCGCTTGAGTGGGAAATTCAGGTCGACACGGGCGAGCGCATCGTGCCGTGGCGCGTCGATAACCGCCCGCGCACGCGCTCGCGCCGGCGCCGGCGGTAGGCGCGGAGCCTGCGGAGAGGGCGCAGCGATGAGCGATCTGTTTGGCGCGGCGGGGCTTGAGACGGACGCGCCCCGTCCGCTTGCGGACCGCTTGCGGCCCCAAAAGCTCGCCGATGTCATCGGACAGGACCACCTTTTGGGGCCGGGCGCGCCGATCGCGCGCATGGTCGAGAGCGGCCGGTTTTCCTCGATCATCCTGTGGGGTCCGCCCGGCGTCGGCAAGACGACCATCGCGCGGCTTCTGGCCGATGTTTCGGACCTTGAATTCGTCCAGATCTCGGCGATTTTTTCAGGCGTTGCCGAGCTGCGCAAAGTTTTCGAGACCGCCAGGGCGCGCCGTCAGACCGGGCGGGGCACGCTGTTGTTCGTCGACGAAATTCACCGTTTCAACCGCGCGCAACAGGACGGGTTCCTGCCCCATATGGAAGCCGGCGTCGTCACGCTCGTCGGGGCGACGACGGAAAACCCGTCCTTTGAATTGAACCCCGCGCTCCTGTCGCGGGCGCAGGTTTTGACCCTGCGCCGGCTCGACGATGCGGCGCTTGAACAGCTGATAAAGCGGGCTGAAGACGACGAGGGAAAATCTCTTCCGCTTACCGATGAAGCGCGCGCCGCCATGCGCGCCATGGCCGACGGGGACGGGCGCTTCGCGCTGAGCCTCGCGGAGACGCTGTTCGCCGCGCCCGCGCCTGATGCGCCCTTTGGGGTGGGCGCGCTTGCCCGCCTCGTTCAACGCCGCGCGCCGGTCTACGACAAGGCGCAGGAGGGGCACTATAATCTTGCGAGTGCGCTTCAAAAATCGATCCGCGGCTCCGATGTTGACGCTGCGCTCTATTGGGCCGCGCGCATGTTGACCGCCGGCGAGGACCCGCGCTTTGTATTGCGCCGCCTTGTCGTCATCGCATCGGAAGACATCGGCAACGCCGACCCCCACGCGCTCCCTCTCGCCATAGCGGCCAGGGATGCGTTTGAGTTCCTCGGCCAGCCAGAAGGCGAAATCGCCATCGGCCAGCTCGTCGCCTATCTCGGCGCGGCGCCGAAATCGAACCGTTCGCACGCCGCCTTCATCAAGGCGAAAATGGCGGCGCGCGAGACCGGCTCGCTCGCCCCGCCGATGCACGCCATGAACGCGCCGACAAAGCTGATGAAGGAACTCGGTTATGGCGACGGCTATCAATA
>JBCBBT010000040.1:0-31072 GCA_038531315.1 Pseudomonadota bacterium
CGATCTGCGAAATGACAGCCACTTCGACCCTCCCCGATCAGCGCGCGGCGATCCGCGCTCACACGCTCAGCGATGAGGCGGGTCTCGCAAGACGGCTGATGGGGGACGCCGATATCGGCCGCGAGGCGCGAAAGCGCGCGCAAAATGCCGCAAAAGACTTTGTTCGCGATGCGCGCGCCAATGCTTCGCGGTCGGGTCTGATTGATAAATTTCTTCAGGAGTATGGGCTTTCAACAGCCGAAGGCGTGACGCTCATGCGGCTGGCAGAAGCGCTCTTGCGCACGCCCGACGCCGCCACAGCGGACGCGCTGATTGAAGACAAGATCGAGGCCGGCGACTGGGCGTCACATAAGGGCGCCAGCCCTTTTCCGCTGGTCAATTTCTCAACACGCGCCTTGATGTTCACAGCCAGCTGGATCGACGATATCGAGCCGAAAAACCCCGCTGGGAAAATTGCAGCAGCGACGAAAGATCTCCTCGATCGCGTCGGCGAACCTGTCATTCGCTCATCCGTCGCCCAGGCGATGCGGATTATGGGTGAACATTTTGTCCTGGGCCAGACGATTGACGAAGCGGGCAAGCGCGCAGAGCACTATCGTAAGGACGGTTATACATTTTCATACGATATGCTCGGCGAGGCGGCGCACACGCAAGCAGACGCGCTGAAATATTTCAACGACTACGCCTCGGCGATCGCCGCAATCGCAAAACGTGCGCACAGTAGTGACCCGCGCGATAATCCCGGCATCTCCGTTAAGCTCTCAGCGCTGCATCCGCGCTACGAATACGCGAAGAAAGAGCGCGTGATAGCGGAACTTGGCGCGCGAACCCGCGACCTTGCGATAGCGGCAAAGAACGCAAATATCGGCTTCAATATCGATGCGGAGGAAGCCGACCGCCTCGACCTTTCCCTGGACCTCATCGAAATGCTGATGCGCGACCCGGCGCTCGCAGGCTGGGATGGGTTTGGCGTTGTTGTTCAGGCCTACCAGCGGCGCGCCAGCTTTGTGCTCGATTGGCTTGCAACGCTTGCGCGCGAGACCGACCGGCGGATCATGGTCCGGTTGGTCAAGGGCGCCTATTGGGACAGCGAGATCAAGCGCGCACAGGTGATGGGCCTTGAAAGCTACCCGGTTTTCACACGCAAGGTTCTAACTGATATTTCGTACACGGCGTGTGCGCGCAAATTATTGTCGCACAACGATGTATTCTATCCGCAGTTTGCGACCCATAATGCGCTAACCGCCGCGATGGTGAGCGAGATGGCCGGCAGCAGCGGCGATTATGAGCTACAACGTCTTCACGGCATGGGGGAGGCCTTACACGATCGCTTGTTGGAGCAAGGGGTCAAGAGCCGGATTTATGCGCCCGTCGGGGGCCATAAAGAATTGCTGCCATATCTTGTCCGGCGACTTTTGGAAAACGGGGCGAATTCTTCCTTTGTCAATCAATTACTCGATCCGGATTTGTCTGTAGACGATGTAATCGCCGACCCAATTGATGAGGTAATGGCGCTCAACGTCTTGCCGAACACGGCGATACCGGCGCCGCGCGATCTCTTCGCCGGCGAGCGGCTTTCAGCGCTCGGCTGGGACGAGACCGCGCCGGAGACTGCCGCGCGCCTGCAAGAAGCGTGTGCGCAAGAAATTGCCATCGAGACGCCGCCCCTTTCCGGCGCGCAGTCGCCGGTGGCCAATCCGGCCCATCGCGACAAAACTCTTGGCGTTGTCAAGACGGCGACAGCGGAGGACGTGGCGCAGGCCTGCGCGACGGCGAAGCGTGCGCAACCGCAATGGGCCGCGCGCGATGATCGAGCCGCGGTCCTTCAACGAGCCGGGGATATCCTGGAACAGCGCGGCGAAGACTTCATTGCACTGGCGTGTCAGGAGGCCGGGAAGACTATTCCGGACGCGATCGCGGAAGTACGCGAGGCCGTCGATTTTTTACGGTACTACGCCAACCGCGCCCAGCACCTCAAACGCGAACCCTTGGGCGTTGTTGCATGCATCTCGCCGTGGAATTTTCCGCTGGCGATCTTTCTCGGACAAGTCGCCGGCGCGCTTTCGGCCGGTAACGCCGTAATCGCAAAACCGGCGGAGCAAACGCCGCTGATTGCAGCGCGGGCCGTCGCATTGCTCCATGAGGCAGGCGTTCCAGGCGATGTGCTCCACTATATGCCGGGGGACGGGTCATCCGTCGGCGGACCGCTTGTGGCGAATCCCGCCATTGACGGCGTCGCATTTACCGGCTCGACGGCCACCGCCCATGCGATCAATCGCAGCCTGAAAGCCGCCGGCAAGCATCATGCGCCCCTGATTGCGGAAACCGGCGGCATCAATGCAATGATCATCGACTCAACAGCGCTCCTCGAACAGGCCGTGAGCGATGTGGTCGCGTCGGCGTTCCAAAGCGCCGGACAACGCTGCTCGGCTTGCCGCGTGGTTTGTGTGCAGAGCGATATTGCCGATCGTTTCAACGAAATGCTTAAGGGCGCAACCGCCGAGTTGCGGATCGGAGCCCCTTCCCTTCTCAGAACGGATGTGGGCCCGGTTATCGACGAAGATGCGCGTCTTGATATTCAAAATCATATCGACGCGATGCAACGCTCAGCGCGTCTGGTCGCGCAGGCGCCGCCCACGGACGCCGACGTCAACGGCGCCTTTGTCCGGCCGGTCGCCTTTGAGCTTAACGATATCGCTGAGTTAAAACGCGAAGTTTTTGGCCCGGTTCTTCATGTTGTCCGCTTCGACGGCGCCGATCTCACCGCGATGATCGACAAAATAAACGCCCTTGGGTTCGGCCTTACGATGGGCCTGCACTCGCGCATCGATGAAACAATGGAAACCGTCGCGGCGCGCGCGCGGATCGGCAATATCTACGTCAATCGAAACCAGATCGGGGCTGTCGTCGGCGTACAGCCCTTTGGCGGCGAAGGTCTGTCGGGCACGGGACCGAAAGCGGGCGGACCGCATTATCTGGACGCCTTTGTGAAACCGCCGAAGCCGCCGGTAAGCAACACGGAAATCGCCATTGCGCCCGACGGCGCTCTACCTGCCGTTCTCGATGCGCGCCTCCGCGATATCGGCCCAAGAATGACGCCTTGGTCGAACCTTCGCGACAAGGAAGCGCTTTTCAACGCCGCAGCCGCGACGGCGAGCGATCCTCTGTCGTCTGCCTTATCGCAAGCCGCGGACGTTTTCCGCGCGCATTTCAAAGATAGCGAAGATCTTCCAAGCCCGACCGGGGAAGCCAACACGCTGAAATTGCGCGGGCGCGGGGTAATGTTATGCGTCGGCGAGCGCTTCCTCGATCAGGCTGCGAAGGCGTTAGCCGCGGGCAATGCGATTGTTACTGCGGACCCGCTGGCGGAAAGCCTACGTGCGGCCCTCCCTGCGGAATGGGCGACGCTGATCATTTCGATCGATCAGGGGCCAATCCCGGAAGCCCTGCTCCGCGACGATCGGCTCGCCGGCGTTGTCGCCGATGTGGATGAGGAGAGCCACGCCAGGCTCGCGGGCGCGCTGGCGGCGCGGCCGGGCGCCATCATCCCGCTGCTCTCGTCTGCTGACCAGCCATGGCGTTTCGCCGTCGAGCGGACCCTGTCGATCAATACGACCGCCGCCGGCGGCGACGTGCAACTTTTGTCGCTCCCGGAATAGGCGCTACAATTTCAACCGGTTAACGCTGTTTTCCAGCGTTTTTAAGGCATTGGTCGCATGCCGGGGGCGCTTTACCGCGCGCCGCTTGCATGCCTCCGCCAGAACAGGTTCATACATGGCGCAAGCACAAAAGGACGTTATGGCGGCTTTAGATCTCGATCCCCTCAAAAGCGGGCCGTTCATTGAAAGCCCGGGCCGGACGCGCCGCGCGATGAACTGGTTCTTCGCCGATACCGATCGTCTGTTCTGGATCTTGCAGGCAGCCGGCTGGGTCGGCTTCATGCTGTTGCATCTGTTTTCGGTATCGACGCTCTATGCGGGGCGTTCGCCCGAGTCGCTCACTTATTCCGCGACTTCGGCCATGACTGGATTTTTGACCACGACAATCCTTTTGAGACCCGCCTACCGTTTCGCCCGCCGGCGCGGGCCGGCGCTGATGTTGTTGATCGCCGGCGCGGCGACGCTGGTCATGACCGTTGCGATGTCGATCATTAAAAGCCTCGCGATAGTTCAGATTTTTCCCGATGGCGATTTATGGCTTCAGTCGCGATCAGAAGCCATGGGGACGGATAATTTCTTCGTCTCGCTCATCCCCGATATTCCAGTGAACCTTTTTCTCTTGCTCGCATGGGCGGGATTTTATTTTGGGATCAATTATTATCTCACTTTGCGTGCGGAAACCGACAGGGCGCTTCAATCAGCCCGGCTCGCGGATCAGGCGCAACTGAAAATGTTGCGCTATCAGCTGAACCCGCACTTCCTGTTCAATACGTTGAATGCGATTTCGACGCTGGTTCTCGAAAAAGATGGACGCCAGGCGAACTCCATGTTGACGCAGCTTTCGTCATTTTTGCGCTATTCTCTTGATAGCGATCCATTACAGAAAACCACGCTTGCAGAGGAATTGCGTGCGCTTGAGCTTTACCTCAACATCGAGAGGACGCGGTTTGGCGAACGCTTGAGGTTCGTTAAAGAAATTGATGACGAAGCGCGCGAGGCGCTCGTCCCTTCACTGATCATGCAGCCGGCGATCGAAAACGCCATCAAATACGCTATCGCTAAAATGGAATCAGGCGGCGAGATTCGCATTCAGGCGAAACGCGAAGGCGATCTCCTGGCCTTACGCGTTTGCGACAATGGTCCCGAAGCGCCGCAAAATCCGGAGAGCTTATTGTCCGACGCCTCTGCGGGCGTTGGTCTTGTCAACATGCGCGACAGGCTCAACCATCTTTATGGCGGCGACTTCACTTTCGAATTGTCGCCTGTCAATCCAACCGGTCTTTGCGTCGGCATGACGCTGCCGTTTGAAACCGCCGCCGAGCCCCACCGCAAAAACTGACCTGACGAGATGCTGATATGAGCGAAGACGATCAGAACGCCGCTGCGCCCAATGAAAAAATTCGAGTTATTCTTGTTGACGATGAACCGCTCGCCATTCGCGGGATGAAATTGCGGCTGGACGAATTTGACGAGGTCGAAATTGTCGGCGAGTGTTCGAATGGACGCGAGGCGGTCAAAGAGATCAAAGCAAAATCGCCCGATCTTGTTTTTCTGGATATTCAAATGCCGGGCCTTGACGGTTTTGGCGTCGTGCGCGCCCTGATTGGTGCGCCGGCCCCGCTGATCATATTCGTCACGGCGTATGACAAATACGCCATTGACGCGTTCGAGGCGAATGCGCTCGATTATCTTGTCAAACCGGTCGAGGAAGAACGCCTGCGCGACGCCATTCACCGCGTCAGGGAAGCGCTCAAAACACGTGCGGCGGCGAGCCGCGAGTCGCGTCTTGTGGAATTGTTGGCCTCGCTCAGCGACGACGACCGCGACAAGATCAAAGATCTGATCAATGACCCCTCATGGACGGAGAAAGAACGCTATGCGGAGCGGATCAGCTTCAAGGACGGCTCGAAAGTCGTCGTGTTGAATGCTGATGATATCGAGTGGATCGACGCCGCCGGCGACTACATGTGCATTCACGCAAGCGGGAAAACACATATCATTCGGGAGACGATGAAGACGCTGCAACAACGGCTTGATCCTGAACGCTTTCAGCGCGTGCATCGTTCCGCGATTGTCAATGTTGCAAAAGTCAAAGAGCTGCATCCGCATTCGAACGGCGAGTATTTTCTGACCCTGGAAAACGGCGCCGAGTTGAAACTTTCCCGTTCGTACAAGGACGTGGTGGCGCGCTTTCTTTAGCGCGGCGGCGGCGCAGAGCGCACCGCCTTGAAAGTAGAGCGCTGCAACGGCATTGTCGCGCTCAACAATGACGATGTTCTTCCGTTTTTCCCGCCGGCGCGACACGCGCCGCACGGACGCGCCATGAACCCCGTACGTGCGCTTTGGTTCGCCGGCGGCATGGTCGCGCTCGCTCTTGGCCTCATCGGCGTGGCCTTGCCGCTTTTGCCGACAACGCCTTTTATCCTTCTCGCAGCCTTCGCCTTCGCCCGTTCATCGGAGCGCTGGCATCACTGGCTGGTGACGCATCGCGTTTTCGGGCCAATGATTGAAAACTGGCGAGTGCACGGCGCGATCACGCGGCGCGCCAAGATCGTGAGCGCAATCTCCATGGCGCTGGTGCTTGGTTTGTCTGCAGCGCTCGGCGCGTCGCGACTGATATTGAGCATTCAGGCGATTGTATTGGCGTGCGCCGCTGCGTTCGTCTTGAGCCGACCCTTGCCGCCGCCGTCCCCAACAACAGAACGGCGCAAGCCATAGAGCCTGCGCCGTTGCACTGTCCATTCGAGTGTTTCTGTCGCGTTCTAGAAACGCCAAACCGCATTCAGGCGGGCCACGTTCGTTTGCCCGGCGGCGGTCCCAATCGTGGCGGCGCGCGCGCTGAGCTGAAACGAAGACTTCGTCGTCAAGGCGACTTCCGCAGCGCCGTATCCGCCCACATGCGCCGTGCCTGAAAGGGGCCTTGTAAATCCGTCCTGGCCAAGGAGATCGCCGAGCAGAGCGGCATCATCGACCACCGGCGCAAAGCCGATATCGCGGCTTGATGCGCCAAGGGCGCCGCCTTCAAACGACAGCGTCAATCCCGCACCGTCAAATGGCGCAACGGTCCGCGCGACGCGCCCGCCGATATACCCGGTAAAGCC
Source organism: Pseudomonadota bacterium (assembly GCA_038531315.1). Classification (GTDB taxonomy): domain Bacteria; phylum Pseudomonadota; class Alphaproteobacteria; order Caulobacterales; family Parvularculaceae; genus JAJFFW01. The sequence continues at coordinate 6,761 of JBCBBT010000040.1, forward strand.
ATTTTGCGTGACATCCGGAACGGAGCGCTCCACGAGGCCAAGACCGCCCGCTTCTTCGTAACCGCGATGATTGACCCGGACGAAAGCGGTTTTTGACAACGCGCTGAGCTGAAATCCCGCAACCGTCGCGTCGTATTGCGCATCGAAACGCAGACTGCCTGTGCGTGAGCGCGCCTCGCCGGATACTGTTGGTGCAAAGGAAAGTCCTGAATTGCGAACAAAAGACTGCTCAAAGTCCGCGGCTTTTGACGTGACAGACAATATCCATGGACCGTCAAACCACGCCCCGTAGACAGCAAACTCTGACGCCTCATCCCGGCTATTGATCCCGAACAGATCGCGCGACAGGGCCGCCCGCGTGAAGACGCCGCCGAATGCGAAGCGCTCTGTAAGCAGATGATCCGCGCCAAACGATGAGACATATTCGCCGGCGTTGAGGTTGAAGCTGAAGGCGAGATTTTCAGCTTCAAGGTCATTTGCCGGCGTCGTCACGTCATATTCCGGCGCAAGACCGTCAATATAGCGGAAGAATGAAGTCCGGGTCGGTTGCGATGTCACTGCACCGACTTCCCGAAACCCGAGCGTCGCCGAGCCGCCGCCGAAGGCCCCGGAGTGAGCGCCGGGGTCCAGAAGGAAGCCTGATCCTGTTCGCCCCTCTCGCAGCGCCGCGATGCGCGTTGTGACCAGCTGGTTGCCGGTTGCGGCGATGCGGTTCGTTGTCGTCGTTCGCGCGGTCGCCGCCGCGCCGGCGGTCAGGTCGGCGCGAACATTCGCGAGCGCGACCTGGCCAATAATCGCATGCGCACGGGCCGTCGGATGGATATCATCATAAAAAAGGTAGCTGCCCGGACAGGCGTTCAGAACAAGGCCGTCGCCAAGACACGTGCCGCTGGTCCCGGCGCCGGGGCGCACATTGGTAAATCCAAACCGGCGCCCGCCATTTGTGACCGCGTCATCAATAATCAAATCAAAGAGCAGCCCGGCGGGCACTATCGACACATTCGTACCCGGATTACGCGCCTCGAATTGCGCTACCGCCGTGCGCAGCTGGGCGTTATGGGCGGCTGAAAGCGCATTCAGTTGCGCACTGTCAGAGCCGCCGAACTCGCGCGGGATCAGCCCCAGCGACGGCAAATCGAGAACGATGCTGTTGCGCACGCCCGCCTGACGGATGATCCCGAGCGATTGAATGATATTGCCAACGACAAAATTGACGTTTGTTACGCCATTAAGATAGTCGTTGCCGCCCGCAGAAATTGTTGCGAAATCATCTGGCCCGGACCGAAAAACGCGGCGGAAGAAGAAGCGCTGGTCGCGAAAATGCTCAGCCTGGTCGACGGTTCGGAAGGCGGGCAACGCTTGCAAGAGCGCCGTCGAAAAACCACCCAGGATAATGTCAAAGCTCAGCCCGTTCGAGCCGGAGACTGATCCGCCATGGGCGAAATTATAACTCGCAGACGTTCCGAAATTAAACGGCCCGATTAATCCCGCGTTTGTGCGTTGCAGCTCGCCGGCGAGACCGGCGGAGACAAAATCGGTCCATAAAAAACCGTTTGAAAAGCGACCGTCGAAATAGTCGTTACCGACAGCCAGCCCGAACGTTAGCGCGTCCACATTGCCCGTGTCTGAAAGGCTGTCGCCGAACGAATAGACGCTCTGCGCCTGGGCGGCGCCGGTCATTGTCCCGGCGATCAGCGCAGTCGCCGAAAGGCTTGTAACCAGTGCTTTGCGAAATCCGTTGCGCCCAGTGCGGGCCCGCTTCGCTTGAACCGATTGTGTCATAGCTTTCCTTCCCTTTTATTGATTTTCGCCCCCGGCGCCTTTGATATGCGCTCTTTCGGGTGGGCGTTTTGTATGTCAGCTCGCCTGAGCCCACTTTACGTCGCCATTGCTGAACGCCGTCATGTCAAAACAACGTCATTTTCTCACGCAGCGATTGCTGCAATGCAAAACTGCGGTCTTTATACCGGACGAATCGAAGCCAATGGTCCGTAACGAGATAAAATCACATCGCCCCTTTTCGATTGCCTGAGCACTTTAGGCAAAGTCGTTTTGATTCCGCAAATAAAGATTTTGACGGTCGCCAAACGACGGGGCGCGCTTGCTTGTACTTACCCTATGGTAAGCATTTAGAATTTCCATCGAGGCTCGTATGCGCGGTCTCAAAATGAAGCAAAAATTCTTTCAGCTTACCGATTATTGCCGCAGCAACGCACTCTCTATGAAAGAAATATCCGGCGATCCGCTGCACAGAAACGCCGATCTAAAAGCCAGGCGGACGCGCTGACGAAACGCCTAATTCCTTTTCCAGCGCATGAGCGAGCCGAATCATCGGGCCTTCTCCAAATAAGGGACCCCATAAACTGACGCCGCGCGGGGTCCGGAAAGTCTCCGCGACCTCGGCGTCCGCGGCGTTATCGAACAGCGTGCGGTTCGGTGTCTGCGCAAATCCGGCGCGCACAATGAGTTGCGGATGCCCGGTGCAATTTGTAGCGAGCAAAGCGCCGCCCGCGAAATTGGGACCGATCACCGCGTCAAAGCCGTCGAACGCCCGCGCCATCGCCGTCATCAATTTGCGGCGCAAGCGATCGATTTGCACGTAATCCACGGCAGATATAAATCGCGCTTGCCGGAACGTGTTCGGCCACGCCTGCGGCTCTTGCCACACCAAGTCGTCATCGCCATCGTTCAGCGTCAGATCAGCGAACGCGGCCGCGGCTTCAACGAGGACAGTCTGAACAAGCGTATCGAAACGAAAATCGGGGAACGCGAACTCCTTCAATGTGACGCCAAGCGATTTCAGCGCATCCAGCGCCGCGCGATCGGCCTCATCGCCTGCCTCAAACCAGGCCGGCACATAGCCGACCGTCATATCAGCGACGTTCGCCGCGCCATCGTACGTAAATCCGATCCGGGCAGCGCCGGGATCATCCGCGTCAAAACCATTAATCGCCGACAAAACGAGCGCGGTATCCTCAATGGTCCTGCAAATCGGCCCGACCTTGTCGAGGGACCAGCAAAGCGCCATGAAACCGGCGCGCGAGACGCGGCCAAAAGTCGGCCGCAAACCCGCTACGCCGCACCGTTCGGAGGGGGAAACAATAGACCCGAGCGTTTCGGTTCCAATTGAATAACCGCAAAGCCCCGCAGCAGTCGCGGAAGCAGAACCCGCGCTCGAACCGCTTGACCCTTCCTGCGGGTTCCAGGGATTGCGCGTGCGCGCGCCGAACCATTGATCGCCATAAGCAAGCGCGCCGCAGCTGGTCTTGCCTAGCAGGACGGCGCCGGCGCTTTTCAGTTTACGGACGATATCGGCGTCGGCGTCCGGCACGCGGTCCTTAAACGGGGTCGCGCCCCAGGTAGTGGCGACGCCTTTCGTATCCGCCAGATCCTTGAGGCCATAAGGGACCCCGTGCAGCGGACCGCGATCACGCCCCTGCGCAATCTCGCGGTCGGCTTTAGCCGCCTGCTCGCGCGCGATCTCCGGCGTTACCGTGATGTAGCATTGCAGCGCCTCGTTGTAGCGCGCAATCCGGTCAAGATAGATTTCGGTGAGACGCGCGGAGGTTAAGGCCCCCGACCTTATCCACGCGCCGAGCTGTGCAGCGCTTGCAAAAGCGATGTCGCCATCGCTCTCCGGCAGAGCCTCTTTGTAAGATCCTGAAAGACCAAGAGAATTCTTCTGGCGCGCAACTTTTTCGCGCGGCAGTTTCGGATTGAAAACCAGCGCCGGCGCAAGGTCATTCGGCATATCGTGCGCGCGCAACCCGGCGAGGCTTTGCAGTGTTTCTTCAAGCCCCTCCAGCATCATGGCGCGCTCGGCGTCTGTGTAGGCGAGCCCCTGTAGCTTTTCAGCCTCGGCGATTGTTTCAACCGTAATCTTGGCGCCCGGCGTTTCGCCAGAAATTGTCCCGCCGGCGCCCGGCGCACCATCGCCATCGCGCGCGCAGGCGCCAACGCTCGCCGCGAAACCGCTGAACGCGGCGGCTTTTAAAAGTCTGCGTCGGTCGATAGCGGTGTCTGGCTTTGGCGCACTTTCGGTCATAATAGTCCCCTCGCGGTCCCAAATCCGCCATCCTGAGGAGCCGGGCCGCCGATGGCAAGCGCGTCCTCAAAGCCCCCGGCGCACGCGTTGACCCCCCACCATTCGCGCGGCAAAACGGGGGGCCGTTATTCATCCGGGAGTTTGTATGGACCAGCGACAAGCCTTCTATACGCGCATCGCCGACACGCTTGAGGATATTCGCGACCAGGGCCTTGAGAAAATCGAGCGTGTGATCACCTCGCCGCAGGGGCCGGTCATCGACGTCGACCACCGCGGCGATAAACGCTCAGTCCTCAATTTCTGCGCCAATAATTATCTCGGCCTGGCCGATCATCCTGAGATTGTCGAGGCGGCAAAGGCGACCATGGAGACGCACGGCTTCGGCATGGCCTCGGTTCGCTTTATTTGCGGCACGACGGACCTGCACCGGCGCGTCGAAACAGAAATTGCCGATTACCTCGGGTATGAGGACGCCATTTTGTTCGCAGCCTGTTTTGACGCCAATGGCGGCGTATTCGAACCCCTCTTAACCGCTGATGACGCCATTATTTCCGACGCCCTTAATCACGCATCAATCATCGACGGCGTGCGCCTTTGCAAGGCAAAGCGTTATCGATACGCGACGTCAGACATGGGCGATCTGAAGGCGCAACTGATTAAAGCCGACGAAGACGGCGCCCGTACGAAACTGATCGTTACGGACGGCGTCTTTTCCATGGACGGCTACATCGCGAAGCTCGATGAGATTTGTCAGCTTGCCGATGAGTTTAGCGCGCTTGTCATGGTCGATGACTGTCACGCGACCGGCTTCATGGGTCCAAACGGCGAAGGGGCGCCCGCACATTGCGGCGTCGCCAATCGCGTCGACATCCTAACGGGAACGCTCGGCAAGGCGCTCGGCGGGGGCATGGGCGGCTATATCTGCGCCAGCGCGAAAGTTGTGCATTTGCTGCGGAACCGCGCGCGGCCGTATCTTTTTTCGAATGCGCTGACGCCGGCGCTACTCGGCGCGACGTTGAAGACGCTGGAATTGGTGCGCAATGGCGCAGATCTGCGCGCGCAATTATTTCGGAATGCTGACCGCTTTCGCACCGGCATGAGCGCCGCTGGGTTTGAGCTTTTACCAGGGGAACATCCGATTATCCCGGTGATGTTGCACGATGCCCGCAAGGCCGGGGAAATGGCCGATGCGTTATTAGAGGAAGGCGTTTACGTAACGGCGTTTTCCTATCCAGTGGTCCCAAAGGGCGCTGCGCGCATTCGCACGCAAATGTGTGCGGCGCACACGGACGACCAGGTCGACGAAGCGATTGCAGCCTTCACGAAAGTCGGCAGGACAATTGGCGTTATCTAGAGCGCGCCGCGCAAAGGAGGTCTTCTGTGCTCATTGTACTCGGCGAAATTATTGCGCTCGACAGCCATCGCGAGGCAATCCTGACATCAAGCCTCGAGCATGTGGCGCGGTCACGGCAAGAACCGGGGTGTCTTTCACATGAGGTGTCGACGGACCCCGCTAACCCAAATCGGCTGCTTTTCGCCGAACGCTGGCGCGACAAGGAGGCCCTCGCCGACCATTTCGCATTGCCGGCGTCACAGGCTTTCGTTGCGTCTCTTGAAGGCCGGATCGCAGCGCCGCCGGAATTGACGGTCTATGACGCCAATGAAATTTCGATCGCGTAGGGGCGGGTCAATAGCCGTTGAGGACACCGCCAAACAGTAAAGCGCGCCCTGCCTTTTGACAGCAGGTCGCGCTTTCCTCCCTCCCACAAGACGATTGACGGGGCCGAGTACCGGACCCGATTGCTGCAGCCGCGCTAGCGGTCGCCGCGCATCCCGGACAGACCCGATATAAGCGTCAGAAGACCACCGCCGCCCGCGAGGTATGATCCCCACTGCACGCCGTTGATGCCTTCATCAGTGCTCATTTGGGTGAAAACAAAATAGCCTATCGCAGCGATCACCACGACGCCGGCGAGTGACGTGATAATGCTGACGAGACGCCCAACAAACGGCAAGAGCCCAAGGACGCCAAGAACAGCCGCAACAGCGGACACAAATACGGCTGCGAAAATCGCAAGGCCCTTCGTGCCGCCTTTCGGCTCGCAATCGCCGCTGATCGAGAAGTTCTGTCCAATCCAGCAATTGACTGTATTGCCGACATAAGCGTTACCCGACAATGTGACTTCACTGCCGCCAAGATCCGACCCTTCGACCTGATCGGTGAAGATCGGCGCAAACAGCAAGATCGCAATGACGGCAACTGGTAGTAGAATTCGAAACATGTTTAACCCCGTTACACCCCTCTGATGAGGACATTAACCTACCCTTTCGCTTATCCGGCGCCAAGGCGCGGGGGCTCGTTCGCGCCAAGATTGTCTGCTTTCGATGCTGCACAGCAACGCCTTCGCGGCGTGTTGCGTTGCGATAACAAACCTGAATTCTGGAGAAAATTGCCATGACCGGCTCGGCGATCCTGCAACCCGCGCTGATCCTCGCCGGCCTGACGGTGGGCGTCGCCGCCGTGATGACTGTGCGGCGGGCGGGCGATATGAGGCGCATGGGCCGGGCGCTCAACGCCTTACCGGCGACGCGCGGGGGCCCCGCGGTTGACTGGTCGCCGCGGACCCAGGCGGCAAGCGACAACTTCAACAATCTTCTCGAAACACCGGTCCTGTTTTATGTTGCGATGATTGCTCTGGCCCTGAGCGGCGGGGCGAGCGGCCTCGTGATCACGTTTGCCTGGGCTTATGTCGCCGCGCGTGCAATCCACACGGGCGTTCATCTCACCTATAATCTGGTGTCGCACCGCTTTGCTGCATTTGCGCTCTCCATGGCGCTTTTGACCGCGATCCTCGCCCTTGCGACCGTCTCAGTCTTCTAAGAACAGCGCTGCGGCGCAGAAAGGCCGATCATGTCGAAAAATTTTCGTCTCGCAGCAATTCAAGCGGCGCCGGTTCTGTTCGACAAAGCCGCCTCTACGGAAAAGGCGTGCGCCCTCATTGACAAGGCCGGCAAGGAAGGCGCCGATTTCGCCGCATTCGGCGAGGCCTGGCTGCCCGGTTATCCGTTCTGGATCGAGGGCGGCGTTCATGATCTCACATGGGAAGCAAGCGCCAACTATCTTGAAAACGCCGTCGATCTCGACGGACCGGAAGTCGCGGCGTTATGCAACGCCGCTGCTGCGGCGGGCGTCGACGTCGTCATCGGCGTTGCTGAACGCGATCCGTTTACGGACGGGACCGCTTATTGCACCGCCCTTACAATCGGTCGCGAAGGCGTCATTCTTAACAGACACCGCAAACTCAAGCCGACCCACGCCGAGCGCATCATTTGGGGGGATGGCGACGCAGCCGGTCTTGACGTCACGGACCGCGCCTATGCGCGCATAAGCGCCCTTAATTGCTGGGAACATCAGATGATGTTGCCCGGCTACACCCTCGCCGCACAGGGCACGCAGGTACATGCAGCACTTTGGCCAGGCTGGGAAAAGACCCCGCGCGACGGTGAGTTTTGTTGGGCGCGCCAACATGTTCTGTCACGCGCCTACGCCAGTCAGGCGGCCGCCTATGTCGTATGCGCTGCCGGCTTACGCCTTAAGGAACATATCCCGGAGCGCTGGAAACCGCTCGGCGAGTGGGAGCACTCGGGTCACTCCGTTATCATCGACCCGCGCGGCGAGATTATTGCCGGACCGCTTGAAGGGGAAGACATCCTGATCGCAGAAGGCTCCCTCGACGTTGTGCGCGCCGCAAAGGCCGCGTGCGATATCGCCGGTCACTATTCACGGCCGGACATCTTCAGCGTTTTGGTGAACGATGAAGCACAAGACCAGCGCGTACTGCTGGCCAGCGACAGCGACTTCGATGAAGACGAACTCGCCGCGCTTTTCACCGGCGGTCCGGAAAATGGCTTCGACGACGATGACGACGACGGCTCTTTGTTGAACTAGGCGTTGGCGCCTCTGGTGCGCGCCCGTCTTATAATGCCGTCAAAACGCGCCAACTGACCGGCCCAGCTGTAGTCGCGCATCACTTTGCGGCGGGCATGCGCCCCGAGCGCGCGCGCTTTTTCTTCGTCGCGAAGCGCCGTCAGTACGGCATCCGTAAATGAATCAGCGTTGCGCGCGACGATACAATCCGTACCGGCATCAATATCAAGCCCCTCGATAGCGCCTTCGCTGGCGACAACCGGCAACGCCATCGCCATGGCTTCAAGCACCTTGTTTTGAACGCCGCGCGCAATGCGCAGCGGCGCGATCGCGACCTTTGCGTCCGCCAGAAAAGGACGCACATCGTGTACCCTGCCCGTGACGATCACCCCATCGCGCTCCTGAAGAGCGCGCACAGAATGAACAGGATTGGCACCCACGATTGCGAATTGAGCACCCGGCGCCGCCGCGCGAATTTGCGGCCAGCATTTCTCGGCAAACCAGACGGCAGCATCAACATTTGGCTTGTAATCCATGGCGCCGATGAAAACGATCTCCGCTGGACGATCAGCGCCGGAAAGCGCGGGCGCGGACGAGTCAAAGGGCAAGCCCGGATCGAAGAAATCGGTGTCAACGCCGTTTCCGAACCAAACGGCCTTCCCGCTTCCGCCGTCAAGTACCGCCGCTTCGGCGCGGCTGATCGCGATGGCCGCATCGGCCCACTCGACAACGTCACGCTCATAACGCATGAGCGTCGCCGCTTCGCGCCTGAAGAGCATGGCTTTTAGTCCGGGCGTTTCGTCGGCGTATTGGGCCCACTTTGCTGAATCAGCGTCGCAAAGATCGACAATGCGCGTCCGGCCGTTCTCAGGTTTGGCGATATACTGCGCCATGGGCGTTGAAAAGACACATTCAAAGGCGAGCGCGCGCTCGCGGACTTTCGTGACATAGTGGCGCATATCATGGCTTGAATAGTACGCAAGAGATTGCGGCGCGCCCGTTGCAATGGCGGACAGGCTACGCGCTTTTGCCATATTCGGCCGTAGGGTGACGAATTTTGTTGTTGCACAAACCTCTTTGACGGTGTCGCACCATTGCCGGTCTTCCGGCGTGTCGATAAAGCAGCCAAGATGAACAGCATAGCGTTCGCTTAAATGTTTCAAAATACGCCATGACCGTATCTTGTCACCCTTATCCGGCGGATACGGAATGCGATGCGAGAGCATCAGGACTTCCTCGCGTCCCGTCACGGCAAATGTCTCGCAACCAACGGCCCCAAGGCATTTGTCAACGGCAGCGGTAATTTCTTCCAGACGGCGCTCGCGGCTCTGAATTTTGCGCTGGCGGGATCGGCGGAGACGGGCTTCTCACCCCGAATGCAACAATATTGGTAGGCGAGCGGGACCGGTTCAAAACCCCATGACTTTTTATACGCCGCATGGGGCGAGCCGATCTTGCTCCTGCCGAAATCAAATATCTCGCATTCTGACGAAAGCGCTTGCTCCATCAATCGCCAGTAGATCAGATCAAACGCCCGATAGGCTCGCGCCTGTGGCGACGCGCCGATATAATAGGGCATCACGGCGCCGCGAAAATAAAAGGACATCAGAGCGGCGACGGCCTCGCCGCGCACCTCAACCAGTGCGATGCACATGCGGTCAGAAAATTTCTGCGCAAGCGTTTCAGCAAAGCGTCGGCTGAACACCGGCGTACCAAGGCTTCGAAGGGAGCGCGCATAGAGGCGATAAAATGTCTCTACTGACCCATCGAAACGGACTCTGACGTCACCGGACGCTTCCATGGCGATGGCTTTTCGCACTTCTGCACGTCTTTTACGCGGGATAGCCTGAAGGCGGGCGTCTTCGTCAGCGACTATCGCTTTTCGATAAGTTTCATGGGTCGGTGTTTTTGCGTTCCAGCCGGCGATGGCGGCGGTTTCGCTCCGCATCTCAATCATATGCGCTCCGGCGTCGCGCGCGGTGTCAATCGCGCTCGTCGCCAGCGCATCGGCGACGGCCGCGCTCGTCGCTGCGACGCCGCCGCCAACGGCGAAAGCGCCGGAAATGAACGACCTGCCCGACAAAATACTGCGCACGTCGTTCAGGGGCAAAACACCGACAATCTCGCCGTCAACCTCCGCCACAAATCGATGCGCCGCGTGTCCGTGCGCTTCCTCGACAGCGTCAGCCCATTCCCATAAATGAAAAAATGTCGCGGCCGGCGACGCGCCGCTGGTCACGAAGGCATTCCAACGCTCACGCTCGCTGAACCTGGCGCCGCGCACCTCAACAAACGTCAAGCCGCCGCCTGAAGCTCGGTCACGCCCAACGCATCATCCAGCCGCGACCACGGACAAGCGTCAAGGAGGCGCGCCAGCTTCCCCTCCATACTGTCGAGATTAAGGTAATGGCGCAGGCGCGCTTTCAGTTTTGCGCCCGCAATTCGCGGCTGACCCGGATCAATCTCCCAAGGATGGAAGTAAAATACGACCGGTCCTGATGATGTCTCGCGCGCGCGCCGAAGGAGCCGGCGTGAAACGCCATAGGGAAAAGCCCGAAACCAGCCGCCGCCAGCCGCACTAACGCGCCTGTTAAAGATCGGCGCCGTCGCCACCGGCGCCTCGATAAGAGATCGAGAGGCAAGCGGCCGGAATGCTGAACGTTCGCCTTGCGGATCGCCGTAATGATCATGGGCAATCGGGTGCGTGCTTGAAGAATACGCGAAATCGAGCTCGCTCAAGACTTCATAAGCAAAAGGGGTCTGGGCGTTGATGGAAAAACCGGGGGCCCGGTAGCCGGTGACGGGGGCGCCTGACAGATCCTCAAGGATCAGTTTCGAACGCCGAACATCATCACGAAACTGATCTTCTGACTGGTCAAACACCTTCTGGTGGTCATATCCATGGGAGGCGATTTCGTGGCCGCGGGCTGCGATCTCGCGCACCAGCGCCGGAGTTTTTTCCGCGACCCATCCCAGAATAAAAAATGTCGCCTTGGCGCCGGACACATCGAAGAGATCAAGGACCCGTCGCGTGTTGTCCTCAACGCGCAGCGCAAAGCCGTCCCAGCTTTTGCGCGATACGACATCGCTAAACGCCCAGACCTGAAAGAAATCCTCTACATCAACGGTCATCGCAAAGGATCTTGCGCGGTCCGGCGTGGCCGTGTCGTGCGATCCGGTCTGGGCCGCACTCGCCGTCGCAACGGTTGTGTTCGGCTCAGCGACGCCGACAGCCTCATAGAGGTGCGCCATGCCGAGCCCCCGCCCTACCGCCAGCTGTCGCGGATTTCCGCCAGTAGCGTTTCTGCGCGCGAAATGCTGGCGACGACCTTTGTTTTCCGCTCACGACGCTTCTTGTCGGAATCGGCTAACTGACGGCGGACGACAGTCATATTGCCATGCGCCCGTTTTAATTCGTCGCGCGTTTCATTGATCGAATTAACCACCGCCAAACGCCATCCTTTGAGGTCTTCCTGAATTGGCGGCGCCCCCATGATCTGCGCCATCTGATCATCGACATTGTCGTCAAGCGCTTCTTTCTCGCTGGCCGCGCCCCGCGCAGAAACAGCAGCGATCGCATCGGCGACATCGTGCATCGACGCTGGCTTTGGGCCGCCCTCAACCGCCACTGGTTTTGATTTCGCCGCGGCGGCGTCCCGCGCCCGCTGAGCGCGCAGTCGATCCAATACACTCAGACTGCTGTCGTCTTCAGGCGTGTCAGCCGTCATGGGCTCTCTTTCCATTTGTGTCGTATCCATCGCTTCCCCCATTCCTGCGGTATCTTCAAGCGCGTCGTCTGTTTCGCTCGCGTCATCGCCGTGATCTGAATTTGGCGTATCGTCTTCGCTCGCCGCCGCGTTTGCCGCACCGTTATTCTCGGTCGGTTCACTGACCAGTTGCCGGGGCGGCTCAAACGGGATCACGACGGGTTCGCCGGTGCGCGTTTCATCGTCTTTGTCATTCGCCAGCGGCGTTTCCGGCAATTCATCGTCCTCGCTGGTTCTCGCCCCTTCGCGTGACGCAGTCGGCGCCGCATCTTCACCGTTTTCCACCAGCGCACGCATCGTCTCGTTTGAGGCGCCATTCACAAGCGGTGACGCGTCATCCCCGCCGGCGCCCGCCTCAGAAACCGCCGCCGTCGACATTTGTGTTTCCTGAGCATCGGGGGCGGCGTCGATTGCGGTCTTTGCATCCACATCGCCAAGCGCCTCCTGCGCAAGATCGGCGGCGACGCTTTCTACAACGCCTTTATCAATGTGGCGGATTTCTTCAAGCGTACAATACAGCAAAATCCGGTTACAGAGTTTATTGATTTTACGCGGAATACCATCCGCCTCTTGATGAATGGCCGGGAAGACATCATCATCGAATTTCGGATCGCCGTTCCAGCCGACGACTGTCAGTCGATGTTCAATATAGGATCGTGTCTCATCGGCGCTCAGCGGCTCAAGATTATAAGATGCGATAACGCGCTGGCGCAGCTGTTCCATATTTGCGCCGGCCAGAACGGGTTTAAAGTCCGGCTGCCCGACAAGAAAAACCTGAAACAAAGGCGTGCCGTCATAGTCCATGTTTGACAGAACACGCAGCTCCTCAAGCGTATCGATCGGAAGGTTTTGCGCTTCGTCGACAATCAGCAAGACGCGGCGTCCATGATTGAGCTGATCAAAGAGAAAATCTTCAAACGCTTCGATTTCGGCTGTCTTGCTCTGGCGGGAGGGCTCAATGCGATAGGCTGACAATATATGAGCCAGCAGGTCCTCGCGCTTCATGTTTGGCGTCAGAAGATGCGCCGCAACGACCTGTGAGCGATCCAGCTGGTCAAGCAGATGGCTGATCAGCATCGACTTGCCCGCGCCGATTTCGCCCGTAATGACAATGAACCCTTCCGCCTGCCGCAAGCCATAGTGCAGATACGCCATTGCCTTGTTATGGCTGCGGCTGCCGAAGAAAAACTTCGGATCAGGGTTCAGCTTGAACGGCTGGCCGCTAAAATTGAAGAACTCTTCGTACATCTTAAAAGTCCAAGGTCAGCCCCGCGGTGACCGTATTTTCAGAAAACTCAAGCAAGGCCGACTCGGAAAAGCGTTGCGTGTGCGAATACTCGCCGAAAACCGAAAGGTTGCGGTAGATCCGATAAGACGCCCCGATCCGGCCGCCCAGCGTGCTCACCACACCGTTTACATTTGCAAATCCCGTGCAAGCCGCAATCACGTCAGCGCTGCCCGCTGCGCCGGGAATACCGAAAAGAAACGGCGCGGCGACGCAATCATCGATGTTAACCGTCGTGTCGGACCGTCGATAAAAGACGTTTCCGTAGGCGTTAAGGCTGCGGGACAATTCACGATTCAACGACAGTTGCGCGCCGATATTTTCAATATCGCGGAAGCCGAAATCGGTGTTCTGGTAATTGGCCCCGAGCGTCACGGTTGTGCGATCGTACTGGCCCTGAAGGTTAACAAAAGCGCCATTGGTCGCGCCAATCCCGACAGTCTGCGCGTCGACGCGGCCGCCGGCTGTCTGGTTCGCCAGCTGAATAATCCCTTCAGGGGAAATTTCGCCGCCCGCCCGCAATTGATCGGCAAAATCGAGAACATTGCGTTGCAGCGCCTGGAAGCGCGTCGTGTTTGATTGGGCCCGCGTTTGGAATGTGCGCGATGCCCCAGCCGAAAGGCGCAGTCTTTGCGTAATATCGTAAGAAAGGTTCGCATTGATAAAGTCATCGTCATAGCGCCGGCCATATTCCAGTTGCAGACTGGATCGACGGCCAGGACGCGCTGCGAAACCGACACGCCAGAAAAAACCAGACAACTGATCGTCATCGAAAATTGGCACCTCCACGTCGATCGGCGTGCCGGCGATCACGAATGTCTGGATGGCCTCGGTTGCAATTTCGTCATAGCCGAGCGCGCCGGTAAGCGAAAAGCGCGGCGTTACCGCATATTGCCCTTCGACAAAAACTGACCCTTGCCGATAGTTAAAACGCGGCAAAAGATCGGAGCCCTCTTCATCCGTATCATTACCGTAAAGGCTCAGCGTGTATTGAAACCGGTCAAGCTGCCGGCCGCTGTTATACGCAAGGATGGCTTCATGCGATTGTGAATCGTTCAGGAAGTTGTTGATGCCGCCGCCAATGTTTGAATTACGGTCGCCGACAAACACTTGCGAAAACCGATACCGTGCTTGTGTTGAAGAATCGTCTGAGTACCGCCTGAAATGATAGGGGCTCAGTGAGAAGCTGTTGACATTCGCCTGCTCGCCGCGCGCCGCGTCTACGTTGGCCGAGAAGCGCGCGATATCGCCGATCAACTGACGCGACGAGCGCCCGGCGACATCGAAATAAAACAGATTATCAGCAATGGTGAATGTCCCGACCCCGCCGACATCCTGGTTCAGGCGCAGATCGTCGTCATCAATCAGATAGGACAGACCGAGATCGCCGCTGACGAGGCCCGTAAAGCGTTTCGACGAAAAGATACCGCTGCCGCTGAGCAGTGTCGACAGGATCACGTCGTCGTCTGCGTTATCGCCGCTTTCGAGGTTAATATTGTCCGTATACGTAACACGGGGACTGAGCGTCGCCGCATAGCCGAGATAATCGGTTCTGAAGGTCAATGGCGCGCTCGGCTGTCCGATTTGAGCGCCGGCGCCGGAGCCAAGCGCACCGAGCGCGGCGGCGCAAACCAGAAGATTGCGTAGCCGACGCACGCGTATTCTCGATTGCGCCTTCGCCGCCGTGTGCGGTCGTTTTTGTTGATGCCCCATGATGGTCAATCCTTTTCCCCTTCATGCCGGCGACGGGCGAGAGCTTTCGCGCCACGCTCCGGCAAATTTTCGTAGCGCTCATAAGAGCCGTAATGATTTCCGCCGCCGGGCAGCAAACACCGATTCAACACCAAACTCACATTTGGATTGACTTCCAGAAGCTCATCAAGCGCCGCAGCAACAGCCGGTTCGGGCGTTTTGTCTGCTTCGACGACAAAAATGATCTCATCGGCGTGGCGCGCCAGAACGCTTGCTTCGGTGGTCGCGAGCACAGGGGGCGCGTCAACGATAACGAGCCGATCAGGGTGGCGCGACGAAAGCTCTGTAAACATGCGCTGCGCATCAGCGCCGCCGAAAAGTTCAGAAAGCCGCGCGTCGCAAGCGCCCTCGCCGATCACCGATAATGGCAGGTTGGTCGCCTCATGAATGAAACGACGCTCCGGCGCGCTCGGATCAGCGGCCCAGTCCGTCAATCCGGGGCCGTCTTCAATATCGAAATAGGCTCTGATCTTGGGCCGCGGCGCATCGCCGTCGGCAAGGACAACGCTGATCCCTTCTTCAGCGGCGATACTGAGCGCCAAATTAAGGGCGGTAAACGTCTTGCCCTCCGCAGGGCGCGTCGACGTCACCATGATAAGATTGCGCGGACGACCGCTCGACGTCAGCGCGCGGCGATCCTGTGAGCGTTGGAAAAACCCGGCCCGGCGCAGAAGACGCCTTTTGATAACGCGCAATTCAAGCGCAATAGCTGTTGAGCGTTGCGTCGGTGCGTAAAATCCCTGACGCGACAGAGCTTTGAAATCGACCTCAAAGGTCTTGCGCGGCAATGCGTCGTTCACGACCGCATTGACGCTCGAGGCACGCGAGCGAATGTCATTGTCGCCCGAAGCGGGCGCTGTTTTATCCGGCGCGCCAAGGTCGCGGATGGCTTTGTCGATCAATCCCATGACGCCGCCCCGCTTTCAGGGTCTCTCGCCGACGGCGCAATCGCTCTATTATTCGCGAGAGCATGGCCCGCCGGTTCATAGGACGCCGCTTCCAATTCAATACCCGATGGCAGACGCATCACGTCCCAATAGACATAGAAGACGCCGAGCGCGAAGAGCGCAACGCAGGCGCCTGTAAGCCGCGCCAGATCGAACAGCCGCGCACGCTTGACCGGCGCCGACGCCGCTTCGCTGATTGCGCCCAATACCGGCAAACCGAATGCGCTCTGCAACTCGCTGGTCTGACCGTAGGTTTTATCAAGCGCGGTAAACAACAAAGCCGCGCCCGCGCCAACGCCAAAAGCGGCCAGTACCGAAGCGACGATCAGCAAAGCGCGCGGCGGAGAGACGGGCTTATACGCGCGGCGCGGATATTCACGCACATCGTAGTTCACGCCCTGCGATCCCGGACCCAACTCGGTCGTCAGATCGAGACGGTCGCGGCTTTGAACAAGAAGCTCGTAACTTTTCTGCGTTTGTTCGTAATCGCGGATAATTCGCTGCAGTTCCGCCTGCACTTCGGGGGCCGCTGCAATGGTAAACGCCAACGCCTCAAGCTCAGCGCTTAGCTTTGTCTCGCGCGTTTCAAGCGCGGACACCTGATCGCGCGCTGCGCGCAATTCGTTCTGTGTGCGCCTGAACTCAGGATTATCCGGCAAGACGCCAACGCCGGAAGCTTCCATCTCCGCGATGCGCGCCTTCAATGCCTGAATGTCCGGGAACGTTTCTTCATACTGGCTGCGCAGCTCCGCCAACTGAACGCGCATCGCATCGAGTTGGTCGCCCGTCGTGGTGCGCGGCGTCGTCGCCAGGAGGGTCTGCAACGTCGTCACGCGGAGCTTTGCAGCGGCGAGTTCATCGCCAACCCGTGATAAATTGGCTTCAAGCTGATCGCGGCGACGCTGGTTGCCCTCGACAATCGCAAGCTCTTCTGCGTTCTCCCGGCGAAAGCGCGCAACTTCCTGATCCTTGGCCGCCAGACGGCGCTCACGCGCAGCGATCAGGGAATCGAGTTTGTTCTTGAATTCCTGATTTTCCTGAAGGCTGGCGCCGAGATCCTGTTCGATGAACAGGTCGAGAACAGCGTCGACGACATCACGCGCAATTTTCGGATCGCCGTGGGCGTATCGGATTTCGAAATAAAGCGGCTGCGGGCTGTCGATTTTGATCTGGCCCGCAACCCAGTCGATCATGCCTTCAAGCTTTACGCGTTGCTCAAGCGGCGACGACGCCTCAATCGTCTTATCGAGGCCGGCGCGATAAATGATTTCTTCAACGTTTGGGCGTGTCAGCAGCGCCTGCTGCATGACGCTGACCCGCTGTTCGTAGTCCGGACGGGCTGCGAGATCGTCAACAACGTCGTCAAGCGTGTTTTCGGTCTGTACAAAGACTTGCGCGCGCGATTCATACTGGTCCGGTATCAGCCATACGGCGAGCCAACCGGCAAGCGCCGCCGCCCACGCAACGGCCACCACGACCCAACGCCGCCGCCACAGCCCGACGCCGTAGCGAAGCACAGGTTGCGGCAGATTGGACAACGCAAACATGAAACCCAGATACCCTCACCAAAGCGAAGCGACGGACCCCCGCCCGCCGCCTCGGTCCCCGATCGCTAAAGCACGCTCTCGGGGATCAAAATAACATCGCCCGGCAAGACCGGCACATTCGCCGAGATATTGCCTTTCCGGATCAAGTCGTCGAGACGGACGCGATAGGACTTGCGCTCTTCGCCCTGCCCCCTGATCAAAACTGCTTTGTTGCCGGCGGCGAATTCCGTCAGGCCGCCCACCGCGACCATCACGTCAAGGACCGTCATGCCGGCCTGGTAAGACAAGGCTGTCGGACGCGACGCTTCCCCGAGAACGCGGACCTGTTGGCCAAGCTCGCCGGAGAAATTGCTGACGATGACGGTCACTTCCGGCGTCTTCACATATTTCCGGAGTACGCGCTCGAGATCGCTGGCCAGCTTCGACGGGGTTTTGCCGGCCGCAAGCATGTCCTCAACCAGCGGCGTTGAAATCCGCCCGTCGGGGCGCACTGTGACGTTGGTGGAAAGTTCCGGCGCTCTCCATACGAAAATCTCAAGCTGATCGAGCGGCCCGAGAAGATAGGGCGGGCTCTTAGACGTCGCCTCTTCTACTTGCGACGGCGCCGCCTCGAGCTGCTCGCCGCTGAACAATTTGGTGTCGCAGGCGGTCAGCGCCATGGCGATGATGAGCGCCAGCAGCGTTTTAAAAAAAGTCGTTAACGTCATGGTCTTATCCCTCAATTCCATCATTCCCCCGTAGCGGGATCGCTCGAGGTTTGAATTCTCAAGCGTGTTATCAGATATCGCACCGATTCACTCTAACTATTCAGCAAGTCCTTTGCCATCGGACATCTCGCCGGATGCGGCGCAAAAACCGGGGCTCGAGGTGGAATCCTGCAACCTTTGGTTTCAAGCAACAGCATAGCGCCCCTCCCCGCCGAATCTTTTCGATCCGCGATGAGATTTCCAGTTCAACTCCCTGTTTTTGCGACCTCTTTGCATGCCTCTTCAATTCCCCAAAAACACGCAATTCGCACCTTCGCAAGGCGCTCGGCGCTACCTTCTGCAAATCGCTGGCCCACGTGAAAAGCAATTGCTCCACTCTCAGCCGTATCAAAAACGCGCAAGCGGTCCTCCGGGCCCGCCGGCGCCGGCATGGCGATGGCGACCGCCGCACGAGGCTCGCTTGCCGGCACAGCGGGCTGGCCCACGACGGCGCCCTTAAGGCGAGCGATTTCGGCGCGCGCCCCAGAGGCTTCCGGATTTTTGCGGACGAGCACTTCCAGCAAAGCAACAGCGTCCGTACCGCGTCCCGCTTGCTCCATCGCAGCGGCGTAGCGCCGTGCGTGCTCGCCATTAAGCGGCGCTTCGAATAACGCCTCGCGGTAAAGCCGCGCCGCGCGCCCGGGATCGCCGGCCCTCTCAAAAAGCATCGCAGCCAGCGCCGGTTCTGCGCGAACCGTCTGGGCGCGTTGGGCGAATAATTTCAACGCTTCGCCGTCGCCAGCCGCCTCCAGCGTCGCCGCATAGAATAGAGCCGTGTCTTCGGCTTCAAGCAATTGATCCGCGATCGGTGCAAGGGCCTTCGCCGCGGCCGCGTCCTTGGCGATTGCGCGCAATGTCCGCGCCAGCAACAACCGCATGGATCTGTGTCGGTCTTGCGCTTCCACCTCGGTTTTGGAAAGTCCGCCTTCGACACGATTGACGGCGTCGCCAAGGCGCCCCGCTTCAAGGTCAATGAGCGTGCGGAGTAAAATCGCAGGCTCGAAACTGGGCGCAGCGACAAGCTGGCGATCGAGATGAGCGGCGGCGGTTTCGCGATCGCCGGAAGCCATGAGGCGCCGCGCCGCCAAGACCCCGTGCAAAAGGGCAAGGCCTTGATTCGCATTGTTAACGATGGCTGGGTTCGCCTCGGTTGGCGCCGATGCGGCGCCCTCTTCATGCTGCGATGAAAGCATTACAAGCGATCGATACGCGCCAAGCAGATCGTTTTGATCCGCGGCGGCCCCAAACAAAACGTCCGCCGACAACCGTTTGGGCGCCATGTCGCCGGTGAGCGCCGTCGCATATGCTTCCTCAAAGTCTTCCTGCAGGATCGCCAGCTGAAACCGACGGAACGATCCGGCGGCGGGATTGGCCGCCGTCAATTGATCGATCGCCTTCATCGCCGCGCGCTCATCCTGACGCGTACGCCGCAAAATTTGAAACGCCGCCAGCGCATCAAGTGCAATCCAGTCCTGCGGAGCCGCCTCAGCGTAGGTTTCGAACTGATCAGCGGCCTGTGCGACATCGCCGGCGCGCCAGTTCACATAGGCCATCTGCAGCGGACCGCGGATCTCATGCTTCAGCCACGGCGACAGCGTATTGAAGGCCCGGTCCGGCGCGCCGCCCGCAACATAGCTGAGGAGCGCGTCGAGATAGAGACCGTAAACATCGACGGGCGGCGCCTGACCGGGGCGCGCAGCGGCCGCTGGTCTTGTCAATTCCCTTGATTTTCGACTGGCGAGCGCCCTTCGGCCATCGTCGAGACGCCCTTCACGGATCATGATTTCAATGGCGGCCCCGTCGCGGCGCGATGCACTGACGCCGGCTTCCCCGGCGCGCCTGAGCGCAGAGCGGGCGACGTCAAATTCACCATCCTCGACAGCGCGCCGCATCCGGAACATCCAGGCCTCGCCCGATAACGCATCCTTTCGGGAGGCGGCGGCGCTGTCCGGTGCGCTGCGCAGGACTTGCCCGAGATAGGTCCGCGAGGCCTGAAACCGTCCGAGACCGCTAGCGGCGCGCGCTGCAAGAAAAGCCGCGGACCGGTCATAAGGCGCGATTTCCAACCGCGCTTTCGCAATAGCAAGCGCCCTTTCATACTGCGCGAGTTTCACCATGGCCTCGCCGGCGACGACGTCGCCCGATCCGTCGCTGATGGCGTTGCGCTCTTTTGCGCCGCCGGCGCCGGCGTCATTCGTCAGCCAAAGTGCGAGGACGCTTTTATAGTCGCCAGCGCCGTAGAGCGCATACATGAGTTCGATCTTCTTGCGGGGGTCGCGATCAATCTTGTAAGCGGCGCGCAAGCTGTCCGCCGCAGCCTTGTAGCGCCCACTTTGGTAAAGCGCCGCCGCTACATCAGCGGCGGTCGCTGTCTTGAGCGCAGATGGCGGCGTCGACTTGCGTTCCGGAACAAAAAACACCGCCGCTGCTACAACGAACACGCAAAACATCAGGGCTGCGATGAACGGATAAGCGGCGACGCGCGCGCGCAAGCGGCTGAGGATTCTCATGGCCGCGCCGTCCGGCGCCAAGGCATTACGTTGACGGCGCCCCGGCGGCGCCAGATGCCTTCGCCTCGTTTAACGGGCCATGCCATGGGCATTTCCTAACGGCTGCCAATCCCGAACAGCGCAACACGGAACGTCATCAAGATAATCAGAATATCGTTCAGAAGAGAGTAGTTCTTGATGTAAAAGAGATCGAAACCAAGCTTGATCCGCGCGTCTTCAACAGATGCGCCGTAGACATATTTAACCTGCGCCCAGCCTGTGAGACCCGGCTTTACGAGATGGCGTAATTGGTAATTCGGAATTTCCCGCTCAAGGACCTCGACAAATTCCGGCCTCTCCGGACGGGGACCGACGAAACTCATCTCACCTTTAATGACGTTTATCGCCTGCGGAATCTCATCGATATGCAGCTTGCGGATTAACTTTCCGATTCGGGTGACGCGCGCATCGTTCACGCTCGCCCAGCGCGCGCCGTCGCATTCAGCGTCAGCAGTCATTGAGCGCAACTTGTAAATCTGAAAAACCGAGCCATTGATGCCGACGCGGCGCTGGCGATACAGCGCAGGGCCGGCGCTATCGATCCGGATCGCCGCCGCGACGACGACAAGCAACGGCGCTGTCGCAATCAACAGCGCAATCGCCGCCGCAATATCGAAGAAGCGTTTGACAGCGCCCTTACCGCTTACCGGCGAAAGCGCATCGATGCGCGAGAAGTCCCGGTTTGAAACGCGCCCGATATCAACCGTCCCGTCGAGGGACGCCCGCCGCAAGACCGTAAAGTCTACGCCGTCATCGACGCCCTTGGCGATTGTATCAAGAGAATTCGCGGCGCTTTTTTGACCACGACCGACGCTAACAACGTCGGCGAGATATGGCGCTAACACGACTGCAATGGCGAACCCGACCACTGCGCTGCCAATAACTACATCCACTACTCTAGCATCCCCAAATGCCGTACTGCGGGCCCCAAAACACCCCTAACGTGTAATTTTACCGCGCGTTTCACGATACCCGTGATCGAACTTCAGTCCTAGGAAACTCTTTTACCATTTGTTAATGAAACAATCATGCCAAATAAAGGCGGAAAAGTGAAAAAGACACGGCGAGCCGTAAAGACCACACGCGCTTGAAACACTTTAATTTCAACCGCTTGGCGCGGTGGCCCTCACGTTGCAGCGAGTGGGCGACCGTAAAATTTAATGTTACAGCCGGGCGCAGCGTCGCCCGGGTTTGGCAAGCCTGACCGGATTTATGCGCGTTCTAGTTCTCACAACACTCTTTCCAAACGCCGCGGCGCCAAACCACGGCGTCTTTGTTGAGAACCGTTTGCGTGCTGTCATCAAAGAGACAGGCGCCGATGTGCGCGTCGTCGCGCCGGTTCCGTGGTTTCCGCTCCGCAACAAAGCTTTTGGAAAGTATGCGGACTTTGCACGCGCGCCCCGGCGGGAGGTCCGGCACGGCGTCGACGTCAGGCACCCGCGCTATACGATCCCCCCGAAAATCGGGATGACCTACGCCGCAAAAGCGCTGGAGACCTGCTTCTTCGCGGCGGCGCAAAGCCTGATTGATGAGGGGTGGGTCTTCGATCTCATCGATGGCCATTATCTTTATCCGGACGGTGTTGCGGCGGTGAATACCGCAAGGCGTCTCGGCAAACCTGTGATCATCACGGCGCGCGGCAGCGACGTCTCGCTCATTCCAACATTTCCGCGGCAAAAGCGGATGATCCTCGATGCGGTCCAACGAGCGGATGCGGTCGTCAGCGTCGCCGCCGACTTGAAAAATCAACTCACCCGCCTCGGCGCCCCGCCAGAGAAGATCAACGTTTTGCGCAACGGGGTCGATCTTCAGCAATTCTCGCCGCTCAGTCCCAAAGAGGCGCGCGCAGCCCTCAAGGACAGCGCGCCCCTCCCCGACAGTGTCAGCACCAGAGACAGTGCAAGCGTAACGGAAACTACGGGCGCGAGCAGGCGAGGCCCGCTGCTTGTCAGCGCCGGTCACTTGATTGCGCGGAAGGGACACGATCTCGTCATTGACGCACTCGCCGACTGCCGCCGTAAGGGGCTTGAAGATGCGCGCCTGCTGATCGTTGGCGCTGGGCCGCTGCGTGGCGCACTGGAAGACCATGCCGCCGCACGCGGCGTTGCAAACGCGGTTGCGTTTACGGGTTCGGTTCCGCATGCATTGATGCCGGCAATATTTTCGATGGCGGATATTCTGGTGCTCGCTTCGACCCACGAGGGGTGGCCCAATGTTCTCCTCGAGGCGATGGCGTGCGGGACCCCGGTTGTGACCGCCCCGGTCGGCGGATGCCCCGAAGTGGTGACGCAGGAAGCCGCCGGGCGTGTCGCGGCGGCGCGCACGGCTAACGCATTTTCTGAGGCGATTATTGCGCTGTGGCGATCGCAGCCCAATCGCGACGCAACCCGGCGGTATGCGGAGAAGTATTCATGGCGGGAGACGGCGACGGATCTCGGAGCGCTCTTTTCCGCCACGGTTGCTTCAGATCGCGGACGTAAAACGGTCAAAACGCAACCGATTACAGTACAACAGCTGGAACGCCCAAGACTTCTCGTTACGGTTGATACGGAAGAAGCTTTCGACTGGAACAATATAGAGACAGGTGCGCCGGCTGTCCTGCCCCCGGATGGAATCAAACGGTTTCAGGCCCTAAGCGAAACGTTTTCGGCGCGCCCGCTTTACTTCCTTAGCTACCCGATCGTTTCTGACGCAGAAAACGCAGCGTACTTCCGCGCATTGTGCGAGAACGGCCGCGCCGACGCCGGGCTTCACATGCATCAATGGACTGTGCCGCCCACTGATGGATATCGGCACGAGTTTTTCTCATTTCAGAAAAACCTGCCGCTATCTTTGTATCAGGAAAAATTGACCGTTCTTGCAGCCGCCTTCCACAACAGGCTCGGACGCCGTGCGATCAGCCATCGCGCCGGCCGCTATGGCGTTGACGCCTCGTCTTACGACGCGCTCGCCGCCGTGGGCGTCACTCATGATTTCAGCCCGTCGCCTGGCTTTGATCAGTCCGCCGCCGGCGGCCCAGACTTTAAAACGATGTCAAATGCGCCGTTTCTTGTTGAAACCGCAAATGGGCAAATCGCGGTGACGCCCGTGAGCGGCGCACGCGCCATTAAAGGCGGACGCAATTTCCGATCTCAGGGAGGCGCGCCGGGATTTGTCGCAAAAGGCGGCGACGCCGGCCCCGGCGCAAATAAAATGACATCCGCCATGCGGCTCACATGCGAAGGCGCGCGCCTTGACGATCTAAAGGCGCTAACGCAACGGCTCATGCGCGATAAGACGCCGATCATGACATTCAGCCTGCACTCAACGAGCCTGACCGCCGGCGGCAACCGATACGCGCCAGACAGCGCCGCCACACAGCAGATGCTTGATCTGACACGCGACTTTCTTTCCTATTTCGTCACCGAAGTCGGCGGCGAAATCATCGGATTATCGGATGTCGTATCGGCCGTCGGTCCGCAAGAAATCGCAAACCCTGCGGCCAAAAACGTCTGTGTCGGCCCCTCCGTGCGGGCGCTTTAAAGACAGCGCGGCGCGTCCGTTGCGTTGCCATCCGGCGCCCGCCATAAACGAGCTTCTTTTACCTTACACGAACAACCAGCGCGCCGAATGCCTCTTCTGCCGATCTTTTTCTTTGTTACGGCGTTGGTTTACGCAAGCATCGGCTTCGGCGGCGGATCGACTTATAACGCGCTTCTGGTTCTTGGCGGGGAGGATTACCGGCACATCCCCGCAATCGCACTTAT
>JBCBBT010000041.1:0-29368 GCA_038531315.1 Pseudomonadota bacterium
AATCAAATACGAAATCGACAAGGCGTCGGGGGCCATGGTCGTCGATCGGTTTTTGTACACAGCGATGCGTTATCCCTGCAATTACGGGTTCATGCCGGGAACACTCGCCGCTGACGGCGACCCGGTTGACGTGATGGTTGTCGGCAGCCGGCCGCTGGTGCCTGGGGCCATCGTCAGCGCGCGACCCGTGGGCGTCCTGCTAATGGAGGATGAGGCCGGTATTGATGAAAAAATCCTCGCCGTCCCCTCAAAGCGCCTGACCGCTTATTACGACAAGATCGTTGAATACACTGATCTGCCGGATATCCTGATTGAGCGAATTCAGCATTTTTTCAATCATTACAAAGACATGGAGCCCGATAAGTGGGTCAAGATCGTCGGTTGGCGCGATGCAGAAACGGCGCGAGAGCTGATCATGAAAGGGCTTGCCGCGCATTGAAGGGCGTCGCACTCCGGCATGGTTGCGGGGGGCGGGCGTCCTCTCGTTCGTCTTGTGATGCGCCAGGGCCACTGAAGGCGCTTTGACGCCGGCGGCGTTTGGGTTACTATTTCCTTAAAGCACGACGGTGCGGTGGGGATAAGGAGTAGCTTCCATGAGAATTGAAGCGATTTTTGGCGGGATTTTAGCCGTTTTTATCGTTGGGCTCGCGCTCATTGGAATGAAATCGACGCAAATTGGCGGGCCGTCGGGCGGCTTGGGCGCTGATAAAATTACCGCTGTGTCGACAGGCGGAGACAGCCTGACGCCTGTGATTTCTTCCTCAACAACCAGCGGCAGCAGCGGCGTTTGCGAATGTTTCGATGATGCATTTAAGCTTGCCGGCTCCAATGTCGGCGTCATGTCGGCGCAATACCGCACCGGTTTTGAACAATGCCGCGCCGTGCTGGGTGAACAAGGCGGCAATGCCTGGACCGCCGGATGGAATGCGCGGCTGTCTGCAAAACCATACGCGTCAAGTTGCCGGGCGTACTTGAAAAAGACCGGTTAGGTCGCGCACTCTACTTTTTAGTGAGATCGCCCGCGACCATCTCGTAGCGTGTGATCTCCACACTTTCAAAAAGACCTGCCTTCGTATACGGATCGTTTTCAGAGAACTCACGCGCCTCATCAATAGAATCGGCTTCGATAATGAGGACGCTACCAAATGGCGTTTCACTTGTCGGCGCATCCGTTTCCAATATTGAAAGCACCGGCCCGCCAAGGCGGAGCGGCGTTTTGGCTGTCTTCAAATACTGAAGATGCGAGGGCCGCGTCGCCTTTCTCAAAGCGAGACTGTCTGGTTTGTCTTTGGCGATGATGATGAAAGTAGGCATTGGCTCTGGCTCGCTTACGTGGTTTCCGGCTTCAACGGCCGCGATAGTAAATCGCTGACTATTTCGTCGATGGTGCGCGTCCCGTCCACAAGATCGGCGACGGCGCGGCAAATGGGCAGATCGACGCCTGCTTTTGCGCCGCGCGCCACAATCGCCGCCGCGGTCGCGGCGCCTTCACTCACGTTGCGGCGCCCTTGCAGAACTTCACCGGCTTCGGCGCCGGCGCCGAGCGCGCGTCCCAGCGAATAATTCCGCGATTGGGTTGAAGTTGCGGTCAGGATCAAATCCCCAAGCCCGGAAAGGCCGGCGAGAGTTTCCGGCTTTGCGCCGAGAGCCGCACCAAGGCGTTGAATTTCGGCAAACCCGCGCGCGACAAGCGCGGCCCGCGCCGACGCGCCAAGGCGGCGCCCGTCAACCGCGCCGGCGGCAATCGCGAGGACGTTTTTAACCGCCCCTCCGATCTCGACACCGACGAGATCGGTAGAGAGATAGGGTCGGAAATGCGGCGCCTTCAATGTCTCCGCCCATTGCTGGCCCAGCGCTTCATTCTGGCATGCGATTGTCACCGCGGTCGGCAGCCCGGCGGCGACGTCGGCGGCAAAACTGGGGCCTGAGAGCGCCGCAAGCTGCGCCTGCGGCCAGACCGCCGCGGCGACTTCGCTCATGAAGAGGTTCGAATGGCGCTCAACGCCTTTTGTGCACAAAAGCAGGGACACATCGTTCACCGCTTGCGCCCTCAGGTCCGTGAGGACTGCGCGGGTGAACTGAGCCGGCACGACAAAGATAATCGCCTCTGCGTCGGCGATATCCTCGAGCCTCGCCGTTGCGCGAA
This sequence comes from Pseudomonadota bacterium, assembly GCA_038531315.1. Taxonomy (GTDB): domain Bacteria; phylum Pseudomonadota; class Alphaproteobacteria; order Caulobacterales; family Parvularculaceae; genus JAJFFW01. The sequence goes on from JBCBBT010000041.1 coordinate 2,147, forward strand.
GGCGGGCGTCCAATGCGGCGCCGGCGAGGAAGACCGGATTTTGTTTCGTGGTGTTGATGGCGTCGGCGACGCTGGCGTCTCGGGCCCATAGCAACGTCTTGATTTCGCTACTCGCGGCAAGGTGTGCGAGGGCGGTGCCCCAAGCACCGCCGCCAATCACCGCCACTGACCGCCATTTCGCCATTATGTGTGCCCCGACCTCCCGTCGCGCTGTTGAATTATGAAAACTGAACGCTTTATATTTTCATCAAGAGGCAATGCAACGCACAGCGGCGTCAGGACCAGCCCATGACAAAAGCGGTAATGATCGAAGACCTCGATGATACGGCCGAGAAGATTCTCGACGCCGCTTCAAGCCGATTTCTACATTATGGCTACGGCAAAACCACAATGTCCGAAATCGCCCGTGATTGTAATATGTCGACGGGCAATCTCTATCGCTATTTCCCTGCGAAAATGGATATTGCCGAGAGCTTCGTCCGGCGCTTGCGCACCGATCATATGGCGAAATTGCGCAAAGTAGTCACGAAGAACAGCAAGGAGCCGGCTGTTGAAAAATTGCGGCGGTTTTTACACCTGAAATTCAAGCTTGCGTATGAGCGCTTCCACGATCGCCCGAAGGCTTATGAACTTTCCAGCGAGATCATGCGCGAGCGCAAAGACTTTGCGAGCGAATGGGAAGCGGCTGAAAATGCTCTCATCGCTGAGATCCTGGAAATAGGCGAAAAATCAGGGGAATTTCGGATCAAAAACAAGCGTCGTATGGCCAGGATCATTCAAGACGCTGTTTACCGGTTCACCAGCCCCGCCGTCTTCCACGAAGGTGAATTTGATGATCTTCTGAGCGAGCTTGACGATATTATTTGCGTTTTGCTGGACGCCTTTGCCTGGCGTCGTAATGCGAAGGGCGATTAGGCGAAACCCACGCGCCGCGGTCTTCAATTCAACTCCAAAACTCAATCTTCAGCCTGGCTGAGGACAGCGGAGCGTTCACGAGCTGGTGAACAGTGACGTAAAAACGAAAATTATTGAACATTTTAGAATTTATTCATTGACTGGCGTTCCACGCTCCCTATTTATCCATCGTAACACCGACGGAATTGATCCCCGATCCCGTAAAAAGGGAACACGCCGTCCAGAAAAGTGGAAAAAAGAGCCATGGATAGCCTCAAAACCGTGTTCGTTCAGACCGTTGCGACCATTGCCGTCGCGAGCGTGGCTGGGCTGGCGCTGCTTGCTTTCGCGGACTACGCGACAGGCGCGGTGGTCGTCTAGAAGCCGGCCGCCAAATTGAAATTGCCGCCTTTCCGTTTTCGCGCTTCCCCTTCCTCCCCTGAACGCGCGATCACCCCACCCCCCCCCTGCGGAAGGGCGGTTAAACTAGACGCGGATGCCTCGGCATCCGCGTTTTTTTTAGGAAAAACCGCTGGACGAAGCGCCTTAAAGGACAGGTTCCACCTTCGCGACTTCGGGGACGTAGTGCTTCAGCATATTTTCGATGCCGGCCTTAAGCGTCATCGTTGATGAGGGGCATCCCGCGCACGCGCCATGCATCGATAGAAAAACGACGCCGGTCCGGGGTTCAAAGTGCCGGAATTGAATATCGCCGCCGTCGGCCGCCACCGCAGGTCTGACGCGCGTCTCAATCAGTTCCAGGATTTGCTCCACGGTCTCGCGGTCCTCGCCTTCATAATCTTCGAGACTTGTCGCCTCCGGGGCTGTGGGCCCGCCTTCTTCGCTCATGATCGGCAGTTTGGCGGTCAGGTGATCGGCAATCGCGCCAAGGACCGAGGGTTTGATATGCGGCCAGTCAACGCTTGCGTCTTTTGTTACGGTGACGAAATCTGCGCCGAGATAAACGCCCATAACGCCGTCAATTTCAAACAGCGCCTGCGCCAGCGGCGATGCGGCCGCACTCTCCAGCGTCGGGAAATCAAAACCCAGCGCCGGCCGTCCGTTGCTGTCGAGCCCTAAAATTGGCGCGCCTGGAAGAAACTTCATCGACTGCGGATTTGGGGTGTCTTCGGTCTGGATAAACATCGCTCTGGCCATACTAAGGTCGCGTCGCCGTCAATACGGCGCACCTGTCCGATACAGCTAGGCATCCGGCCCCGCGGTGACAAGGACTTTGTGTCTCAAGACAAGCGGCCGCGCGGGTTGATTGTACGGCGGCGCGCCGCGCCCGCCGCTTGCTTTTTTTGCGCGCTATCGTCTCAGGGGGGAAACGCGCCGCGCTACTGGATCAGATGAGGCTCTTCTAATTAGCGTCGCGTCAATGGGGGCAAACTCCTGTGACGCCCGGCTTTGTTGCCAACCCGTGTGCGCGCGCGTAACGGTTTGGTGATCGAAAAGACGCAAAAGAAGAAGCCGGAGGCGGTCATGGGCGATGAGACTTCAAATAAATTCACGGACGATGAAGCCCTCGCTTTTCACGCGCGCGGGAAACCCGGCAAGTTAGAGATTACCCCCACAAAACCCATGGCGACGCAGCGCGACCTGTCGCTTGCCTACTCGCCCGGTGTCGCCGCGCCGGTCCAGGCGATCGCCGATGATCCAGATACGGCCTACGATTATACTTCAAAAGGCAATATGGTCGCCGTTATCTCAAACGGCACCGCGATCCTCGGCATGGGCGATCTTGGCGCGCTCGCCTCGAAGCCGGTGATGGAAGGAAAATCGGTTCTTTTCAAACGCTTTGCCGATATCGACTCGGTTGATCTTGAGGTCGACACGAGCGACCCGGAAGCCTTTATCAATTGCGTAAAATATCTGGGCCCGGCCTTCGGCGGCATTAACCTTGAAGACATCAAGGCGCCTGACAGCTTCATTATCGAGCAGCGCCTCAAGGAAGAAATGGACATCCCCGTCTTCCATGATGATCAACACGGAACAGCGATCATTGCAGCAGCCGGATTGCTCAATGCGCTCGATATCGCCGGGAAGTCCGTGAAAGAAGCGAAGGTTGCCGTCTCCGGCGCCGGTTCGGCGGCGCTATCGGTTGTCAGTCTCTTTAAAGCGATGGGCGTGCCGCACGACAACGTTCTCGTGTGCGGCCGCAAAGGCGTTCTTTATAAGGGCCGCGGCGACGGCATGGATCAATGGCGTTCCGCCCATGCGGTTGAGACCGACAAGCGCACGCTCGCTGAGGCGATGGACGGCGCGGACGTTTGTATCGGGCTTTCAGTCGCCGGCGCTGTGACGCGCGACATGGTTAAGTCGATGGCGAAGAACCCCATCATTTTCGTGATGGCTAATCCGACGCCTGAAATCTTGCCGGAAGAAATCCGCGCCGTGCGCGACGACGCCATTATCGCGACCGGGCGTTCTGATTATCCAAATCAGGTCAACAACGTTCTTGGCTTTCCTTATATTTTCAGGGGCGCCCTCGATGCGCGCGCCCGCACGATCAATGACGAAATGAAAGTCGCTTGCGCGGAAGCGCTTGCAAAGCTTGCGCGCGAAGATGTGCCGGATGAGGTCGCCGCCGCGTACGGCAAGCGGCTGCAATACGGGCCCGGCTATATCATTCCAACGCCGTTTGATCCGCGTCTTATTTCCGAGATTCCGCCCGCCGTTGCAAAGGCCGCGGAAACTTCGGGCGTTGCGCGCAAGCCGATTGAAAATTTGATGGCGTATGGCGAGCGGCTCGCTGCGCGCACCGATCCGTCCGCCTCATTCCTTCAAAAGATCCATTCCTCGCTGCGCACCTCGGACACGCCGAAGCGGGTTGTGTTCGCTGAAGGCGAAGACGAGCGGGTGATCCGGGCGGCTTACGGTTTCCAGCAGGAAGGTCTCGGCAAGGCGATCCTAATCGGGCGGGAAGAACAGGTTCGCAAAGGGCTTTCGGAGGCGGGGCTGCCGACAGATTGCAACCTTGAAATCCATAACGCCCGTTTATCGAAACACAATCCAGCCTACACGGATTATCTTTACGAGCGCCTGCAGCGAAACGGTTATCTCCATCGTGATGCGCAGCGGCTTGTCAATACAGACAGAAATGTCTTTGGCGCCTGTATGTTGGCGTTGGGCCACGCGGACGGCATGGTGACCGGCGTTACGCGTCACTACGACGTGGCGCTCGATAATGTGCGCCTTGCGCTCGACGCCCGCGACGGAGAACGCCTGATCGGCATGTCGGTCATCCTTGCAAAGGGGCGCACCATTTTTATGGCGGATACGTCAATCCACCAATTACCGAAATCAGAAGATCTCGCCGATATTGCTGTCCAAGTCGCCCACGCGGCGCGCCGCCTCGGCTCCGAGCCAAAGGTTGCTTTTGTTTCCTATTCAAATTTTGGCAATCCCGATACGGAGCACTCCCGGCGTGTAGCGGGAGCGGTGAGAATTCTCGATGATCGCAACGATGTCGATTTTGAATATGAAGGCGAGATGACGCCGCGCATGGCGCTGAACCCGCAATTCCGCGAGATCTATCCTTTTGCGCGGCTGAAGGGCGAGGCGAATGTCCTGATAACGCCGGGAACGCACTCAGCGTCAATTTCCTCAAAGCTCCTCGGTGAGATCGGCGGCGCGATCGTTATCGGGCCCACGCTGATCGGACTTCGCAAGCCGGTTCAAATTACGCAGGTCGGCGCCCGCGTCGGCGATATCGTCGCGTTAGCGAGCCTTGCGGCATATGACATTGATTCCGAACACCGTTCCTGGGCGGAAAAAAGTAGCTAAACTGCCCGTTATTGCCGCCCAAAATTTTCTAGAAAACCCAAATTCGCGGTCGCGTTCGCGGTCGCGTGCGCCTCGCTCGGTCGAACACATGGGCGCTCCTAGATGCTTTGACGGCGCGCGCGTTTCGATTGGTTCGCCATGAGGCGCGCGCCCCAGGGCCGCGGCAACGCCTTTGTCAGCCAGGCGAGGAACTTGTTCCACGTCCCTGGTACAATAACGGTATGCTGATCTTCAACAGCCCGCAGAGCCGCCTCAATAACGGGGGCCGCGTCCATGAACATGAATTTTGGAAGCTTTGATACTGTTGCGCGCGCGCCGTTAACGTCGTGAAACTCCGAATAGGTAAGGCCTGGACAAAGAGCGCTTACTTTGACGCCCTTTCCGTTCCATTCCGCCGCCAGCGATTGCGAAAAGCTGATCAAAAAAGCCTTACAGGCTCCATAAAGAGTGTGTCCTGACGAACCGGGCAATAGCCCCGCCAACGATGCGACCTGGATGATCCGTCCATAGCCGCGCTCGACCATGCCGGGCAGCGCGAGCCTTACAAAATGGGCGTAGCTGGCGACCATAAGGCGCAAATACGCGTCGTGGTCCGGCCATTCATGATCGAGATATTGGCCCGGCATGCCGAAGCCGGCGTTGTTGACCAAAATATCGACCGGGGCGCCGTGCGCATCGATCGCCGCCATGACGGTGTCGGGTGCATTGTGATCGGTGAAGTCCGCTTCAATGACCAGCGCTTCCACGGAAAATGTACTTTTCAGCTCTTGCGCCAGTGTTTCAAGGCGGTCGCGTCGGCGCGCAGTCAGGATGACATTGCCGCCGCGCGCAGCAATCGCCCGCGCAAACTCTGCGCCGATGCCGGCTGAAGCCCCGGTAATCAACGCCCATTTTCCACGATAATCCGTCATGGGCGCATGCTAACGGGGTGCATTCCCCGCGCCAATAACGTTAATCAGAAAAGGACACGCGTGCGCGGCGGCCTTGTTGCGTTCTTGAATTGGCGCCGCCGCGCGACGCCGGCGCCTGCAATCGCGCCAAAGACGATATACATAAAAGCGAGATTAGAGCCCAGCGATGTGATAGTGCGCGTGACGGCAAACGCCGCAATAGCGGCGACAAGTCCGACGTAAAGGACTTCATTCTCGTTTGCGGATAGCGCTTTTGGTCCCCGCGCAGGCCCGTCGCGCGAGCGCCGATAAGCCGTCATGGCGACGGCGCTTAAAAGCGCCGCGAAGACAATAGGCCCAGGGAACCCATAATCGAGCGCCAGCGACAAATAATAATTGTCGATCGTCAGTGTACGCCCCCAATAGCCGAGGACGCGCGCCCCGCGCCCTGCGCCGTATCCGCCTACCGGGCGTTTCAGGATCTTCGGCCAGGCTTTTTCAATCTGATCGATGCGCGATTGCGTGGAGTTGGCGGCGGAGGTTTTCCCGGCGCCGCTGACCATTTTTTGCGCGATGAACGCACCGGCAGGAGAGCCGGCGATCAGGGCGAACATGATCAGTCCAACGACCGGCGCTAACCGGCTGCCGATTCTGCGGCGCATCATCCGGCGCAGCACCAGAACGAACGCGATAACGGTGCTGATAGCGATTGCGAGCAGGGCGCCCCGCGAGTTTGTGGCGAGCGCGCCGCCAAACAATATTGCGAGAGCGAGCGTCCAGCTGGTGCGGCCGATGAGCGTCTTCGATTTAAACACCAACATCAGGGTAAAAGGCGCCATCAACGCAATGTATTCTCCAAGCGAAAGCGGGTGGGTATGTGTCGCTTGCGCCCGAAAAACGCCGTCGCGGATTTTCTGCTGCTGCGCCAGTTGAAGCCACTCAGCGCCCGTATTAATCAGCGGCGCCAGCGTGCCGGCGAGGAGCTGTTCTGAAAGCGTTTCATTGATTGCGATCAGGGACGTCAGGACGGCGCCGCAGACGAGTGCGATCATCAATCGAAAGAAATCGCGATCGTTTCGAATATAAGTGACGGCGATGCAAAATGGTATGAACCAGATGATCACCTGGCGGATCGTAAATGTTGTCGCCGCGATACGGCCCTGACCGAGCGGCAGACTGAAAAGCGCAAGCGCTAACATGCCAAGCGCGAACCACGTCACAAGTCCGCCTGCGCGCAGGCCAGCGATGAGTTGGGCGCGCCTCAAGGGAGACGAAATCATGTCGATCGCCCATAATGCCGTCACCGCATAAAGCAGGACCCGCGCCGGCGTGATTATGGGCAACGGGCCGAGTTTTAAGTGAATGTAGATTGGCCACACCGGGAGCAAGGCGGTTCCAACGATAACAAGTGTCACCGCGAGCCTTAGCGGTGCGGCCTTGCCTTGCGGTGTTGCCGCCAGCGCAATAAGCGCTAGCGGCGCGGCAAAGGCGATCATCGTTGGCGGAAAAATGATTGTGGCGACGCTTGCGACAGCCAGATAGAGCGTCAGACCTGCAAAAGCGCCCACATAAAGCGCAAGTTTTCCAAGGTCGGGCGCGGCGTCAGGGCCCCATGACGCGTCGCCGTCGCCAGAGTGCGCGAGGGGCGTGGAATTCAAGGAAGGGATCGTGGTCGCCATGGACGGACCCTAGCCGCCCGCCTCGTGATAATTGGTTAACGGGCGCTGGGTTTAGGTGTGTTTCCGGTCCCGAAACGACCGTCGCATGGGGTTTGCATCTGCGGTATTCTGGTTTTTACAGCGGCACGCTAACCGCTTGATCTGAACTTCATAAGGGCCGCTCATGGACGGCGTTTTATTCATTGTCATGCTCGGTTGCCTCGGTCTTATCGCCGGTTGGTATGTGGTCAATGAACGCCGCAGCGCCGATGGGGATGCGGGATGGTTTGGTCTTTCCGCCGATGATGACGGCGGCGCTGAAAAATCCGCCTATTATCGCGGAGCGCGGCGCCGCGATCAAAAGCCGATCGCGGCCGAAGCCGAACGCGTGCGTGCAGCCGCCGCCGAGGCGGAGGGCGCGCCGCGCGGCGCTTTCAAAAATCGCAGGGTCGGCGGGTACCGGCCAGCCTCAGCGGCGCCGGCGGCTGAAAACAGCGCGCACGAAGACGGCTCGGAATACTGAGCGCTTGCGCGAAGCCGGAGGACGGGGTCAATGCTCGAAACAAGAGGTCGACGTTAAAGGCCGCCGCCGACGGTCAGCCTGCTTTTTCTGAAACCGGGTCTTGGTCACCGTCGTTCTGGTCGGACGGATTGCTTTGCGCAGCCTCGGAACCGGGCGCATCGTTCTGTGTTGCGTTCGAAGACTGGTCTTTACGAGCGCCCGGCGCACTAGTACCTGCTTTGTCTGATTGCTCCGGCTTTGCGCCCTCGTTGTCGCCGCCGCCAGCCGTCACATCCACTTCCGCGTCGTTTTGATCCCCCGACGGATCTTTGGCGTCAGTGTTTTCTTCGTCTGACGGCGCTGACGTCTCACCGTTCAGATTGTCTTGGGGCCGGGTATCAGGCGGCGGCGCAAGCTGTTTTAACTCATCAAGGCTGAGGCCGCGCGGCGCGTTTTCAAGCGGCGGCGGGGCAAGCCGCTCATGCTCCATATATTCTCTGATCAACCGCGCCCAACCCTCGCGCGTGAAGTGGAATTCGCCGTCGGCGCCGGGGCTCGGGTCACGCGGCGCGGCGGCGGCTTTTTCAAGCCAAATCTTGGCGGCGTCGGCGCCATGTTCGCCGGCGACCGCTTCGGCCATCGCGGCCGCTTCGCGCGCCGTTGCTTGTTCCATCAATAGCGGCTCAAGCAACGCGATCGCATCGCCATAATCGCCGAGCATGGTGTGGCGGCGCGCATAGATTAGTTTCGCCTCGCGCGCCGTTGGGCGTCTATCGGCAAGCGTTTTCATGCGGGCCGCGCGTTTTTCAAGAGGTTGCTCCGCATAGAGATCGTCGTGCGCCTTGACAAGCGTCGGATGCGGATCAGCAGAAAAAGCCTGTTCGAGGATCTTTGACGCACGGCCCGGTTTGCCGGCCTCATTATGCCGGCGTGCGGCGATGACTGCAGCCGGCGCAAAGCCGGGTTTCAGTTTTAGGGCCGCCTCCGCCTCATCAAGCGCCGTTGCGCCGTCGCCTGACGCCAATGCAGCGTCGGCGTCGGCGGCCAACAGCGCAACTTCAGCCCGCGTTGCTTTGTCAGCGCCGATCACCTTGTTTTTCTGCGCAATCGAAAGTGTTTCGCGGGCTTCGCCCCATGCGCCCCGGTCAAGGCAAAGGTCAAAAACAGAATCGAACGCCCAGTCGGCGTTGGGGCGCAATTTAAACGCTCTTTCCGCAAAGCCGCGCGCCGCCGTTTTTTCGTCTTCCCGCATGGCTTTCAGATAAAGACCGCGAAGGCCGAGAAACTCCGTTTCCGGGGCGTCCAACATCGCCGTAAAGTTCTCACCGGCGGTGGCGTCGTCGCCGGCGAGTTGCGCGGCTTGTGCGGTCAGAAGACGGGTCAGCGCCAGATCATCGAGATTTCTGCGCGCAAGTCGCGCATGGTGCTGCGCGTCGGCTGCATCGCCGACCGCAACGGCTTCAAGGCCGCGCGTCAGCGCCGTGATGCCGCGCGCCCGGCGCGATTCGCGTTCGCGCGCCTTGAGCTTGCCCGGCAGCGCCGTCAGGTCTTTGAACCAGCTGGTGAAAAAAACCAGCAGCACAAGCCCGACAATAGCAAGGCCGACGACCATGCCGGCATGCAAAAAATAAACTTTCGCACCGAAAGCCTCAATTTTCATGCCGCCGTCAAAGCTGGCGAGCCAGGTGAGCGCTCCGGCGACGAAGATAACGCTCAATATGAAAATAAGCATGCGGATCATGAGCGGTATCCGTTATTGGCGAGGGAAGGCGGCGCTAGTTTTGGTACTGATCGAGCAACGCCGCATTTAATTCCTCGATCGCGTCTGTCGCCGCGAGGCGCTGTTGGGCTTGCGCCATCCAGTCGGCGAAAGCTTCCGCTGATTCGCCTTCCAGCGCTTCAAGTTCAGCAACGGCGCCCCCGAGATCATCATTCTCAAGCTTCGCGTCGGCGCGCGAAATGATGTCTTGTGGACGCGACCCGGATTGGGGTGTTGCCGGTCTGACGCTGACAAGGCTCTGCATACGGCCGACAATGCCCTTGGCGTCGGCCCCCGTTGCGGCGAGTGCCCGCAAGACAACTGGTTCAAACCCGTTTTTCAGGGAAGCAAAGGTCGGCACGCCCTCCCGGGCGGCGTTGCGCAACGGCTCAAGAGACGCTGCGCCGTCCGTCAGCCGGTCGAGAACCGACAATTCGTCGCTGAAGGGCGCGCCCTCATCGACAGCGCGCTGGATTGACAATAGCGCAAGCGATGCGGCGGCTTGCCGGCTTGCAGGAATGTCGGCGCCGCCGGATTGGATTTTATCGAGCTGTTCCCTGATTTCGGAAATTTCACGGCTCGACCGTGCGTCGCGTTCCTGAATGGCGCGTTCAAGGCTTTCACGCAGTTCGGTAATCCGATTGGACTGTTCCGCAGTTTGCTGGCGTCCGTCGGCCAGTGCGGCTGCGAGGCTTTCCGTCTCTGTGCGAAGCTCTTCTTTCAGCGCTTCGACTTCGTTAGCGATCTTGCTCGTCTGTGTAGAAACCGTATTGGCGACTTTGTCTGAGAACGACTGATTACTGTCCTCTGTCGCGGCGGTTTCGGTTTCTGAGACGACGGCCGCCGCAGCCTCACCGTCGGACGTGAGATCAGCATCCTCTTCCGTGTTTGCGACTTCCGTCGCGTCGTCGCCAACGCTTGCGCCGGTTTCCGCCGCCAAAGAAGAAACGACCTCTTCTGCATTCTCCGCCGCTTCATCGTCGCCAGATATGGATGCGCTTGAGGCCGCAACATCTTCCGCTTCTGCGGCGCTGCTCTCGCTGCTGGCGACTTCATCTTCGACGCCGCTTTCCGCCGTGGCCGGACCAGATGGGTCGTCAGCGGCGGTGTCTGCTTGCGTATCGGCGGCGCTGGTCTCTTCGGCGGCAGTCTCTTCGGTTGTGGTTTCTTCATCAACGGCTTCATCGACAAGGGCGTTCGCCGCATTTTCAATTTTTGAAATCGTGTCGGCGGCGCTTCCTTCCGCAGCCTCGGTCGCGCGGCGCGCTTCGGCTTCGCGGCGGAGCGCTTCGATGGCGGCGCGGGGGTCAATGCCTGACGACGCCTCTTCAACGCCGCCGCTCTCAGCCGCCGTCGCGGCCTCATCAGGGTCCGCGGCAAAAAGATCTGCCGCCTCGTCCGCGTCTTGCGTCAGAGCATTTTCGAAAGCTTCAGACGCGCCGGCGCCATCATTGTCGACGCTCGCTTCTGGGTCTGCAAAATCGTCATTGGCCCCGGCTTCCATTGCCGCCGCCGTCGCTTCTTCTGCGGTTTGAACGCGGTCGCCATCTTTATCGGCGGCGCTTTCAATTGCAGTCGTCGCGTCCGGCGTTACTGCTTGACCCGCGTCGGTTCCCTCTGTCTCTTGGGCGCCGCTGTTCTCGTCTTCATCATCAGTAGAGAGAGTATCGTTGTCCTGCGTCGTCGACCCCGAAGCATTGTTCGCAATGGTTTGAGGGTCCCCGGCGGTCATGGAGGCACGATTGTTCATGGAGAAGATTGCGAACATGCCGGCGGCGATCAGGATAAAGAACAAGAACAATACAAGACCGGGGGAGGCGGCGCTGTCGTCGGCAAGGGGGTTCGGCGCGTTCGGAGCAGCGCTGTCGCCGGCGTCGTTGTTCGCGTTTTCGTGTTGCGCCGTCGATGCGTCCTCGTCCTCATCTAATGCTTCGTCGGGCCGGGCGGCGGCGGCCGCCGTATCGTCGCTGACTGTCGCGGCGTCACTGCCGGAGCCGTCATCGACAAGTTCTGCCTCGACTTCTTCCGGTGCGGCGGCGTCGCTTTTTGTTTCGTCGTCCTTTTTCTCAGCGTCGTTCCCATCGCCCGCCGCGGCGCTGGCTTCGTTGGCTTTTGCCTCGGTCGCTTCATTCGCGCCGTTCACCTGATCTGCATTTTCTGCGTCAGTGCTTTTTTCCGTTTCATCCGCCGGTTTTTTCTCGTCAGCCATCTCGTCTGCTCCGTCTGATCGAAACGATAGGGGCGCGCGCATTGCGGCGCAGCAACTGTCTTGGTGTCTTACGCGCGCATTATGACTTGCTCAAGGCGTTGCGCAGGATGCAGGGCAAAATGCCCGCGCCGATGCTGCTTCGCGGCTGCGTCAGAGCGCGGCGTGCCGTGCGATAGCGGCGAGCAATGCGTCGGCGCGTCGCTGCGGAGCAATGACAACGTCGCCAAAACCATCAATTTCTTTTGCAACCGCCAAGCTGAGGCATGCCGCCGCGCAGCGGCGCAGCCGATCCGCCACGCCTACCGCCTCCGCCTGGCGCATGAATATCGCGGCGCTGCGGGGTGAGAAAAGACTGATCCACACGCCCCCGTTTTCGATGGCGGCGATAGCTTCCACCGAAAGTCGCTCGACCGGCACAGCCGCATAGAGGACGAGGCGGCGCGCGCGAATGGTCCGTTCCTCAAGGTCGCGAACGAGATCACCGGCGTGATCGCGCCCCGCCACATGGAGAACGGCGCCGCAGAGCGGAACGCGCCTGTTTGCGTTTTCGATGCTGTCGGCCAGCGAACGGGTCTCGCCCTGCGCCTCTTCAATGGATTTGAACCCGGCTTTGCGGGCGGCCGCGGCGGTCGCTGCGCCAACCGCGAAAACTGGCTTTTTTCGATCCTCAGTGTTCGCGGCGAAGGCGCGCACGCCATTTGCCGAGGTGAATGCAAGCGCCGCGATATCGTCTAACCCGTCCGGCCCGAGCGGCGCGTCAGCGATTTCGATGCGCATCGCCGGTGAAAAGATCGGCTCAAGACCGTATTCGCGCGCAAGCCCCCCGAAAGCCGTACCGTCCGGTTCCGGGCGCGTTACGATAATTTTCCCGCCTGGCATCTTGGTAAGTGTGTTCAGCGCCGGGATGGCGGCCCTCCGTCTCAACTGCGCGGTCTTCTTAATTCCGCACCCTTGAAAGTCTTGCAATTTCAGCTGCGTCGCGCATGTCATGGGCTAATGCATGAAGTCGCCGCAAGCAACAAAGGCCAGTCTGCGCCGTTTCCCGCCGTCGTTCTCGGCGTTGAGACCAGCTGCGACGACACGGCCGCCGCTGTCGTTCGCCGCGAGCCCGACGGCGCGTGTGTTATCCTCGCCAATGAAGTCTGGGAACAGCATGACGCCCATGAGCCCTATGGCGGCGTCGTCCCGGAAATTGCGCGGCGCGCGCGCATGTTGAGCGCGTCGATGTCGTGATCAAAAAAGCGATGGAAACTGCGCGCAAAAACCATGGCGTCTGGTACGACGGCCTTGACGCGGTCGCCGCAACAGCCGGGCCAGGGTTAATCGGCGGCGTCATGGTTGGTCTGACGGCGGCAAAAGCGGTCGCGATCACCCATGACAAACCGCTCGTTCCGGTCAATCACCTTGAGGGGCACGCGCTTTCTGTGCGGCTCACTGAAAAAGCGCAATTTCCGTACTTGCTGCTTCTGATTTCGGGCGGTCATACCCAATTAATCCGCGTCGACGGGATCGGAAGGTACGAACGCCTTGGCACGACCATCGATGATGCGGCCGGGGAAGCGTTCGACAAGACGGCAAAGTTGCTCGGCCTTGGTCAGCCCGGCGGGCCAAGGATAGAAAGCGCCGCCGTCGGCGGACGCGCATCGCGGTATGACTTTCCGCGCCCGCTTCTGAAGAGACCGGGCTGTGATTTCTCACTGTCCGGATTAAAGACAGCGGTTCGTCTCGCCGCCGACGCGCTTGAAGAGCCGACCGGACAGGACATCGCCGACATTGCGGCGGCTTTTCAGGCGGCGCTTTCGGACCATCTGGCCGCGCGCACCGAACGGGCCATGTCGGCTTTTTCATCCTTCGTTAACCGTGATGGCGAGGGCGGCGGGCGTCGTCTCGTGGTCGCCGGCGGCGTCGCCGCCAATTGCACCGTAAAATCGGCTCTTTCAGCGCTCTGCCAAAAGCATGGTTGGGCCATGATCGTTCCGCCAGCGAAATATTGTACGGACAACGGAGCCATGATTGCGTGGGCGGGCGCGGAGCGATTCGCCGCCGGTCTCGCCCCGCCGCGCGCGGCGGCGTTGGCGATGGCGCCGCGCGCGCGATGGCCGTTGGCGGCGCCTCCTGAAGGCGGCGAATTTGGCGGCGGCCGCAAAGGTCCAAAAGCCTGATTGCGACGCATCGGGCTCTTGCCTGCGCCCGGTGTGTGAACATTTCCAGAAGCTGCTTGTTTCATCGGGAGACAGGGCTACCGTAACCGGGATCTCTCCAGACTTTGAAAAAAGGAAAGCCGCATGTCCAACGTCTATGCAATCAACAAAGTGGTCGGCACCTCCGCGACGTCGATCGAAGATGCGATTGAAAACGCCATCAATACAGCCTCGAAGACGGTTAAAAATCTCGACTGGTTCGAAGTGGTGGAAACACGCGGCTACATTGATAACGACAAGGTCGCCTATTATCAGGTCGCGCTCGAACTCGGCTTCCGCTACGAAAAGAAATAGCCGCAGGAAGATGAAGCCATACCATGAGCGAAAAGATCATTAGCGACGAAGCGCTGGACGCAATTTTCCGCGAGGCGCGCACATACAATACCTGGGACGACCGTTCGGTGTCGCAAACGCTGATGCAGGCGGTTTTCGATTTGATGAAATGGGGGCCGACCTCGGCAAATTGCTTTCCCGCCCGTTTTGTTTTCGTGTCGTCGCCGGAGGGCAAGGAACGGCTGAAGCCGCATCTCGCTGAGGGCAATGTTGAAAAGACAATGGCGGCGCCGGCCTGCGTGATTATCGCCCAGGATCTAAAGTTTTACGAAAAGCTCCCTGAGCTGTTTCCTCACACTGACGCAAAAAGCTGGTTTGTCGGCAATGACGATCTGATTGCGGAAACCGCCTTTCGCAATGCTTCGCTTCAGGGGGCATACTTTATGATCGCGGCGCGCGCGCTTGGCCTCGATTGCGGACCGATGTCCGGCTTCGACAAAGAGGGTGTGAACAAAGAGTTTTTCGACGGTGCGCCTTATCAGGCGAACTTCCTCTGCAATATCGGGTATGGCGCAGACGAAGACCTGTTTCCCCGAAGCCCGCGACCGGACTTCGGAGATGTCTGCAAGGTCGTTTAAGGGTTTTTAACCATCGCTTCAAAACGCTCCCACGGAAAGGCCGCGCCGGGGTCGGTGCGTCTGTTTGGATCAAGCCGGGCGTGACTGACAACGTGTCTTAAATTGGGATATTTCGCCCACGCGTATCGGACGATCCGGGCCGTGGCGGCAACCTGCCATGGCGAATAAGGGTCGGTTTCGCCGGCGCGGTTGGAAACCGCCCGATTGACTATTTCGATACCGAGAGAAGTGTGATTGATCCTGGTGCGTCCCTCCCAGACATCAGGGTGGGCGCAGGTGTTTTTGACGTGCCATGCGGCGCGCGCTTCCGGGGCCGTCGCCCAGACAAACGCGCCATGGGCGCGCTCGTCCTCATCCGGGACAAGCCAGTGAAAACTCGCCGCCCCCGCGCGCATCACCGCAACTGCACCGATTGATGAAGAGCCGGCGGTGGCGTGAATAACGATGGTGCGTATGCCCAGCATTGGATCGTAAATGCGCTTTGACGTGCAGCGCGGCCAGATCGAATGAATCTTGGGAAACCACTCTTCGTTGAGCGGCGCGCGCTCCGGTCGTTTCTCAGGATCGAGATCAAATTGAAATTCGGCTGGATTCCGATCGGTATGGTATTGCCGATGCGACGCACAGCAATCAGAAGCGGAATTTCGGATGTCAGGGTGTGTCATGGCGCAAGCCTTTCTTGTTGACGTTCACCCTGGTGATGGTTGCGAGACGCCGCGCGCCCAGCGATTGGCTTGGCGTGCGTCCTCCAACTCGTCTCGCGAGCTTGCAACAAGCAAGAAGCTGGCCGAAGACTGGCGACATGGCGAAAGAAATTGTCCTTGGTCTCGATACGGCGCTTCAGACTTGCGCAGCGTCCCTGCTGGTTGGGGAAACGCTGGTCGCTCATAAAGTATTGCCGATGGAGAAGGGGCATGCCGAACATATCGCCCCCCTGGCGGATGCGCTTTTTCGCGAAGCCGAAATCGGGCCGCAGGATCTGACGCGCATTGGCGTTGTCGTCGGTCCCGGCGGATTCACCGGCTTGCGGGTCGGTCTTGCATTCGCGCGCGCACTGGCCCTTGGCGCCGCCGCTGACGTCGTCGGCGTCACCAGCCTCGAGGCGCTTTATTACGGCGCAGCGCGCAGGGCGGCGCGCCCTGTTGCGATTGCGCCCGTGATCGATGCGCGCCGAGACCAGCTCTTTGGCGCCTTTTACGGCGCGGACGGTGCGGAGCGGACGCCGCCATTCGTTTCTTCTCCGAAAGAAGCTATGGAGATATTGCGTCATGGGGCTTGCTCTGAGGACGTTTATGTCGTCGGCAGCGGTGGAGCGTTGCTGCCGACGCTGCCGGAAAACTGGCGAATCGACGGGGAATCGACGCAGATCGACCCGGCGGATGTCGCGAGAATCGCTCTGCGCGCACCATTGCCGACCGCGCCGCCGCGGCCGCTTTACCTGCGCCCGCCCGACGCCCGCCCGCCGGCTGCAACGTCAGTATTTAAGGGTTTGTTAACCAGTGACTAGCGCCCCGGTCTCCGCGGATCGGCGCGACGTCATCATCCGGCAGGCCAATGTCGATGACGGCGCCGCGATCGCCGGTCTAGAGGCCGCCGCGTTCGGATCGGCGAGCTGGGGCGCGGCGGGCGTACAGGCCGCGCTGATGCGCGCCGAAAATCGCGCACTCGTCGGTATGACCGCGCACCGTGATCGGTCGGAAGCGGTTGCATTCGGTATTTGGCGGCTCGTCGCGGATGAAGCCGAAATTCTGTCCATTGGCGTGGCGCCGGCTGAGCGGCGACGCGGTCTCGGGCGCCGGCTCCTGCAGGCGGTACTGGAAACGGCGCGCCGCGCCCGCGCGACACGGCTCTTTCTGGAAGTCGATAGCGCCAATACGGCGGCGGTCAGCCTCTACGAAGCGGCGGGATTTCACGCTGTCGGCGCCCGAACACGGTACTACCGCAACGGCGGCGATGCGATTATAATGCTGAAATCATTGAATTAATTCTGATTTCGCAAGCATTCGGCGGGGTCCTCGACGGGAACGGATTTCTTGCCCTTTGCATCGGGCGGGCCTACACCCGCTGAGCGACGCGTTCCCTCGGGAGAACGCTCCAAATCGGATCAGAAAGGCGCGAAATGGATCGGCTGGAAAAACTCTGCGTTGAAAAAGGCATGCGCATGACGGACCAGCGCAGGGTCATCGCGCAAGTGCTTTCGACCGCTGATGATCATCCGGATGTGGAAGAAATTCACCGACGCGCCGCGGCAATCGACGCCCGCATTTCCATCGCGACGGTCTACCGAACCATGCGGCTCTTTGAAGACGCCGGCGTCGTCGAGCGTCACGATTTTCAGGATGGGCGGTCGCGCTACGAAGAGGCCTCGGACGATCATCACGACCATCTGATCGATCTCAGATCGGGCGAGGTCATCGAATTTGTGAATGAGGAAATCGAACGGCTTCAACACCGGATCGCCGAGCAACACGGTTACAAACTGGTCGCGCACCGGCTTGAGCTCTACGGCGTTCCGCTCGACAAATCTGACAGCTGATCGACCGGACGCCATACGAAACCCAAGGAGCGAAAATGAGGGGCAATGCGATGAAAGTGATACGAGCGGCAGCCATCGCGAGCGTGGCGGCGCTGAGCGTGCAGGCAAGCCAGGCTGACGATCTGAAACAGTCGATTGCAGCTGACTATGATCAGAACTTGAAGGCGCTGTTTGAGCATTTTCACGCCAATCCCGAGCTCTCGTTTCGCGAATTTAAGACCGCCGAACGTCTCGCGGCTGAAATTCGCGCTTTGGGCTATGACGTCACGGAAGGCGTAGGCCAGACCGGCATCGTCGCCGTCCTGAAAAACGGCGAGGGTCCGACAGTCATGGTGCGCGCTGATATGGACGGGCTTCCTGTCAAGGAAGACAACGCGCTGCCTTATATCTCGAAAGCGACGCAGGAGGACATCGACGGGATCGTCAAGCCAACCATGCACGCCTGCGGTCACGACACTCACATCACGGCGCTCGTTGGCGCCGCGCGGCAATTGGCGGCGCGCAAGGACCAATGGGCCGGAACGCTGGTCCTTATTGGTCAGCCTGCGGAGGAGCGAATTTCCGGTGCGCGGGCAATGCTTGAAGACGGTCTCTACAAGCGTTTTCCCAAACCCGACTATGCGCTCGCCTTTCACGTTTCGGCCAATACGCCGACGGGGCGGGTTGAAGTGCCGCTTGGCATCCGCGCTTCGAGCTCCGACAGCGTCGACATCGTTGTTCATGGCGTCGGCGCTCACGGCGCCTCACCGCACAAGGGCGTCGATCCCGTGTTGGTGGCGTCTCAAATTGTAGTCTCGTTGCAGTCGATCGTATCGCGGTCTATCAACCCACAGGACGCGGGCGTCATCACCGTGGGCTCTATTCATGGCGGCGCCAAGCACAACATCATCGGCGATCGTGTGGAGATGCAGTTGACGGTGCGCTCTAACAAACCGGAAGTGCGCGCGCAGCTGCTTGACGCGATCGATCGGGTTGTCGAAGGCGTGGCGATTTCGATGGATGTTCCCGACACATTGATGCCGGAAGTGATCCGCTCAAAGACCGAAACAACGCCGCCGACGATCAATGATCGTGCGACAGCGGAGCGCGTGCGCGCGGCGATTACGGCGAAAGTTGGCGCGGACGTATTGATCGACAAGCCGCGCGAAGGCATGGGTGCTGAAGACTTTGCCTATTTTGTTACGCCCGAAACTGGCGTCAAAGGCGTCTATTTCAATGTCGGCGGCACGCCGCCCAAAAAAGTTGCGAGCGCGCCGTCGCACCACTCGCCTTTCTTCAAGATCGAACCGGAACCGGCGATCACGATGGGCGTCGAGGCGATGGTCGTCAGCGCTATGGCGCTGTTTAACGACGCCTCGGATAGTGCGGCCAGCGGCCAGTAGTTCATTGTTGCGCGCCGCACGCCGTCGCCGCGCCCGGGCGTCTTTTCGCGCGTTTGTGTGTGGCGTGCATTGGCAAACCGGCCTAGCTTGCCTGACGTCGCTACAAACTTCCAAAATCACCCAAAAAAACCGGATTACCGCCGTGACCGACGACACCGCTTCAATGCGCCGCCAGATTTCGCACGATGTTTCTGAGCGCATCGCGCGCATCGTCGCCCATTGTCAGGCTTATCAGGGCCCCCAGCTGAGCCGCAGCGTTCGGCAATCGGCGTTGAATATCGCGCTCTATGCGGTGTTGATCACAGCGATGATCGTATGCGTGAAAGCTGGCTTTTGGCCGGCGGCATTATTGATTGCGCCCTTTGCCGGCCTGATGTTGGTAAAGCTCTTCACGATTCAGCATGATTGCGGTCATCAGTCCTATTTCAAAAGTCGGCGCGCCAATCACGGTCTCGGCTGGTTCATCAGTCTGTTGACCCTGACGCCTTTCGGTTTCTGGCGCGACGCGCATAACCGTCATCATGCGGGGTCGGGCAACCTCGACCGGCGCGGGCTTGGCGGGGTCGACGTCCTGACGCTTGATGAATTTCGTCGGCTGACTCCAATGCAAAGGTTTTTGTACAGAGCGTATCGCCATCCTCTGGTCTTGTTAATCATTGGCGCCCCGATCTATTTCATCATTTTGCAACGGCTGCCGCTCAATAAAACACTTCCCTATATGGAGACCTACGTTTCCATGAAGCAGTCGCAAATCTGGCAAAGCGTGGCGCTGCTCAATGTCGGTCTCGTTTTCTTCTACGGGGCGCTTTGTCTTTGGCTCGGCCTGTCGACTGTTGTGCTTGTTTTTGTGCCGGTTGTCTCAATCGCTGCGATTGTCGGCGGTTGGCTATTTTATGTTCAGCATCAATACGAAAATGTCTATTGGGCGCGCGCCCCCCGCTGGGCGTATAATGATGCCGCTCTCCTCGGGTCATCGCACTATGAATTGCCGGGGCCGCTTCGGTGGGCGACCGGCGATATCGGTCTTCACCACATTCACCATTTATGCAGCCGGATCCCTAATTACCGTCTTCGGGAATGTTACCGGGCGAGTGAGGACCTGCAGAGATGGCCGAAGATGAAATTCTGGGAGAGTTTCAAGACCACGCGACTAGCGCTTTTCGACGAAGCGCGCGCTCAAATGATCTCCTTCAAGACCGCCAGAGCAGCGCGCTGAGCGCGCGCCTTGGCGGCTCGGATAATCCCGCCTAGGCTCTCGCTTGCTTATTGGCGTTTAGAAAGGGCGGGGCATGCGCATCCATTCAATCATTATTGGCGTTCTCGCGGCCGCGCTAACGATCGGCGGTTGCGCACAGGAAAAAGAAGCGCCGCCGCCGAGCGCTGCGCCGGAAACGGCCCGCACTATTGCGCAAGGATCGCTCGTTGGCTTCATTGAAGATAACGGCGCTCATGTGTGGCGGGGCGTGCCCTTTGCGGCATCGACAGCGGGCCCCAATCGTTGGCGCGCACCGCGACCGGCGCCGTCCTGGTCTGGCGAAAGAGCCATGCTCTCCTTTGCCGAGCGCTGCCCTCAACTGACAAACGGCTTTAATCCCGTAGAGGGTGTAGAACCTGGCGCGCTTGTCGGTTCGGAGGATTGTCTCGCCCTCGATATTTACGCCCCACCCAACGCGGAAAGTCGCGCTTTGCCGGTAATGGTCTGGATCCATGGCGGCAGCAATGTGTCGGGCGGCGCTGATCTTTATCCTGCTCATCGTCTCGCGAAAAATGAGGACGTCATTGTCGTCGTTGTGCAATACCGCCTCGGACCGCTCGGATGGTTCGCATACGGCGCATTGCGCGAAAGCGCGCAAACGCCGCGCGACAAAAGCGCTAACTTCGGGACGCTCGATTTGATCGCATCGCTCGAATGGGTGCGCGACAATATTGCCGTTTTTGGCGGCGATCCTGGGAATGTCACAATATTCGGCGAAAGCGCCGGCGGGCATAATGTCGTCTCGTTGCTTGCGACGCCGCTTGCTTCGGATCTTTTCCATCGCGCCATCATTCAATCCGGCAGCTTTGCCAGCGTTTCGCTTTCCGATGCGGAGGGTGCGACCGGCGATGAGATCGGCGCCGGGTCGGTGATCGCCGCAAAACTCGGCGGGAGCGTTGAAGCGCTTCAGTCGGCACGCGTGAAAGACGTGTTCGACGCTTATCCGTTGCAAGGCGGATTTATCGAGCTGCCGCGCATCATTGAAGATGGTGTCGTTTTGCCTTCAGCGCCGATGCGTGACGCGTTCGCCAGCACCGGGCGTTTCAACGCGGTGCCGATTATTACGGGCGTCAATCGCGATGAAATGAAACTCTTTTATTTACTCGACGACAGGCTGACAAAAAGGGTTCTCGGGGCATTTTTTGTCGCCCGTGATCAGGCGCTTTATGACGCGGCCGCGGAATACTCAAGCCGCATGTGGCGGGTGCGATCAGTTGACGAGCCGGCGCGCGCCATGGCGGACGCCGGCCATGAGGCGGTCTACGCATATCGTTTCGATTGGGACGAAGGCGGAAGATTTTTTCTGATGGATTTGGCGAAAATGCTGGGTGCGGCGCACGCTGTTGAAATTCCATTTGTGCTGAACCGGTTCCGCTTGCTCGGCGACGCCGATCGCGTTCTCTTCACCAAAAAAACCGAAGCTTCCAGACAACAACTCAGCCGCGCCATGGGCGCCTACTGGGCCGCTTTCGCGCGCGACGGAGCGCCGAACGCTGCCGGTACGCCGGATTGGCCACATTATGGCGCCGACGCCCGGCTCCTGCGGCTGGACACTGAAAGTGACGGCGGCATCGAAGTCATTGAGGGCGAAGACACCGTGGAAGCAATCATCGCCGATCTGAAAGGCGACGCGCGCGTTACCGCCGAAGAACGGTGTGAGATTGCGGATGGTCTCGCCGGTTGGGCCCCCGAACGCCGCGACGAGATCAATTCAGCGCTCTGTTCCTGACAAAGAAAACCCTCGCCGCGACCACATGAGGGCGCTTCATGCGTTTCCTTTTGGCGCCGCCCGCGCTACGGGCATCACGCTGGTATCTGTGAAGTGCAAATTCTATGTCCCGTATCGCCGCGCGCTTTGAGGCGCTGAAAAAACAAAACCGGTCAGCCTTCGTGCCGTTCATCATGGCGGGCGATCCGGACGGTGAAACGTCGTTGCGGCTGATGAAGGCCTTGCCGGCGGCGGGCGCCGATCTGATTGAACTTGGCGTTTGTTTCACCGATCCCATGGCCGACGGGCCGGCGATACAGGCGGCCGGGCTGCGCGCGCTCGACGCCGGGCAAACTTTGCGCAAAACACTTGAGATGACAGCGTCTTTTCGGGAAGAAGACGATCACACGCCGGTGATTTTGATGGGGTACTACAACCCATTTCTGGCCTACGGCGTCGAGAAATTTCTGTCTGATGCGCGGGCCGCCGGGGTCGATGGATTGATCATTGTCGATTTGCCCCCTGAAGAGGACGCCGCCCTTTGCCAGCCGGCGCTGGAAGCGGGCCTCGATTTCGTGCGCCTCGCGACGCCAACGACGGATCAACAGCGGCTGCCAGCGGTCCTCAAAAACGCGAGCGGTTTTATCTATTACGTGTCCGTCGCCGGGATCACCGGGCAGAAATCGGGTGATAAAGCCGCTGTGGCGGCCGCCGTTCGCGGCATTCAGGACCGTTCGGGCCTGCCTGTCGCGGTTGGTTTCGGCATCAAAACGGTGCAAAAAGCCGGAGAAGTTGCGAAATTCGCCGATGCTGTGGTTGTAGGGTCCGCGCTTGTTGAGGAAATTGCCGCGGAAATTGGCGAAAATGGCGGTCTTGAGCGCCCGGGCGGTGCCAGCGATACTATCGTTAACCGTGTATTGAGCCGCGCGCGCGATCTTGCTGAAGCCGTAAAGGGGTCGCGATCTGCGGCGGAATAACTACATCTTGGCGGCGATGCAGGCAAAGCGGCCGTGACGTCCCTCAGGGCGGTGTTAGGACGATTGAATAGTGAGTTAGGAACCAACCTATGAATTGGTTGTCGAATATTACGCCCCCGGGCATCAAAAGTTTTCTGAAAAGACAGGAAGACAACGCCGATAAGCTTTGGGTCAAATGCGACGGCTGCGGCGAAATGATTTTTCATCGCGATTTCGAGGCCGCGCAGAATGTTTGTCCATCGTGCAACCATCACACCCGATTGCCTGTCGATGAGCGCTTCAAATTAATTTTCGATGACGGGGCCTATGAGCCAATTTCCGCGCCGCAAGCGCCTGTTGATCCCCTGAAGTTCAAGGACGAAAAAAAATATATTGATCGGCTGAAGGATTATCGAAAACGGACGGGCGCATCCGACGCCATGACGGTTGGCAAGGGAACGATTGAGGGCGCCCCTGCGGTCGTGGCTGTGCAGAATTTCGCCTTCATGGGCGGATCCATGGGGACAGCGCTCGGGGAGGCGTTTGTCGCCGCCGCCGAACGCGCCGTCGCTGATCAGGCGCCGATGATTGTATTCACCGCATCGGGCGGCGCCCGGATGCAAGAAGGCATTCTCTCGCTCATGCAAATGCCGCGGACAACCGTGGCGGTGCAGATGCTGAAAGAGGCGGGCCTGCCTTACATCGTGGTCTTCACCCACCCAACAACGGGCGGCGTTACAGCCTCTTACGCCATGCTAGGCGACGTACACATGGCCGAGCCCGGGGCGCTGATTGGATTTGCGGGCGCGCGCGTGATTGAACAAACGATCCGCGAAAAGTTGCCTGAAGGTTTTCAGCGTGCTGAATTCTTGCAGGAAAAAGGCATGGTCGACATGGTCGTGCATCGCCATCAGCTAAAATCTTCCATTGCAAAGCTGTTGCGCGTGCTGACAAAGAGCGGGGCCCAAACGGTGCATACAGAAGCGACGCTCGATATGATCGAACCGGCGGCGCAGAATAAGTCCGTTATTCAAGCCCAGGACGTGGCGTCTGATCTTGCGGCAAATGACGCTGGAAGCGACGCCGTCGCGCAGAATGGCGATGAGCCCAGTGACGGCGTGCAGGCTGACGCACCCGGCAAATCCGTTGAAAAGCTCGATAAGGCGGCCGAGTAGAGGCGCCTGAGAACAGCGAACCTGCCTTTAATGGCGCAGCCCAATGGGTTTTCGATGCAGCCGCCCGCGGCAGATGACTGCACGCCTTTGGCAGGACGCCGTATGGAAATGACGCGCACCAACCGCCGCGCACTAACTGACGCCAAATGAACGCCATTACGTGAACGACGCCGAACAGTATTTAGATAATGACGCAGCCGCGCTCGACGCGGCGTTGTCGGCCATCGCCGAACGGCGCCCGCAATTGATCGATCTCGGGCTTTCTCGCGTTGAGGCGGCGTTGTCGGCGCTTGGCAACCCGCACCATCGTCTGCCGCCAACGATCCACGTCGCCGGTACAAACGGCAAAGGGTCGACAATTGCTTTCATGAAAGCCGCACTTGAGGCGTCGGGCGCCAAAACGCATGTTTTCACCTCGCCGCATCTCGTTCGGTATAATGAACGGATTGTGCTTGCGGGCGGCGCCATCGATGACGCCCCTTTCATGGATATTTTGCATCGGGTCGACGCGGCAGTCGCCGCCGATCAGTTGACGTTTTTCGAAACCTTGGCCTGCGCCGCCTTCGTGGCCTTCGATGAAACGCCTGCGGATTACGTGCTGCTGGAAGTCGGCCTTGGCGGCCGTCTTGACGCAACAAATGTTATCGATCGTCCGGCTTGCGCCGTCGTGACGCCAATTGCGCTCGACCACCAACAGTTTCTTGGCGATACGCTGGCGAAAATCGCCGCTGAAAAGGCCGGCATTTTCAAGAAGGATGCGCCGGCCGTTGTGGGGCCGCAAACGCCGGAAGCCATGGCGGCGCTTGAGCGCTGCGCTAATGAGAGCGGCGCGGCTTTGTTCGCCTTCGGAACGCATTGGAACGCCTACGCTGAACAGGGCCGCCTGATCTATCAGGACGATGACGGGCTCGCCGACCTTACCCCGCCGCGCCTTTTCGGTGCGCACCAGACAATGAATGCAGGGCTTGCCATTGCCGCTCTCAAGGCCGCCGGCGCCCGGTTGAGCGACGAAGAGCTGTCAAAGGGGTTGCAGAATGCTGTGTGGCCGGCCCGTCTTCAGCGCCTGACGCGCGGCCCGCTAGTCGATCAGCTTCAGGCGTCAGCGCCTCCCGGATCGGAATTATGGCTTGACGGCGGACATAATCCGCATGCGGCGCGCGCGCTTGCCGCCGCTTTTTCCGATTTCCAGGAGCGCGCGCCAGCGAAGTTTGTGCTGATTGCAGGGTTGCAGGCCAATAAAGATGCTGAAGGTTACTTTGCGGCCTTCGAAGGCGTGGCCTCAGCGGTCTTCGCGGTGTCCTCTTCACATGCGCATGCAGCGTGCGCCGATGACATGGCGTGCGCCGCTGAGCGCGCCCGGCTGCCGGCGCATCCATGCGCTTCCGTCGCTGAGGCTCTGGCGCTAATCTGCGACGGCGCACAAGGCGGAGAGCCGCTTCGTGTTCTTATCGGCGGATCGCTCTATCTTGCTGGTGAAATTCTCGCTGAAAACGGATAGCGATAAGCCGTCGGCGCTTTAGGCGATGGCCGCTTTTTCGGCGCCAAGCTCTGACTTGATCCAGGCTTCAATTGCTGATTTCGGCGCCGCCCCAACTTTGGTGGCGGCCAGTTCGCCGTTCTTGAAAATCATCAGTGTGGGAATGCCGCGCACACCAAATTTACCGGGCGTCTCGGGGTTTTCATCAATATTGACCTTGGCGATCGTAAGCGCGCCGGCAAAATCTTCAGAAAGTTCCTCAAGCGCCGGCCCGATTTGTTTACAAGGGCCGCACCATTCCGCCCAGAAATCAACAATAACAGGTTTGTCCGATTGTACGACGTCGGTTTCAAAGGAGGCGTCTGTGACTGCGATGGTCGCCATGATGGTTACTCCTGCCCTGCCGGGCTTTTTTTGATTTCTTGGGCGCGCCTTAATTCGGCGCGATTTGAAGCCTGAAAATAGGCGCTCTGGCGTCGGGTTCAACCTGAAAAGGCGATCATCGCCGCAATCGCTCAAGACTGTGATCAAGAAGCCTGTCTGGAAGCGGCGTCAGCCTTGCCTCGAATGTCCACAGCAATGCTGTCTCCACGGTTTTGCCCGGATAAAGGTCGCGTAAGAGTGAACGATACGCCGCCATTTGAGCAAGATAGGAAAGGGCGATGTCTCGCACGTCCTGCGGCGGCGGCCGATTGGTTTTGTAATCGACGACGAGAATGCGATCATGAAGCACTGCGAGCCGGTCGATTTGGCCAGAGATGATCGGCGGTTTTTCTTCGTCCGCCCGTTTTAAGGCCATGACCGGTCCGGTGATTGAAACCTCTGCGCGCGAGCCCGGGCCGAACACCGCCGCAAACGCAGGTGTCTGAAGAACGTCGAGCGCTTCATCGCGCCATCGACGGCGTTCAGCGCTCTCAAACTCCCCCGCATGGCGCAGGAGTAATTTGTCCGCCGCGTCAACGCGCGCTTCAGGGGGAAGATCGGGGAGGAGTTCCAGCAACCGGTGGAGCACGGTTCCCCGGCGCGCGGCGTCTGCCGGCCGCAACGGTGAAAACGCAGCGGTCTCGTCAAGGCCGCCTTCGGCGCTGGCCTCGGCGTGATCGGCGAGACGCGACGGCGCAAGCCGGCGGCGCGGTTGCTCGTGCGGTGCGGACGAAAACAGCCAGGTGGGCATTTCTGGCGGCGGCGACGCCGGCGTTGTTGTTTCGGCATCGACGGGGGCCGATTGTGGCGCGCTATAAACCAGACGATCGCCGGCCCATTCGCCAAACGGCTCTGTGCGCGCGCCTTTCAGGTTCGCAAAAGCCTGCGTACATAATTGGCGCCAGGATTTTTCGCTGTCGATTTTGTCTTCCTGATTCTTCTTATTCCCCTGTTCCACGCCGCAGACGTAGAGGCGCTCGCGCGGGCGGGTGGCCGCAACGTAGAGAAGACGCCGGTATTCGTCGAAGTCGTCGCGTTGCGCGCGCGTGCGCGCGGTTTCCAGGAGCGGTCCGTCGCTGGCTTTTGATGGAGAGATTAAAGGCAATGACGCCGATCGAGCGGCGCCGTCGACGGGCGGCGTCCAGAAAAGGGGGCCGAGCTTATTGGCGCTCGGGCGTAAATGGGCGTCGAGCAGAAAGACGATTTCGCCTTCAAGGCCTTTGGCCCCATGGACCGTCATGACACGCACGACATTGTCGCTCTGTTCGAGATCGCGTTTTACTTCATCAGCGTTTTGCTCCACCCACGAAACAAAGTGCCGGAGGCTGCGCGTATGGTCATATTCAAATTCAAGCGCCATGCGCAGAAATTCATTGATGGGTTCTGCTGACGAGGCGCCGAGGCGCTCATAGAGTTTGCGCGCCATGAAGGGCCTTATGCGTTTTTCTCATTCCTCCTCGACAGAATTGAAAGGAGTGACACCCCCTCAGGTCGCCG
>JBCBBT010000042.1:0-29203 GCA_038531315.1 Pseudomonadota bacterium
AGAAAAATCAGTCAGCCTAAGTTTTTTGTCGCTTCGTAGCCAACGTTGCGAATCTTCATCACGAGTCTCAAAAGCCCAAGCCAGGTACTCTACCTCTACTACCTGGCGCAGTAATGCCGCACCTGCGTACGGATTATCTGATATCAATAGTTTTGAACTCGAAACTGCCAAGTGACCAGCAATCTGAAGAAGGATGCCAACACCAACAACTTCATCCGACCCGTGTCCAAATGGCGATGAGCCCGAATTTCGATCCTCACCGATTATGTGTCCAGTTACGTGTAATTTTTCGCCGAGCTCTAAGAATGTAGTTGATGCTAAATGAGCAAGCTCAATTCGGATTCTTATCAAATTCGAGTCGAGAGCAGCTTGAGCAATAGTTGTTCTTATTTCTTCAAGGTTTTGTTTTTCCATACCACATTGGCTCCAGAAATTTCGCCAACGTATACCTGCTGTAGTCAATTGAACCTAATCAGTGCAGAGCACGCCAGATTATTTGTTTTGCAGAACATCTGGGGGCGGCTAACGTCCGCCCTGAGGATCAAGCCGCCATTAGGCCTCTTTCGATCGAACGAACGAAATGGGCCAATGCTATCCATCCAATTCTGCATGGCTTTACGTCCACCGCCCCGCCAATAATGAGCTCCCCGAGCGCAACGCCAATCGCTGTTCTGTGCGTCGCATGAACGCGCGACATCGATGTGTCGTTTGCGCGACCCCGTGCAAACTGGAGCGCTGAGTTTCTGGCGGCGGTGAGTGTGCCGCAATTAGACGAGCCCGGCGGCTTTCCAGTCACGGAAGACGAGGCGGGCGGCGCCGTCGATTTCGTCGGCGGAAAAATCATCGCCAAGCGCATAGTGAAGCAGCGGCGCAATTTCGTCGGGATGCGGAAGGCTTTCAGGATTTTCGCCCGGCATCGCTTGTGCGCGCATTTTGGTGCGCATGGCGCCGGGGTCGACAATCGCAACTTTGACGCCGGCAATTTTCGCCTCGAGCCCATAGGTCTTGGCGATCATTTCGCCCGCTGCTTTTGTGGCGGCGTAAAGTCCCCAGAACGCGCGCGCTTCCGCGCCGCCGACCCGCGACGTCAGATAGACAACGCGTCCGTCGCCGCTCGCGCGCAGCAGCGGGTCAAGCGTGCGCAGCATGCGCCAGTTTGCGGTGATGTTGGTGTCGATCGTCTTTGTCCAAACCGACGGCGCTATGTCGGGCAGGGGGGCGAGCTCGCCCAGTGCGGCGGCGTTCGCGACAAGGATATCAAGCGAGGCGAACCGGCTGGAAAGCGCGGGGCCCAGCTGATCGATCGCCTTGTCGTCGCCAAGATCGGCCGGCACCAGCGACGCCGTGCCGCCGAGCGCTTTGATTTCATCGTCGAGCTCTTCAAGGCCGCCGACCGTGCGCGCGAGCGCAATCACATGCGCGCCCGCTTTCGCCAGCGTCAGGGCGGCGGCGCGGCCGATGCCGCGCGATGCGCCTGTCACCAGCGCGGTTTTGCTGGAAAGGTCCGGCTGGGCGGGGGCGGTCTTTGGGATCCGGGACGTCATAAGCCGAGGGTGCTAGGCGGGTTATGAATTGAGCGCAAGCTTTGCCGAGGCGGGTGCGGCGGCGCCGACAAGTCTGCGCGTCGTTTCCCGGATCGTTTGTTCGGCTTTCTTGATCGCAATATCGTCGGTCGGGCCCATGCCGATAAAGAGCTTCATGCCTTGTTCGAGGCTGAAAATCTGAAATACGATGTCGCGCGCCTCTTCGTGGTCGAAGGCCGGATTGCAGGCGCGAACAAGGTGATAGATGAAGCGGCCGATCGGTCGATAAAAATCGCGGATGACGACCTTGGCTTCGTCGCTGGCGCCGGCGTAGCCCCACATTTGAAAAAACAGCGGATGCGACGTGTGGCTGTCGCGCACATAAAAGCCGACAACGCTCAGGAGAATATCAACCGGAGAGCCCCGGTGTTGGGTGAAGTGCGCGACGTGGGCTTCGAGATAGCCGATCAGCGCTTCTTGCAGGGTGGCGACCACAAGCGCCTGTTTGGTGGCGAAATAATAGTTGATGTTGCCGACCGAAAGGCCTGTTTCTTGCGCAACTTTTCTAAACGATAGCCCCGCATACCCGTCGCGCACGAACACGGTGTGGGCGCCTGCAAGGATTTGTTGAACCGTGCCGGCGCCCTTGGCGGAGCGGGCGACGACCGACTGCGCCCCCGGGCGATTTGCGCGTAACTCCGCCAGATACCCTTCTATGGTTTCAATGGCGCGTTGCGCGCTCGGCTGCTCCACTGGTCTTTTGCTCCCCATTTTGTCGTCGCGTCTGTACGGCGTCGATTCAAGACGACAAGGTTAACCGGGAATCTTTTTTTTGAATACGCGGTTGACCAATGAAAAGCATTTTCATAGAGAAACTATCCGGTTTACATAATCGGACGATAGTCCTAAATTGTGGATCGAATCATCTTCAGTCCCGGAATTTCTAATTCACGGTCCCTAAGGTGCGGCAACTCTCCCCCAAGGTCGCGCTGAATGGGGGGAGGCTGCAGCGTTTGCGCTGTGGCCTCCCTTTTTTTGGTTGGGCGTCGGAGAAGGGCCGTGTCATGCGAGCGCGTGATTGCGGCGGCGTTATGCGGCCGTTTCTTGCGTCGCCGCCGCCGCGCGCGCGTCCCGGGCCAGCCAGCCGTCGGCGTCCTGAAGCGCCCGCTGGCACAAAGCGCGCTTTTTCGCGCGCCCTTTTTCTTTGCCTTTTAGCCGCCTGCCTTCTTCATCGGTTCTTGGGACAGCAATGTCCGGGAAGAGCCCGAAATTTACATTCATCGGTTGAAACGCGCCGCGCCCGCCGGCGCCGCCGGAAAGGTGGCCGCCGGTAATGTGATTGAGCAAGGCGCCGAAAGCCGTTGTTTGCGGCGGCGGCGGCGTTTCGCAGTTCAACGCCTCGGCGGCGGCGAACCGCCCGGCGAGAAGGCCGACAGCGGCGCTTTCAAGATACCCCTCAACGCCGGTGATTTGTCCGGCGAACCGCAAATGCGGCGCCGCCTTAAGGCGAAGGGTCGGATCGAGCAGAACCGGTGAATTCAAGAACGTATTGCGGTGGATGCCTCCGAGCCGCGCGAATTCGGCGCCTTCAAGGCCGGGGATCATGCGAATGATGTCGGCCTGCGCGCCGTATTTCAGCTTCGTCTGGAAACCGACCATATTATAAAGACTGCCGAGCGCATTATCCTGGCGCAGCTGGACAACCGCGTGCGGGCGCGCGCCAGTGCGCGGATCGGTCAGCCCAACCGGTTTCATCGGCCCGAACCGCAAGGTCTCTGGGCCGCGCTCGGCCATCACTTCAACGGGCAGGCAGGCCTCAAAATAGGGCGTCGATTTTTCCCATTCCTTGAAGTCGGTTTTTTCGCCAGCGAGCAGCGCGGCAATAAAGGCGTTATACTGATCTTCATTGAGCGGGCAGTTTATATAGTCGGCGCCGTCGCCCCCTGGCCCCTTCTTGTCATATCGCGACTGAAACCACGCGATATCGAAATTGATGCTTTCCTTGTAAACGATCGGCGCGATTGCGTCGAAAAACGCAAGCGCATCCTCGCCGGTCAGGCTGTGGATAGCTTCTGCGAGTGGCTGCGCCGTTAGCGGACCGGTCGCAACGATCACATTGCGCCAGTCCTCCGGCGGCAGGCCGGTAATCTCTTCACGGACGATCTCGATATTGGGATGACCTTCCAGAGCCCGCGTGACAGCGCCGGCAAAGCCTTCGCGATCGACGGCGAGCGCGCCGCCGGCCGGCACCTGGTGGGCGTCGGCTGAGGCCATGATCAACGAGCCCGCGCGCCGCATCTCCTCATGCAGCAAGCCGACAGCGTTGGCGCTGGCGTCATCGGAGCGGAAAGAGTTTGAGCAGACGAGTTCGGCGCATTGATCGGTCTGGTGGGCTTGCGTCCCGCGATGTGGGCGCATCTCGTGCATGATCACATGCGCGCCGCGTTGCGCCGCTGTCCATGCCGCTTCTGAGCCCGCGAGCCCGGCGCCGATGACGTGAATAGTAGTTGCTTGATCTTTGGTCATAGCGCTCATGTATCGAGACGGGCGCCGGACTGCAATCTTTTGCGCGATATTTCGCCGCCAGCGCCTAGAGCGCGGTTGCAAGCAGCGATAGCGCCGTCTCAACCGCGCGCATACGGACAAATGCGCGTGAGCCGCCGCCGAAAAGCCGCCGTTCGGCGCGGACCGTCCCGTCGCGGTGTGCGCGCGCGAACCAGACCAGGCCGACGGGTTTGTCCGCGCTGCCGCCGCCGGGCCCGGCGACGCCTGTGACCGAAACGGCGAGCGTTGCGCCGGATTGCACAAGTGCGCCGCGCGCCATGGCCTTGGCGACCTCGCCCGAAACCGCCCCATGGGATGCGATCAGGGCCGGCGCGACGGCGAGCATCTGCGCTTTCGCCTCGTTAGCGTAGGTGACGAACCCCCGCTCGAAGACGGCGGACGACCCTGCGACATCGGTCAGTGCGGCGCTGATCAAACCGCCAGTGCAGGACTCTGCTGTCGTGACGGTCTTGCCCTGAGCGCTTGCCCGCTCGATGACGGTTTTCGCGAGCGCCTGAGCTTTTGCTGAAAGACCCGTCACGCCACGTCGTCCGTTGAAGGCAATCGCACCGTCGCCGTCGCCATTGCCGCGATCCCTTCGCGGCGGCCCGTGAACCCGAGCTGTTCGGATGTTGTCGCCTTAACCGAGATGCGTCCGGCCTCGATGCCCAGAATGTCCGCCAGCGCCGCTTGCATCGCGTTGCGATGGGGGCCGATTTTCGGCGCCTCGCAGATCAGCGTTACATCGCAATGTGTGATTGCGCCTTGTCGATCGTGGGTGAGATCGCGCGCTTTTTCCAGAAAGATATGCGACGCGGCACCTTTCCATTGTGGGTCGGACGGCGGGAAATGATCGCCGATATCGCCGGCGCCGAGCGCGCCTAAAATCGCGTCGGTCAGCGCGTGCATGCCGACATCGGCGTCCGAGTGGCCTTTGAGTTTTTGAATATGCGGAACCGATACGCCGCATAAAGTCACCGCGTCGCCGTCTTCAAAGGCGTGCACGTCGAAGCCGTGGCCGGTTCTGAATTCTGTCATCATTGCTTTGCGTCCAAGGATCAATTCGGCCATGCCGAAATCTTCGGCCTGGGTGATTTTCATGTTATCTGGAGAGCCTGCGACGAGGCCGACCTGCATGCCGGCGGCCTCCGCAACGGCCGCATCGTCCGTGTAGGTTGCGCCGGCGGCGGCGCGGTGCGCGTTAAGGATTGGCGAAAACTGGAACCCTTGCGGCGTTTGTGCGCGCCAGAGACGATCGCGCGATACGGTGTCGACAATTGGCGGGGCGGTATGGTTTTTATGCGGAGCATCGAGCGTATCTGGCGCATCCACGGGGCCGGCCCGTTTCATCGTATCGAAAACCGGGAGCGCCGCGATGACGCCGCCCATGGCGCGCGCGCCCTCAATGACCCGGGCGATTGTGCCGGCATCAACAAACGGCCGCGCAGCGTCATGGATCAGGACAATCGACGGCGCGGCGTCTGACAGGCTTTCAAGGCCGAGCCGCACGGAGTCCTGACGCTCCGCGCCGCCGTTGACTGGGCTTAAAACGCGCATGTCCTCTGCGAGAGGCCCAATCGCTTCTTCATAAAGATCATGGTCGTCGCGATGGATAATGACCCTGACCGCATCGATTTGAGGATGGGCGACGAACGCGGCGACCGTCCGCGCGAGCACCGAGCGACCGGCGAGCGTGCGGTATTGTTTCGGTCCGCCTGCGCCGGCGCGCTTGCCGCGGCCGGCGGCAACGATAATGGCGATCACTTTTTCGTCGTCCGACATGGGCGCTATCCTGCGTGTCGCGTGCGCGCGACACATTTGTTAAAGGGTCTTATTGGATATTGTCACACAGAAGAAAAGGCGACATTGGAAGCTGTGACCATTTCAATCGGACATATTGCGCTCGATAATCCGGTGTTTCTGGCGCCCATGTCGGGCGTTTCGGATTTGCCGTTCCGGCGGGCCGCACGTCGGCTCGGGGCTGGCGGCGTTGTCTCTGAAATGGTCGCCAGCGAGGAACTGGCGAAGGCGCGGCCCGATGTCGTGCGCCGCGCCGTCGGCGATGGCGATGTCTTTCCTTTCATTGTTCAATTGGCGGGACGGGAAGCGCATTGGATGGCGCAGGGCGCCAAACTCGCCGAAGCCGCCGGCGCCGATATTATCGACATCAACATGGGCTGTCCGTCGCGTCAGGTTACGGGGGCGCTTTCCGGTTCGGCGCTGATGCGCGATCTCGACCATGCGCTGACGCTGATCGACGCTACCGTTGCGGCGACAACGAAGCCGGTGACCCTGAAAATGCGCTTGGGCTGGGACCACGCATCGCTGAACGCCGCCGAGCTAGCGGCGCGTGCGCAAGCGGCGGGTGTGCAGCTTGTTACGGTTCATGGTCGAACGCGCAATCAATTCTACAAAGGCGAGGCGGACTGGCGCCTTGTCGCGCCGGTCTCGGACGCTGTGTCGATTCCGGTCGTGGTGAACGGCGATATCGTCGATGCCGAGACCGCGCGCGAGGCGCTCGACAAATCATCAGCGGACGGCGTCATGATCGGCCGGGCGGCCGTCGGCCGGCCATGGCTGCCCGGCGCGATCGCACGCGCTATCGACGACGGCGGTGCGGTCGCTGCGCCGCCGGTCGCCGTGCGGATGCAGGCGATGGTCGCGCAATATGAAGATATGGTGTCGCTTTATGGGACGCCCCTCGGCGTTCGTATGGCCCGTAAACACTTGTCCGCCTTCATCGACGCCATGCCGTCGTCGCTGAGCGCGCAGGAGCGCCGCACAACACGCGCCGCGATTTGTCAGTTGTCGTCGCCGACATCCGTGCTTGAAGCGCTGGAGCGATTTGGCGCGACCTGCGCGGACGGTGCAGAACGCGTTGCGACTGCGGCTTAGAGATTGCACCGTCGAAATCCCATGCGACGTATTTGCAACATTTGTGTTGATTTTTCGCAACAAGCATTGCACCTTCGCGAACCGGATGGGGTTGAATAACGGTTCGCGCGCCGAGGGCTTGGAATTTCTCTCAGAAATGCCGGGTCCTGCGTTTCAGGGATCGCCGTAAATGGACGCAACATCTCCGCAGGCTGACGCCGCGCTTGCTCCGTCGGGAACCGATCCCGCTGCGGCGCTTGACGGTTCGCGGAACAAACGCGCACGGCGCTGGATGGTTTCCAACGTCATGGCGGCCTCGGCGCTTGCCGCCGCCGGGATGTTCGCATTCGGAACAACCTGGGTATTACTTTCGCCGTCCGTTGAGTCGATCAACCGCGACCTTCTCCTTGGGCTGATTTTTGTCAATGTCGCGATTGCGCTGAGCTTTATGGCGGTAATCAGCGCGCGCCTCTGGCACGTCTGGTCGGATCGACGAAACCAGCTCGCCGGGTCGCGCACGCATATGCAGCTCGTCGGCATGTTCGCGATTGTCGCCGTCGTGCCGGCGATTGTCGCCTATCTCTTTGCATTCCTGATCCTGAGAACAAGCCTCAATGAAGTGTTCTCAAACCGGATTGACACCTACATCCAGGAATCGCTGAACGTTTCAAATTCCTATTTCAACGAAAAAGCGGGCGAAGCGGCCTTGAATATCGAACAGCTTGTCTTCGATCTGCGCAACCGCGAACAAATCGGGATTAATCCCGCACGCACGCCGATCATTTATCGCCAGGCGCTAATCGATCAGGCGGTGGCGCGCGACCTTTCCGCGATCATTGTGATGGATGGATCGAAAAAGATCATCGCGCAGGTCAATCTTGAAGGTGTGCGGCTGAACCTGCCGCCGGCGCGGGTATTCGCCGAACTGGACGCGAATTTCGAACCCGGCGCGCCGACAAGCCAACGATTCAATTTCTTCTTAAATGACGAACAGCGGATCGATATGTTCCGCACACTCCTTAAAATTTCAAATTACGACAGCGGCTATGTCATCACATATAAAAAAGTG
The DNA here is from genome assembly GCA_038531315.1 of Pseudomonadota bacterium. Lineage (GTDB taxonomy): Bacteria > Pseudomonadota > Alphaproteobacteria > Caulobacterales > Parvularculaceae > JAJFFW01. Next base: position 8,011 of record JBCBBT010000042.1, read on the forward strand.
ACTCCGCAAATGGCGCAGCGGCTTCTTGCAGTGCGCGATCAGCGCGATGACTGGAACGTCGCCAAACAGAGCCGCTCGCGCATTGAGCGCGTATTTTTTGCAAGCTATATTCTGCTCGCCATCATCATCTTGTTTGGCGCGATCTGGCTGGCGCTCTGGGCCGCGACACGGATTGTTCGCCCCATCGGCCGCCTTGTCGGCATGGCCGAAAAGGTCTCGAGCGGCGAGCTTGATGCGCGCGTCGATGTGCAAAAGCGCGACGGCGAGCTGGGCGTACTGGCGCGCTCGATGAACCACATGACGGCGCAGCTTCAAACTCAGCGTGACGATCTTATTGAGACCAACCGGCAATTCGACGCCCGCCGCCGGTTCACAGAGACGGTGCTGGCGGGCGTTTCCGCCGGCGTTGTCGGGATTTCCGAGAATGGCCGGATCACCATTTCCAACCGCTCATCGGCGGAGCTGATCGGCGCCGAGCCGGGCCGGCTTACGGGCAAGGCCATCGCAGACGTCTTGCCGGAGCTGCAACCGCTGCTAGCGGCGGCCGAAGCCCATACGGGCTACGAAGTCTCGGACCAGATTGATGTCGAACGCGACGGCGAGGTCAAAACACTCAACGTGCGCATCGCCGCCGATGAGACCGACGGCGAGCGAAGCTTCATCGTCACGTTTGACGACATCACCCAGCTTGTCGCCGCCCAGCGCTCCGCCGCATGGGGGGATGTTGCGCGCCGGATCGCCCACGAAATCAAAAACCCGCTGACGCCAATTCAATTGTCCGCCGAACGCTTGCGCCGCAAATACGCGGACGAAATCACGTCGTCGCCGGACGTTTTTGAAAAGTGCACGGAAACGATTATTCGCCACGTCAACGACATCGGGCGGATGGTCGATGAATTTTCCTCTTTCGCACGGATGCCGAAACCGGTGATCGGCCGGGAAGATATTCTGGAGATCGTAAAATCTGCGGTCTTCCCGCAGCGGGTTGCATTCCCGGATATCGAGTTTTCGATTGACGGGCCCGCAGACCCGTTATTCGCGCAATGCGACGGCCGTTTGATTGTGCAGGCGCTCGGCAATGTTCTTAAGAACGCCGGCGAATCTATCGGTGCGCGCGTTGCGCGCGGCGACAACGCAAAAGGGCGCATCGCCGTCTTTGTCAGCGCTGGCGAGATCGGCGACGCCGTCGCGAGGATCGATGTCTATGACAACGGCGTCGGCTTGCCGAAAGCCGAACGCCACCGCCTGACGGAACCTTATATGACGACGCGTGAGAAGGGGACGGGGCTTGGCCTCGCGATTGTGCGCAAGGTCATCGAAGAACATGGCGGGTCGTTTGCGTTCAGGGATAGCGACCGCTACGGGCCAAGCGGGGCCGTCATGACAATTGTGTTGCCGCTTGACGGCGCGGCGATCAACGAAACGCGCAATGCGGCAAGCGTCGCCGCCGAGTAAGAGTATAGAGCGATTGAGCCTGGAAAGATGAAATCATGAGTATTGATGTTCTCGTTGTCGATGATGAAGCTGATATCCGCGAACTGGTCTCGGGGATACTGGAGGACGAAGGATACATGCCCCGCGTCGCCGGCGATTCCGACGGCGTCTTCCGTGCGCTGAAGGAACGGTTGCCGGCGCTCGTTATTCTTGATGTGTGGCTTCAGAATTCGGCGATGGACGGCATCGAGATTCTGGAAGAAATTAAGAAAATTCACCCCGAACTTCCCGTCGTTATTATTTCAGGGCACGGCACAATCGAAACCGCTGTCGCCGCCATCAAAAAAGGGGCCTACGACTTCATTGAAAAGCCCTTCAATGCTGATCGTCTTGTCCTCGTCGTGCGCCGCGCCCTCGACGCCGCAAGATTGCAGCGCGAAAACACCGAATTGCGCGCGCGGGCGCCGGAAACCGATCTGATTGGCAACTCCGCGGCGGTTAATTCCTTGCGCGGTATTATCGACCGCGTTGCCGATGCGCGCTCGCGCGTCCTGATTTCAGGGCCGCCAGGCGCCGGCAAGGAGACGATCGCGCGGCTTTTGCACGCAAATTCACAGCGCCAGGAGCGGCCTTTCATTGTTGTCAGCGCCGCGACTATTGCGCCTGAGCGCATGGAAGAAGAACTCTTTGGCATCGAAGGCGAGAATGGATCGCCGAAAATGATCGGCCTTCTCGAGCGCGCCCATGGCGGCACGCTGATGTTTGATGAGGTCGGCGACATGCCCCTCGGCACGCAAGGCAAAATTCTGCGCGTGCTCGTGGATCAACGGTTCAAGCGGGTCAACGGCGCCGAGCCGGTCTCGGTTGATGTGCGGATTGTTTCAACAACGTCCCATGACTTGCTGGCCGAAGCGGAAAAGGGATGTTTCCGTGAAGACCTCTATCATCGCCTGAACGTCGTCTCGATTGCGGCGCCGTCGCTTGCAGAACGCCGCGACGATATCTCGCCGCTGATTGACCATTTTGTGGATCGCTTGTCGCGGACGTCGGGCTTTCCCAAAAGAGCCTTTGCCGTTGATGCGATGACCGCGCTTCAGGCCTACCACTGGCCGGGCAACGTCTTGCAATTGCGGAACGTGATCGAGCGGACGCTGATTTTGATGGCGCGCGACGGCGAGGCGCATATCACGTGTGAAAACCTGCCGGCGGAGATCATGGACTCCGGACTTTCGATCCCGGCGGGCGAGGGCCTTGAACAGATTATCGCGCTGCCTTTGAGGGAGGCGCGTGAGCGTTTCGAGCGCGAATATCTGATTGCGCAAATCAATCGCTTTGGCGGCAATATTTCGCGTACGGCAAGTTTTATCGGCATGGAGCGCTCAGCGCTTCACCGGAAACTAAAAGCACTCGGCGTCACCAGCCAGTCGCGGCAGGAAAGCACGCCCGCATGATCAACTTTGAGCGCTGCGCGCCGACAGTCGGTCCATCGCGCATGAGGGATCTCTGATGCGGGTTATCGTTTGCGGCGCCGGCCGCGTCGGATTCGGGATTGCGCGTCGTCTGGCGCGGGAGAAAAACGACGTCACGGTCATCGATCAGTCGCGCCCGTTGATCAGAAGCATTTCTGAAAAACTCGACGTTCGCGGCGTTGTCGGCAATGGGTCCTATCCGGATGTTCTGGCCGAAGCCGGCGCGCGCGAGGCGGATATGATCATCGCGGTGACCTATTCCGATGAAGTCAACATGATCGCAAGTCAGATTGCGCATACGCTATTCGATGTGCCAACGAAGATCGCGCGTATCCGCGCCACTGGTTATCTCGATCCGAAATACTCCGATCTCTTCAGTCGTAATCATATGCCGATTGACGTCATCATCTCACCGGAACGCGAGGTTTCAGAGGCGATCCTTCAGCGACTTTCGACGCCGGGCGCATTTGAGATAAAATCGTTCGTTGACGGACGGGTCTGGGCGGTCGGCGTGCAATTGCGCGAAGATTGCCCGATCGTGAACACGCCTTTGCGTCAGGTGGCGGAGCTGTTTCCTGACCTCAGGATAACCATTGTCGCCGTCCGCCGTGAGAACAAGATGTGGCGCGCCCACGCGGACGATCAGTTATTACCGGGCGACGATGTCTTTTTCATTGCGGATCGCGATGAGGTGCCGCGCGCCATTGAAATCATCGGCGAGGCCGAACGTCAGGCGCGCCGGGTCGTCATCGTCGGCGGCGGCAATATCGGGTACTATATCGCCAAGGGCCTTGAAGAGCTTGGCTCGATGAAGATCCGGCTGATCGAAAAAGACGTTAAGCGCGCGGAATATATCGCCGAGAGGCTGGAGCGCACTGTCGTCCTGCAGGGCGATGGCCTGGACAAGGGGCTGTTGCGCGAGGCCGGCGTTGCTGACGCCGAAACGGTTCTATCGGTCACCAACAACGATCAGATCAATATCCTTGCGTGCGTTGTCGGCAAACGCGAAGGCGCGCGCCGGTCGATGGCCCTCGTCAATGATCAGGACTACGGCCCGATTGCGGAATCGGTCGGCATCGACCGGTTTGTCGATCCGCGCGCAACGACCATTTCGACAATCCTGCAACATATTCGCCGCGGACGCATTAAGGGCGTCTTCTCGCTGTCGGACGGCCAGGCCGAGCTCGTCGACGCCGTCGCGCTTGAAACATCGCCGCTGGTGAATAAGCCGCTCGCCGACGCAAAGCTGCCTGAAGGGATCATGATCGGCGCCGTTTACCGCGACAATGAAGTGGTGATGCCGACGAAGGAAACCATCATCAATCCGGGCGACCGCGTTGTCCTGATGGCGATGCGCGAAAACGTTAAAGACGTCGAACAGATGTTCCGCGTCAGTATCGAATTCTTTCAGTAGGGCGTAATGGACTACGCCGGCATCGTCAGGGCCTTCGGAGCGGCGCTGTTGCTGCTCGCCGCCGCCATGAGTGCGCCATTTCTCGTTGCGCTGTCGACGGGGGAGCCGGGCGCCGATGCTTATATTTTCGGCGCTGCGATCACCGCATTCGCGGGTGTTGCGCTTTCCTATTCGACGATGGAGCGCCGTTCGACAACCGATTTGCGCGGCTCGATCATCGTTATCCTGCTCTGGTGGATCATCGGGCCCGCCTTTGCGAGCATTCCGTTCATGCTGCAGGGCGCGCCGACGATTAACGCGTATTTCGAGGCGGTGAGCGCTCTGACGACCACCGGGGGATGGTTGTCGCCGGAAGCCGTCTGGCAAAACGCCAGCGGCATGATCTGGCGCGCGGTCCTGCAATGGATGGGCGGGCTTGCATCGATCTCAATCGCAGCCGCCATCTTCATTCGCCCGGCCTTTATCGGCATCGACACGTTGTTGCCGCCATTCTCGCGCGGCGACAGGGACTCCTATCTTCACGCCATTCGAGAGGCGGTCGGCGCCTTTGTCGGGGTCTATCTGCTCTTGACGCTGATCTGTTTTATCTGCCTGATGATCGCCGATGCGCCGGTGCTCGACGGTCTTGTCATGGCGTTGTCGATGATTGCGTCGGGGGGGATGATCCCGAACGAGAAATCAGTTCTCGGCTATGCGTTTCCGGTTGTCGGCGTCCTGTTGCCGTTCATGGTTCTGGGCGGCGCCAACTTTATTTTGTTGACGCGGTCAGTGCTTGGCGTCTCGTCACGCAATCGCGACACGGAAACCGGCATCTATCTCGCTGCGATTTTCATTGTCGGCGTGATTTTTTGGATTGCGGCGGGCGCCGGTGATCTTGATTTGATCCCCGCACAGATTTTCAACGCCGCCAGTCTGTTTTCGACCAATGGGGTCTTGATCGGCGAGGGCCCGACATTGCCGCTGGCGCTGGTGACGGTGATCATTGGCGGCTCGGCGGTGTCCGCCGCCGGCGGTTTCAAGATTTTGCGCTGGCTCGTCATTATTCGCCGCGCCCGTGAGGAAATCCGTCTGCTGGTCGTGCCGCGCGGCGTTTTCCGCAAGCCGACCGTCGCGAACGAGCTTGGCGTCTGGGTGCATTTCCTGGTGTTCACGCTGATTTTGGCGTCGATGACATTGATTATCGCGCTTGCAGGCCATGAGTTTGAGTTGTCGGTCACGACTGCGATCTCGGTTCTCGCCAATGCGGGCCCCGTTATCGCGGTTGCGGACGGCGGATCGGACTTTTCGGTTTTTAGCGGCCCGTTGAAGCTTATTTTGTGTCTTGGCATGATCCTCGGGCGACTGGAGGCTGTTGTCGCGCTTGCGATCTTCAACGCAGCTTTCTGGAGGTCATGAACCATGTCTCGGATTGCCTATGTCAACGGCGCTTACCGGCTCCTCAGCCAGGCCGCTGTTAATATTGAGGATCGCGGCTTTCAGTTTGCCGACGGCGTCTATGAAGTCTGCGTTGTCGTCGACGGGAAATACTGGGACCTCGACGGGCACATCGCACGGTTTTGGCGATCGCTTGGGACGTTGTCGATCAGGGCCCCGATCGGCGAGGCGGCGCTCGGCGTCGTCATGCAAAAAGTGCTGCGCAAAAATCGTCTCCAGGACGCGCTCGTCTACATTCAGGCCACCCGGGGCGCGGCGGCCCGCAATCACCCGTTCCCCGACGCGGCGCGCCCGTCGCTGATCGTCACGGCCCGGCCCATCGATATGCGTCAGATGGAAGCGACTGCGCGCGCCGGCGTCCGGCTGATCTCGCACCCCGATATCCGCTGGGGCCGCGTCGACATTAAATCGGTGTCACTGTTGCCGAATGTGCTGGCGAAACAGGCGGCCAAAGCGTCCGGCGCGCTGGAAGCAATGCTCGTCAAGAACGGCGCGGTCACCGAAGGCGCGTCTTCGAATATGTGGATCATTGACGCAGAGGGCGCGCTGGTCACACACCCGCTCGGGACCGATATTCTGGGCGGCATCACGCGACAAACTGTCATCGACTGCGCGCGAACGTTACAAATCTCGGTGCGTGAAAAGCCTTTTACTGTGGAAGAGGCCAAAAAAGCGCGTGAAGTCTTTCTCACATCTGCGACAAACTTTGTCACACCCGTCATCTCCATTGATGGCGAGGAAATATCAGATGGCGCACCTGGCGCCCTTTCATTGAGGCTTCGCGACGCCTACATCGCTCACAATCGCCAATGAGAGAGTAGAAGTTCTAGAAAAATAAGCGCGAACAATTCGGAACAATTTTTGGTTGCGTTGCTGGCGAAGCGGCGCAACAATTATTGTGCGCCGCAGCACCATGGCGACCTGGTTTCGCGCAAGAGAAACGGATAATGAGCGAAAAAAAGCAGAATCTTCAGGACACTTTTCTAAACAGCGTTCGCAAGGACAAAATCCCGGTAACGATATTTCTGGTGAACGGCGTCAAACTGCAAGGCGTTGTCTCCTGGTTTGATAATTTTTGTGTGCTATTGAAACGGGATGGCCAAAGCCAGCTCGTCTACAAGCATGCGATTTCGACGGTGATGCCTTCGCAGTCCATAACGCTTTGGGACGGCGAAGAGGGTTAGCAGTCGTTTGACGACAAACACGTTTCATGAAACCGCGCCGGCCCCCGTGGCGGCGATGGTTATCCATCCTGTCGTGGCGGGCGATGCGCGCGCACGCGATCCGCAGGCCTCGCTGGAGGAGGCGGTGGGCCTTGCGGCGGCGATTTCGCTCGACGTAGTGGCCGGTGAAACCGTTCCGGTCCACAAGCCGCGGCCCTCGACCTTCCTCGGGGCGGGAAAAGTCGCGGCGATCGGCGATCAGGCCGATGGTTTTGAAAGACGGCCGGAAGTCATTATCGTCGACACAGCGCTGAGCCCGGTCCAACACCGCAATCTGGAAAAAGAGTGGAACGCGAAAGTTCTCGACCGGACGGCCCTGATCCTGGAAATTTTTGGCGCCCGGGCGCAAACCGCCGAAGGGCGCCTCCAGGTTGATCTTGCGCATCTGACCTATCAACGCTCGCGGCTCGTGCGCTCCTGGACCCACCTGGAGCGCCAGCGCGGCGGCGCAGGTTTCCTCGGCGGGCCCGGCGAACGCCAGATCGAAGCCGACCGGCGCGCGCTTGCGGTAAAAATTGATCGCCTGAAACAGAAAATCGAACAGGTACGCCGCACCCGAACGCTGCAACGCGCCAAACGCAAACGCGCGCCGCATCCGGTCGTCGCCCTTGTCGGCTACACGAATGCGGGGAAATCAACGCTTTTTAACCGGCTGACGCAATCCGACGTCTTTGCAAAGGACCTGCTGTTCGCAACACTCGACACGACAATGCGCGCCGTTGATTTGCCTTCCGGCCAGCGCGTCATCATGTCTGATACAGTGGGCTTCATTTCCGATCTGCCGACGCAGCTCGTCGCCGCCTTCCGCGCGACGCTCGAAGAGGTTCTGGAAGCCGATATCATCTTGCATGTGCGCGATGCGTCCCACGCCGATAGCGATGCGCAGCGCGATGACGTGATTGCCGTTCTGGAAGCGCTTGGCGTCAAGGCGGATAATTCCGCGCCAGTCGTTGAAGTGATGAACAAACTTGACCTTCTTGATACGGATGATCGAGACGCCATGATCGCCGGCGCGCGGGCGGCGATGGCGCGGCTCGAACAGGGCGACGTCTCTTTTACAATCGACGACCCGCTCAAGGCGCCGATCTCCGCCATTAATGGTTACGGAGTGGAAGGCCTTTGTGCGATCATCGATCATTTGATTACGGCGGACCGCGCAACCCTTGAAGTGCGCTTGCCGGCCGAGATGGACGGCGACGCGGGCGCGGCGCGCGCATGGCTGCATGAGCGCGGCGATATTGAAAACGAAATCAATGAAGGCATGACGACGTTGCGCGTGCGATTATCACCGCAGGTTCTCGGCCAGTTCAAAAAACGGTTTCCGCTGGCGCTGGTCAGCGAAGACGCTGCGCTGGCGACCGCCTCGCTAGAGACGAGGTCCGCATGAGCGTCGACGCGGAACGCGTTTCCGACGCTATCGCCGAACTCGCCGAAACAGTAATCAGGCCCCACCACAAGGCGCTGACGCCTGAAAAGATTCGCCGCAAATCGTCCGCCAATGATCTTGTCACCGACATAGACGAGGAGATGGAAGACGCGCTTCGCGCCACATTGAGCCGTCTCTATCCGGCGGCGCATTTTGTCGGCGAGGAAAGCGTTGCGCGCGATCCGTCGGTTCTGGACGCCCTTGAAGGAGAGGGCGCATTCTGGATTGTCGATCCGATCGACGGCACACGGAGCTTTGTGAACGGCTCAGACGAATTCGGCGTCATCGTTGCGCTGGTTGAAAATGGCGAGACCGTGATGGGCTGGATCTATGGAATGGCTGATCGTGCGACCATGACCGCCGAGCGCGGCGCCGGCGTGCACTGGCGGGGCGGGGCGCTTGAGGCTTTAACCGCGTTCGCCGAGCGTGAATATGAGCGCCCGCGCGGCATGCGTTCAGTCGGTTGGTTGAAAGAGCCGTGGCGCGAGGCGATCCTCGACAATCTCGCATCGGACTTTGACAGCGCCGCGAGCCGCTGTTCCGCCTACAGCTACGTCAAGATGGCGCGCGGCGAGGTCGATTTCAGGCTCTCAAGCAGCATCCATCCGTGGGACCACGCGGCGGGCGCATTGATCGTCTCTGAGCTTGGCGGCGCCGTGCGCTGGCTTGACACCGGCGACCCCTACCGTCCGCAGGCATCTGCGCAACGCCCATTGCTTGCAAGCGCGGCTGCGGAGGAATGGCGCGAATTCGCCGACCAGCTTTTGCGCGGGGCGCCGGTCGCCTCTTAGGGGCAAGGCGGGCGTCTGCCATTATCATTTGAGGATTGCGCTGGACTGCATCAAAGTCCGGTGGTCGATTTTCAACAGAGGGCGGTTATGACGGTGTTCAAGGATAAGGTCTGTGTCGTCACCGGCGCCGCATCGGGGATCGGGCGCGCAATGGCCCTGCAGCTGGCGCAGGCGGGCGCAATGCTCGCGCTCAGCGACATTGACGGCGACGGCCTTGAAGAGACCAAAGCGCTGATCGGCGCGTCCAATCGCGTCACCAGCGATGTCTTCGATATGACCGATCCGGACGCTATCGCCGCCTATCCCGAGGCTGTTCGCTCGGCGCTGGGGCCAGCCGACTTCGTTTTCAATGTTGCGGGCCTGACGCGCGTCAGTTCGTTTGAAGAAATGTCCATGACGGCGTTTGAAAAAGTCATGGACGTTAATTTCTACGGCGTCGTGCGGATGGCGAAAGGGTTCCTGCCGCAACTGCTCGATACGGGCGGCGTCCTGGTCAACATTTCGAGCCTTTTTGGCTTGATCGGCTATCCGGGGCAAACGCACTATTGCGCATCGAAATTCGCCGTACGCGGATTTTCTGAAACGCTTGCCGCGGAGCTTTCCGATAAAGGCGTTTGCGTCACCTCAGTGCATCCGGGGGGCGTTGCAACGAATATTGTCAACAACGCGACCATCGATGCGCTGCCGGAAGGCGTTGCGTCCCATGATCAGATGAAGGCGAATTTTGACAAGGCTGCGATCACGACACCGGAGCGCGCAGCGGAGATTATTCTGAACGGCGCCGCAAACAGACGCCGCCGGGTCGTCGTTGGCCGTGATGCGAAAATGATTTCATTCGTGCAGCGTATGCTGCCCGGCAGTTACGCAAAAGTGCTGACAAAATTTCTGTCGCGGGCGCAGTCGGACCCTGCGTCCTGAGCCCGATCAGCGTTCCGGTCCTTCGCTATCCCATTGAGGCGATGAAAGCGTCCGCTTCGGCGATTGCTGTGTTCATTTCCGCGATCAGCGCTTCCACGCGTTCCTCGATTTTCACTTTTTCAAGTTCAAGAGATGAAATCGCGCGGGCGTTCAGATTGTGTTTCAGGAACAAAACCTGATCTTCATAAAGTTCAAGCACGGGGTCCATCTTCGACGCCGCTTTATTCATGGCTGCAAGAAGGGTTTGATAGTCGCCGCGCGTTGCGGCGAGTTGTTCTGAGCTGCGGCGGCGCAGGTCAGGGCTTTCGTAAAGCGCGAGTTCCTTTTCCCATTCCTTGAAAAGGCGCTTGCCGACATCATCGACGGAATCGATGCGGCTGCGCACTTCTGCGGCCTGATTTTTCGCGCGCTTATAGGAGGCGTCCATCTTGTCGTATTGGCGCTCGAGTTCACCGCCGTCGATCTCGACGAGCGTGCGGAATTCCTCCAGGGCGCTTGCAAAGGTCTTTTGGGCCTGAGCCTGTTCGCCGCGCGCATCCTTTACCCGATCAACGAGGATATCGCGTTTTTCAAACCCGAATTTTTCAAGCGTGCCGTAGTACGCCGTTGCACAGCCAGCAACAGCCAGAAATACCGAAACGCCTAAAACCTTGATCACCGAATGCATGAACAACTCCGCCAGTCTTTTATTTCAAGAACGCCCCGAAGCGCCTTTTCTTCCCCCATGGGTAGCGAGAATCGACAGTCGCGTCACCTGCCGGGCTGATCGCCGGGAGGTCTCGGGTCGCGCAGGCGGCGGCGGGCCCGACCCATGGTCACGCTGACCAGTAAGAATGAGCGGTAAGTCTCTGCTATCGTTGAAAAAAGGCCACTGGAATTCAGTGAGATCGCAATAAGCCTGGTGTTGTCCGGCTTCGTAACGCCCGGCTAACGGTCAGGCTCCCAGTCTGGCTAATGGTTTGATTGTATTCTCGTCGATTCGGGATATGGAATAGAAACACCGGACCGGGTTGGAGAGCGTCATGAATGGATTTTTGATTTTTGTGTTGATCGTCGTGCTGGCGATCGTTTTCGTGATCACGATTTATAACCGTATTGTCGCTCTTAACCAGCGCGCCGATCAGGCCTTTGCGGACGTCGATGTGCAGCTGAAACAGCGCCACGATGTCATTCCAAACCTTGTTGAGACCGTGAAAGGCTACGCCAGCCACGAGAAGGAAACGCTGAATGCAGTCATTGAAGCGCGCAATTCAGCCGTCGCGGCGCAGGGCCCTTCCGCGCAGGGACAGGCCGAGGGGGTCCTCGGGGCGGCGCTCGGGAAACTGTTTGCACTCGCAGAAGCCTATCCTGACCTGAAGGCGAATACGAACTTTCTGGAGTTGCAGCGCGAGCTTTCCGATATCGAAAACAAAATCGCGGCGGCGCGGCGTTTCTTCAACAACGCCATTCAGGAATACAACACGATCATCCAGCAGATTCCCGGCAACTTCATTGCGCCAATGGGGAGCTTTTCGAAGCGCGATTTCTTCGAAATCCCCGAGGCGAGCCGCGCGACTCTGGAGGCGGCGCCCGAAGTAACCTTTAACTGACCGCGTCAGCGCCGGCGGCGGGCGACGTCCGCATCAGGGCGCGAGCTTTATGGATCGTGCGAGCAAAAAGATTGGCCTGATCGGCGGCGTCAGCCCCGAGAGCACCGTTTTTTACTATCGCCTGATCAATCAGGCGGCGGCGCGCCGGCTCGGCCGCCCTCATTCGGCGGAAGTCATCATCTACGCGCTCGATTTCGGGACGATGATGAAACACTATACCGCCGAAGACTGGCCTTCGTTCAAAGCAGAGGTCGTACGCGCCGGACGCGCGCTGGAAGCCGCCGGTTGCGATGCGCTGGCGATCTCCTCGAACACGACCCAGATGGCGGTCTTTGACCTTGCCGATGCGGTTGGCGCGCCGGTGATCAATATGCTCACGGTCTTAGGCAACGCGCTCACCGACGCCGGCGTTCAACGGCCCCTTGTTCTTGGAACGCCGTTCGTGATGGAGGGGGATTTTTACCGTCCCCACCTAGAGGCGATATACGGCCTCAAGACAATAATTCCGGGAGCGGACGACCGGCGTGAAGTCGACCGGGTAATTTTTGAAGAACTTGTCAACGGCGTCATCTCGCCGGAAGCGCGGCGCAGCTATATTGAAATTATAGCGCGCGGCGCCGCCGCAGGCGCGGACGCGGTTATTCTCGGCTGCACTGAAATCGGCCTTTTAATTGAACAGGACCACGCGCCGCAGCCGGTGTTTGATACGACAAGGTTGCACGCCGCCGCGATCGCCGAATTCGCGTTTTCAGAACGGCCTATATCATGAGCGCCTTCGGCCTCCAGTCCCATATCTGGAATAACAATCTGAAATCGATCCTGTTGCTGGCGGGCTTTCCGCTGTTGCTGCTGGTTTTGATGTATGGGTTGTGTGTTGGTTATGTTGGCCTCAGCGACGATATCCGCTCACCCGAGGAGGGCTTAACCGTCGCGTTCGAGCTGATGGGCCGCGTGTGGCCCCTTGCGTTCATGGCGGCTGGCGCATGGTTCCTGATTGCATGGCTGTTGAACCAGCAGATCGTCAAGGCGTCGGTCGGCGCCAAAGGCTTAACGCGGCGCGAGGCGCCAGAGATTTATAACATGCTGGAAAATCTGTGCCTCTCGCGCGGGCTGACCATGCCGAAACTCAATATTATTGAAAGTGCGGCGTTGAACGCCTTCGCCAGTGGGGTCAGTGAGGCGAGTTATACGATTACGTTGACCCGCGGTCTGATCGACACGCTCGACGATGACGAACTGGAAGCCGTCCTGGCGCATGAACTGACGCATATCATGAACAAAGACGTCCGCCTTCTGATTGTCGCGGTAGTCTTTGTCGGCATCTTTTCTTTTTTTGCCGAGATTTTGTTCGATGGGCTTTTCCGGACCGGTGTGCGGGTCGGCGGCCATACGCGCTCGCGCAATGGCGACAGCCGCGGCGGCGGGATTTTGATCATTGTTGCAATTGCTTTGATCATTCTCGCTTATGTGCTGGCGATCGCCATTCGTTTTGCCCTGTCGCGTAAACGCGAGTTTCTCGCGGACGCTGGGGCGGTTGAGTTGACAAAAAATCCTGATGCAATGATTTCCGCGCTGCGCAAGATTTCAGGACGAAGCGAAGTCGATGCGCCCGCCGATGTGCGCCAGATGATGGTGGTGAACGCCAAACCCTTTGCGGGCGTATTTATGACCCATCCGTCGATTGAAAAAAGGGTAGAGGCGCTTGTCGATTTCGGCGGCGGCGCGCCGGGCGCCCTTCAGTAAAGCAGGTTCGGAAGCCATGTCGCCAGCGCCGGAAATAGCGCCAGCATGGCGAGCGCCAGAAGTTGAATGCCAATAAACGGCATCGCTCCGCGATAGATATCGGACGTCCTGACGCTGTCCGGCGCAACGCCCCGCAGATAAAAGAGCGCAAAGCCGAAAGGCGGCGTCAGAAATGACGTTTGCAGATTAATCGCCATCATTACGCCGAGCCAAACCGGGTCCAGCCCCATGGCCAGAAGAGGCGGGCCGACAAGCGGCACCACGACCAGCGTGATTTCGATAAAGTCGAGAAAAAATCCGAGAACAAACATCACCAGCATGACCGAGACAACCGCGCCGACAATTCCGCCCGGCGCGGCGTCAAGGGCGGCGCGCACGGTTTCATCGCCGCCGAGCCCGCGAAAGACCAGCGAGAAAAGCGCAGCGCCGATCAGGATAGTGAACACCATCGTGGTGACGCGCGCCGTCTGATCGACAATCGCCGCCAGCGTGCCCCCGCGCCAAAGGCGCGCAAAGCTGACCGCAACGCCCCACGGCGCAATCAGGCAAAACAAAAGAGCGATGATCATGCCGGCCTGCTCGGCGCCGGAGATCGCCTCGCGCCCGAGCCGCAAATCCAGAAAGGCCGTGAGAATCATCAGCCCGCCAATCGCCGCCGCCGACGCATAAACGGGCAGGGCGCCGGTGAACCGCAATCGGCCCCCGGTAGACCGGGCCCCTGCAATCAAAAGCGCGCCGACCGCACCGACGCTCGCCGCTTCTGTGGGCGTTGCGACGCCGGCAAGGATCGACCCGAGAACGGCGACAATCAACAAGAGCGGCGGCGGCAGGACCCTGAGAGCGCCGGCGAAAACTTCCCGGCGCGACCCCATTTCGCTCGCCGGAATGGCGGGCGCTTTTGAGGGCTGTGTGACGGCGACGAAAACCTGCCAGAGCAGATAAAACCCGACGAGCATCAATCCGGGGATCAGCGCGCCGGCGAACAGGTCGCCGACCGAAACGGTCTCCGGCGCGAAGACGCCCTGTTCCAGTTGCGCTTTTTGGTAAGCGTTGGAAATGACGTCTCCAAGCAGGATGAGTACGATTGAGGGTGGAATGATCTGTCCCAGCGTGCCCGCCGCCGCGATCGAGCCGGCGGAAAAGGCGGGATCATAGCCCCGCCGCAACATTGTCGGCAGGCTGAGCAGTCCCATGGTGACGACGGTGGCGCCGACAATGCCTGTCGATGCGGCAAGGAGCGCGCCGACAAGCGTCACCGAGATGCCTAGCCCGCCGCGTAAGGAGCCGAAGAGCTTGGCCATTTCGTCGAGGAGCTCTTCGGCGATTTGCGCTTTTTCGAGGATCACGCCCATCAGGATGAACATCGGCACAGCGATCAACGTTGTGTTGGACACCGCGCCATAGATGCGCTGGGGCAGGGGCCGGACAAAATCAAGATCGAAAACGCCGAATGCGAGGCCGATCACGGCGAACAGGATCGCAACGCCCGCAAGGCTGAACGCGGCCGGAAATCCGGCGAGCAGAAGTATGCACAACGTCGCCACCATGGCGATATCGAGCCAGCCGGCGGCGGCGCAAAAGCACATGCCCTCAACCATGAAGGCGCCCGTCGAGCGATGGCCGCAGGGTCTTGGTTGCGTCCACGGCCCTGACAAAGCCGGCCATCGCCAAGAGTACGGCAAAGACGACGATCAGCGATTTCAGCAGAAATACGCCCTGAATGCCTGACTGTTCCGTCGATCCCTCAAACACCGCCCACGCGTTGGCGACATAAGGCGTCGACGCCCACAACAAGGTCAGGCAAAACGGAAACAAAAAGAGATAGATGCCGGCGAGATCGATCGCGGCTTTTCGATGCGCCGGCGCCGAACGATAGAAGATATCGACGCGGACATGATCGTCCGTCAGCAGCGCATAGCCAGCGGCGAGCAGGAATACAGCGCCGTGCATATAGGTGACGCTTTCCTGCATGAAGATGAAGTTGATCCCGAAGACGTAGCGCAAAATGACGATCATGAATTGAACGATCGCCATGATGATCAACAGCCACATCACCGCGCGCCCCGCGCCGCGCACAGCGCCGGCGAACGCGCCCGCAAGCGCGAAAACCGTCCGGCGTAAGCCCGCGCCCAGTGAAAGCGCCACGACGACAAGTCCCATCAAGACCGCCGACGCCGCCAGCGCGCCCATGGCGGTGAAGCGCGGCAAATCAACTGCGAGATGGGAGAAAACGGCGCCCGCCGTTACGATTGCGAATGTGATCCCAAGCCATGTGAGGACCGCTGACGCGCGGCTCTCGCCCGACCACAAGATCGCCAGGGGCGCCGTCATCAGGGGAAGGGCTAAAACGCAGGCGAGCCAGACCAGCATGTCTCCGGTGAGCGCAACCATTTCAGAGCGAGAAAACTTTTCGGCGCGCGGCCATATAGGCCTCGTCGGAAATACGGCTCCACTCCTGCGAGCGGCGAAAGGCGGCGCGGTAGCTTTCAAATATGCGCCGCGAGATATCATCCCCTGCGGCGAACTCCTCCAATACCTCGCGAGCGGCGCCGGCGAGTGCGGCGAGGACCGGCTCAGGCATCTGACGCAGCTCGACGCCGTGGTCTTCCGCCAGCTGCTTCAGCGCCGTGCCGTTGTTGTGGACGTATTCCGCGATCGACAAATGGTTCGCCTGGTGGCAGGCGCCGCGAATGATCGATTGTTCGGCAAGGGAAAGATCATTCCACAGATCAAGATTGACGCCGACGCCAAGCTGCGCGCCCGGTTCGTGAAAGCCTGGCCAGTAGTAATATTTGGCTTCGCGGTAGAATCCGAAAGCGAGATCGTTCCACGGGCCGACCCATTCGGTCCCGTCAATCGCGCCGGACTGGAGCGCCTGATAAATCTCGCTGCCGGAAAGGGCGACGGCTGAGGCCCCGACGCGCCGCAGGACTTCGCCGCCCATGCCCGGCATGCGCACTTTCAGACCGCGCAGGTCCTCAACGGTTTCAATTGGCTTTTTGAACCAGCCGCCCATCTGGTGACCGGTGTTGCCGGCGGCGAACGGTTTGATGTTAAACCGGGCGGCCAGCTCGTCCCATAATTCCTGTCCGCCGCCAAACTCCGTCCACGCCATGATTTCGCTGGCGGTCATGCCAAACGGCACGGCGGTGAAAAAGGAATAGGCTTTCGATTTGCCGACCCAGTAATATTCCGCGCCGTGATAAAGATCGGCTGATCCGGCGGATACTGCGTCAAAGGATTCAAAGGCGGGGACGAGTTCGCCGGCGGCGTAAATCGTGACGCGCATGGCCCCGCCACTCATCTCGGTGATAAATTGCGCCGTGCGCTCGGCCATTGTCCCAAGGCCCGGAAAGTCTTTCGGCCAGGTCGTCACCATTTTGAGGTCGCGGCGCTTGCCCGCGCTCGCCGCGCCCGCTGCGTCGGCAATCGCAGCGTGGTCGCCGCAATCGCATCCCGCCGCCAACGCTGTCGCGCCGATCGCGCCCGCGCCCAGAAGTTTTCGTCGATTAATGAGGCTGTCTGTCATGCTTCCGCCGCTGGGCGCGGTCCGAACAGACATAGGTCGCCCGCGCTTTTTCTTATCGGCCGGAAGGGAGTGACGCCGCCGCCAATCGAGTGCGCCGACAAACGCCTAGTCTGTCATCGCGACCCAGCCCGCGGCGGTCAGTTTTTCAAGCGGCCTGAAGCTTTGCTTGTATGCCATTTTGTCCGATCCGGCCACCCAATAGCCCAGATAGACGTAAGGCAGATCAAACTCGCGCGCGAGCGCGACGTGGTCGAGGATCATGAACCGGCCGAGGCTTCTGTCCATCAGGTCGGGGTCGAAAAAGCTGTAGACCATGGACAGCCCGTCGGCGAGCCGGTCGGTCAGCGCGCAGGCCACAAGTTTTTCCGCACCCGACGCATCATCACGGATGGCGTATTCGATGAGCACGGTGTCGACGGCGGTCTCCTCGACCATCGAGGCGTAGTCGAGCACGGTCATGTCGGCCATGCCGCCATTGCGGTGGCGCGCATCAAGGTAGCCGCGCAGGACGGAAAACTGCTCCGAAGTGGCGCGCGGCCCACGAATGCGCCGGATCAGGTCGGCGTTGCGGTTCATGATGCGTCGCCGTGAACGGGTCGCCTCGAAGGCGTCCACATTGATGCGAACCGGCACGCATGCTTTGCAGGCTTCGCATGCCGGCAGGTAAATGATGTTCTGCGAGCGACGGAACCCCTGCGATGTCAGCACTGAATTGGCCGCCGACGCCGCTGCTCCGCCAAGATAGGAAAAGACCTTCCGTTCCTTCTCACCGGGCAGGTAAGGGCATGGCGACGGCGCGGTCATATAAAAGTCGCCGCTCTCCAGACCGAATTTTTTCTTGATGTCTTCGTTGCGCATGCTCGGTGTCCTACACGCAGAATCTTAGCGGGCGATTATCCGAGCGGCAACGCTTGTCGATAAACTCAGAAAATAAATTCGCTAGATCATCCCGATCATCCGAAAATAAATCGGCGCAATCGCCGTATAGGCGAGCCAGATGATAATAATGAGCGGGCCGCCGACCACAACAAAGTCGCGGAATTTGTAATGTCCGGCGGTCATGACGAGAAGGTTTGTCTGATAAGCGACGGGCGTCGCAAAGGAGCAATTCGCCGCGAAAATCACCGTCAGGACCAGCACATGCGGGTCGAGCCCCGCCTGGCGCGCCGCGCTGACCGCAATCGGCGTGAACAAGACTGCCGTTGCATTGTTTGATAAAACGTTCGTCATGGCCGCGCATATGATGAAAAATGTCGAAATCAGCGCCACCGGCCCAAGCGCGCCGGCGCCGTCCGCAATCGCTTGACCGATGACGTCGGCGCCGCCGGTCGTCTGCAGCGCCGCCCCCATGGCGAGGCTCGCGCCGATCAGGAGATAGATCCGGCGGTCGACGGCGCGGGCGGCCTGGCGAATGTTCAGGCAGCCGGTCGCCACCATCAGCATAGCCCCCGCGATGGCCGAGATTGAAATCGACACGAGCCCGGTCGCCGCGGCGATGACGACGCCGAAAAAGATCGCAGCCGCAATACGCGCATTACGCGGATCAGGCAGGCCCTGCATTGATTTTTCGAGGAGCAGGATGTCGCGATTGCCGCGAAGATTTCGCACATCGCCGATATCGCCGAGGATCAGAAGAACATCGCCCGCCTCCAGACGGATCGTGTTCATCCTTGCCCTTATCATCCGGCTGCGCCGCTCAATACCAAGAATGACGCAGTTGTTTTTGAAGTTGAGCCCGATCTGAGAGATCGATTGACCGATCATGCGCGAACCCGGCGCAACGACCGCCTCGACAAGCGTCAATTGCGCGCGCGCGCCGCCGCCATTTTCTTCATCCTGCAAGTCGATTTCCGACATCAGTCCGTCGAGAATTTCCGGCTGTGACTTGAGCAGGCTGGTCAGCGCCTGGCGTGTCGCCGCGATAATAACGACGTCGCCGACGCGAAATTTAAATTCATCAAATGGCGGCAGGATCGCCCGATCGCGCCGCTGCACCATTCTGACGGTAATATCCGGCAGTTGCGGAAAAAGGCCCGCCACGGGGCCCTCGCCGACAAGCGGATGGCCGCGACCGATTTCGATCTGCGCAATGAATTGCTTGCCCTCGCGTTCGGCCTCCTGATCGCCGTCCGGGTTCACGCGCTGCGGCATCAGGCGCCGCCCGACGGTGAACATGTAGACGATGCCGACGGCGGCGAGAATGACGCCGAGGGGCGTTGTTTCGAAAAAACCGATATCCATGCCGGGTTCGGCTTTCCGGTAGGCTTCCGCAGCGAGGATATTGGTCGACGAGCCGATGATGGTCGTCATGCCGCCCAATATCGACAGAAACGACAAGGGCATCATCAAGCGCGAGGCGGGGACTTTGCTCTGCGCCGCCATCGCCGCGATAATCGGAATGAACATCACCACGACAGGCGTGTTATTCAAAAAAGCGCTGACCACCATGACGATCAAAAACACCGCTGCGACGGTCAGGTGCGGGCGGTTTGAATAGGCGCCGAGAAGATACTCCGTAAGGTGCTCCAGAGCCCCCGACTGGAACATGCCCTGACCGATAATCAGCAGACCGACAATGGCGAAAAGGGCCGGACTGGCGAAGCCCGCCAGAAGGCCCTCCGTCGTCAAAAGGATTTCCCCCGCCGCATTTTGCAAGGGCGCCAAATTGAACAGGAGCAACAGCGCCACAAGAATAGCGGCCGAGACCAGTTCCAGCGGAAACCGTTCGAGCACGTAGAAAAAGACGCCGACGGCGATGATCGCCAGCGTCGCCCACATTTGCCATGGCGCTGCAGCAGCCAGTTCCATTTTCTACGCTTTCACCACACCGTCACCGGCGCGTCGCAAACTGGCGATCACCCGGCGAGCGTTGACAATTTCTGTCCAATTCGAAGTCCGCCATAATCCGCTATCCGTCCTGAACGTACAAGCGTTAAGTTTTTCAATGTGTTACCGTCGCTTTTTATTGGGCGGCGTTCATGTTGAAAGGCGTGCTGTGATCTGTCATGCCGACGGATTGCGAAAAGCGTCGGCGCCGGTAAGGGCGCTGCGCTGAACTGGAAAGAGTTTGAATGGCCGACCCCTATCGCCCCCTTAAGACGGCCTTCGGTCGTTACGCTACCGGGATAACCGTCGTTTCATGCGCGCCGCCTGATCAGGACGCGGTGGCGATTACGGTGAATTCGTTTGCATCGGCGGCGCTGGAGCCGCCGCTGGTATTGTGGTGCATCGAAAAGCGCGCCTCAACGTTTGGCGCCTTCATGGCGGCGGACCATTACGCGGTGAGCGTTTTGTGCGCCGGCGACCGGGCGATTTCCGACCGCTTCGCCGCCCACGAGCCGGGACCGCCCTCTGAAGCCGAAAGCGAGGTCTTTGTGACGGGCGCGCCGCTGTTAAAACGCCGGCTTGCGGGCTTTGATTGCCGGGTGGTTGATCGCCATGAGGCGGGCGACCATGTGATCTTGATCGGTGAAGTCTTGAAATTTGACTCGGTGAACGGCGCGCCATTGATTTATTATGCGAGCCGTTACCACGACGGTCCGGAGACGGAATAATGAAAGTCGCCTTTCTCGGTCTTGGCGTCATGGGCTATCACATGGCCGGTCATCTCGTCCGGGCGGGGCATGCGGTGACGGCGTATAACCGGTCGCCGGAAAGGCGCGAGGCCTGGGCGCGCGAATTCGACGCCGCAGCCGTCGCTTCCGCGCCGGAAGCGGTAAAAGAGGCCCGCGTCGTTTTTGCGTGTCTTGGCGATGATCCTGATGTGATCGAAATCGTCGACGCGGTGAAAGGCGTCCTCGCCAAAGGCGCCGTCTTTGTGGATCACACGACGGCCTCGCCCGCGCTCGCGCGCAGTCTGTCTGAAGAATTGGGCCAGGTGGGCATTGGCTTTATCGATGCGCCAGTGTCTGGCGGCGAAGCGGGCGCTGTGAACGGCGCGTTGTCGATCATGTGCGGCGGCGAGAGCGACCATATGGATATCGCAAAGCCGGTGATGGACGCCTTCGCCAAGCGGGTCGTTCATATCGGCGCGGCGGGCGCAGGCCAGCTCTGCAAGGCGGTGAACCAGATCTGTATCGCCGGCCTCCTGCAGGGACTGTCGGAAGGCGTCCATTTTGCGGATAACGCCGGCCTTGATATCGAGCGCGTTTTGGACGCCATGGTCGCGGCGCGGTTTTCCATCTGCCAGCTTTGCGCCGCGCCGCCGGAGATGGCGTCCAAAA
>JBCBBT010000043.1:0-2638 GCA_038531315.1 Pseudomonadota bacterium
CATGCCTTCATCGATGCCGGCGGCGTCGCGATATTCCTGATGGGATTTCGCTTTCGGGTCCGTGTCCTTCAGCTTGTCGCCGTCATAGACCCGCAGTTTCGAATAAAGATTTGAGTTTTCATGCTCGCGCAGGCGCGTCAGCACCGAAAACCGCGCCAGCATCTGAAGCGTTTCCGGCGCGCAGTCCGCTCCGGCAAGCTCCGAATGGGCGAGCAGTTTCTCGTAGATCTGGCGCTCTTCGGTGACCCGCAGACAATACGGCACTTTGATTACATTAATGCGGTCAAGAAACGCCTCGTTCGATTTGTTGTTGCGGAACTGGACCCACTCGCTTTCGTTAGAGTGGGCGAGAATGATCCCCTGAAACGGGATCGGCCCCAGCGCTTCAGTACCGACATAGTTGCCTTCCTGCGTGGCGGTCAGGAGCGGGTGCAAAACCTTGATCGGCGCTTTGAACATCTCGACGAATTCGAGCAAGCCCTGATTGGCGCGGCAAAGTCCGCCCGAATAGGAGTAAGCGTCGGTGTCGTCCTGGCTGAAATGCTCCAGCTTGCGGATATCGACCTTGCCGACGAGGGCGGAGATGTCCTGATTGTTTTCATCGCCTGGCTCGGTTTTTGTCACCGCGATCTGACGCAGTTTCGACGGGAACAGGCGCACGACTTCGAACTTGGAGATATCGCCGCCGAATTCATCAAGCCGCTTGACGGCCCAGGGCGACATCAGCCCGGTCAGGCGGCGCTTTTCAATGCCGTATTTGTCGTCGAGCAGCGATTTTAATTCGTCCGACTGAAACAGCCCGAGCGGGCTTTCAAAGACCGGCGAAATTTCATCGCCCGCTTTCAAAACATAGATCGGGTCGGTCTCCATCAGATCTTTGAGCCGTTCGGCGAGCGAGGACTTGCCGCCGCCGACAGGGCCGAGGAGGTAAAGAATCTGGCGTTTTTCTTCGAGGCCCTGCGCGGCGTGGCGGAAGAAAGAGACGATTCGCTCGATCGTGTCTTCCATGCCGTAAAAACCGTCAAAGGCCGTATAATGACGAATGGTGCGGTTGAAGAAGATGCGCGACAGGCGCGGATCTTTTGACGTGTCGACCATCTGCGGCTCGCCGATCGCCTTGACCATGCGCTCGGCCGGCGTTGCGTAGAGCATCGCGTCATCGCGCGCCGCAAGGAGGTAATCCCTAAGGCTCATGCCTTCTTCCTGCACTTTCTGATAGCCTTCGGAAAAAAGATCGAAAACGTCGAGATTTTCACCAGTCATTTGCACACGCTCACTTTACGTTATGGCTGCGCGGTAAAGCGCACCCGTTTTTCACCCTCACAAAAACTCACTCAACAACCGCCGGCGCGCCGGCTGAACAAAGGCGAGGGCGCCTGTCGCCGCCGCCTTCCAGAAATCCGCAATTCGGAAACAGTCTGAAAACCTGCGCGCGCCTCGCTCGATGCGCGCACTGCATTCGCGGCGCAGCGCGCCAATCTGCGTGCGCTGCTTTTGGCGCGGCGAATGCGTTCCCCAAGTTCCGCGGGCGCTTCCGCGTTCAACGCCGTTGACGTCGGCTTTATGGATGTGGGGACGGGCGGGGCGATGGCAAGGCTCTTTTTGGGTGCGCTCACCACGATGTGTTGGGCGTTTGTTGCGCGCGGCCAAAGGCCTTGCGAAACATCCGGCGGCCTCGACCGCCTTGACCTTAGGGACCGCCTTGACCTTAGGGGCCGCCTTATCGCGGGGCATCATCGCCGGGGCCATTATCGCCTACACCGCCTTTCGCAGTATTTCCGGCGCCGCCATTGCTCAATTTGGTCTACGGCGTCGCCAGACCCTGAATTCGTTTCTTTCGCCAACGCATGGTGTCGCCATTGCGCCAACGGCGCGCCCTCAATTCAGGGCGCACGCACCCGCCATCACCTGTCCATGAAGGTAATGCGACGCCCTTAATATTTTGTCACTTAGGGCTGTGCCCACGAATAATGTAACAAGAATACGGCGACGATGCGACAACGGATTGAGCCGTATGCGTCGAAAATATTTGCCAGAATTTTCCTCGCAAATGTAAACGCCTGAACAAAAAAAGAAAATTTGCCCACCCGGAAATACGTCTCGCAAATTTGTCGCGCAGGCGTTGCCGGGAAGTCACCCGGTAAACCTGTTGTGAAGGGTTTTGACGGCGGTCGCCGGCGCACCTGATTCGAAATTAGCGGCGCCCTTTGTCGAGTGCCAGTCTTTCAACGCGCGCGTCAAATGACGTCTCGTAGCCGTTTGTGCTCACGGCGCGGTCGCCCGCGTTGATGCAAGCTGAGGCGCGGTCATCTCCGCAATGCCGGCGCGCGCCGCGCGCTTGCGCCTCTCGCGCTTGCCGTGGGCTTTGCGCCTGTGGCATTTTCGCACGCGAACGGGCGACGTCGCACGCCCGGGGCAAGAGCGCGCCCATTTGCGGCGGGCGCGGTTAGGAAGTCGGTATGCGAATCGTTATCAGGATGCTTTCGGCGCTCGTTTGCGGCGCGGTTTTGGTGACGGCGTGCGCGTCCGTGCCGCCGGACAATGTCGGCAACGCCTGCGATATTTTCGACGACAAAGGCGGCTGGTATCGCGCAACGCGGCGCGCGGAAAAACGCTGGGGCCTGCCAAAACATATTCA
>JBCBBT010000043.1:2737-28590 GCA_038531315.1 Pseudomonadota bacterium
GATCATTCGTCAGGAATCCGGTTTTGACGCCGACGCCAAACCATCGCGCAAACGCTTCTTGTTTGTATTTCCGGGGGCCCGGCGCTCATCGGCGCGCGGTTACCCGCAGGCTGTTGAAGGCACATGGGATCTCTACAAGCGGTCGACGGGGCGCAGCGGCGCAAGCCGGCGCAGTTTTTCCGACGCCGCCGATTTTGTCGCCTGGTACGGCGCTGAAAGTCGCCGTCGCCTCGGGATTTCGCTCGATGACGCCTACAGTCATTATGTCGCCTACCATGAAGGCTGGGCCGGTTATCGGCGGCGCAGCTTCCGCGGTAATGAAACGCTTGCGCGGTCCGCGCGCCGCGTCGCCGGCGTTGCGGCGACATATGAACGCCAGTTGCGCCGCTGTGAAAAACGGCTGCGGCGCGGCATTCCGATTGTGCCGTTTATTTGAGTTTCGGCGCGTCACCGGCAATGATCAAATCGGCCTTCCGCAATCCGCCGGGTCCTGGCGGCGACCGGCCGCCGCAATCCGGCGTCCCGTCAAAGCCGGCGGCCCTTAAAGCGCGGAGCGTTCTCGATCATGCATCTCAATGAAAACCTCACCGCAGAAGACATCGTCACATTTTTAAAGCTTGAGCCCCATCGCGAAGGCGGTTTTTACCGGCGGACCTACGAGGGCCCGGCGGTGAACGGGCGCGCGGCCTCGACGGCGATTTATTATCTCCTGCCGGCGGGCGAATGTTCGCACTGGCACCGCATCGACGCCGCTGAAATCTGGCACCATTACGCGGGCGGCCCGCTGGCGCTGACGATTTCGGAAAACGGCCACGATGTCACCGCCTTGCGGCTCGGGCCGAACGTTTCCGGCGCCGAACGCCCGCAGGCGATCGTCCCGCCCGGCGCCTGGCAGACGGCGGAAAGCCTTGGCCGCTGGACGCTTGTCGGCTGCACAGTCGCGCCCGGTTTCACATGGGACACGTTTGAGCTTGCGCCGCCGGACTGGCGTCCCCTGCCGCGAGCGGGCGCAACCGGCTGACGCCGACGGCGCCGCGCATCGCAGGGGGTCTTTTTCGCTCTTCCGGACAGCATAAAAATACCGACACGGAAGAAAATATTTACAATGGCGCGCCCGCCGCTTCCGCTGGACCTTATGCGGCCGACCGGCTGACGCGGCCCTGAGGGAGGCGGGGCGCCGGCCGCGATACGCAACGGGCGAGCATGGGCGCTCCGCTTGTTCCCACAAGGACTTTATGAGGGCGCAGCATAACCCGGCGCGGCGGGGGCGGGGAAAAGTTTCCTACAAATCGTAGGAGAGTGGTTTGCCAAAACCGGCATTATGATTTTCAAAACAATGGTTTACGCGCAGACGTCAGGTGCGGCGCCGGGGCTGCGCCCAGCGCTTGTTTATGGCCGGGACCAAAGCCCCAACCGGCGGCGCATCAGGCGCGCGCGAGCGCGTCGTCGATCATTTGCGCGGTCGCAAGGGCGCCGTAAATCTTGGCGAAGGGGCCAAGCCGCGGGCCTTCCGACTGCCCGAAGACAACCTCGTAAAAGCCGGTGAACCATTCGCGAATGTTCTCATATGCCTGCGCTTTGCCGGCGTCGAAGATCGCCGTCTGATAGGCGTCTTCGGTTTCGCCGTCGCCCAGCGTTTTCAGGCGCGCCGACAAAAACTCAAGCGCCGCGCGTTCCTTGTCGCTCGGCGTCCTGAATTTTTTGGTTGGCTTGATGAAGTCATCGAAATATCGCCCCGCATAGGCGATCATGCCGTCGGCGGCGGCGAGTTCTTCATCCGAGGCGTCGGGGCGATACTTCTTGATAAAGCCGCGCAAGAGGTCCGGATCGGCGTCGCCCGCCGCGCTCACGAGATTTAACAACATCGCGAAAGTAACGGGCGGCGTCGCGGCCGGCGGCGCGCCTTGATGGATGTGCCATGCCGGATTGTCGAGGCGCGCCTTGCCTTCCTGCTGGTGATATTTATCGACAAAGGTCCAGTATTCGTCGACCGCTTTCGGAATGACGTCGAAATAGAGTTTTTTGGCGACCCGCGGTTTTTGAAACTGAAACAGCGACAGGGATTCCTGCGACGCGTAGGTCAGCCATTCCTCCACGGAGATGCCGTTGCCTTTCGACTTCGATATCTTCTCACCTTTTTCATCCAGAAATAATTCGTACACATATTGAACAGGCGGCTCGGCGCCCAGGATTTTGCAAATCCGCGAATAGAGCGGCGCGTTCGGATCGTGATCCTTGCCGAACATTTCAAAATCGACGCCGAGCGCGGCCCAGCGCATGCCGAAATCAGGCTTCCATTGCAGTTTGACCTGCCCGCCGGTGACCGGCAATTCCGTCTCGGTTCCATCTTCATCGTCGAAGGTGATGGTGCCGGCGTCCGGATCGGTTGCTTTCATCGGAACGTAGAGAACCCGGCCCGTGCGCGGACTGATCGGCAAAAACGGCGAATAGGTCGCGCGCCGTTCCTCGCCCAGCGTCGGCAGCATCACATCCATGATCTTGTCGTAATTGACGAGCGCGCGCCGCAACATTTCGTCATAGCGCCCGCTCTTGTAGAGGGCTGTTGCGGAAACGAACTCGTAGTCGAAGCCGAAACTGTCAAGGAAGGCGCAGAGCCGCGCATTCATATGTGCGCCGTAATTATCGTGGGTGCCGAACGGGTCGGGCACATCGGTGAGCGGTTTTTGCAGAAAAGGTTCGAGCTTTTCAGGATTTGGCACCGTCGGCGGCACCTTGCGCATCCCGTCCATATCGTCTGAAACGCAAATCAGCCGCGTCTCGATGCGGTCATCCGTCAGTAAGCGGAAGGCGTTGCGCACCATAGTGGTGCGCACAACCTCGCCGAACGTGCCGATATGCGGCAATCCCGAAGGGCCGTATCCGGTCTCAAACACCACCGGGCCCTCTTTCGGTTTGCCCCGCTTTTCAAAGATCTCAAGGCGCTTGCGCAAGGCGCGCGCCTGCTCGAACGGCCAGGCCTTGGCGGCGGCGATTTCCTCAGGGGTGAAGGCGGATGCGGACATGGCGGGTTCCGAATGGGTTGGGGCGGCGCCCCGCGCCGGCGCGCGGGACAAAAAAAGACAAAGACGCAAAGGTGTACGCGCGCCAGCACAAAAGGGTCAACAATGACAAAGGCCGCGACGGGCGCGTTGCTTTTGAGACAAAGGCTTTGGCGCGCCGCCGCTCGCACCTGTCGCGCCTGCAAAGCCCGCCGCAAATTCCGCCACAAGCGCGCCGCAAAGCCCGCCGTTGAGGGAGTGATGGTGTCAGGGGGTATTGTTATCAGGGAGTGGCGCGCGCTGGTGCGGCGCGGAGCGGCAACGGCGCCAAGCGGGCGAGCGTCACGCCTTTAAACGTGGCGACGCCGTTTTCGATCACGATTGGCCCTTTAAGGCGGCCGCCCTGCGTGAAGGCGGCCATGGCGAGACCGGCTTGCGCGGCGGCGGCCTGTTCCCGCGTCACCGCGCCGAAATCGCCCAGAAGCTTTGCAAACGCCGCCGGATTTTCAATATCGGCTTCAAGCGCGCCCGCCGGAAATCCGAGCGCATCGAGCGTTAGCGCCCCCGACAGATGGGCGCTCGCCGCCGGCAGCGTCACGGTGATGTCGCGCAGCACGATCCGGCCGCCGCCGGCCCGCCACGCGGCGAGGTCTTCTGTGAGCGCGCTTTGCGTGACGGTGATCCGCGCCCGCGCCGCAAGCCCCGCCTCGGTCATCGCCGAGGTTGTCACCCCGTCTGCATCGGCGCTGAGGTCGAGCGTTTCGCCGCCGGGCCCGGACGCGAGACGAACTGAAAGCGTGCGCGCCAGCGCCGCCTCAAACGGCGCGCCGGCGGTCTGCGGCGGCGTCAGCGTCGGCGCGCTCAGCGTCAGCGCCGCCCGCCAGGTGTCGTCGCCGCCGCTGAGGCGAGCGGCGGTTTTTTTCGCCTCAATGACCCATGCTCCCGACGCGCCGATCGTCACTTCCTGTCGGCCGACGGGGCGCAGGGTGATCGATTGCGGCGACAGCGCCGAGACAACAACATCGAGGCGGTCCGCCGACCAGCGCCACGGGGCGGTTGCGCCGCCCGTGTTCTGCAGCGCGCCGTCAGCGCCGAGGCGGGCCGCATCGATGGTTGCGTTCAGCGTCGCCGGATAGCCGCCGACGTCAATCGCGCCATGCGAGACGGAAAGTCCCGCCGCGCGTTGCTCGTCGATCCAGATGTCGACAGCTGTGCGCAGCCGGTCCGCGCCGAGACGCCAGGCCGCGCCATGCGCGACGATCAGTGCGATGACGATCGCGACAAGGGCGCCGCGCCTCATGCGGGGGCGGTTTCGTCGTTTGAAAAGTCCTCATCCGCCCTTTCGCCGTTGACGGCTGCGGCCTTGAGGCGATCGGCGCGCGCGCCCGCCTCGAGGTCCGGGCGGGCGGTGAGGATGCGGTTTTCAAGAAGCGCCAGAAACGCCTTGCGGTCGAGACCCGGCTCAATCGGCTCGAGGAACCGCACGACAATATCGCCCGGCGCTTTCAACGGCCCGGGATGCAGCCAGTGCATGCCGGCGTTGTGCGCGACGGGCACGCACGGGGCGTTTGTCGCTTTGTAAATCGCGGCGACGCCGGGCTTGAAGCTTTGTGTCTCGCCGACGGGCGTGCGGGTGCCTTCGGGAAAAATCAGGAGCTGGCGGCCCGCATCAAGATGGGCCTGTGCGGCGTCCGTCAGCGCGCGCAAGGCGCGGGGGCCGCCCTCCCGGTCAATCGGTATCCCCGCATAGCGTCCCCACAATCCGTAAACCGGGTTGCGCGCGAGTTCTCGCTTGAAAGGAATGACCGTACGCGGAAGAATGGCGTAAAAGACGATCGTCTCCCACATCGACTGGTGGTTGGCCGCAACAATCGCCGCGCCGCTCGGCATGTGCTCGCGGCCTTCGATGCGATAGCCGACGCCGCACAAAAGCTTCAACGCGCCCAGCATCAGCCGGGCCCAGAAGCGCGCGGTCGCAAACGCCGTGCGTTCGCCGCCGAGCAAAAGCGCAGGCGACAAGATCAACGCCAGCAAGGGCGTTGCGATAAATAGGAACAGCCAAAACAGAACGGAACGAAGCCAGGCCATTGAGGGTCTCAGATCGAAGTTCACAAAAACGGTTATCGCGGCAAATGCTTATGTAGGCGCGCCGTGCGTCCTACGCCATGGCGGCGGGCCAGAGGCGCTTTTTCGGTAATTGCCGCGCCGCAATATAATCCGTTCTCACGGCCCAGCCGCAATTGCAAATATTAAGTTTGGGGCCCCGCCCGGCGCGGGATAATGGCGCGAAAACGCGCCGCGAGATATTTCATGTATTCGGTGGCGAGGACCCGCCACGCTTCGCGCGAGGCCGGATGACCGCGGTCGTTCAAAAACACCGAGCGCGCCGCAAAAGGCGTGATCGCCGCATCGGGCAGCGCGGCGCGCATTTCAAACAGCGCCCGCGGCATATGATAGTCCGAAGTGACAAGGATCAGGCTGGCGAATTCATGGTCGCGCGCCCAGTCGCGCGCCTCGGCGGCGTTTTCAAGCGTCGTTTGCGCTTGCCAGCCAAGATCGACGCAGCAATCGAAGTCCGAGCGCCGGCCGGGCCACAAGGCGGCGATTTCCTCGCGGGTAATGTTGGCGTTGACGCCGGAGATCAACAGCCGCTTGCCGGCGCCCCGATCGATCAGCCCCATGGCCGTCGACAATCGCGCGCCGCCTGCGCCGGTGACGACGATGACGCCTTGTGCGCCCTCGCTGAGCGCTTTTTGCCGCGCTTGTTCAGCGCCGCCGTCCGGCGCCTGTATAGTCGACAAGAAGACGAAAAAGCCGCCGACCCACCCGAGCGCCAGAAGCGTCAAAATGCCGAATTCGCGGCGCATGACATTCCTTTCACGGACACAAATGCGAGCCGCGAGTGTAACAGCCCATCAGGACAAACGTCCAGCGTCGCAAGCCCGCGCCTAGCGCAACAGTCCCTTGTTTTTCGCCATCTGCGAAAACCAGAGGAGGAAGATTGCGATCGCCGTCACCATGCCTGGCATGATGTAGGTTTGTCCGCCATAGACTGCGGTTGCGCCGCTTAAAAATAACCAATACGTAAACTGAATAATGATCGCGACCAGCGACAGGATGAAAAGCGGGCCAGCCCAGGCTTTTTTGAGGACAAGACAAAGGCTCGCCAACACACCGGCGAAGACGGCGATTGCAAAGGCGCTCGTCGCCCAGGCGGGCGTATTTTCAAAAAGCGCCTGCTCAGCGTCCGACATTGCGGCAAGCGCTTCTGCGCTCAACGTGACCTGGCCGATATAAGACATGACGCCGACAAGGTTCCAGGCAACGGCGAGTGCCGCGACGATCCAGAACCAGACCGGTGTTTTTACATCTGATTGGGACATGGTTTCCTCCCTGATTTATTGGCGCCCGTTTGGTGGTTGATGATTATTTGGTGCGCGGCGCATCCTATAGCATAAATCCGTGCTCAATCCATATTTTGCATTGCAACACAAATGTTTACGCCGCAGACGGAGCGTGCGCGGGGCGGCGCTGGCTCGCCGTGCGGGCGGGCCTTTACTGAGGGCGCGCCTTTATGTCGGCGGCATCGGCGGGATCAGCCTCGCGGCTGGCGCCCGTTCGCTATCGAGGGCGGCGCCGCAGAACGCGCCCTAATAAGCGTCCTTCAGTGTCTTGATGACGGTCCAGCGGGCGCTCAGCGCGGTGACGATGCAGATCCCGATGGGGGCGGCGAGAAGCAGGATGGCGCGCCAGCTGGCAAAGTCCGTTTGCGGGAGGAAATAGCCAGCGCCGTTCGCATCGCCTGCCATATTGGCGAGCGCGAGGACCGCCACGGCGGCGGCGAGGCCGGTCAGACAGCCGCGCAGCGCCAGCACGACAAACCGCCGCTGGACCTCATTCGCCACAAACCCGTCCGTTGCGCCGATAAGATGCAAGAGCGAGACGACGTCGTCATTGGCGGCGAGCCCCGCCCGGGCGGCGAAAATCGAAATTGCGCAGGCCGCGCCCATGACCATCACGAAAATGGCGAATGCGAGCGCCTGGCCTGACCCCGCCGCAGCGGAAAGGCGGCTGTGCCATTGTCCGTGGTCGTCAAGAACGGCGCCGGGCGCGGCCGCATCAAGGCGCGCGCGCAGCAATTCAAGATCGAAAGAGGCGTTCCTGTCGATCCGTATATCGATCATCGCCGGCACCGTCAGATAGGCGTTGACGTCGCCGCCGCCGAGCCACGGCTCCAGCAGTTTCGCCGCCTCGTCGCTCTCAATAACCGCAGCATCGAGAACGCCGGGCGTCGTTGAGAGAATGCGCGCGGCTTCTTTGGTGCGCGCCTCGATGGTCTCGGCGTCCGGGCCTTTGATCTGCACGGTGAATGCGCTTTTCAACTCATCGGTCCAGGCCGATGACGCCGCCGCAATCGCCAGAAAGCCGGCCAGCGCCAATACGGCCAGAAACGACATGATCGCGATCACGGCGGTGAGCGGCAGCCCGCCGGCCCCGGCTTCCGGCAGCAACGGACGGCGGGTCAGCCGCTTCATCGGCCCGGCGATCGGCCGCGCATCGTCCGTGCGGGGCCGGGCCTCGCCTTCGTCGCCCGTAAGGTCCGGCGGCGCGAGGCGTTCGGCGATGGCGGCGTCTTCGGCGATTGGCGTGCTCATAATGTTGGTCGCGGGCATTAGTTAATACGGGTTATTGCGCGGCGGCGGCTTCGCGCGGGGCCGGCCCGCGGGGTTTTGCGGCGCGTTTCAGCGCCGTGATCCGGCCCTCCTGCAAGTGCAGGATCGGCTTGTCGAGGGCGCGCACCAGCTCAAGATCATGGGTGGCGACAATCACGGTCGTCCCCAGACGATTAAGTTCAATGAACAATTTCATAATTTTCTCGCTCATCTCGGGGTCGACATTGCCGGTCGGCTCGTCGGCGAGAATGAGGTCGGGCTTCGAGACCAGCGAGCGCGCCAGCGCCACGCGCTGTTTTTCGCCGCCGGACAGCGTCGCCGGCATCGCGTGCATGCGCTCGCCAAGACCCGCCCAGCTTAAGAGTTCGCTTACGTCTTCGACGTACTCCTTATGGTTAACGCCCGCCACTTTCATCGGCAGGGCGACATTCTCAAAGGCGGTGAGATGATCAAGCAGCCGGAAATCCTGGAACACGACGCCGATGCGCCGGCGCAGCGCCGGCAAGGCGGCGCGGGGGGCGTCCGTCACGTCCTCGTCGAACAGGGTCAGCCGTCCAGACGTCGGCTGGTGCGCCAGATAGATCAGCTTCAACAGCGAGGTTTTGCCGGCCCCCGACGCGCCGGTGAGGAAGCGAAACTCGCCTTCCTTCAGGGTGACATTGAGCGAATCGAGAACATCGACGCGCGCGCCGCTTTCCGGCCCGCCGTCCTCATAGGACAACGAAATCCGGTCGAAGCCGACGATGATCCGCGCATCGGTCATGGGTGCTTTGACGTTCCTTTCTTCGGGGCCCTGCGCCGCGCTGTTGCGACGGCGGGCATGCCCGGACCAAGCCATGATTCTGCTGCGCTATGATAATCACCTGTCCGCGTTGTTCCACCCGATACGACATTGAAGAGGCGAGCCTTGGCGGGGAAGGCCGTTCGGTGCGTTGCGCCGACTGCGAGGCGAGCTGGTTCGTGCCTGCGCCCGAGCCGGTCACCAACCTCCTGAGGCGTACGCCCTCGCCGCGCGCGGGCGCGCCGGTGGAAGACGACCAACTTTTCGACATTGTCGATCCCGACGCGCCTGACGCGCCTGACGCCCCTTACACCCCTGACGCGCCTGACGTTTCCGGCGCCCCCGGCGAGCCGGCCTCCGAGACCTATTACGGCGCGGCGCCAAGCGAGCCGGCGCGCGCCAATCCGTTGCGCCGGGGTGCGGCGGCCGGCGCGGGCAAACGCGCTGACGCGCGCGCGACCATGGTCTACGACGATGAGGACCGGCGCTGGTATCGCGGCCGCGGCGACCATGGCGATGAGCGCCATACCGACGACATGCGCGATCGCGGCGACGATGCTTCGCGGGGACGGGGGCGGGCGCGCCCGGTGCTGGACGCTCACTTCGAAGACGCCTTCGACGATGCAGACGACGCCGCGTTTGCAAACTGCGACGCCGGCAATAATTCGTATCAGGATAACGATGGTGAGCGCGCCGACGATGCGCTGGCATTCAATGACGATGGCCTGGCGTACAGCGATGATGACGACGCGCTGCGAAGCGATGCGGATGGGCGCGCGCCGGGCGTCAATTACGGGCGCCGCGCCGGCGATCTGCCGCTGGAAGAATTGCTCGGCGCGGACGGCGATGATGACGGTGAAGGCAGGCCGCGCGGCTTTGGCCGACGCCTGCGCGAAGAGCGCCGCCGCTCGACCGCCCTGACGCGCATTGATCATTTTGATGAAGCGGCCGAGCGCGTTTTCAATGACGAATTCTTCAAGGCTCTGCACGTGCAGCCAAAAACGCTTGAAAAAGCGATCCGAAAGGCGCGCCGGCGCGCCGAAGCGCGGGAGAAAAATCGGCTGACGCCGCTGCGCGCTCTTGGCTGGCTCACCTGGGTCGGCGTTCTCGCCGCATCGATTTTTGTTCTTTATACATATCGTGAGCCAATCGTGAACGCCTGGCCGAATGCGAGGGCCGCCTATGCCGCGATCGGGATCGAGGCCGAACCGAAGGGGCTCAAGATCAAAGACGTCGCCCACCGGCTCGCCGCGTCGACGCGCGGGCCGTCGCTTGAAATCACCGGCCGGCTTGTCAATGACAGCGAAGAGGTCTTGCCCGCGCCCTTGATGCAGGCGGAAGCGTTGGCGTCCGACGGCGCGCTCCTCGCGCGCTGGACGTTCGACGCCGCCGCTGAGGAAATTGCGCCCGGCGCCAGTGCGGACTTCATGACCCGCGCCGTCGCGCCGCAAGGGGTTGCGGAAATTATCCTGACCTTTGCGCCGACAACGCCGCGCCCGCGCGTCGGCCCAGGGGGCGCACTTGATGGCGGCGCACTGGATGGCGGCGATGCTCCGGGCGGTGATCAAAGAGCCGCCATACAACAAGGCGATGAGAATAGCGGCGGGCCAAAGCCCGCGGCGCCAGAGCCCACGGCGCCAGAGCTCGCTGCGCCCGAACCGCGCCCCTGATCCGCCGCGGCGCGCCTTGTCGCCGGCGCTGATTTTTCCCAAACCGTGAGTGTCTTTCCCCGGGCGGTCGCTTTTTCCCGGGCGGCGCGATAAGACGCGCCTTTTGGTCAGGCCGCCGAAGGGGATCGCACCATGCGCACGCTTTATTCCGAACAAGACCTTCATGCCCGCATTGAAGCGCTCGCCGAAGAGATTGCGGGCGACATGCCGCGCGATTTTTTGATGGCGCCGGTGCTGACCGGCGCCTTCATATTCGCCGCCGATCTGATCAAGGCGCTTTATCGGCGCGGTTGCGATCCGGTGGTCGATTTCGTTCAGCTCTCAAGCTATGGCGGCGCGCGCTCGTCATCGGGCGTCGTCAAGCTCCTGAAGGATTTTTCTGTCGATCTTGAAGGCAAAAGCGTTCTGATCATCGATGATGTTCTGGAGACCGGGCGCTCGCTCCATTTCGCCAAGCGCATGGTGCTGGAGCGCGGCGCGGTGGACGCCAGGATTTGCGTGCTAGTGCGCAAGGACACCGAACGCAACGAAGACATCACCGTCGATTATGTCGGGTTCGAAGCGGGCGGGGACGATTTCCTCGTCGGCTACGGGATGGACGACGCCGATTATAAACGCGGCGCGCCGTTTATTGGCGTGGTTTGAGGGATCGTCGATGGGGCCGGCGTTAAAACCGCTCCAATAGTCTTTCGAGGTAATCGATTTCTTCCTCGGTGCGCTCGCCGTCGCTCAGCCTTTTGCGCAATTCCTTGAGAACGTCGCGGGCCCGCTGATATTCAAGCTCTTCGGGAACGTCGACGCCGTCGCCATTAAGGGCGTTGCCGATAGGTCGCCCGAGCGGGTCGGTCGCCGGTCCCTCGCCCTGACCGCTTTGGCCGCGCCGCGCCTCTCGGGCTTCGCGGCCCGCGTTTTCTGCGAGCGTCTCCGCGCCGTCGCGCAAATTCGCAATGGCGCGCTCCATGGCGGTGCCGGCGGCGTCAAAATTGTCGTTTTCAAGCGCCCGCTCGGCGCGCTCCATGGCGCGCGCGGCGTTGTCGAACGCAAACGCCGCATCGCCGTCGGGATCATAGCGCCCCGCCGCGCCGCGCAGCTGATCGCGCAACTGGCTGAGGTCTTCGGAGAGCGCGCGTTGTTCATCCGCGAGCGGCCCGCCGGCGCCCGGCGCGCCGGACTGGCCTTCCTGAAAAGACCGGTTCGAAAGATCGCGCTGGCGGCCAATGAGATCGCCCGCCTCGCCGGCGCCGCCGCGCCCGCCCTGACCGGACGCGCCTTGTCCGGGCTGACCCTGACCGGGTTGGCCCTGGCCAGGCTGGCCTTGCCCCGCCTGACCTTGCTGGCCGGGTTGTCCCTGTCCTGACAAACGCAAATTGTTCAAAATGTTCTCAAGTTCCGACAACGCCTGACGGGCCGCGTTTTCAGCGCCGGACTGCGCAAGGTCGCGAATCGAATCGAGCATTTCGTCAAGGTCGCCCTGTTCGAGTTGCTCCGCAGTCTGACCGTCGGCTGCGGGCGCCTGTCCCGATTGCGCCAGGGCTTGCAGATACTGGTTCATCGCTGTGCGAAGATTTTCAACGAGGCGATTGATTTCCTCATCGCTCGCGCCGCGCTCCAGCGCCTGACGCAGCGCTTCTTCGGCGGCTTCAAGTTGACGGCGGGCGAGCTCCAGCGCTTCGTCTTCAAGCTGCAGGGCGAGTGGCCAGAATTCTTCGACGGTTTCCGCAAGGTCTTCGCCCTGTTTGGAGATCACGCGCCGGAACGCCGTGCGCAGCAACAGATAATCGGTCGTGTCGTCAAAAAACGCCTCGGGCGCAAAGGTGACGGCGTCAAACGCCCGCCCGGCGATCTTCCAGTCGTCGGCGGCGACGGCGAGGGTCTGGCGCTGCTCGATGACGGACTTGGCGAGCGGATTGAAAAAGACCCGGGCCGGCAGGCGAAAGCGTTCTTCCGCTGTCGACGCGCTTTGACCGGCGCCGTCGCTCACCGTGAGGGAGCCGATCACCGCAAGGCCGGCCCACGGGTCCGATTGCAGGTCGAGATCAACCCGACGCTCACCGGACAAGCCGGTCCGGGCCCTGCCAATCGCGCGGCCGGCGGCGGCGGCGAGCCCGTCAAGCGGTACGACCCGTTCGGTTTCAAGCGCGGCCGCGTCAAGCGCCGGCGCGTCGAGCGGACGCTCCTGATCCGGATCAAGCCGCAGCGTCAGCGAGGCTTTTGTGATTCCATAATCGTCATTGAGATCAACCGCGACGGCGAGGCGCGCATCGTCGGTGGTCGACGGGGTCTCCAGAAAGGCGACGCTCGGCGCGGCGTCCTTGATGACGCCGACGGGCCAATAGGTCTCGCCGCCATTGAGCTTTAGGCGCAGGACGCCGCTTTGATCGAGCGTTACGGTCTGGCGGAGCGCGCCGGCGGTTGTTTTGCGCCCGGCTTTGGTCGCCTCAGTTGACCCTGTTTTGGGCGCCGCACCGCTATTTGCCGCCGTTTCATTTGGGGTCGTTTCATTTGACGCCGTTTGTGTTGCGCCGTCGCCGCCTTTGAAACTGAGGCCGAAGCGACGGCTTTTGGCGCCGTTAATCTGTGCAATGACGATGGAGCCTTGCGGTGCGTTGATCTGGTCGCGCACGCCGCGCAAATCGTCGCCTGCTTTCAAAAGCGCGATCGGCGCAAGACCGGTATAGGCCGGCGGCTCGATCCAGACATCGGCGAGCGATACGCCGCTCGCGCCGATGGCGCGCGGTGAAAACCCTTCCGCCATTCTGACGCCGCGTTCATCGCCGGCCGCGACCAGCGCCACAACAAGCAGTCCGGCGGCAGCGTACCGCAGCGCAAACGGATCGACCCCGTCGGCGTCGGCGTGGGGCTTTCTGAGCCGCGCCTTTGCGGCCTGTACGCGCATCGCCGTCATATGCGCGCGCCAGAGCGGATTATCGGCGTCGCGTTCGTTAAAGGGCGTGTCTTCAAGCGCCTGCAGCGCGGCGTGGCGAATGACGCCATCTTCTTCAAGACGCGCCAGCGCGGCCCGCCGGGTCGGCCATTTCAGGGCCCCGGCGCCGCGATGGGCCGCAGTGGCCATGGCGCCCGCCGTCGCCGCGATCGCCGCCCAGTGGATCAGCGCCGGCGCCGCGCCCCAAACGCCGAACAGGCTGAGGACGATGAACAGGAAAAACGGCGCCGCAACCGGCACAATCGCCGGCCAGGCCGCTTCCCAAAACAGGACAGCGCGCGCGGCGAAAAGTTTCAAAGGACCGACAGCTGAGACGCGCGCCCCGCGAAAGCGTGCGCGCCGTCGGCGCTGCGCGGGCTGGCCGCTGCGCCCGACAGTCTCGCCGGCGCCGCCGAAATCTTGATCCGAACGGCCGCCGGGCTGATCTGTCCCGTTTGGATACGCCGCCGTGTCAGACGGTGCGCTGTCTTGGCCCGGTACTGTGGTCATACTTCTTGCACTCTACCCGGTTGAGGCGCGAAGGTCGATGCAGCCTGCGGTGAGGCGAGCGTTCTGTCGCACGGCCCGACCGCCTCAAAGAGCGTCGCTTTTTCGCGTTATCAATGCGTATAGTCGCCGCCGCCGCCGCAAGTCCCGTTCCTGTCGCCGCGCGCCGGCGCTGGACGCACCGAATAAGAAGAAAGACGCGTCAAGACGGATGATCACACTCGCAACTGCCGAAGGCCGCCGCCGTCTCCTGCGCGAGGCGTCGCTTTCCCGCGAGAGCAGCGCGCGCATTCGCGCCGCCATGGCGCTCGTCATCCTGTTCAACATGATCGGCGTTTTCGACATTATTTCGACCCACGCCAACCTGTCGCTGGGCACCGGCGAGGAGGCCAATCCCGTGGTGCGCGCCGCCATGGATGCGTTCGGGCCCGGATGGATCGCGGCCAAACTGTTTCTTCAAGGCGTGATCACGGTGATGGTCTTGTGGTTCCCGCACCGGATCGTGCTGGCGATTTTCTCCTGTGCGATCGCAGCCAATACGCTGGTCGTGATCAACAATTTCAAGATCCTGCATGGCGGCTGAGCGCAGGGCGCTTTAAAAAAATGCAGATCCGCTAATCGAGCCAGTCAGGCGGTTGCTCCAGCGCCGTAATCTCCTCAAAGGTCGGGCGCCGCCTGATCACGGCGAACTGATCGCCATTGACCAGCACTTCCGGCACAAGCGGTCTTGTATTGTACTGCGAGGCCTGCACGGCGCCATAAGCGCCGGCGGACATGAAGGCGACGCGCGCGCCCGGCGTTTGCGCGGGCAGGGCGCGCTCGCGCGCAAACCGGTCGCCGGTTTCGCAAACCGGTCCGACCACGTCATATTGAGCCGCCTGTGCGTCCGGAGCCGGTGCGCGGACCGGTTTGATGTCGTGCCATGCATCGTAAAGCGCGGGCCGGATCAGATCGTTCATGGCGGCGTCGATGATCAAAAACCGGCGCGCGTCGCCCGGCTTGTCGTAAACAACGCTGGCGACCAGCATGCCGGCGTTGCCGACGATCATCCGGCCGGGCTCGAAGATCAGCTGAACGTCCAGCGGCGCGGCGATCGTGCGGATCAGCGCTGCGTAGTCATCCGGGTGCGGCGGCGTGTGGTCGCTGTCGCCATAAGGGATGCCAAGCCCGCCGCCGAGGTCGATACGTTCAATCGGCACGCCGTCGGCGCGCAGAATTTTGACAAGATCGGCGACCTTGGTGAAGGCGCGCTCGAAGGGCGCAAGGTCCGCGATCTGTGAGCCAATATGAACATCGACGCCTTTGACGGCGATCGCATCCATGGCGTTTGCGCGCCTGTAAAGATCGCGCGCACGCGCCCAGGAAACGCCGAACTTGTCCTCCGCCTTGCCGGTTGAAATCTTTTCATGCGCCCCGGCGGCCACATCGGGATTGACCCGAAAAGCGATCGGCGCGCGCACCCCCTTGCCGGCGGCGACCTCGGCGAGGGCGTCAAGCTCCGGCTCCGATTCGACATTGAACTGGTGAATGCCGGCGTCGAGCGCCGCGGCCATTTCCGCACGGCTTTTGCCGACCCCTGAAAAGACGATCTTTTCGGGCGCAACGCCGGCTTTCAGCGCGCGTTGCAACTCACCGCCGGAGACGACATCCGCGCCCGCGCCTTCGCTGGCGAGGATGGCGATCACGGCGAGATTGGAATTGGCTTTGACCGAATAGGCGGTCAGCGCGTCGAGATCGGCGAATGCGTTGCGGAAGACCTTGATATGCCGGCGCAGCGTCGCCTCTGAATAACAGTAAAATGGCGTGCCGACCGCATCCGCGATGGCGTCAAGCGATACGTCCTCCGCATGGAGAACGTCATTATTGTACTCGAAGTGGTGCATGCGGGCCTAGAGGGTGCGGCTTTCCGGCGGGCGCTCTGAATCGGGCGGACGCACCGGCGCTTTTTTTCCGCATGCCGATAAAAAGAGCAGGGAAGCCAGAGCAATAAGGATGATTTTCATAAGTTTCTCACGAGAGTTTT
The DNA here is from genome assembly GCA_038531315.1 of Pseudomonadota bacterium. Taxonomy (GTDB): domain Bacteria; phylum Pseudomonadota; class Alphaproteobacteria; order Caulobacterales; family Parvularculaceae; genus JAJFFW01. The sequence continues at coordinate 18,314 of JBCBBT010000043.1, forward strand.
GCGCGCCAGGCGTCGATCTGTTTTTTAACATTATCGGGCGCCGTGCCGCCATAGGATTGCCGCGACGCGACAGACGCCTCGACCGAGAGCACCGAAAAGACGTCCTTTGTGATGCGGGGCTCGATTTGTTGAAGCGTTGCAAGGGACAACTCGTCGAGGCGCTGTGCGCGTTTTTCCGCTTCGGCGACGATGGCGCCGGTGACGTGATGGGCGTCGCGGAACGCAAGGCCCGGCCCGCGCACCAGCCAGTCGGCGAGGTCGGTCGCGGTCGAATAGCCCTGCATGGCCGCGGCGCGCATGGCGTCAGCGTTCATCGTCATATCGCGGACCATGCCGGTCATCGCCGCAATCGCAAGGGCGAGGTCGTCAAAGGACTGGAAGGTCGCGGCCTTGTCTTCCTGCATATCTTTGGAATAGGTGAGCGGCAGGCCTTTCATGACCGTCAGAAGGCTTGAAAACCCCGATGCGATCCGCCCGATCTTGGCGCGCGCCAATTCGGCCGCATCCGGATTTTTCTTTTGCGGCATGATCGAAGAGCCGGTCGAAAAGGCGTCCGACAGGCGTGCAAAACCGAAATGCGGCGAGGTCCACAGAACGATTTCTTCTGCAAGACGCGATAAATGCATGGCGCAGATCGACGCCGCGGCCAGCGCTTCGAGCGCGAAATCGCGTGCTGAGACCGCGTCAAGCGAATTCGCCATGGGCTTTGAAAAACCGAGCGCGGCGGCCGTCATCGTCCGGTCGATGGGAAAGGGCGTGCCGGCTAGCGCGGCCGCGCCCAGCGGGCATTCGTTGGCGCGCGCTGACGCGTCCTTGAGCCGGCCCCGGTCGCGCGCAATCATTTCAACATAGGCAAGGCAATGATGGCCGAACGTCACCGGCTGCGCGGTCTGCAGGTGGGTGTAGCCGGGCATGACGTCATGGGCGTGGGCGTCGGCCTTGTCGAGGAGCGCCGCCTGCATCGCCTTGAGGCCGGCGTCGGCGTCTTTCAGGGCGGTGCGCATCCACAAGCGAAAATCCGTCGCCACCTGATCATTGCGCGAGCGCGCCGTGTGAAGGCGGGCCGCCGGCTCGCCGATCAACGCCTTCAGCCGCGCCTCGATATTCATGTGAATATCTTCAAGAGCGGCGGAAAACGGAAAAACCCCGGTTTCGATTTCCTGTTCGATCTTGCCGAGCCCGTCGCTGATCGCCTCGGCGTCGGCGAAAGAAATAATGCCCTGTTCGGCGAGCATCGCCGCATGGGCGCGCGAGCCGGCGATATCCTCGCGCCAGAGCCGCCGGTCGATATCGATCGAGGCGTTGATCTCTTCCATGATCGCCGCCGGACCTGCGGCGAAGCGGCCGCCCCACATTGCGTTTGCGTCAGATTTACTATCTTTGGGCATAGCTTCCGGTCTTAGCGATTTATCGCCGACAGAAAAGACCGGATTGCTGCAACATCTGGAGCCTGATCGATGAATGCATTCAAATCGCCGCGACTTTGGCTGTTTATCTGGGGCGGCGCCGGTCTGATCCTCGGCGCATCGATCCTGATCAGCGCCGCTCTTGAGGCCGACGGACGCCCGGGCGCGCCGCGTCAGGCGCGCACGGCGGGGCCTGAAATTACAGCCCAGTGCAAGCGGTCCGTCGCGAGAAAGCATCCCGATTTTCTGACCGGCGAAATGGCCGATTTCACCTACGCTTTCACCGAGCGCCGCGCGCCGGGCCAGAATTTCGTGCATGCGGGCGAGACCACATCGATGGCCGCCTTTAAGGGTCGCGTGACGCTGGTCAATTTCTGGGCGACGTGGTGTCCGCCCTGCCTGCGCGAGCTGCCGTCGCTCGATGCGCTTGAGGGCGCCCTCGGGGGCGACAATTTTGAAGTCGTGGCCGTCGCCGCCGATCCGCGCGGGCCGAAAGCCGCCGGGGAGTATCTCGAGCGCCTCAACATTAAAAATCTGAAACTATACACCGATGAACAGCTGCGTTTTGCGAGCGCCGTCGGCGAGGTGTCGACCGTTTTGCCGGTGTCGATCCTTTATGACCGCGAAGGCCTTGAGATCGGGCGGCTTGTCGGCGAGGCGGACTGGCAAAGCGCCGAAGCGCGGGCCCTGATCGGAAATCTGATCGACTGCACCTGATTCGCGGCGGGCCGACGTCCATCGCCTTGCGTCCGGCTTGCAATCGCGCAATGCAACAATGATCTGAAAGCAACGATGAACTGAAAGACCGGCCTGTGGCGGCGCATGGGGGCCTTGTAACCGCGCCCGCCACACGATGACCGATAAACGCGTGAACCATGCGCAATGATTTTTACGACGCCGCCCCGTCGCATGACGGCCCGGCGAACGACAAGGGGACCTACATGACGATGAAACATTTTTTGTTGGCCGGCGCTGCGGCGATGGCGCTTGGCGCATGCGGCGGCGAGGACGGCGGCGCAGAAGGCGGGGCCGCCTCCAACACGTCAACCAAATCGGTGGTCTCCGGCGGTTCGCCAATTTCAAAACCGTTTTCGCTGAAGAACGCCTCCGAGCTTGATGTCGATGCGCTCTTTGCGCTGGCGCCCGCCGATGCGCGGCCGACTTATCAGTCGGTCTTCTTTGATGAAAAGCTTGGCGCAACGGTTGTCACCGGTCTTCAGTTTACTGAGGAAGACGGCGGCGCCATCACGATCGAGAAAGCCGAGCTTTACGGCGTCGACGTCGATGCGATCCAGCGGATCAATGCCGCCGAGCCGGCCGTCGATGCGCCGTTTGAGACGGTGTTCGAAAAAGTCCGGCTTTTCGGGATCAACCCTGAAGGCGCCGACGACGACATCGACATTACGATCGAGGCGCTTGAGCTCGACAAGTTGCGCATTCGTCAGGGCGGCGTTGATGAAACGCAGGACAGCCCCGCGTTTTTCTTCAATACCTTCGAGCTTGGCGGATTCTTTATCAAGAACATGTCAATGACCGGCGGCGCAGAGGGCTCAACAATCGACGGGCGCATTCCGGATTTGCGCATTTCCGGTCTTGGCGGCGGCAAAATGGGCGCGCTCGTCATCAAGGATGTCGCCTATGACGTTAATCAAAGCGACGAGGCGCAGCGCTCGCTGGCGTCTTTGATGGGGCCGCAAGGCGCGCTGATCATGGACAGCCCGTTGCGGAACTTTATTGCGCCGGGCGCGCAGCGCGCATCAATCAAATCAGTGGTTTGGCGCGGGCTCGATATGTCGGGTCTGTTGAAGGCGGGCCTCAGCGGCGAGGAGCCGTCTTTCACGGCGAAAAATCTCGTCAAGCTTGGCGCCGTAGAGATCGAGGGCGCGCAATCCTACGTGAACGGAAAATTAGCGTCGTCCAGCAAAAAGACAACGATTACCTCCAACGAATCAACCTGGATTGTGCCGACGAAATTGCGCGCGGAATCGACCGGCGATTTTTATAATTTCGCCGCCTATGTGCCGGACGGCGAAGACGCTTTGTTGCAGATCGTCAAGGACAACGGTCTCGACAATGTCAAAGCATCGAGCCAGACGGCGTGGGATTGGGACGCTGAAGATGGCGACGTGGCGCTGTCGACGACCTGGGACACGCAAGGCTTCGCTGACGTGTCGTTTGACGTCAATCTCGACGGCATTGAGATCGACAAAATCGCGGCGGCGGCGGAAAGCGGCGACAATAGCGCCATTGAACGGATTGCCGTCTTCGACAGCTTTTCGATGAAAATCGCCGACGACAAAATGCTGGATGCGATCTTTGCGATCGCTGGTTTGCAGATGAATTCATCGGCGTCTGATTTGCGCGAGTCTGCGCCGGCGATGATCCGTCTTGGCGGCGCCGCCTACGCTGGCGTCAATCCGCGCTTTTCCGATTATATCGACGCATTCGCGGCGTTCATCGCTGACGGCGGCACGCTTGAGGTGACGGCGAACCCGTCATCGCCTGTGCCGCTGGCGGCGATTGCGGAGACCAGCGAAACCGCGCCGCAGGACTTGCCGGATATCATCGATCTGAAGATCACGCATTCGAAGTAACGTGTGCAGACCATCACTGGCGAAAGCCCCGCAGTGTTCTGCGGGGCTTTTGTTTTGACAATGTGTTTGAGGTTTCAGGCGGCGCGGCGCACCACGATGCTGCCGGCGGAATAGCCCGCGCCAAAGCCGGCGATGACGCCGACCTCGCCGACCGCAATGTCGTCGCGGTGCTTGTGAAACGCGATGATCGATCCGGCTGAGGATGTATTGGCGTATTCGTCAAGGACAACCGGGGCTTCATCGGCGCTGGCGTCGCGCCCGAGCACTTTGCGGGCGATAAACTGGTTCATCGATAAATTCGCCTGGTGCAGCCAGAAGCGCTTAACGGCGTCCGGCGCAATATCGAGGTCGCTCAAATGGCCGGAGATCATCTCGCCGACCATCGGCACCACTTCCTTGAAGACCTTGCGGCCCTGTTGAATGAAAAGCTTATCCGTAAACGGAGAAGACTGATCGTCCGCCGGGGCGCCGGTCTCGCGCTCACAGCGGTTCAGGAACCCGAAATTGTTACGGATGTTATTGGAAAACCTGGTCTTCAGACGCGCGCCGAGAATGTCAAACGCGCCGCCGGCCGGGGGGCCGTCCGCCCGCTCAAGGATCACGGCTGTCGCAACATCGCCAAAAATGAAATGGCTGTCGCGGTCGCGAAAATTGAGATGCGCGGTGCAGATTTCCGGATTGACCATCAAGATGCGCCGCGCGCCGGCGCGAATGAGGCCGAGCCCGGTTTCAATGCCGAAGGCCGCCGAGGCGCAGGCGACATTCATGTCGAAACCATACCCGTCAACGCCGAGCGCGTCCTGGATTTCAACGGCAATCGCGGGATAGCCGCGCTGCAGGTTCGAGGCCGCGCAGATCACGCCGTCGATATCGTCAGGGCCAAGATCGGCCGACTTCATGGCGGCGTGCGCGGCTTTCACGGCCATTTCCGCAAGGATCGACAGGGCCTCATTAGGCCGCTCTTCAAAACGCGGGCTCATGCGCTCAATATCGAGGATGCCGTCGCGGTCCATGACGTAGCGCGACTTGATGCCGGAGGCCTTTTCGATGAATTCGGCCGATGACGGCTGCAATGGCGCGATATCGCCGGCGGCGATGGCGGCGGCGTTATCCTCGTTAAAGCGGGCGACGAACCCGTTGAACGCGGTGACAAGATCTTCGTTCGAGATGGCGTGCGGCGGCGTGAACAACCCGGTGGCGACGATACGCACGTCGGGCGCTGGCGATGAGGCCATGACAATAAAATCCAATACTGAGGTAATCGTCTAAACACCATGCGCCCATTGGCGGCCAAGCGCAACGCTGACGCGCAATGCGCCTGCTTGATAGGGACGCCTTCTAAATAGGGACGGTCAGCGGCGGGCCTTTTTCTGGACCGCTTTGTGGCGTGGGCAGGCGACCTCGTGATCGTTGACCATCCCGACCGCCTGCATGAAGGCGTAGACGATAACGGGCCCGCAGAACTTGAAGCCCCGTTTTTTGAGATCCTTTGAAAGCGCCTCGCTTTGCGGCGACTTTGCCGGAATATCGCTACACGCGCGCCATGTGTTGACGATCGGGGTCCCGTCGACAAACGACCAGAGATAGCCGGAAAACCCGTCCGTTTCCTTCTCCATCATCTCAAGCCAGAGCTGCGCATTGCCGATTGCGGCGTTTATTTTTGTCTTTGAGCGAATGATCCCCGCGTCGCCGAGAAGGCGTTCTATTTTGCGCGGCGTGTAGCGGGCGATCTTCTCAGGATCAAAGCCGTCAAAGGCGCGCCGGAAATTCTCGCGCTTGTACAGGATCGTCCGCCATGAAAGCCCTGCCTGAAACCCGTCAAGGATGAGCTTTTCATAAAGCGCGCGGTCGTCATATTCCGGAACGCCCCATTCCGTATCGTGATAATCACGGTAAAGGGCGTCGTCTTCCGGCGCCCACAGGCAAGCTAACTGCGCCATCAGATGTGATGGAACAGCTTCAGCAGCCAAAAGACGAGGATGGCGAGCTGGACGCCGAAAAAGGCGAAACGGAGAAGGACCATGATGTTGCTGGTCGAGACGATATGGACCAATGATTGCGCGACCCTTGCGCCGACAAACGCATAGGCGAGACCGTCCGTCGCGGCCGTCTGATCGGTGGCGATGGCGTAGAGCAGGATTGCGCCGGCGATCGGCAGGTTTTCATAACAATTGGCGTGGGCGCGGGTCAGGCGTTGGCCGAAACCGGGCATGTCGTCGCCGGAAGCGCTGAATGAATTGGCGGCGCGGCCCCCGCCTAAAACGGCGAGCGTGCGCAGGGTCCCGAGCGCCATCACAAGAAGGAGCGTCCAGGACGCGTAGGTCAGAAGGGCGATGCCGGTGTGTGTCATGGGCTTAAGCCTTTTTTGTGTTGTCGTTATTGCTGTCGCCAGGCCTTTTACACGCCTTCAAGGTAGGAGGGAATTGTCAGGCGCACAGGCGCGTCGCCGGCGCGCAAGGCGTCGCGCGCCGCTTTTTCCAGCCGGTCAAGGCGCACCAGCGCCAGACCTTGCGATCCGCGGACCGACAAAACGGTCCCGATGGTCGCGCCGTCCGCGGTGAGCGGGGCGTTGCTTTCAAGGGCGCCTTGTTCGCTGTCAATGATCGCCGTCCGTTTACGGACTTCCCCTTTACGCTTCATCCGGCTCGCGACTTCCTGACCGACGAAACAGCCTTTCTTGTAGTCAACGCCATGCAGCGCGTCGTAATTGACGTCGAGCGGGAAGACGTCTTCTGAAGAAAAATCAGCACCGAACTCGGGCGCCCCCGCCGCGATCCGCCGCGCATCATAGGCGGCGCGGGTCTCGCCGGCCGGCAAGGCGTCAATGGGGCCGATGGCGCGCAGGCCGAGGGCGTCAAGGCGCGGATCCTCAATGATTAACGCGCGCCCGCCGTCCTCAAACGACGGGGCGGCGGCGACGCTCCAGCCGTCAAGCATGTCAATCGCAACCCGGGCGCGGAGCTTGTACATCTTGAGGCGGCGCGCCAGCGCTTCCGCGGCGCCGGCGTCGCAGTCAATCAGAAGGCCGTCATCGCCGGCGGCGATAAAGAAATCGAACAGGAGTTTGCCCTGCGGGGTTAAAAGCGCCGCAAAAGCGGCCTTGCCGTCGGCGACGCGGTCAATGTCTTGCGTGATCACGCCTTGCAGGAAGTCGCGGGCGTCCTCGCCGCTGACGCGCATAACAGCGCGCCAGGGCTTTTCGTCGATGCTTTTTGTCTCGGCCATGAGGCCCATCTAGGGCGCAATGGCACTTTTGTGAAGCGCTTCAGGGGCGCGCTTCGAGAACCATATTGCTGTTGGTCTCAGCCGCGCGGCGCACTTTTGAGAAACCGGCCTCTTTCAGGACTTCGGTGAGGCGCTTTTCGCCGGCCTGCGCGCCGAGGCAGGCGCCGACCTCCTGCGCGCGCGAGGCGGGCACGCACGCGGTTGTCGAAAATCCGTAAAAGATTTGTCCGAGCGGGTGCATGTTCTCGCTCAATTGATCGCCCGCCAGCGGTTCGACCAACATGAAAACCCCGTCCGGCTTGAGGCTCCTGCGAATATGCGCCGCCGCGCCCACGGGATCGCCCATGTCGTGAAGCGCATCGAAGATGCAGACAAGATCGAGCTTGTCGAGCGCATAGTCTTTTGCGGTCGCCTTGTCGAAACAGATATTCTTGACGCCCGCCTCGCCGGCTTTTGCTTTCGCCGCCGCAATCGAGGGTTCATGAAAGTCAATGCCGACGAAAGATGATTTCGGAAACGCCTGCGCCATCAACAGTGTCGACGACCCATGACCGCAACCGATATCGGCGACCCGTGCGCCGGCCTCAAGCCGCGCCTTGACGCCGTCAAGCGCCGGCAGCCATTGATCGATCAGATGCGCCGCATAGCCCGGCCTGAAAAACCGATCGGTCGCGCAGAAACAGCACGGCGATTGTTCACTCCACGGACGGCCTTCGCCAGACATGAAAGTTGCGGCGGCTTTTTCGTGGGTTTCAAATTGTGAAATGATCGCCTGAAAAAACCCCTGCATACAAAAGGGCTGCCCCTCGCGCGCCAGGACCGTCGCCTGCTCCGGCGACAGCGCGAAGGTGTCGCGAGCGGCGTCGTACTCGACATAACCCGCTGCCGCGTTGGCGCTTAGCCATTCGCGCAGATACCGCGCATCAAGCCCGGTCTTCGCCGCCAGCGCGTCGCTCGAAAGCGGCCCGGCGCCGTCCATGGCGTCATAAATCCCGGCCTGGTCGCCGAGATACGCCATCATCAAGCCGGAGGCCCCGGCGATATCGCCGATCACCTTGCCGACGAATGCTTCAAGTTTTTCTGAATTGGGTTCCGCAACAGAAGACGCAGTCATACTCACCTCTCCCATGATGTTTGCGCGTACGAACCTAGCACGATAAGACCGGTCCATGACTGGAAATTCTTCTCAAAATTTTGACATGATCTTGCGCGGCGGCGTGGTTGTGAACCACGACGGCGAGGGCGTGCGCGATGTCGGCGTCCGGGACGGCAAGATCGCCGCCATTGGCGCGCTGTCCGGCGATGGCGGCGAGGTCATCGATTGCACCGGGCTTACCGTTTTGCCCGGCGTGATCGACAGCCAGGTCCATTTTCGCGAGCCCGGCCCGACGCATAAGGAAGATCTCCACACCGGCAGCCGCGCGGCGGTTCTCGGCGGCGTCACGGCGGTATTCGAAATGCCGAATACGTCGCCGCTGACGGTGACGACGGAAGCCATTGAGGACAAGCTCGCGCGGGCCGCCGGCGAGAAAGATCACAGCGGCATGTATTGCGACCATGCGTTCTTTGTCGGCGCCACCCACCATAACCCGCAAGCGCTCGCCGACCTTGAGCGGTTGCCCGGCGTCAGCGGGGTCAAGATTTTCATGGGCGCATCGACCGGCGATCTGCTTGTTGAAGACGATGACGGCGTGCGCGAGGTTTTGAAGCACGGATCGCGGCGCGTCGCGATTCATTCCGAGGACGAATATTTATTGCGCGAAGGAAAAGCGCGCGTGCGCGCCGGCGACTGGACATCGCATTCAGACGTCAGAAGCGTCGAGGCGGCGGTGACCTGCACCAAACGGCTATTGCGGCTGGCGCGCGAGACGGGGCGGCGCATCCACGTTTTGCATATCTCGACGGAAGAAGAAGTCCCGTTGCTGGCGGCGGCGAAAGACATCGCCACTTGTGAGATTTTGCCGAACCATCTGACGCTCGCCGCGCCAGAGTGTTACGAGCGGCTGAAGGGTTTTGCGCAACAAAACCCGCCGGTGCGCGAAGCGCGCCATCGCGCGGGCCTCTGGAAAGGGGTTGCGCAAGGGGTCTTTGACGTCATGGGCACCGACCATGCGCCGCATACGATTGAGGAAAAAAACCAGCCCTATCCGGCCTCGCCGTCAGGGATGCCCGGTGTTCAAACGCTGGTGCCGCTGATGCTGAACCACGTCGCCGAAGGGCGTCTCAGCCTTGCGCGGTTTGTCGACCTCGTCTGTCACGGACCGCAACGGGTTTTCGGGATCGCCGGCAAGGGGCGGCTTGCGGCGGGGTATGACGCCGATTTTACGATTGTCGATTTGAACCGCACAGAAACCATCAGCAACGAAGACCAGACAACCAAGTCAGGCTGGACGCCCTATGACGGCGAGACGGTCAAAGGCTGGCCGATCGGAACGATTATCCGTGGTCGGCGTATCATGTGGGACGGCGAGGTTATTGGCTCGCCGCAGGGTGCGCCCGTCTTGTTCCAGGAATCGTTGAAGCCGTAAGTCTTGTCAGCGCGCGCGCAGGGGCTCGGCGAGCGATGCGACAAGGGCCTCGCCGCGGGCGGCGCGATCCGCGGCGCGATTTTCAGCCGGTCGGTCGCAGCGGATAAACTGGCGCTGCGCGGTGCGATAGCCCTTGTTGAACGCTTCGACCATGGCGTTGCGTTGCGCCGCATCGGGGTCTTCCAGATTGACGAGGCGTTTCATGCGCTCGCGCCAGACATCGGCCTCGCGGCGCGGCGCGCAAAGCCGGCGGATATGGTGAAGCTCGCCGAAGATTTCCGACAATTGCGTCAGGCTTTGCTGGCGCGCGCGATAATCCTCAGAGCCCACCGTATTTTGCGCCGCTGCTGAGGAGAGGGCGCAAAAGATCGCCGCGCCGGCGAATAACACCGCGCGCGCTCGGCTTAATTTTAACGTCAGCGCCTGTTGCATTTAGCCACCTTAATACGGGCGGTGCGGCGGGAATAGGGCGCAAGCGGGGCGTCTCAGCGCCGCTTTTCAAGCGCCAGTTGCAGCGCGCGACG
>JBCBBT010000044.1:0-28153 GCA_038531315.1 Pseudomonadota bacterium
CGAAAAATGCTGCGGTTGCGGCGCCGCCAATCAGGATCACCGCCGGAAACAGCCACAAGGCCAGAGTATTGGTCTGCACAGGCGGCTTTAAAAGAACGTAGTCCCCGTACCGATCGACAAGATAAGCCATGGTCTCGGCGTCAGTGTCGCCGGCGCTCAGCCTGTCGCGCACAAGAATACGCATATCCTTTGCGAGAGGCGCATCGGAATCGCCAATCGACTGGCTTTGACAGACGACACAGCGCAGCTGCGCATCAAGCGCCCGCGCGCGCGCCTCAAGCGCCGGATCGGCGAGCACTTCGTCAGGCTCCACCGCAAAGGCGGCGCCGGCCAATACGGCGCCCGCAACAACGCTCAAAATCGCCGCCCGCGTCACGATTGAGCCTCCAGCTGGTCGATCAACGGTTTGATCGTATCGGTCCAGTCGTCGCGGGTAATCGGTCCAATATGTTTGTAACGGACCATACCGTCCTGATCGACGATGAAGGTTTCCGGCGCGCCTGTAACGCCGAGATCGAGAATGACGCGGCCTTCCTGATCGTCGCCAATGCGCGCGTAAGGATCGCCAAAGCGCGCAAGCCATGCTGCGCCGTCGCCCGGCTTGTCTTTCCAGTTCAGCCCGTAAATCAGCGCTTCATCGGCGCGCGCCAGCTCCATCAGCAAAGGATGTTCAACTTTGCAGGCGATGCACCATGAGCCCCAGACATTCAAGAGCGTAACCTTGCCCTTGAATTCCTCAGAGGACAGACCTTCCGTATACCCCTGAATAGCGGGAAGGTCGAATTCCGGCAAGGGGCGATCAATCAATTGCGAGGGAATGCGCGAGGGATCTCGCGTCAGCGCAAAGCCGAAAGCGACTGCGACGCCGGCAAACACCAAAAGCGGCGTGATCAGAACCAGCTTCTTCATGCCGGCGCAGCCTCCGTCTTGCGGCTCGTCGGCCTCGGCGCCGCTTTGGCGCGCGCTGCGGCTTTAGCCGGTTTCCGCCCGCGATCACTGAGCGCAACAGCGCCGCCGAGCGCGGTAATCGCCGCGCCCCACCACAACAGCCCGACAAAGGGATTGAAATAGAGCCTCACGGGCCAACCGGCGCCGTTCTGGTTCGGCCCGAAGCTGATATAGAGATCGCCGAACAGCTGTGGCGCAATCGCGGCTTCCGTCGTCTGCATGCGCCTGACCGGATAAAAGCGCCGTTCGCCGGTGAGCGTGAAGGGCGCGCCGTTTTGTTTTGACGCCTCAAAGACCGCGCGCTCGGCCTCATAGTTCGGGCCGCGCAGTGTCTCAACTGATTTTAACGTCACTGTATAACCGGCGACATCGGCGGTTGCGCCCTCTTCCATGAGCGCGACATGTTCGGTTTTCCAGATGCTGATCGCCACAGCGCCGAAGGCGAAAACGGCAAGCCCCGTATGCGCAAGCGTCGCGCCCCAACTTGCACGCGGCAGACCGCGCGCCCGCTTCAGCGTCTTGGCGAGGGGCTGTTTGAAAAGTTTGATCCGCTCTGCGATCTCCGTGAGCGCGCCCGCCGCGAGCCAGACCGCCAACCCGGCGCCCGCGGCCCCGGCCGCCAATTTTCGTTCGGCGACCACGGCGACGACCACCACCGCCGCCAGCGCCGCCGCGCCCGCATATTTCAGCCGTCCCGCAATTTCGCCGACGCCGGCGCGCTTCCATGGCGCGATTGAGCCGGCCGCAGCCAGCGCCAGCATCAACGCGGCGAGCGGCGTGAACACGATGTTGAAATAAGGCGCGCCGACGGAAAGTTTCTCGCCGGTCATCACATCGATGAAGAGCGGATAAAAAGTGCCGAGGAAAACCGTCGCGCAGGACGCGGTCAACAGGACGTTATTGGCGACAAGCGCCGATTCGCGGCTGACGGGCGCAAAGGCCCCCGTCGGCGTCAGGCGGCCGGCCCGCATGGCGTAAAGCGTCAATGACCCGCCGACGGCCGCCAACAGGATCAACAGGATGAAAACCCCGCGCGCCGGATCGACCGCAAAAGCGTGCACGGAAGTCAAAACGCCGGAACGCACCAAAAATGTGCCGACAAGGCTCAACGAAAATGCGCCGATGGCGAGCAGCACCGCCCAGCCTTTCAGAGCGTCGCGCTTTTCAACCACCCGGATCGAATGGATCAACGCCGTGCCTGCAAGCCAGGGCATGAAGGACGCATTTTCAACCGGGTCCCAGGCCCACCATCCGCCCCAGCCAAGCTCGTAATAGGCCCACCATGAGCCGAGCACGATCCCGATGGTAAGAAAGGTCCACGCCGCAAGCGCCCACGGCCGGACCAGTCGCGCCCAGACCGTCTCAGCCTCGCCGCGAATCAGCGCGGCCACCGCAAACGAAAACGGGATCGAAAAGCCGACATAGCCGAGATAGAGAAACGGCGGATGGATCGCGAGGCCGATATCCTGCAAAAGCGGGTTCAGCCCTGCTCCGTCGAGCGGCGTCGGGGTGAGCCTTGCGAAGGGATTGGACGTCATCAGAATGAACGCCAGAAACGCAGCGATGATCAGCGCCTGAACGCCGATCGTCAAAAGGTGAAGCTCACGGGGCGTGCCCCGCTCACCCAAGGCCAGCGCCGCGCTGAACAGCGCCAGGATCAGTACCCACATCAGCATTGAGCCTTCGTGGTTCCCCCATGTCCCGGTCAGCTTGTAGATAAACGGCTTGGCGGAATTTGAATTTTCAAAAACGTTCTGGACCGAAAAATCCGAAACGGCGAAGGAATGCATCAGGCTGAAGAAAGCGGTCGCCGTCAGCGCCAGGATCAGGATGGAAACGCGTTTGCCGAACACGGCTGCGCCGGCGTCCTGTGTGCCCGCCGCAAAGAGCAGATAGGGGCCCTGCACCAGCGCCAGCATGAAGGCGAGGACAAGCGAGAAATGGCCAATTTCCGGTATCATGTCGACAGACGCTCCAGATGATGACTTAACCTAGGGCGACTTGGCGTCTTCGCAACGCGTTTTTCAATGCGTTTTGGTGTAGCAGCGCCCGGCCGGCGCGGCTGGCGACGCCGTCAGGCGACCGGATCGAGCCAGCCCCATTTGTCTTCTGTCTCGCCCGAGAACAGGCCAAAAAATGCGTTTTGAAGCGCTGTTGTTACGGGCCGCTCGCCGGAGCCCACCGATAACGTGTCGACGGAGCGGACCGGCGTGATCTCCGCCGCCGTGCCGGTCAGGAAAATCTCGTCAGCCGCATAAAGAAGCTCGCGCGGCAGCGCCTGTTCGACGACTTCAAGTCCATGTTCGTGCGCCAGCGTCACGACCGTATCCCGCGTGATGCCGACAAGGATCGAGGACGCGGTCGGCGGCGTCAGGATGCGGCCTTTGTGCACAACGAAGAGATTTTCACCGGCGCCCTCGCTGATCGTGCCGTCATGGGCGAGACCGATACCCTCCGCGAACCCGCGGTCTTTTGCTTCCATGGAAACAAGCCTGCTCGACAGATAATTGCCGCCCGCTTTAACGCCCGCCGGCATCGTGCCGGGCGCAAGGCGCCGCCAGCTGGAGATCATGACATCAATGCCGTTCTTAAGACCGTCTTCGCCGAGATAGGCGCCCCACGGAAACGCCGCGACATCAAGTTCCGTCGTGCATTGTTGAGAAGCCGGTCCCATTTCGCCGTAACCGAGATAGGCCGTCGGGCGAATATATCCCGACGCCAGACCGTTTTCGCGAACGACGTCGCGGCAGACCTGCATCACTTCATCGACGCTGTAGGGAATGCCGATCTTGTACACGCGCGCCGAATAAAAAAGTCGCTCGATGTGATCGCGATTACGGAAGATGCACGTGCCTTTGGGCTTGGTGTCATAGGCGCGCATCCCCTCAAAGACGCTGGTCCCGTAAAGCAGGCCATGGGTCAGGACATGCGTCGTGGCCTCTTTCCACGGCACCATGGTTCCGTTTCGCCAGATCTTTTGCGCTTCCTGTATCGGCATCGGTGCTCCTGTCGATGATTGCCTGCGGGTATTTCCGGCGATGGTGATAGCGCGCACGCCCGGGCGTGCCTATCCCTTTCACGCGATATGGGACGACGTTTCGGCGGGGTTTGCCGAAACGGCGGCGTCTGTTTTCGCACTCGCAAAAAATGCTACTCTGCCCGCATGACCGACGAAACGCACGATCACCAGACACACGACCCCCTCGCTTCGGCGCGACGCATTGTGGTGAAAGTGGGCTCAGCGCTGGTTGCGCAACAAGACGGCGGCCCGGCCCAAGACTGGCTGAACGCGCTCGCCGATGACCTCGCGGCATTAAAGAAACGCGACGCCGACATCCTTATCGTCAGCTCGGGCGCGGTTGCGCTCGGCGCGGCGCAACTCGGACTAACCCCCGCGCAAGGCGCGTCTTTGCGTCTTGAAGAAAAACAGGCCGCCGCGGCCGCCGGTCAGCTCAATCTGATGAATGCGTGGCGCAGCGCGCTCTCGGGCGTCGGCGTCAATGTCGCGCAAATCCTCCTGACCCTCGACGATACGGAAGACCGACGACGCTATCTCAATGCGCGCGCCACGCTCGAAACGCTTCTCGATCTCGGCGCGCTGCCGATTGTCAATGAAAACGATACGATCGCTACGGATGAAATTCGTTATGGCGACAATGACCGGCTCGCCGGTCATCTTGCGCAAATGGTCGGCGCCGATCTCATGATCATGCTGTCGGATGTCGACGGTGTCTATACGGGCGATCCGCACACTGATCGCACCGCGTCGCACATACCGGTCATCCGACAGATTGACGAGGCCGTCGTCGCCGCAGCCGGCGGCCCTAACAAAGCGCGCGGCGCGGGGTCCGGCGGCATGGCGACCAAAATTGAGGCGGCGCGGATTGCGGTCAATGCGGGCTGCGCCGCGATTGTGGCGCGCGGCGATGGCGAGCGGCCGCTATCGGCGCTCCGGGCCTGCGCGCGGCGGACTGTGTTCGAGCCGCAGGGCTCGCCGGAAAAAGCGCGGCGTTCTTGGATCGCGGGACGACTGCAAACCTCTGGCTCCGTCACCATTGACGCCGGCGCGCTCGCGGCGCTTCGGAACGGGGCGAGCCTGTTGCCCGCCGGCGTTTCTCATATTGGCGCTGCATTCAGTAAAGGCGACGCCATATCGATCAGAGGACCGGACGGCGATCTTGTCGCCACCGGGCTCAGCGCCTACGACTCCAGCGACGCTGCGAGGATCACCGGCAAAAAATCCGATGAAATCGAAGAAATCCTTGGCTATCGGCGCGCAGCGCTTGTTCACCGGAACGATCTCGTGATGGTGTCGTCGCTTTCACCCAACGCCTTGAGCCAACACCGCAACCGAACGCCCACACCATGAGCCCGCAACACGACGCGACATCGCCTTCCCTCACGCCCGCCGACAAAGCCGAATTGGCCGCCGCCATGCGCCGGATGGGCGCGGATGCGCGCGCAGCGGCGGCGCTCCTGCGCACCGTCAGCACCGAGAAGAAAAACCGCGCGCTGACTTCTGCGGCGGACATGATTGAGGATGCGGGTTCAGCAATCCTCAGCGCCAATACGCAAGATGTCGACGCGGCGCGATCAAACGGGCTTTCTGCTGCGATGGTCGATCGCTTGCTGCTCGACGAGGAACGCCTCCACGCGATCGCCGGATCGTTGCGCGCCATCGCCGCCCTGCCCGATCCGGTCGGCGCGCTCATCCAATCGACAACCCGCCCCAATGGCCTGCAAATCGATCGCGTCAGGACGCCGATTGGCGTCATCGCGGTAATCTTCGAAAGCCGGCCCAATGTAACCGTTGACGCCGGCGCGCTCTGTCTGAAGTCCGGCAACGCCGCCATTTTGCGCGGCGGCAGCGAAGCCTTTGCGACGTCATCGGCGCTCTTTGATTGCCTGCTCCGGGGAATTTGCGACGCCGGCTTGCCGGCGGCGGCGGTGCAACTGACGCCAACCCGCGAGCGCGACGCAGTGGGGCATCTCCTGGCCGGTCTTGATGGGGCGATTGACCTCATCGTGCCGCGCGGCGGCAAGTCGCTTGTCGCGCGGGTTCAACAAGAAGCGCGTGCGCCGGTGTTGAGCCATCTCGACGGGATTTGTCATCTCTACGTCGATAAAGACGCCGATATCGACAAAGCGGTCGCCATCACGTTGAACGCAAAAATGCGACGCACAGGCGTCTGCGGCGCCGCCGAGACGCTGCTGATTGATGCCGCGGTCCTCGACAAGGCGCTCGCTCCGATTGCGCAGGCGCTGCGCGCAGCCGGCTGTGCGTTGCGCGGCGACGCGCACGCGCGCGCGCTCGACCCTGACCTCGAGCCGGCTCAGACTGTTGATTATGACACAGAATATCTTGACGCTATTTTGTCGATCGCCGCGGTCGACGGCGTTGACGGCGCGATCGCTCATATCGCGGCTCACGGGTCCGGCCACACCGACGCCATCATCACCGAGAACGCCGCCGCCGCAGAGAAGTTTCTGCACGCCGTCGATAGCGCTATCGTCATGCACAACGCTTCGACGCAATTCGCCGACGGCGGCGAGTTTGGCCTCGGCGCCGAGATTGGGATTGCGACGGGCCGGCTCCATGCGCGCGGGCCCGTCGGTCTTGCGGAACTGACAACCTACAAGAACGTCGTTCGCGGCGTAGACCACACACGGCCGTGAGGGATTTTCGTGACTGAAACGCACCAGACTGCAAAAGACGCGCTTGCGCGCCTGTTGGATATCATGGCGCGGTTGCGCGATCCCGATGGCGGTTGCCCCTGGGACCTTGAGCAGAACTTTGAGACAATTGCGCCCTATACGGTTGAAGAAGCCTATGAGGTCGCCGACGCCATTCAACGAAGCGACCTTTCGGGGCTGCGCGATGAGTTGGGCGACCTTATGTTTCAGGCGGTGTTTCATGCGCGCATGGCCGAAGAACAGGGCGCATTCGACTTCGCCGATGTTCTTGCGTCCATCAACGACAAAATGGTCCGCCGTCACCCGCATGTTTTCGCCGGCGCCGAGGAACGCACCGCCGAAGGACAGACGCTTTCATGGGAGGCGCAAAAAGCGGCCGAGCGCGCTGAAAAAGGCGCCCACGGCCTTCTCGACGATGTGCCAGTCGGCCTGCCGGGATTGACGCGCGCGGTAAAACTTCAAAAACGCGCGGCGCGGGTTGGATTTGACTGGACCGACGCCAAGGACGTTCTTGCGAAGATCGTGGAAGAGACCAACGAGCTCGCCGAGGCGGCTGAACACTTATCCGATGACGCAATTGAAGACGAATTCGGCGACCTCTTGTTTGTGATCGCCAATCTTTCACGACATCTAAAAGTTGATCCGGAAGCGGCGTTGCGGCGCGCCAATCAAAAATTCATCCGGCGCTTTGCGCATATCGAAAACGCCCTCGCTGAAAACGGACGCACCCTTGAAGGGGCCAGTCTGGCGGAAATGGAAGATCTGTGGACGGAAGCAAAGATGCGCGAACGGCGCGCCTAGCCGCCGAAGCCGCCGCGCGGCCGCAATCGTTTCCTGAACAATCGATAGACCGGCAGAAACGCCAGCGCCATGGCGAATTTCAAGGCGAGATCGCCCACCATCCAGTGAAGCCATGGCGCGCGCGTGCCCCAATACGCAATCGGGAAATATAGAAACGAGTGAACCGTCAGCCCGCTGAGCGCCGAATAAAGCGCCGCGCGCCACCACTGGCCGCCGCCGCGGGTCACATCGTAAAGACCGGCCGCAATATATTGGCCGGCCATGGCGCTGATCACAAATGCGGCCAGAAACTGCGCAGACGGAAAATCCCCGGGCGCAAGACGCGGCGCAAGGTAGGAGATCTCCGCAAACGCCGCGACGGCCGCGATACCCCAGGACGCGGTAATGACGCGCCCCGCTTCATCGCCGCCATAGCGTCGCGCAATCATCACGATCAACAGCGGCCCGGCGGACATCGCCACAAGCCCCCAGCGCAGCCAAAGACCCGGCTTTAGGGCGTCGGTGAGAAAAAACCGGTCGAGCCCCCGCAGCGGCAAATCAACCGTTAAAAAGGCGGTCAGGATAAGCGTTGTCAGCAACACGGATAGCAACAGCGTGCGCAGCAAAGCGCGTCCGAATTCGCCGGCGTTACGCAAAAGCTGTTGTAACGGCGTCTCGCGCGAGCGCCAGGTTTCCGTCGCGGGCGTCACGCCCGACGACATCGCAACCCCGCCCGGCAGCGCTTCATGATCGAAGTCGCCGTTGGTTAACGCATCAATCGTGCGATCGTTAGACGCCATGCCCTTGTTCGCGACGCACGCTCAATGCGGCGGTCGCTCCGCTAAGTCACCAACCCCGGCGGCCGGCGCCCGACAGACGGATCAAGCCGCTTGTCGAAAGGCCCGCGCGCCTCTTCAGGCGGAAGCTTTGGCGAGTTCGCGCTTTAGTTTCAAGGCGCCCGGCGACAGGACATCTTCCTTGGCTTTCGCCAGATACGCGTCCAGACCGCCAACATGATCGACAGACCGGAGCGCAGACGCCGTAATCTTGAACTTGAACGAACGGTCAAGCTTCTCGCTGTGCAGCGTCACATTGCAAAGATTGGGCAAGAAACGACGTTTCGTCTTGTTATTGGCGTGAGAAACGTTGTGGCCCGACATCGGTCCGACACCAGTAAATTCGCAGCGGCGCGCCATGATCGTCTTCCTCAATTCGGGGGCGCGTGGGGCCGCGCCGCAATAAATTTGAACGCAGGCGTTTATCGCTGCGCAGCGGGGCCGTCAACCATCGCAGCGCAATATCTCGCCGATATCGAGGCCTTGCGCCGGGTTGCGCCGGCGGCTGGCCCAAAATCGGTCAGCCGCGCCCTCTGGTGCCGGTTTTGTTGGGCGCAGCGGTCTTTTCGATGAATTCGATGATCTTGCCCGCCACATCGAGCCCGGTGGCGTTTTCAACGCCCTCAAGCCCCGGCGAGGAGTTCACCTCCATCACCACCGGGCCGTGGTTCGCCCGCAGAAGATCAACCCCGCACACATTGAGCCCCATGATCTTCGCCGCCATGATCGCTGTTGAACGTTCCTGCGGGGTAATCTTGGCCTTCTCTGCGGTTCCGCCGCGGTGAATATTGGAGCGGAAATCGCCTTCCTTGCCCTTACGGCGCATCGCGGCGACGACTTTGCCGCCGACCACAAGGCAGCGGATATCTTCCCCGCCGGCCTCCTTGATGAATTCCTGAACGAGGATGTTGGTGTTGACGCCGCCGAACGCCTGAATAATCGACTCAGCGCCTTTTTGGGTTTCGCCAAGCACGACGCCAATGCCTTGCGTTCCCTCTAGCAGTTTGATGACGACGGGCGCGCCGCCGGCCATTTCGATAATCTCTTCCGGGTTCGACGTCCGGTGGGCGAAGATCGTTACCGGCAAACCAACACCCTTGCGCGCCAGCAACTGAAGCGATCGCAGCTTGTCGCGCGAGCGCGTGATCGCGACCGATTCATTGACCGGATAGACCCCCATCACTTCAAACTGGCGCAGGACGGCCGTGCCGAAATAAGTCACCGACGCGCCGATACGCGGAATGACCGCATCATAAAGCGGCAGTTTTTCGCCGCGATATCTCACGCTCGGCCGGTGTGACGTGACGTTGATGGCGCAGCGCAAGTGATCGATAACGTCGATTTCGTGACCGCGCGTTTCAGCCGCTTCAACGAGGCGCCTGTGCGAATAAAGTTCTGCATTCCGACACAGCAGCGCAAATTTCATTGAAGCCTCCTGACCGCATCACCGGCCTAAAAGAAAAGACTTTCCGGGATGGATAATAACTTTCTTTCTCAGCGCATCGCGTCCGATCAGCAATCGAAAACCCATCTCATCGCGATTTGCAAGCGACAAATCGATCCGCCATGCGCGCGCGCCCATGGAAAGAACGGTATTGATCACAAGGCGTTCCTGAACCGAGCCGTTTGAGCTCCGGATCAGCCGCCGGTCGGCTATCGGCGCTGAGCAAAAAATCTCTGGCTTTTTTCTCTTTTGCGCCGGATGAAGAAAAAATTCCGCATAGGGAACGCCGTCGCGCACGACCTCTTTCACGCGAAAAGCGTGAATGGCCGAGGTTTTGGCGCCGGTGTCAATTTTCGCTTTCGTCCGCGACGCCGCGCCGCCAAGCTCTGGAAACGCCGCCCACTCGCGCCAGCCGATTTCAAGCGGCGGCGTGCGGCGCGATGAGGCGCGGCTTTTCGAAGTCGCCGATTTAGATGTGGAGCGCGTGGCCAAGGGTTCTGAGCGCCGCTTCCTGAAAGGCTTCCCCTTGCGTGGGATGCGCGTGGATGGTGCCCGCAATATCTTCAAGTCTGGCGCCCATTTCAAGCGCCAAACCGAAAGACGCCGATAACTCCGCAACCCCGGCGCCGACGGCCTGAAGGCCGAGCAAAACATGGTTGTCCTTACGCGCGACAACCCTGACAAACCCATCTTCCGCTTCCATCGTCATGGCGCGGCCGTTGGCGGAAAACGGAAACACCGCCGTATCGATGTCGTGGCCAGCGGCTTTCGCCTCGTCCGGCGACATCCCGGCGGAAACAATTTCGGGATCGGTAAAACAAATCGCCGGGATCGCGACCTTGTCCCATTGGCGATTTTCGCCGGCGACGATTTCGGCGACCATTTCACCCTGCGCCATCGCGCGGTGCGCAAGCATCGGTTCGCCCGTCACATCGCCAATCGCAAAAACGCCCTTCATGGACGTGCGGCATTGTTCATCGATCTTGATAAAAGGGCCCGCCATATCGAGCGCCAGATTCTCCCGCCCCCATCCGTCAACAAGCGCGCGGCGCCCGACCGTCACCAGTATCTTGTCGGCGGGAAGCGTTGTCTCGCTACCGTCGCTCGCCTCAACAACAAGTCCGGATTTGTCCGCAGACAGACCGCGCGCCTTTGCGCCCAGCAGAACGGTTGCGCCGAGCGCCTTGAGGCGTTTGAGAACAGGCCGCGTCAATTCATTGTCATAGATTGGCAAAATGCGGTCTTCGGCTTCCACAACAGTGACCGCCGCGCCGAGTTTCTGGAACGCAATGCCAAGCTCAAGGCCAATGTAGCCGGCCCCGACAACGACGAGACGTTTTGGGACATCCGTTAGCGCGAGGGCGTCCGTCGACGAGATTACGCGGTCGCCAAACGCAAGGAACGGCAACTCAACCGAGGTCGAACCCGTCGCAATCACAATGTTTTCCGCCCGGATCGTCTGAACCCCGGCACCGGTCTCGACTTCCACTGTCTTCCCGTCAACGAATGAGGCCCAGCCCTCAACCGATCTCACCTTGGCTTTCTTCAACAGCGCGCCGACACCGCCCGTCAGCTTTCCGACGATCCCGTCTTTCCAGGCGATGGTCTTTGAAAGGTCGATTTTAGGCGCGCTTGTCTCAATGCCAAGAACGCTTGAATTGGCGAAATGGGCGGCTTTCTCAAATTCATCCGCAGCATGAATAATGGCTTTGGAAGGAATACACCCCACATTGAGGCATGTGCCGCCATGGGCCTCTGCTTCGACAATCACCGTGTCGACGCCAAGCTGGCCCGCGCGGATCGCCGCCACATAACCGCCCGGCCCGGCGCCGATCACCAGCAACTTGCAATTAATGTCTTTCATAAAAGGCCTGTTTCACCCGATTTTCGCGAGAGGCGCGCGGCTGTTAGTCGACGAAAATCGCCGCCGGCGCTTCCAGCAATCCCTTGATGCGCTGGACAAAGACCGCCGCGTCCCATCCGTCGATGACGCGATGGTCAAAGCTCGACGACAGATTCATTTTCTTTCTTGGTACAAACTGGCCGCCGTCCCAATACGGCAATGTCTGCATCTTGTTGACGCCGATGATGGCGACTTCCGGATAATTGATCACGGGCGTCGTGACAATGCCGCCGAGCGCGCCGAGCGATGTGATGGTGATCGTTGATCCGGTCAGCTCTTCACGGGTCGCCGCGCCGCTTTTCGCCGCCTCTGCAAGACGGGAAACCTCGGCCGCGCACGCCCAGAGCGAGAGCGCTTCGACGTGGCGGACCACCGGTACGACAAGACCATTGTCGGTCTGGGCGGCGACGCCGATGTGCAAGCCGCCCGATTGATGAATAACGCCTTCATTGTCGTCATAAAGCGCGTTCATTTGCGGCTGCTCGCTGATCGCTTTCGCCATCGCCTGCATGAGGAACGGCAGCATGGTGAGTTTCGGCTGATCGTCGCGCCGGTTTTTGTTCAGTACGGCGCGCGTTTCCTCAAGCGCTGTGACGTCGATTTCGTCGACATAGGTGATATGAGGAATCCGCGATTTCGACGTCGCCATTTTCTCCGCGATTTTGCGGCGCAATCCGACAACCGGGATTTGCGTGACAGACTTGTTCGGCGCGCGCGCTGCGCCGCCGATTGCGCCGCCGGTTTCCAAAAACGCCTCGATATCCTCGTGGGTGATGCGGCCGGCGGGCCCCGATCCCGGCACGCGGCGCAAATCAACGCCCGCGTCGCGCGCACGCTTGCGCACCGCCGGCGACGCGATCGGACTTTCGCCTTCGGCACGAAGACGCGCCGCGGATGAGCGCGGCGCCGCACCGCCGCCGGCGCCGGTCGCCCGCCCTTGCGGCGGCACAAACGGGGCCGCCTTTGGCGCAGCGACCTCATCGGCCGGTTTCGCGGCGCCGTTGACGGCGCGCTTTTCCGGCGCAGGCGCTTCACCAGAAGAGGCTGAGGGCGCGGCTTTTTCATCCGCCGCCGAAATGTCTTCAGCCGATACATTGCCCTCGCCGTCAATTTCCAGACGGATGATCGGCGAGCCGACAGCGACGACTTCGCCGACCTTGGGGCCGAGCCAGATTATCTTCCCTTCGACCGGAGACGGGATTTCGACCGTCGCCTTGTCAGTCATCACCGAGGCGAGAACGTCATCCTCGCGAACATTGCGGCCTTCATCGACAAGCCACTCAACGAGTTCGGCTTCCGCAACGCCTTCGCCCACGTCCGGAAGCTTGATCACGAATTCACCCATCGCCTAACCCTCCATGACTTTTGTGAGCGCCGCGCCGACCCTTTCCGGTCCCGGAAAGTACTCCCATTCATGGGCGTGCGGGTACGGCGTATCCCAACCGGTGATCCTGACAATCGGCGCTTCAAGATTGTAAAAACAGCTCTCCTGAACGATGGACATTAATTCCGCTCCGAAGCCGCAGGTTTTGGTCGCTTCGTGGACAATGACGCACCGGCCCGTCTTGCGGACGGACGCCTCAATCGTTTCGAGATCGAGCGGCAGGATGGTGCGCAGATCAATGACCTCTGCATCCACGCCTGTCTCTTCCGCCGCACATTCAGCGACATAGACCATCGTTCCGTAGGCCAACACTGTGACGTCGGAACCGACCCGGCGTATCGCCGCCTTACCGAGCGGCACTGTATAATAATCGTCCGGCACTTCGCCGAGCGCATGTTTGGACCACGGCGTCACCGGCCGGTCGTGATGACCGTCGAAGGGACCGTTATAGAGCCGCTTCGGTTCCAGAAACATCACCGGATCGTTGTCTTCAATCGAGGCGATCAGGAGACCCTTGGCGTCATAGGGGTTTGACGGAATAACCGTTTTCAGGCCAGCGACATGGGCAAACAGCGCTTCGGGGCTTTGTGAATGGGTCTGCCCGCCAAAGATGCCGCCGCCGGTCGGCATACGCACGGTAATCGGCACAGTAAAATCACCATTGGAGCGGTAGCGGATGCGCGCCGCCTCCTGGGTCAGCTGATCGTATCCCGGATACATATAGTCAGCAAACTGAATTTCCACGCATGGCCGCAGCCCGTATGCCGCCATGCCGATGCCGACGCCGATAATGCCGCTTTCGTTGATGGGACTGTCAAAACAACGGTGCTTGCCGTACTTTTCCTGAAGCCCCTGCGTACATCGGAAAACGCCGCCGAAATAGCCGACATCCTCGCCGAACACGACGACATTGTCGTTGCGGGCCATCGAATTATCCATGGCGCTGCGGATCGCCTCGATCATTGTCATGCGCGCCATCGTCAGATCCCCGCTTCCTGGCGTTGACGCACAAGATGGAGCGGCGTTTCTTCAAACACGTCTTCAAACATCTCTCGCGGCGATGAATGCGGCCCGTCATGCAGCGTGCCGTTGCGTTCGGCTTCCTTCTGCGTCTGGATCACCATGGATTCGATTTCCGCTTCGGTCTGGGTATGGCGTTCCTCACTCCAGACGCCGCGCGCGATCAGATGGTTTTTCAATCGCTCAATCGGATCGCCGAGCGGCCAGGCGTCGCTTTCCGCTTTCGGCCGATAGCCGGAGGGATCGTCCGACGTCGAATGCGGCCCCGCACGATACGTCACATACTCGACCAGCGTCGGGCCCAGCCCGGCGCGCGCCCGCGCCACCGCCCATTTCGCCACGGCGTAAACGGCGAGGTAATCATTGCCATCGACGCGCAGCGCCGGGATCCCGAAGCCAAGGCCGCGCGAGGCGAATGTCGCGGCCTTGCCGCGGGCGATGCCCTGAAACGTCGAGATCGCCCATTGATTGTTGACGATATTCAAAACGACCGGGGCGCGGAACGTCGAGGCGAAAACCATCGCCGAATGAAAATCGGATTCGGCCGTCGAGCCGTCGCCGATCCAGCCGGCGGCGATTTTGGTGTCGCCTTTAATCGCCGAGGCCATCGCCCAGCCGACAGCCTGTACAAATTGCGTCGCGAGATTGCCTGAGATTGTAAAAAAACCATGCTCCTTTGAGGAATACATGATCGGCAATTGCCGCCCCATGAGCGGGTCTTTTGAGTTCGAATAGACCTGATTCATCATGTCTATCATCGGATAATCCGTTGACAGAAGAAGCCCCTGCTGGCGATAGGTCGGGAAGTTCATATCGCCAGGCGACAGGGTTTTTCGAAACGCCGTCGCGATCGCTTCCTCGCCGAGACAAAGCATGTAAAAACTGGTCTTGCCCTGTCGCTGGGCCATCATCATGCGCCGATCATAAAGGCGGACGGTCATCATATCGCGCAGGCCCTCAAGCGCCTGTTCATCGGTCAGTTCATCGGCCCACGGACCGACAGCCTCGCCGTCGCGGTTCATCACCCGAATAATTGAATAAGACATCTCGTGAATGTCTTCGGCCTCGACATCGATGGGCGGCTTTGGAACGGAACCGGCTTGCGGGATTTTGACGCCGCTGAAATCAGGCGTATCGCCCGGTCTGAATTCGGGCTCGGGAACATGCAACTTCAAAGGCGACGGCTCGCTCATCCCTGTGTTCCTTTTTTTCCGCGCTTGAGGCAAACGCTTTTGACCATCGTCTACGCCGACTATCGCGCTGCGCGCAATGGCGGCCAGTCTAGCGCAACGCCGTCTCACGAGGGTAAAGACCTGCGAAAGATGCGCCACTCGCACGATCCGTGTTTGTTGTCCGGCAATGCGGGGCCGCAAATGCGGTTTCTGTCACGAAGAGCGCTTTGATTAGCGGAAAATCGCGCGAATTTATTTCAGCCGACGGTAAAGTTTTTCCGCCGCCGCCGGGCTCACAAATCCTTTACGAACGTCTTCGTCGATCCGCGAAGGCTCCCGCGCTTGCGGGGCGCCGATACCGCCGCCGCCGGGCGTTTCGATGATTAGGCGTTCGCCGGCGGGAATGACGTCGCGGCCCATGCCGCGAAGGGCCGTACCGTTTGAGAGTCTGACGCCGCCGGGCGCGCCGTTTGCCCCCCCATCCCTGCCCCGCGCGGGATGGCGAATGCGGTCGAACATTTTCGAGGCGATCATGTCTTTGCCCTCGGCATGTTCAAATTCCATCACCTGGCCGAGCCCGCCGCGCTCACGACCTGCGCCGCCGCTGTCATTGCGAAACTCTTTGCGCCACATGACGATCGGCGCCGAGGCTTCGTTGATTTCCACGGGCGTGTTTTTCACCCCCGACGGAAACGCCGTGCAAGAAAGGCCGTCCTTGTGCGGACGCGCGCCGGCGCCGCCAGTGTAGAACGGATTGATGACAAACGGACGCGCATCGCCCGGCGCATTGCGCAACACCGGCAAATAAAGACAGGATGTGCCCTCGGCCGGCGTTTTTTCCGGCGCCGCGCGCGCCAGCGCGCCCAGCACCACGTCCGGCAACATCTGACCGATCACATGACGCGATGAGACCGCGGCGGGCCGCATGGCGTTGAGGATAGAGCCCTCCGGCGCCGTCACCCTGATCGGCGCAAGCGACCCGGCGTTATTTGGCACCGCCGACCCAATCACACAGCGCGCGCCGAACGATGCATAAGCCTGGGTATAGGTGAGCGGCACATTGATGCCGTTCTTTGAAGCGCCCGACGAGCCCGCAAAATCAATGGCGACATCATGATCGGAAATGACAAGCGTGCAGACGAGATCAACCGGCGTATCATATCCGTCGATCCGCATGCTGTATTCAAAGGACCCGCGCGGCCACGTCGCAATATCGGCGATCATGGCGGTGCGCGATGCATCGATGATCGACGCGCCTATATCGTCGAGATTATCGAGCCCGAACTCATCGAGGCTTTCAAGCAACCGGTCGCCGCCCGCTTTGTTGCACGCGGTCAACGAATAAAGATCACCTTCCGCGGCGGCCGGATCTCGCACATTCGCCCTGACAATGGCGAACAGCGTTTCGTTGCGGACGCCGCGATCAAACAACTTTGACAACGGGATCAAGAGCCCTTCTTCGAAGACCTCGTTTGCGTCCGGGCCAAAGCCGAGGCCGCCGACATCGGCAATGTGAGAAGTCGCCGCGAAAAGCGCGATCAGGCAGCCTTTCCGGAAGACTGGCGTCACCACGGTAAAATCATTGAGATGGCCGGTGCCGTACCACGGATCATTCGTAACGAGAACATCGCCCTCGCTAAGGCGCGACGTGGGAAACGCTTTCAAAAAAGATCCGACGGAAGCGGCCATCGCATTGACGTGACCGGGCGTGCCGGTCACGGCCTGCGCCAACATCGCCCCATCGGGGCTAAAAACGCCCGCCGACAAATCGCCGGCTTCGCGAACGGTCGCCGAAAACGCTGTTCTGATCAACGTTTGCGCCTGTTCTTCGACGATCGCGATCAAGCGATTCCAAATCAGCGTTTGCTGTAACTGACTAAGGGACGTTTTTTTCGTCACAGCGATGACTTTCTCTGCAAGACGATATTCAGCGACGCATCAATGAAAGCATCGAAAAGCGACGGCGCGACGGTGGTCGTTTGCGGTTCAATAATGAGCGCCGGCCCGGTGATCTTGTCGCCGGGTTGCAGCGCACGTCGCTCAAAAACCGCATAGTCCACGAATGTCCCGTCGGTCGGATCAAAGACACGCCGCGTTCGCGCCGATGTAACCGCACGTCCCGATACGGCTTGCGCCATCGCGGCATCTGTCTCTACGGTCTGCTCTTCTTCCAGCAACAAGGCCCAGGTCAGGATCTCAATCGGCACGTTCGGAATGGCGCGGCCGTAAAGCGCCGCGTACGCGGTATCAAACCGCTCTCGCAGATTGTGTTTCAAGTCCTCTGCATCAAGATCGACGTCGACAGGAATTTCATGGCCCTGACCGACATAGCGCATATAGGCGCGCCGTTGCGCTTTCAGTGGCGCCCCCGCCGCCGTCCCGCTTTGTGCGGCGCGCACGATCGGCGCCGCCTCCCGCGCCATGCCGGCAAAAACATCGCGCACCGCCGATTGTGAAAACGCGTCAAGCGTTGTCGGCAGCGACCGCACCACCTCGTAAGCCGCCGGCGCCAGCAAAAAGCCGATCGCCGATCCAACGCCGGCATTAGCCGGAATGATGACGGTTTCTATACCGAGCTTTTCCGCAAGACGAGCCGCATGCAGCGGCGCAGCGCCGCCGAAGGCCGTCATCGTCCGGGCGGAAATATCGGCGCCCTGCTCGACGGCGTGGGCGCGCGCAGCCGACGCCATATTCTCGTCGACAACATCGCCCATCGCAAACGCCGCTTCCTCGACAGGCAACCCAAAAGGCTGCGCAAGCGTTCTGTCGATGGCCGCCCGTGCGGCCGCCTCATCGAGACGAAAAGCGCCGCCGCCAAAGGTCTCCGGATCGATTTTGCCGAGCACCACATCGGCGTCGGTCACCGCAGGCTTGTCGCCGCCGCGGCCATAGGCGGCGGGGCCCGGTTCGGACCCGGCGCTTTCCGGCCCCACGGTAATTCTCTTTAGCGCATCGATTGAAGCCAGTGAGCCGCCGCCGGCGCCGATCTCGACCATATCAATGACCGGTATCCGGACCGGCAGGCCCGAGCCCTTCTTGAAGCGATAGGACCGGTCGACCTCAAACAGCCGTGCCGTTTCCGGCCGGCAGTCGTCGATCAGGCAGAGCTTTGCAGTCGTCCCGCCCATATCGAATGACAACAGGGACCGCACCCCCTTTTCCCGGGCGATGGCGGCGGCGAGGACGGCGCCGCCTGCGGGTCCGGATTCAACAAGACGCACCGGAAACCGCCGCGCCGTCTCAACGGTCGTTAATCCGCCGCCGGAGGTCATCAACAAAAACGGACAATCAAAGCCCGCCGCCTTTAGACGGCTCTCAAGATCGACAAGGTATCGCGCCATCAGCGGTCTGACATAGGCGTTGGCGACCGCTGTCGAAAAACGCTCATATTCGCGGATTTCAGGCGCCGTTTCGCTCGCAAGCGTTACTGAAAGATCGGGACGCGCGTCGGCGATGATTTCGGCTGTGCGCTGTTCATGAACCGGGTTGGCGTAGGCGTGGAGAAAGCAGATCGCGACGCTTTCAACGGCTTCAGCGTCAAGCGTCGGCAGGCAGGCCCGCACCGAGGCTTCATCCAGCGGCGTCAGAATTTCACCGCGCGCATTCAGCCGTTCGATTACCGGCAGACGCAACCAGCGCGGCGTCAGCGGCGCGGGCCGGTCAATATTGATGTCATATTGCTCAAAACGGTTTTCCTGGGCCATTTCGATGACGTCGCGGTGCCCGTGCGTCGTCAGCATCGCCGTGACCGCGCCGCGCCGTTCAATCAGCGCATTCGTCGCGAGCGTCGTGCCGTGAATGATCACGGAGATATCCGAGGCGGCGATCCCGGCCTTAGCGATCGCCTCGCCGACGCCGTTGAGGACGCCTTTGTCCGGCGCCTGCGGCGTTGTCAGCGTCTTTGCGGTGATGAGGCGGCCCTGATGCGACAAGGCGACATCGGTAAACGTGCCGCCAATGTCCACGGCCAGCCGCGCGCCGTCCGTGTGCGATGGAAAATCATTCATGGACGGGCACGGTGTAATTCAACGCGCTTCGCCCGCCGTCGGGATAAATCGTCTGTCCGGTTATGTAGGACGCAAGGTCGCTCGCCAGGAACAGAGCGACATGGGCGATTTCTTCCGGCTCGCCGACGCGGCCCAGGGGCGTGCGCGACAGAATTTTGCGGCGCGCGGCGTCATCATGCATCACGGTTTTCAGTATATCTGTCATGATGGACCCGGGTCCGATCGCATTGACGCGGACGCCGTGTTCGGCGAGCCCAAGCGCCGCCGCTTTTGTGAACTGTTGCAGCGCGCCCTTCGAGGTCACATAGGCGACCTGATCGGGGATCGCGAGGTTGGCGTTCAACGACGACATATTGATGATCGCGCCTTTGGTTTTCGCCTCCACCATTCGGCGCGCCGCAAGCTGGGTCAGAACAAAACAGGCGCGAATATTGACGCTCTGTACACGATCATAATCAGCAAGGGACAAATCCAGAATGCCGCCGGTAGCGATCACGCCGGCATTATTGATGAGAACGTCGAGCCGGCCAAATCGGTCATGCGCATCATTGATCAGCCGCCCGCAGGCTTCTTCATCGCTGACGTCACACGCGAGCGCGAGCGTTTGCGCGCCCGTATCGGCTGCAATTTCTGTCGCCGCGCCGGCGCATCGCGCGCCGTCGATATCGCATAGTGTGACGCCCGCCCCCGCCTCGGCGAACGCCGCCGCGCAGGCGCGCCCGATCCCCGCCGCAGCGCCTGTGACGAGCACGGATTTTCCTGAAAAGTCCAGCAATTGAGACGCTTGTTTCAAGGTCGGTCCCCTCGCTCGCTGTCGTCGTCGCCGGCCCGTTTACCGCACTTCAGTTTTGCAAAGCCAGCGAAATTGTCGCAGGACGTTGCAAAGATGCCCTAGAATTCAACCAATTGCCGCCGGAACGGCGTTCTACTTAAAAATACCTTGTCGCAGGCGCGAACAAACCGTACGGTTTACTAATGGAATTTAATGCGCACCGATTTTTGGATGAGTTGGGGCTGAGAGCTACTCGGCCGCGAATCCATGCTGCGCGGCTTTTGTTTGGCGATGGCCGGGACAAACATGTGACCGCCGAATGGGTGGGCGCACAACTGGAAGCCATTAATCAGCCGGTTGCGCTCGCCACGGTTTACAACACGCTCAACAATTTCATGGAGGTCGGCCGGCTCGTTCAGGTGAACGGCGTCGATCGCGGCGTCATTATCTTCGACACGAATACGGCGCCGCATTACCACATCTATGATGAGACCACGAAGTCATTGACGGACCTGCCCGCTGACGCCGTTGATTTTAATGGCCAATTCCAGCTGGAAGACGGAAAACGCGTGGTCGGCTACGATTTCGTCGTCCGCGTCAAGTAATCGCCGAGAATACTTTGAAGTTTTCCTGATAAGCAGATCAGTTTTTCTTCAACAAACCTTAAAAGACGATATCGCGCGTGTCATACGCTTTGTTATTCCGCGGCGACCGGCGCCGCGCCCGGCGCTTCTGTGTCGGGTTCATCGAGCACGGCGGAAAAGTTCGGCTGTTTCTTCGCCGTGAAAATATAGATGCAGAACCGCCTGATATCGGCCCCGATGGCGTAGAGCGCCGGGACAAAAAACAGCGTCACGAACAGTGCGAACAACACGCCGAAGGCGAGGCTAATGCCGACCGGGATCAGGAATTGCGCCTGGATCGACCGCTCCATCAGCAATGGCATCAGGCCGACAAAAGTCGTGAGCGATGTCAGCAGGATTGGACGGAACCGTTTTGTGCCGGCCTCGACAAGCGCGCGGGCGCCGTCGAGCCCTTTGGCGCGCAGCCGATTGATGTAGTCGATCAATACGAGGTTATCGTTAACTGCGACGCCCGCGGCCGCCATGATCCCGAGATACGAAAACAATGACAATGCTTCGCCCCAGACAAGGTGCCCGATCATCGCGCCGGTGAAACAAAACGGGATTGCGGCGAACAGGATCAGCATGGGCTCAAAGTAGGATTTGAACGCAACCGCGACGAGGAAATAAGCAACGCAAATGGCGATCATGATCAGCAACAAGATTTCGGCCATGAACTCCGCTTCGCCTTGCGCCCGCCCGATATTGCCGCGCGTTACGGCGGGATGGCGCGCATCAAAGTCTTCGAAGAACTCTTCTGACAGGGCTTTGCGGATTTCCTCGATGCGTTCGGAGGCGACTTCTGCGCTGACAATGATCGCGCGTTGGCGCTCGCGGCGGAGAATGCGCGTGACGCCGGCGTCAAACGTTACATCCGCAACCGTGAACAGCGGCAGCTCACGCCCGTCATTTGTTCGAATACGAAGCGTCTTCAGGAAATCAAGCGACTCCCGGTCGGAGCGCGGATAGCGGACGAATACGCGAACATCCTGTCCGTCGCGCGGCAAGCGCTGAACTTCCTCGCCGTAAAATCCCTGCCGGACCTGAAGCGCCACATCCTGTGTGGTGACGCCGAGCGCTTCGGCGCCGGGCTTCAGGCTGAAGCGAATTTCATCGGCGGCGGACTGGGTGTCGTTGACCACATTGAAGACGCCGTCATAGCTGCGAAGCTTGTCCATCAAATCTTCTGCAGCGACGTTGAGCGCTTCGAGGTCTTCAGAATTCAAAACGTATTGGATCGGCGGATCGTCATTCGAGTTCTGATACGCGACCCGGATAGACTCCGCGTCCGGCACATCGCCGATCAGCGCGCGCAGGCGTTCAGCGGTTTCTTTCGCGCCAAGGGTGCGCGTTTCCGGCGGCACGAGTTTGACCAGCGCCAACACCTGATTATCGCGTGAGCGAGTGTACCAGTTCTCAATCAACTGACCTTCGCCGCCGGTCGACTCTTCGATTTCTTCGACCAGTTGTTTTTCCGCGATCTGAATTTGTTCAAGAACCGCAAGCGTCCGCGAATAAGGCGTGCCTTGCGGGAGATTGACTTCGATCTCGACCTGATCGGATTCAACCTCGGGGAAAAAGCTCGCCCGCACAATGCCGCTGTTTAAAAGCCCGACCGACAGGATCATCGCCGAGACAAAAATCGACGCCGTCAGATAGCGCCGCTTGACGGCGGCTTCGATTGTCGGGCGATAGATGTTGCGCGCAACCCAGACAATGCTATCTGCGAGCCGTGTCTGAAGTCTGATGATCGGGTTGGTCGCATTGACCGGTTTCAGATGCGACAGGTGCGCCGGCAAAATCAACAACGATTCCACCAGTGAAAATGTCAACGCAAGAATGACCACCAGCGAGATTGCGCGTGTGAACTCCGCCGTGCCGCCGCCAATCAGCATCCATGGGGCAAAGAAGATCATGGTGGTCAATACCGCAAAGATCACCGGCATCATCACCATGCGAGCCCCACTGATCGCAGCCTCGACCCCGGTTTCGCCTTCTTCGACTTTGGTATGGATCGCTTCCCCGACAATGATTGCATCATCGACGATAACGCCGATCACCAGCAAAAACGCAAACGTCGAAATCATGTTGAAGGACACGCCGAAGACATCGAGGAACGCAACTCCGCCGGCGAATGCGATCGCGATCCCAACCGAAACCCACAGCGCAATGATTGGCCGCAGGAACAAAAACAAAGTGATCAACACCAATACGAGGCCGCTCAGGAAGTTGAACAAAACCGTATTGATCCGCCCGGTGAACACCTCTTCCTGATCGTCCCAGACTGTCAGGGTGATCCCGTCCGGCGTATTGGCCCGCTCTTCCTCGAGATATTCTTTCACTTCGCGGGAGATATTGACGATGTCCATCTCGGGCCCGCTCATGACCTGCACGAGGATTGTCCGCTGACCGTTCACGGTCGCAAGAAGATTGACCTCTGTGAAACCGTCGATCACGGTCGCGACGTCGCTTACCCGGACGACGGCGCCGTTCGCCAGCTGGCGCACGATGATGTTTTCAAAATCTTCCTGACTATCGGCGAGGCTGCGGGTGCGTAACTGGACGTCGCCGACTTCCGTACGGACATTGCCGGCCGACGCATTGACGGACTGGCCCCGCACTGCGTTGGCGACATCGGAAAATGTCAGTCCGTACTGGCGCAGCGCATCTTCGGATACCTCGATAGAGACCTCTTCATCGCGCACGCCGAATAGCTCAACCGAAGGCACGCTGGGCAATCGCGAAACGTCGCGCCGCACCTTGTCGGCATAGCGTTTGAGAACGCGTTCATCGACATCGCCGCGAACGGCGATCCGCACGATTTCATTGCGACTTCGGAAAAGGCCAAGTTGGGCCGGTTCCGCGGCGGACGGCAATGTGTCGATCGAGTCAACTTCGCGTTTCAGGTCTTGCAGGAATTTGGCTTCGTCGACGTCATCATCGCCGATCGCCCAGACTGTGCCGCGGCCTTCGCCGGCCTGCGACCACATCTGTTTCAGGCCGTCAACGCGGCTGACGGCTTCTTCGAGGCGCACGACAACTTGTTCTTCGACATCTTGCGGCGAGGCGCCGAGCCATTGAACGGAAATTTGCGCGCCCGGAAATTCCGCATAGGGTTCAATTTCGCGCTCCATGCGAAAGAACCCGACGATCCCGCCGAGGAACAGACCGATCATCAGCAGATTGGCCGCAACCTTGTTATTCGCCCACCAGGAAATGACGCCGTTCATGGTCGCTCAGCCCTTCAGTTGATTGCCTTGGCGACCGTTGCGCCGGCCTCGTCGTCCGCCGCCTGGTCGCCGGCGACCGCAATTGCAACGCCGTCAGCGGCGCCGCGCACAGGTGACGTGATGACCCGCTCGCCAGGCTTTACGCCCGATGTCAGGACGGCCTCGCGCCGGTTCGAAGACGCGACGGAAACCGTGCGGATCTCAAGGGTCGCATCGTCGCGGGCGACAAATACCCGGTCTTCGCCGCGAAGCGCCGCGCGCGGGATCACAACGCCATTTTCAATCTCTCGTCCGTCAATGACGGCGGTCACAAAAAGCCCGGCCGCGAGCGGCGCGCCGTCGTCAGCGCCGGCGCCATAAGGGTCTTTAACTTCCGCGTAGGCGAAGAGAACGCGCGTTGAGCGGTCGAAGGCGGCGCCGGTGCGCGTAATGCGGCCCTTCCAGGTGCGCGGCGCGCCGGCGACAATCGCGGTCAATGACACCGGCAGGCCTTCAAGTCCCTGATCGCTTTCCTGAAAGCCGACATTGAGACCGAGCTGGCCGACTTCGGCGTCCGTGAGCGGCAGCGCGACTTCGACGGTTTCTGTGGAAAAAATTTCACCCAGCGTTTGCCCCTGAACGACAAACTGGCCGAGGCCAAGATTGCGCGTTTGCACGCGGCCTTTGAACGGCGCTTTGATGGCGGTGCGGTCCAGTTGCAGCCGCGCCTCATCGAGGGACGCTTCTGCGGAGGCCAGCATGGCGCGCGCTTCGGCCAGTTGCGGCTCACGCAGCGCCAGCGCATTCGCCTCGCCGCCAAGGCGCTCCCATTCGAGGCGCGCAACATCGGCCTCGGCTTTTTCAGATTCGTACCGGCTCCTGGCTTGCGCAACGCTCGCGCGCGCCTGCGTCACGCGCAGCGCGAATTCGCGCGGCTCGATTTTCAACAGTACGTCGCCGGGTTCAAAAGCGCCGCCTTCGACAAATTGCGGCGACACATAGTCGATCTTGCCGCCGACCTGCGGCATCACGGAAATCGCTGTGCGCGCAAACGCTTCGCCTTGCGTCGTCACGGACAGGCGGACTGTCTCGGCGCGCGCTTCGGCGACCACCACCGGCGTCGCCTTGATGACTTCTTCCTTTTCTTCCGGCTTGGGCGCGAGGGCGCTCATGACAACGTTGCCGCCGACCGCGCCGACGATCAAAAGCAACGGCAACGCCACTACAACGAGGCGGCGCACCAGCAGACCGATGTCTAACGATTTTTTCTTCTGAAAAGGGTCTTCGCCCATGCCTCTCTCCGAAACCTGCGGGACCTGATCAAATAATAGCGCGGCAAAACCTTGCGCGCCTAATATCTGCCCCGCGAACAATGTGCGCGCTATTTGGCGGATTTACGAGGTCGTTAGTCGAGAATTTGCCTCACATTACCGCAAATATCCCGCTTCTGAGCACGCAAAAGCGCGTCACAACGCTTTGTCAGTGTTAACAATTACTGATTAAGCCGCTCTGAAAATTCAGAGCTGGGGCAATCGTTTTTGCATATATTATCGAAAACGACGGTGACAATCCTGGAGCGGGTAGCGGGAATCGAACCCGCATATTCAGCTTGGAAGGCTGCTGCACTACCATTGTGCTATACCCGCAATCAGCGTCGTGCTTAGGTCTTAATGCGACGACACGCAAGTCCCGTCGGGAACGCTATTGAAACGATTTCCCGGGTGTGACGCGCAGCGGCGAGCGCGCGCGCCTCCTTAAACGTCAGCGGGGCAGATCATGACATGGCCGTCAAACACGGCCCCGACGATCATCTTGCCGAGGCCGGCGGCGGCGACGCTTGAGCCGTTAATTTCACCGTCAAGCGACACGAACAAATCTTCCTGTTTGCCGTTGGTGGGCTCCAGCACAACAACATGCGACGGCGCGGTCGCAGACGGGTCTTCGGCGTGTTTGACAAATTGCGTCGCCTTGGAATGCCCGGCGATGAAAAGGCGGCCATCCGCAGCGACATCAATATTGTCGGGCCCGGTGTCGACGGACCGCGCAATCCGTTTGGAAAGCGCGCCGGTCTTGATGGTCCGCGTGAAGGGCACGATTTTCCGGTTCAGGAATTCAGCGACATAGATTGTGCGCCCATCGGCCGACTGATTAATGCCGTTTGCGTAAGCGAGGCCCTTGGCGGCATAACGCCCTTCCGCGCCGTCGAAATAAACGACGCTCGTAAGCGGCAAAGCGAGATAGAGCTCGGCCAACCCCAAAAGCCCGCTTTCGAACCGGCGATCGTTGGTGGCGTAGAATTTTCGCAAGCCAACGCCGGTTACGTCGTTTGGCGAATACATCTCGTCGAATGAAATGCTTTCGCGATGATCGAGCGAGCCGTCTTCCCGGATCGCGAAAATTTCGACGATTTCTTCGCCGGTCGACGGGTGGTTG
The DNA here is from genome assembly GCA_038531315.1 of Pseudomonadota bacterium. Classification (GTDB taxonomy): domain Bacteria; phylum Pseudomonadota; class Alphaproteobacteria; order Caulobacterales; family Parvularculaceae; genus JAJFFW01. The sequence goes on from JBCBBT010000044.1 coordinate 26,226, forward strand.
ACCACGAATAAGCGTTCAACACCGCTCTCGCCGCGCCAATGGCTGATGCCGTGGGGCAGAAAGTCCGTCATTTCGTCGGGCGACACTTTTCGCAGCGTCGCCGGATCGTCAATGTCGAACATATAAATGCCATTGTCGGCGCCAGGCGCGCCTTTCGAGCCGCCCTCATTGTACCACTGGCGCCGATCAGCCGCCGAGACATAAACGCGGCCGGTCGCCTCGTCGATCTCCACATCTTCCGTGCCCGGTGCAATGTCGAGCCGCTCGCAGGCGTCCGCCACCATGGGGGTCAGCGTTTGAAACGTACCGTCGACCTTGGTGAACACTGTCGCCGCCCTGATCACCAGGACGGCGATCAGAACACCGAGACCAGCAAGAACAATCCTGACCATGCCGCTTCTCCGGCCTCTAAAGCGAGCGCGCGATCAGAAGCTTCATGATCTCGTTGGTGCCGCCGTAGATCCGCTGGACGCGGCTGTCGGCGTACATCCGGCTGATCGGGTACTCATCCATATAGCCGTAGCCGCCAAAGAGCTGCAGGCACTCGTCGATGATTTCATTTTCCAGATCGGAGATCAGCATTTTCGACATCGACGCAGTCGTCGCATCGAGCTTTTTCTGGATCAGCAAATCCGTACAGTGATCGACAAAGACGCGCGCCATGGTCGCTTTCGCCTTGCATTCGGCCAGCACGAACTGGGTGTTCTGAAATTTGATCACCGGCTTTCCGAAGGCCTCACGCTCTTTTACGTAGTCGATTGTCAGCTTCAGCGCCCGTTCGATCGCGGCCATGCCTTGAACGGCGATTTGATGACGTTCTTGCGGCAGCTGCTCCATCAATTGGAAAAAACCCTGGCCCTCTTCCGGCCCCAATAAATTCGTCATTGGAATGCGCACGTCGTCGAAGAACAATTCGGATGTGTCCTGCGCCTTGTTGCCCAGTTTTTTCAGATTGCGCCCGCGCTTGAAGCCCTCGACCTCGTCGGTTTCGACGACCATTAGCGACACGCCGCGCGCGCCCTCGCCCGGATCGGTTTTGCAAACGACGATAATGAAATTAGCTGTTTGTCCGTTCGTGATGAATGTCTTTTGACCATTGATCACATAATGATTGCCGTCCTGCAGCGCCGTCGTCTTGACGGACTGAAGGTCGGAGCCGGTTCCCGGTTCTGTCATCGCGATCGCGGCGACAAGTTCTCCGGTCGCCAGCTTCGGCAACCAGCGCTGTTTTTGTTCTTCGGTGCCGTAATGCTCAATGTACGGCGCAACGATGCAGTTATGCAGGCCCATGCCGAAGCCTTCGACGCCCGCATAGACCTGTTGCTCCATCAGAATTTGCTCATGGGCGAAATTGCCGCCCGCGCCGCCGTATTCTTCGGGCATCGAGGCGCACAAAATGCCGGCCTCGCCGGCTTTTTCCCACGCCCAGCGGTCAACGACGCCCTGATCGCGCCATTTCTCGACATGGGGAGCGAGTTCGCGAGAAAAGAATTTTCCGACTTCCTCTTCGAAAAGGACTAGGTCGTCTGTTTTCCAGGCTGGTCTTTGCGTTTCGACCGCGAGCATCGGGCGTCTCCTGCTATTTATTGATCGTTTAGCGATATTAGTGACGGGATCGCCCGGCGCGCGCAAACCCGAATTGCAGCAAAAAGCGCGCGGCAAAGCCACGCGCTTTTCTCCCGGCGCGAACCGGACCTGAAAATCAGCGTTTACGGCAACAGCAACGCTGGCAAATAGGTGATCGCGAATGCTGCGATGATGGCGATACCGGTGAAGACAACCAGCCCCTTAGCGACTTCGCTGGCCCCAAGCTGGCGTAATATGGCGCTTACAAACAAGAGCATCGCGCCGAAACTACACAGGCCGAAAATCGCGGAAAACGAAAGCATACCCTATACCCTACCGTTATAATTGTGGCGGCCGGCGAT
>JBCBBT010000045.1:0-27858 GCA_038531315.1 Pseudomonadota bacterium
ATTCGATCTGTAACGATCTGGGCGCTGTCTCGGAGAGAGGCTCGGCGAAATAGGATTGTCTGTGAAGATACGGACTACCTACACTTGGACAGAAAGACCCTATGAAGCTTTACTATAGCCTGGAATTGGGTTCGGGCTTCGCTTGCGCAGAATAGGTGGGAGACGTCGAACATAGCCTTGTGGGGTTATGGGAGTCATCGGTGAGATACCACTCTAGCGAGGCTAGAATTCTAACTTTATCCCGTAATCCGGGAGAAGAACAGTTTCAGGTGGGTAGTTTGACTGGGGCGGTCGCCTCCCAAATGGTAACGGAGGCGCGCGATAGGTGGGCTCAGACCGGTCGGAAATCGGTCGTCGAGTGCAATGGCATAAGCCCGCTAGACTGCGAGACTGACAAGTCGAGCAGAGACGAAAGTCGGCCATAGTGATCCGGTGGTTCTTCGTGTGAGGGCCATCGCTCAACGGATAAAAGGTACGCCGGGGATAACAGGCTGATGATGCCCAAGAGTCCATATCGACGGCATTGTTTGGCACCTCGATGTCGGCTCATCGCATCCTGGGGCTGGAGCAGGTCCCAAGGGTTTGGCTGTTCGCCAATTAAAGCGGTACGTGAGCTGGGTTTAGAACGTCGTGAGACAGTTCGGTCCCTATCTGCCGTGGGTGTAGGAATGTTGAGAGGAGCTGCCCTTAGTACGAGAGGACCGGGGTGGACGTACCTCTGGTGGACCAGTTGTCCTGCCAAGGGCACAGCTGGGTAGCTATGTACTGAACGGATAACCGCTGAAAGCATCTAAGCGGGAAACCGGCCTCAAAACAAGCATTCCCTTGAGAACCGTGGAAGACCACCACGTTGATAGGTCAGGTGTGGAAGTCCGGTAACGGATGAAGCTAACTGATACTAATTGTTCGATCGGCTTGATCGTCCTCATGCAGTCAGACGCCTCGGCGTTTGGCGAAACGAGGTTTGTTCATGCGCGGCGAACGGTTCGTTAACGGATCGTTTCCGCCATTGAGCGTTGGAAATTTGATAATGCAATCACTTCCGGCACGCGCCGGCGCTGATTGCGCTCTCGCATCACATCCGCTTCGCCGGCCCGGTGGTTATAGCGGGGAGCCTCCACCCGATCCCATCTCGAACTCGGTCGTTAAATTCCCCAGCGCCGATGGTACTACGTCTCAAGGCGTGGGAGAGTAGGTCGCCGCCAGGCCTGCCAAGCAGATGCGCCCATATCTCATGTGAATTCAAAAACCCCGACGCAGCAACGCGTCGGGGTTTTTTTATTGCTTGGCTTTTGGCCAATCGCGGCGCCGATCCGGACATGGACGCAATCGCCGGCGCAGTTCCTTAAAGTGCGTTGCGCGCTCGGGGCGAAGCGGTCGTATTGCAGCGGTCGTACTGCAGCGGTCCAGGCCTTGCAGAATTCGATCATAATGATGTGCTGCGTGATGGCTTTTGACGGCGCTGCCGCGTTACTATTGAAAGAAGAGAGTGGACGGGCAAGTTGAGATGACGCGTTTAGGGCAAATGGGGGCGTGCGCCGTTCTGGCGTTGGCGGTCGCGGCGTGCGGCCAGAAAAAAGACGATATTGCCGATCCGCTGCCGCCGCCTGCTTATGGAACCGAAGAACAGGCGAATGTGGACCTCTGGCTTGAGCGCATGGAGGTCGGCGGGCGCGAGCTTTATTCGGCGCGCTTTGACGTGGTCGATGCTGTCGGGTTGAGCGACGGCGCGCGGATTGCCGATATCGGCGCCGGCACCGGTCTTTACTCGCTTTTGTTTGCCGACAAGGTCGGGTCCGACGGCGTCGTCTTCGCTGTTGATATTGAGCCGCGATTTTTAACGCTGATCAATCGCCGCGCTGCAGATCTCGATAATGAAAATATCGTATCAGTTCTCGGGCGGGATGCGTCGATCACCTTGCCGCCGGGATCGGTCGACATTGTTTTTATTTCTGACACCTACAATTATTTCGAAGACCCACAGAAATTGATGAAATCCGTCCACGAAGCGTTGGCGCCCGGGGGCAAGCTTTTCGTTCTGGATTTCGACATCAAGACCGACACGCCGCGGAACGAAAACAATGAGCATGTCCGCGTCGGCAAGGAAGCCCTCGCCAGCGAAATCGAGGCGTCGGGCTTCAGGCTTGTTGAAGACGTCGCGGTCGAGGGCCTCTCAGAGACCTACATGCTTCGGTTTGAAAAGGTCTGACCGGCCAATCAAGCGGACGCGCCTTTGGCGCATTACTTGAGGCCGCCCATCAAGCCGTATTTCACGTTGATGTAGTCTTCGACGCCGTAATAGGAGCCTTCCCGGCCCATACCGGAATCCTTGACGCCGCCAAACGGCGCGACCTCCGTCGACAGGATCCCTTCATTGATGGCGACCATCCCGTATTCGAGCGCTTCCATGACGCGCCAGGCGCGGCCGAGATCTTCGGTATAAAGATAAGACGCAAGCCCGAATTCGGTGTCGTTGGCGTATCGGATGACTTCTTCTTCAGTGTCAAACTTGAATAACGGCGCGATCGGACCGAAGGTTTCGTCGTTTGCGATCAGCATGTCTTGCGAGACGCCGGTCAGGACGGTCGGCTGGAAGAAAGTATGTCCCTTGGCGTGACGCGCGCCGCCGACCGCGACGGTTGCGCCTTTGGCGGTCGCATCTTCGATATGCTCTTCGACTTTTGCAACGGCGGAGGCGTCAATCAGCGGTCCCTGATCGACGCCGTCGTCAAGACCGTCGCCGATGGTCATGGCGCGGACTTTTGCGGCGAGCTTTTCAGCGAACGCGTCATAGACGCCGGCTTGTACGTAAAGCCGGTTGGCGCAAACGCATGTCTGTCCCGAATTTCGGTACTTCGAAGCCATCGCCCCGTCGACCGCGCGATCGATATCGGCGTCATCGAAGACAATGAACGGCGCATTGCCGCCCAGCTCCATCGAAACCCGTTTCATGTGCTTGGCGGCGTTTGCGGCGAGTTGTTTGCCAATCGGGGTTGAGCCCGTGAAGGTGATCTTGCGCAATTTCGGATGCGCGCACATTTCATCGGCGATGGCGGCGGCCGATCCGGTGACCACATTGAGAACGCCTTTCGGCAGTCCGACTTCTTCCGCGATGACGCCGTAAGCGATCGCCGAAAACGGCGTTTGGCTCGCCGGTTTGCAGACAATCGTGCAGCCGGTCGAGAGGGCGGCGGCGGCCTTGCGCGCGATCATGGCGGTTGGGAAATTCCACGGCGTGATCGAGCCGACGACGCCGACCGGCTCCTTGGTGACGACGATCCTTTTGTCAGGCCATGGCGAGGGGATAACATCGCCGTAGATGCGGCGCGCTTCTTCAGCGAACCATTTGAAAAACGCAGCGGAGTAGGCGACTTCGCCGGCGGCCTCGGCGAGCGGCTTGCCCATTTCGATGGTCAACAGCCGCGCAAGATCGTCTTTGTTGTCCATCAGCGCGTCATGGAAGGCCATGCAATAGCGGCTGCGCTCGCCGGCGGGCAGGGTGCGCCACTCCAGAAAAGCGTCTTGCGCGGCGTCAATCGCCGTGCGGGTCTCGGCGCCGCCAAATCTCGGGATCTGGCCGATAATCTCGCCTGTCGCCGGATTGTTGACTGCGATCGTATCGCCATCAGCGCCCACCCACGCGCCGTTGATATAACACTCCTGTCTGAAAAATCGGCTGTCGATCATGCTCGCGCTCCTGCTTGTTCGCCTGATAAATTAGTCTCAATGCCTGCAGAGAGCCAGCAGCGCCCCGGAAAATTCGCCGCGAATTTCTGCTGCAGGCGGCGCTTTTCATTGGCCGGCGCGTCGGCGATGATGCGGCAAAGCCATCAGGAGGCCGCCCTCATGACTGTTCTTTACGAACCCCACGGCGAGGCCGTCGTCAAAATCACTCTCAACAGGCCAGATGCGTTAAATGCGTTCGACGCCGACATGCGCGGCGGGCTGCTCGACGCCGTTGCGCGCGCTTCGGCGGATGCGGCCGTGCGCGCTGTGGTGATCACTGGAGCGGGGCGCGGGTTTTCCGCGGGCGCTGACGTCAAGGACATCTCAGGCGGGCGCAATGTTGAGGATATTCTGAATGCGGAATACGGCGCCTTTCTCACCGTCATCCGCACTTGCGAAAAGCCCGTCATCGCAGCGATCAACGGTCCCGCCGCAGGCATCGGGATGACGCTGGCGCTGACCTGCGATCTGCGGGTCATGGGCGAGGGCGCTTATTTGATGTCTGCGTTCGCCAATATCGGCCTCGTGCCCGATGGCGGGCTTTCTTATTTGCTGACCCGGGAGATGGGGTATGCGCGCGCCTATGAGGCGGCGATCCAAGCGGAGAAATTATCGGCGCAGACCTGTCTTGACTATAATCTTGTCAATCGCGTCGTCAGCGACGACGCTGTGGCCGACAATGCGCTCGAATGGGCGCAAAGCCTAAGCGAGCGCGCGCCGATTTCGAACGCGCTCACGAAGCGCGCCTTCAGAGCCGCCGCGCAGGGCCGGCTTTCCGACGCGATGGCGCTTGAGGCGTTTCTTCAGCGTACGGCGATCGTGAGTGAAGACTGCAAGGAAGGCGTCGCGGCGTTGTTCCAGAAACGAAAGCCTGCCTTTAAGGGCCGCTAAGGCGCAAACACTAAGGCGCACCGCTAAGGTGCAAAGGCGCCGCCGACGAAGGCGTTCGGGTTAATCGCATTGACGGCGACGCAAACGAGCCCGGCGAGTGCGAGCGCCGGCCCGAAGGGCAGTTCCGTATTTCGTTCAACGCCGATCCCGAACACTCTGGCGAGCGCGGCGCCGATCAGTGTCGCAAGCGCGGCGAGAAAGACTGTCGGCGCCAGAACAATCCAGCCGCCCCAAGCGCCGATGGCGGCGAGCAGCTTTGCGTCGCCGAGCCCCAAACCTTCGACATTGCGGACCCGTTTGAATGTAACGCTCACGATGTAAAAGACGCCGTACCCGACGACGGCGCCAATCAGCGCATCGATGGTCGGCGAGAAGCGGCCGGTGATATTTGCGCCGATCCCGATCGCGATGAGGGGAAGCGTCAAAGCGTCCGGTAAATAGCCCGTCTCCAGATCAATCGCTGCGAGCGCGATCGCTGTCCAGGCGAACAAGGCGAACAAACCGGCGCTGACTGTGACGCCGAACAGAATGACGGAAGCGAGCGCCGCGCCGGCGCCGGCAAGCTCGATCGCCGGATAACGCCAGGAAATCCTCGCGCGGCAGGACCGGCAGCGTCCCCCGGAAATCAAAAAACTGAAAACGGGGATGAGTTCGAACGGCGACAGCGTCTTCCTGCAGGACGGGCAATAGGAACGCGGATGTGCGAGACCGCCGCGAGGTTCAGCAACATCGACAAGACGCCAGAGCGCCGGACCGCGATGAATGACGACGTTTAAAAAGCTGCCGATCAAAAGTCCGACGCTTCCTGCGCACAGATAGATGAAAGCGTCGGTCATCGGCGATCCTCCGGCGACGAGGGTATGCCGTTTTGTATCGGCGCGCGCGTACTGACGGCGCTTTGTCTGCGCGATTTTTCAGTCAGGCGTAATATGCAAATCGTTAGGGTTTTCATCCCGTGTTCCGTGGTGCGCTTGCGGGCCGGCGCGGTCGGCTGGCGTTTTAAGCATCAAGGTAATTCGGTTTGGGCGCATAAGAGTTGCCGAAATATCGCAAAACCGTTTTTTGGCTTTATGCGGCCAGAACCCCGCCAGGCGCATCTTCGAGCGCATTCAATGCATATCGGGTGAAAATAACAGTTTAGTCTGAACAGCTTCCTAGAATCGCCATTCCAAGCGACGCGACTTCGCGCCGTGAAGGCTGTCACAAAAGAGCAATATTCCTGTCACGCACCTGTCGCAGGCCCTAATTATCGCACGATCACGAAATGGTGTGGTCCACATCACTTCTGTTGTTTTTCACTGGTTTTAACGCGCGATTTTTCGCGGGGGTTTGGCATGAAGCTTTTTTCTAAACATCGTTCACTTTTTCTGGCTGGTAGCGTTCTGGCGCTCGTAGCGGGCTGCACAGACGCAGACGTCGAAACACCCGGCGACGGGACACCGATTGTCGTCAATCCGATCCCGCCATCAGGCGGCGGGGCTAGCGGTTTCGCGGGGCGCTCTACAGCGCCGACATCTGCGGCGGACTGTCCGAACGGAACGATGTTTCTGTCTAACGTCGCACTTCCGAGCGGGGCCACAACGAATTTCTGTTCGCTCACGCCTCTGGGTGGCGGTAACATTGTCGGCACAGTAAACGTTCCGTTTTCCGCTGATCCGATCCTGCTGTCGGGAACGGTTTTCGTCGGGGATGCCGGCGGCGCTTCAGGCGACCTTACCATCGCCGCTGGTCAGCAATTTATTTCGCAGAGCATGACAGGTCAGGTTGACCTGCTTGTTGTCTCACGCGGTTCGACCATGAACGCTGTCGGTACGCCGACACAGCCAATCATCTTCACATCAGCTCAGGACTTTGAAGATGACGGCATGCCAAACGGTACGTCCGGTACGGGCGATTGGGGCGGTCTGGCCATCAACGGCAGCGCGCCGCTCAACGAATGCACGATCGATCCTGCGGCGACGCCAGGCTCGGACGCCTGCCGCCAAAACGGCGAAGGCGGCTCCGGTGAATTCGGCGGCGCAGACGCAGCCGACAGCTCAGGCGACTTCCAATATATCCGTGTCCAGCACGCCGGTTTCCCGTTCACCCCAACCAATGAGTTGAACGGTGTCGCGCTGCAGGGCGTCGGCAACGGCACCAATTTCGAATTCGTTCAAGTCCACCTCGGTGCTGACGATGGTTTTGAGTGGTTTGGCGGCACCGTGAATGTCAACAATCTGGTGGTCACGGGCGCTAACGATGACTCGCTTGACTGGACCGACGGCTGGACCGGGGCGCTTCAATTTGCGTTGGTTGTACAGCAGCCTGGCAACGACAACGGTATCGAAGGCGACAACAATGGCGACACGTCAAACGACGCCATGCCGCGGTCGATGCCGCGCCTTTCCAACGTCACACTGATTGGCGATGGTCCCGGGTCGGGCGAAGGCATTCAGCTGCGTGAAGGCACCGCGGGCACACTTGTCAATGCGGTGATCACTAATTTCGATCAGGGCCTTGAGTTTAATCCGGGCGGCACAGGGCCGAACCCGACTGTCGATTCCATCGCGCTCGCTGGTAATGACGACCAGTTCGCCGGAAGCGGTCAGGTCCTGTTTGACGCCGGCGCCAACAACCAGCAATTCCCGTCGAATTCGCTCGACGGCGTGCTTCCGGGCGTCAATGAAAATTCTGTCACTGCAACAGATCCGACCACGGTCGATCCATTCTTTGTTGCAGCGAACTTTGTCGGTGCGTTCTCGCCGACCGATACTGCGGAGAACAACTTTACGACTGGCTGGACCGTTCCTGGCTCTATCCCGGGCGCAGCGGCTGCGGCATGCCCCAACGGCACAACGGAAGCCAATGAAACGCCGACAACGGCCGGTTTCCCCGGGCGTACAGAAGCGCGTATCTGCATCATCAACACGCCAATTGCTGGCGACGTTGCTCTGACGCCGGGCAATCTTTATCGCATCGACGGGCCGACATTCGTTGGCGTTGACGGCGGCGCAGACCCAGCATCGCCGCTTTCGACACCGGCGTCACTGACGGTTTCGCCGGGCGTTACAATCTTTGGCAATTGCGGCGGCGACGGCGCAAGCTGCGGCAGCGGCATTGTTGACCTGCTGACCGTCTCACGCGGATCGCAGATATTCGTCAACGGGTCTGTCGTAGCGCCGGTTGTCCTGACCAGCCGCGCCGACCTTGAGGCTGGCGGCGGCATCCGCAGCGGTGCAACCGGCGAGATTGGCGGTCTTGCAATCAATGGCCGAGCGCCACTGAACGAGTGTACAGTCAACCCGGCGGCGATGACCGGATCGATTATGTGCGAGCAGAACGGCGAAGGCGGCTCCGGCGTCTTCGGCGGCGCGACGCCTGACGACAATTCCGGTCGTATCAACTTCCTGCAGGTTCGTTACGCCGGCTTCCCGTTCACACCGACCAATGAGCTGAACTCCATCGCACTCCAGGGCGTTGGTGACGGCACCGAAATTGACTTCGTTCAGGTTGTGAACGGCGCCGACGACGGCATTGAGTGGTTCGGCGGCACGGTTGACGTCAGCCACGCTGTTATCCTCGGCGCGGGCGATGACTCGATCGACTGGACCGACGGTTGGACCGGTTCGCTTCAGTTTGCGATTGTTGCGCAAAATGCCGGTGACGATAACGGCATTGAAGGCGACAACAATGGCGACACGTCACCCGACGCGATGCCGCGTTCGGCTCCGACTATTGCAAACGTCACGCTGATCGGCGACGCGGATGCGACGGCTGCTGTCGGCGCATCAGGTGAGGGCGCGCAGTTGCGTGAAGGTACCGCCGGCGCGTTGCTTAACGCGGCGATCGCCAATTTCGATCAGGGTCTTGAGTTCAACCCCGCGGGCACAGGGCCAAACCCGGCAGTAGACGGCGTTGCACTTCTTGATAATGACGACGCTTTTGCCGGTTCGGGGGCAACGCTTGATGCGGGTGCGAACATTGTGACGGCTGACCCAGGTATCTCCTACACCGGTGCGGTCAGCGCCTTGGTCACGACTATCAACGACGCCGCCGACACCGCAGGTGCGGTTGCGGTTGATCCGTCCGCGACCGATCCGGCGCTTGAAGCCGCGACTTATGTCGGTGCGACAGAAAACGCCGCTGACACGTGGTTCGCCGGTTGGACCATCGGCCTCTAGCACTTAAGACACCGGCGGCTTCGGTGAAGCCGCCGGCATTCCCATTTTTTTGAATGCTCCGGGCCAAGTTGTCCGTTTAAGGTGAGATCATGACTGTTTTTAAAAAAGTCGCATTAGGCGCGCTTATGGGGACGACCGCTTTGGTCGCATCGCAAGCCGCGCATGCGCAAGCCGCCGACGAAATTGTCGTTCGCGGGTCGCGGATTCCAGACGAAAAGCGCGCAACATCGGAAATTTCTGCTGTCTTGGACGAAGAGGCCTTTGTCAGAACGGGCGATAGCGACATCGCCTCTGCGTTGAGCCGCGTGACGGGGCTTTCTCTCAGTGAAGGCAAATTCGTGATCGTTCGCGGTCTGAACGAGCGGTATTCTTCGGTGACTATTGATGGATCGCCCTTGCCGAGCCCGGAGCCGCTCCGCCGGGTGCCGCCGCTCGACATCATCCCGACGTCTATTCTATCCGGTTCGTTGGTCCAGAAAACGTTCTCGCCGCAATTTTCCGGTGAGTTCGGCGGCGGTCTGGTTGAGTTGCGCACGAAGTCAGTTCCCGACGAGAACTACTTCCAGATCGGTTTGTCCGTTGGCCTCGATACGGCTACAACGGGACAGGATGGCCTCACGTACGATGGTGGCAGCACTGACTTTCTTGGTTTCGACGATGGCGCGCGCGACATTCCGCAACCGCTGGCGGACGCGTTTTTTGGTCGCAATGGGCTGAATTTCGATCCCGCGCAGCAAAACGTCATCGACGCGAGCCTCGACAGCACGCAGACAACAGTGATTTTTGAAGATACGATCCCACCGGCCTACGGTGTCAGCTTAGCGTTGGGCGGTTATCGGGATCTGTCCGACGATATCACGGTCGGCGCGAATATTGCCCTTGGCTTTGACAACGACTTCCAGACCCGCGAGGGCCGCCGGGAGCAGGGCTTTACAACAACGGCTGCGAATTCGTCGACGCGGGCTTTTGAAGACGCGGGCCTTTCTATTCCGAACACGGCCTTCTCGGGCGATTTCATCAGTACGTCGCAAACGGTCGGCCTCAATGGGGCTGCAACATTCGGCGTTGAAATTGGCGACAATCACGAAATCAAGTCGACCAATCTGATCTTGCGGTCGACACTGAAAGACGCGCGGATCACGCGCGGCATCGACGGCGACGATGAGTCCCTTGAGGTGTTCCAGGAAAATTTCGAATTTTTCGAACGCCAGGTCTGGCAGACGCAACTACGCGGGGAACATGTTTTCCCGGAATTGGCTGATCTCGGCGTCACCTGGCGCGGCGCCTATGGTCGTGCGTTCCGCGATGCGCCTTATCAACGCCAGTTCCGCCGTATTCGCGACTCCATTAACGGCGAATTTTTCTTCCCGTTTGGCGTCAACGAAGACTTTGACAATGATGCCGCGACAATCACCTTTTCCGAAGTTGAGGATGAGAATATCGACGCCGGCATTGATTTCGTCCTGCCACTGACGATTGCGCAGCAGGCCGCCGATGTGAAGTTCGGTTACGCTTACACGGACAAAGAGCGCACATCGAGTGTTCGCGAGTTCTTCTACGAAGTAGGCTCGCTCGGGTCGGTGCCGGCGCAAGCCCTTTTTGCCCGGCCGGACGTTTTGGTCTCGCCCGGTGTCGCCGGGTCCGATGCGCTGGACTTGACCTTCACCACAAACCCGATTGCGCTTGATAACGCAGACTCATCACTGCGTGTTCATGCGGGATACGGTCAGGTCGATTTTGAGCTGGGCCCGTATTTGCGCCTCGCCGCTGGCGTTCGGTACGAATCCGGTGAGCAGGTGACGGAAGCTTTTGCGACGGGTACGCCGGTTTCATCCTTTACCCGGACCGTCATTGATGAAGATTATATCTTGCCGGCCGCTACGGTTACGTGGAACCCGATTGGTGATCTTCAGGTCCGCGCGGGCTTCTCACAAACCATTACGCGTCCGCAGTTCCGTGAATTGACGCCGGCGACGTTCCTTGACGACGACACGGATCAATTGATCATCGGTAATCCATTCTTGTTGAACACCGAAATCAACAATTTCGATATCCGTACGGAATATTATCTTGCCCGCGGCCAGTTCATCACGCTCGGCGCATTCTACAAGGACATAACCAACCCAATTGAGGTGACGTCGACGCAAATTGGCGGCGCCGAAGCGCAGACATATGTTAACGCACCGTCTGCCGAGCTTTACGGTCTTGAGTTCGAATATGAGCAGAACTTCGTTCTGGGCGACTGGTTCGAGGGCGGCTTCTGGCAGTCGCGCGATCTCATCTTCAAAGCCAACTATACGTGGAGTCAGTCAGACGTCAGCTCGGACGGCGACGTCATCACGGCGAACCCGTCGCTCGCCGGCCCAATTACGCCGACCGTGACGCCCGGCGCCGGCTTCATCGTCGACGGCCGCAGCCTGCAGGGCCAGTCGGACCATCTGTTCAATCTTCAGCTTGGCCTCGAAAACGCCGACACCAACTCAAAAGCGACGCTTCTGGTGAATTGGGCTTCGTCGCGGATCCGCCAGACGGCCAACATCATCACCGGTGCGCCGGACGTGGTTGAGCGTCCGCCGGTTCTGGTTGATTTCGTCTGGAGCCGCGATCTTGAGACCTTTGGCGGCGACTGGGAGATCAGGATGGCCGTCCGCAATATCCTCGGCGAAGACTACGAGGCGACGCAGACCTTCGCCGACGGCACATCGGCCGATTTCGACGTTTACTCTCTTGGCCGTGAAATTTCCGTAGGTCTGACAAAAAGGTTCTGACCAATCCCACTAAGGCCTTGTTTTTTGGGCCCTGAATACGAAATAACGCAGTCGTCCATTTCGCTGGGCGGCTGCGTCACTGTTTGGTAGGGTAAAGCGGCTAAAAGGATGTAATTACGCGGTTTCGGCGTTTCGTGAGTAAGGACGACAGGATTTGGCGGCGATTGAGGAGAGCGCAGCCCCATTGCCAAGGGGGAATTTGCTACGCATTAACAATGCGTTAGCGGGCGTTTTTGCTATTTTTCGCAAGCCCGGCAGGGCTGGCGGCGCGCCCGGTCGCGACAACAGCCGTTTCAGCCTTCTCGCGTCCATCCTTCTGATTGCGCTTCTGATTTTGCTCTTTGCCCAGTCGGCCCGCCTGTTCTGGCTGGTTTTTGCGCCGCTCTCGACGCCGGACGCCCCGCCGCCGGTCCTGCCGGTTGTTGCAGGCGCTGACCTGACCGAGGCGAAAAGCCCTTTCGCCAAGCGCGACGCGGAGCCGGTGGCGATCGATGAGCCGGTTTTCGCGGAGGTTCAGGAGACCAGTCTCAATATGGTTCTGCACGGCGTCACCTCGATCGGCGAGCGCGGCGTTGCGATCATCAGCAAGGATGGCGGCGAGCAGAAGGTTTACGAGATTGGCGGCGAAATCGCCGATCAGGTTGTGCTTGATGCAGTCATGGAGAACCAGGTCACGATCAAGCGCGCCGGCGTTCTGGAATCGCTGAAACTCGACAAGGCGTTTGAGGGCGACGGCGCTGACGGCGGCTCTTCATCGGGCGGGCGCACGCGCGCCGCCGCCACAGCGGGCGAATCGCTCCTCGATGTCGTGCGGTTTTTCCCAACCGAAGACTCGCGCGGCCGGTTTGCGCTTGAGTTGCGGCCAAACCGGAGCAATTTCGAAGCCTTTAATGCGCTCGGCCTGCAGGAAGGCGATATCTTGCTGCGGGTCGGCGGCGCACGCGTCGTGGGCGACCCGTCGCAAGCCAATAAAATAATAGATGATTTGATGGGTAAGAAAGTCGCCAATATCGTGGTTGAACGCAGTGGCGCTTCCATTCCTCTCGAGTTGAAATTAGCGGGTGGGACGCGTTTTTCCGATGACTTCAATTAAGATCTTGGTGTGCGCCTCAATCGGCGCGCTCGCAGCAGTTCTGAGCGACGCGGCGCTGGCGCAGGAAGACTGTTCCGGCTCGATTAACTACGAGGACGCCGATATCCGCACCGTGGTCGATGAGATCGCCATGCGTACGGGACGCAAGTTTGTTCTCGATCCGCGCGTGCAGGGCAGGGTGACGGTCAAATCCGGTCCCAATGCCGGCCTTTGCCCGGATGAAGCCTGGGAGCTTTTTCAGGCCATGCTGCGCGTGAACAATTTTATCGCGACGCCGATCAACGGCGGCAGCTACAAGATTGTGCCCGCACAGGAAGGCTCGCGCGCTGCGGGACCGGTGGGCGAAGGCCGGGCCGGCGATCTCATTACGCAAATCATCCGTCTCAAGCATATTGACGCGCGGGAGGCGTCCGCGACGCTGACGCAGCTTGTCAATGAACGCGGCGTCGTGGCGCCCGTGCGCAGCGGCAACGCGATCATCATCGTCGATACCGCGGACAATATTGAGCGGGTTCGTCAGGTGTTGGCGCGTCTGGATCGCGATTCAACGATCTACAAGACGATTGCGCTCAACAATGCATCGGCGAGCGACGTCGCCAGCGTTCTCAGCGGGCTTGCACGTGAGATCAGCGAGGAAAGCGGCGGACAGGGCTCGCGGATCAGCGTCGTTCCGGTCGAGGCCAGCAATTCGATTCTGATCCGCGCGGAGCCTTCGATCATTGCGCGGCTTTCCAGCGTTGTTAATGAGCTCGATCAGATCGGCGAGGACCAGTCCGACCTGTCGGTCATCTACCTGAAACACGGCGACGCGGAATCTATCGCCGCACTGTTGCGCGAGATCATTTCGTCTCAGCCGCAGGCGGGCGGCGCGCCCGGCGCTGCTGGCGGCGGATCGGCGCCGCCGCCGCCCGGACGCCAGCGCGCGTTCGTCTCGTTTCATGCACCGACGAATTCCATCATCATCAACGGCGATGCGGACATTCAGCGCACGCTGCGGGACGTTGTCGCCAAAGTCGACGTTCGCCGCGCGCAAGTGCAGATCGAAGCGATTGTCGTTGAGATCACCGAGTCGACTGCGCGCGAGTTGGGGATTGAGTATTTTCTGAGCGGCGATCAGTCCGGCGACAGCAATATTCCGTTCACGACCGGTAATTTCTCGCGGTTCCAACCCGGCGTTCTCGCCGCCGCCGGCTCGTCGATCCTCAACGGCGACAGCGACAACGACAATGGCGAGTTCAACTTCGACTCATCGACGCTGGCGCAGGCCGCCATCGGATCGCTGTTGTCGTCGCCCGGTTTTGGCTTTGGCGGCGCCGGCACCATCGGCGATAATGTGTTCGGGGCGGTTGTAACCGCCATCAAGCAGGATACGGATTCAAATGTCCTTTCAACGCCGATCCTGACGACCGTTGATAACCAGACCGCAAGCCTCTCGGTCGGTCAGGAAATTCCGATCACAACCGGCGAACAGATCGGCGACGACTTCTCGAATGCGTTCCGGACGGTTTCGCGCGAAGAAGTCGGCGTCATTCTGGAAGTCACCCCGCAGATCAACGAAGGCGGCACCGTGACGCTTGAGCTGACGCAGGAAATCTCCAGCGTACAGGGCACGATCAACGCCGCCTCCACCGACCTGATCACGAACAAGAGCCGGTTTACGACGACGGCGCTCGTTGACGACGGCGACGTTCTGATCATTGGCGGGCTGATCGATCAGACAGACGCGTTGTCGGAAGACAAAGTGCCGGTGCTCGGCGACGTTCCCGTGCTCGGTAATCTGTTCAGAAGCCAGAACCGGTCGCGGACAGGGCGCAACCTGATGGTGTTCATCCGTCCGACGATCCTGCGCGACCGCGATGCGGCCTCGACCGCGACACGGCGCAAGTTTGACTATATTCGCGGCCGCGAGGCTTTGCGCCGCGGACAGCCCGTCACTGACATGGAGCGCCTGATCAATGAAGTGACAGGCATTGAGGCGCCGCCAAAATAACGTCTGCAACCGAACCGGAAGGAATGATGAGCGAAGCGCCATCGTCATCGGAGTATCGCGAACCCGGAGTGCGTTTTACGTATTCCTTCGCTAAGGAATTCGGCCTCATTGTGCTGAACGACGCTGAAACGCCGGCGGTGATCGGCGCGCGCGGGCGCCCGCCAGCGGACGCCGTCCTTGAGGCGCGGCGCGTTGTCGGCCGCCCCGTCAACATCGATGAAATGCCGGCGGAGGCTTTTGACCGGCGATTGTCCGAAATTTATTCCGTAGACGCCATTAATGCCGACGATTTTGATATGGCGGGCGATGAGGATGATCTGACCAGCCTCGCCGAAGGCCTGCCGAAGACGGCCGACCTCCTCGACTCTGACGACGATGCGCCGGTCATTCGCCTGATCAATGCGTTGATCGCCGAGGCGGTGAAGACAAAAGCCTCTGACATTCACGTCGAGCCATACGAGAAATCTCTGTCGATCCGTTTGCGTATCGACGGGGTCCTGCGCGAAGTGTTGTCTCTGCCGGCGCGGATGACGCCGGTTCTGACCTCACGGGTCAAGGTGATGTCGCGGCTCGATATCGCCGAAAAACGCGTGCCGCAAGACGGCCGGATTTCAATCTCGCTTGGCGGCAAGAATGTCGATGTCCGGGTCTCGACCTTGCCGGCGCGGTTCGGCGAGCGGATCGTGATGCGGATTTTGGACAAGGAAGAAGCCCGCCTCGACCTCGATGCGCTCGGCATGCCGCGTGATACGCTGGAAAGGCTGAAGGGCGTCCTGCAACGACCCAACGGGGTCATCCTCGTAACCGGTCCGACGGGGTCTGGCAAGACCACAACGCTTTACGGCGCGCTGACGCTGTTGAATGACCCAAGCCGCAATATTCTGACGGTTGAGGATCCGGTCGAATACGCGGTTGACGGCGTCGGGCAGACGCAGATCAATCCCAAGGTCGGAATGACCTTCGCCGCCGGTTTGCGCGCCATTCTCCGTCAGGACCCGGACATTGTGATGGTCGGCGAGATTCGCGACGGCGAAACCGCCGAGATCGCCATTCAGGCGTCGTTGACGGGCCACCTCGTTCTTTCGACGGTGCACACAAATTCGGCCATTGGCGCGATTACGCGTTTGCGCGACATGGGTGTTGAGCCGTTTCTGCTCGCTTCAACAGTTGCGGGCGTCCTGGCGCAGCGTCTCGTGCGCCGGCTTTGCCCGTCATGCAAGGAGGGTCATGAACCGGACGACGCCGAGCGGGCGATGCTGGGCGTCGGGCCGGATGAAGACGTGACGATTTATCAGCCCGCGGGCTGCGGACGGTGTGGGCATACCGGCTATGAAGGGCGCATCGGCGTTTACGAGCTTGCCGTGACGGATGAGAAGTTGCGGTCGCTCATTCATGACGACGCCAGCGAACAAACGCTCGTCGCGCATGCGTTCCGGGAGGCCGATACCCTGGCGCAGTGCGGTTTCCGCCATGTCGTCGCGGGCGTCACCTCGCTGGAAGAAGTTCTGCGCGTCATTCGTCAGGAGGAGGATGATGCCGGCCTTTGAGTATGAGGCCCTTGACGCCGGTGGTCGCTCGAAACGCGGCGTCGTTTCAGCCGACACCGCGCGACAGGCGCGATTTGAGTTGCGCCAGCGGCAATTAACGCCGGTCGCCATCAAGGCCCCGCGCGCCGCCGGCAAGGCGCTGACTATTGATCTCGGCGGGCTCGGCACCATCGGGGGCGGCGAGAAAAAGATCTCAAGCCCGCAGCTTGTCCTGTTTACCCGCCAGCTTGCGGTTTTGGTCGGCGCGCAAACGCCCATCGAAGAAGCGCTCAACGCGGTTGCGATGCAGGCGGAAAAAGACGCCGTCCGCCAGAAGATTCTGGCCGTCCGCGAACGCGTGATCGAAGGCTGGCGGCTCGCCGATGCGCTTAAAGAACATCCCAAATCCTTTCCGCCGCTTTATTGCGCCGTCGTCGCCGCCGGCGAGACGTCCGGCGATATGGGCGGGGTGCTTGACCGGCTGGCCACCATGTTGGAGCGCAACCGGTCGATGAAGAATTCTGCGCTCGCCGCGCTGATTTATCCCGGCGCGCTGGCGCTTGTCGCGGGCGGCGTGATCACGGCGCTCTTGACGCAAGTGGTCCCGAAGATCATTGAGAATTTCCAGACCTTCGACGCAAAATTGCCGACGATCACGCGGATCGTTGTCGGCGCCTCGGATTTTCTGGGCGCCTATGGGCTTTATATTCTGATCGCAATGATCCTGACCGGGATCGGCTTTTGGCAGGGCATGAAACGGCCGGCTTTCAAGAAAACGGTCGACACTATCGTGTTGAAACTGCCGCTAATCGGCAAGCTGATGCGCGGGCTCGACGGGGCCCGCTTTGCGCGAACCTTGTCGACGCTGTTTTCCGGCGGCGCGCCCTTGCTCGACAGCCTTGTCGGGGCGCAGCGGACGGTCTCAAACGACTATATTCGCAGCAAGCTCGATCAGACCGTCACCATGGTGCGCGAGGGGGCGGCGCTGGCGACGGCGCTGAAGCGGCCCAACGTGTTGCCGCCGATGATGGTTCACATGGTGGCCGCCGGCGAGCGCGCCGGCGAGGTTCCCGCGCTTCTCGACAAAGCCGCCGACCAGCTCGAAGAAGAGTTTGAGACCGCGTCAACCGTTGCGCTGCGGCTTTTGGAGCCGGCGATCATTATCGCTATGGGCGGCGTTGTCATGATTATTGTATTATCCATTCTGCTGCCCATTTTGAGACTAAACGCCCTGGCGTCCGGGTAGCGCTAATACGCTCGCCTGTCTGGAGAAAATAACAATGCAAGCGACTGAAACTGAAAACAAAAAAACCAAAAAGCTGCAGCGCGGCATTACCCTGATTGAGTTGCTGGTGGCGCTGACTATTCTGGCGTTCATCTCCGCGGTTGTGGTCGTCAACATCCTGCCGGAGCGCGACAAGGCGGCGGTCCGCACGGCTGGCGTCGACATTCGCCAGATCGAGGCGGCGCTCGACCAGTACCGGCTTGATATGGGATCTTATCCGTCAACGGAACAAGGCCTGCGCGCCTTGCTCGAAGTGCCGGCGACGGCGCGGCTGAAAGATCGTTACCGGCCCGGCGGTTATCTGCGCGACTTCCCGACCGATCCCTGGGGCTCGCCGTATCAATACCGGTTCGAGCCGGGCGAGGGACGTGTTGAAATCTATTCGTTTGGCGCTGACGGCGAGCAGGGCGGAGAGGGCCTGAACGCCGATATCAGCAACCGGGCCCCGCGCAACTGACGCGCGGGTTCGATTGCGCTGCAATGCTCTGGCGCCCCGCAATCTTCCGGTGCAAAGGGCGCCATCAGGTTCGGA
Organism: Pseudomonadota bacterium; assembly: GCA_038531315.1. Taxonomy (GTDB): domain Bacteria; phylum Pseudomonadota; class Alphaproteobacteria; order Caulobacterales; family Parvularculaceae; genus JAJFFW01. The sequence goes on from JBCBBT010000045.1 coordinate 17,972, forward strand.
GGTAAAATAATCCGTGCGCGGCCTGTCGTTGATTGAGCTTCTTGTGGTCCTCCTTGTGTTGTCGCTGGCGGCTTTCGTCGCGATTTCAAACGCACCGCGCCTTGCATCCGACGTGGAAACCGAAGCGGAACGGTTCGCGGTGCGTTTGCGCATCGTTGAAGATGCGGCTGCGATCTCGGCCCGCCCTGTCCGGCTTGTCCACGAGCCCGGGCGCTATGTTTTCGAAGAATACGCATCGCCCGACTGGCGGCCGATCAGCCTCGGCGCGGCGCCCGCGGAAACGCTGTTACCCCGGGGCGTGTCATTGACCGTCGCCAGCGATCGCGTGATCGCGGACAATGAGGCGCGGCTGCTTGATCGCGGCCGCGCGCGGGATCGCGGCGGTCCGCAATTCGTGGTCCTCGATCCCGCCGGCCTGCCGCAGACGATCCGCGCGGAATTCAGCGAGCGGGGGCGGCGCTGGAGCGTTGTCAGGACCAATACCGGCGCCGTCGAAGTCACACGCAAGAGGCGGTGACGACATGCGCACCGCCATAACCGTTCGCACCCGGAACGCCCAAAGCTGCCAAAAAGGCATCACGCTCATCGAGGTCATGGTGGCGCTCGCCATCCTTGCAATTCTCGCGGGCGGCGTCCTGGCGCTGATTAGCCAGAACACCCGCTTCGCCATTGCCTCTGAAGAACGCCTGTCGGCGAGTATCATCGCCGATAACATCATGGTGGAGCAAATGGTGCGCACGACGCCGCTTGAAGAAGGCGAGGAGGTCTTTGAACGTGACTTTGACGGGCGCACCTGGTCATGCATCCAAACCGTCACCAATGTCGGCGCCGGCGGTCTGCAGCGCATCGACTTGACGGTTCGCCCGAAAGGGTCGCCGCAAATTCTGGCCGCCGTCAGCACCCTGCGGCCGATTGGAACGACGCCATGACCGCGCGCGCTCATTCACGGCGCGTCTCGGCGCAAGCAGGCTTCACGCTCGTTGAGTTGATGATTGCGTTGCTGGTGTTTTCGTTTGTCGCCGCGACGGGTGTTTACACCTTGCGCCTTGGCGTTGAGTCCCGCGACCAGCTCAACGTCGCCGACGGCCAAGTCCGCGATCTTGAAATCATGCGGGCCCTGATGAAACAGGATTTTCTGCAGGTCGTCCCAAGACCGATCCGCGATGAGTTCGGCGATGTTCAGCCCGCCAGTTTCTACGGCGGCGATTCCCATCCGCGCCGGCCCGAAGAAGGCGAGCAATTGCTGATGTCGTTTGTGCGCAATGGCTGGGTCAATCCGGGCGCTCAGGAACCGCGCTCAACGTTGCAATATGTCCAGTATGTCTTCCTGCAGGACAGGCTTGTCCGCCGCGTGCGCCCGTTTGTTGACGGCGCGCGAAATCAGCCCTTTGTCGATCGGACGCTGTTGAGCGGGCTTCAAAATGTGCGCGTTGAATTTTTGCGGGGCGAGATCAACGGCCGCTATGACTGGGCCGGCGAATGGCCGAGCGCCGGCGCGCTGACCGCCGACGCGCCGCCCGCGATCGCGCTGACCGTCGAGCGCCCGCGCACCGCGCCCCAGCGGCACTTGTTCCTGACGGGGGCCGGCATATGACGACACGCGAGCGGCAGATGACGCGGCAAGGCCAGTCCGGCGGCGCCCTGATCACCGTTTTGTTTCTGGTGGTGGTGTTGAGTTTTCTGGTGCTGTCGATCACGCAGACCACGACGCAAGCCGCGCAACGCAGCTTCTTTTCACGCAATCACAGCGAAGTTTACTGGCGCGCCATCGGCGTTGAGGCGCTCGCCGTGTCGGCGCTTCGCTCGGCGCTTGATGCGTCGGAAGGCGTTGTCGCCGCCGATAATCCGCTCTTTACGACGGTGTTCAATCTCCCCCTTGAGGGCGCGTCGGCGAGCCTTGCTTTCAGCGATCGGACCCGCTGTCTGAATGTCAACGCGCTCGCCGCCGCCGCGGACGAAAATGGCGACGGCGGCGATACGACCGCCGCGGCGATCTCACGCCGTGAGTTGACAAGTTACGCCCGCAGCATCGGCGAAAGCCCCGCCGATATCGATCAGCTTGCCGATGTTGTCGGCGACTGGATCGACGCTGACTCCGTGCAGGAGCCGCGCGGCGCGGAAGATAATTTTTATACGGCGCTTCCGACCCCGTATCGCACCGGCAACCGCCCGCTCGCCGATATCAGCGAATTGCGGGCCATGGCGAATGTCGATGCTGAGTTTTATCGACGCGTCTCGCCATTCCTGTGCGCGCATCCGAGCAACGAATTCACGCCGATCAATATCAACATGTTGACGCCGGAAGATGCGCCGCTGCTGTCGGCGGTGCTGCAGGACAGCGTCTCTGCGGCCAGCGCGCGCGATATCATCGCCGAGACGCCGCCGGGCGGTTATCAGTCGCTGGAACAGTTTGCGCAGGCGCCCGCCGTTCAGGCCTTGCCGAATATTAAGCTTCCGCGTGCGGACGCAACCGGCGGCGACAATGACGACGATGAGGACGCCAGCGACGACGATGGCGGCGCCGTTCTGGGGCGCGGCGTCATCAGGCAGCCCGGCGGCGGGCAGACTGGCGGGGGGCGGTTTGGCGGCGATGGCGACGACGACGAAGACGAGAGCCCTGTGCCCGCCGGCCGTCTGGCCGTGACTTCGCAGTATTTAGCCGCTAGAGGTCTCATCGAGCAGGGCGGTTTGGCCCTTGAAATGAATATTTTATTCAGAATTAACGAGGGTCAGGTAGAAGTCGTTTCGCGACGTATTGGCAGGCGTATATGACCCGCAATTTGCTGTTGATGTTGGGAGACCGGATCGACGCGCCCTTGCATTGGGGCGTGGTCGAGAACGACAGCGTCGTTGAAAACGGAAGGCTGGAAAGCGGCCTTGATCTTTCCGGCCTCACGATCCGCGCCAAGAAAGCCGACAAAGTGACGGCGATCCTGCCGGGCGAACAGAGCGTCATCAAGAAAATTGACGCCCCGCCAAAGGCGGCATCGAAGTTTCAGGCCGTCGCAGCGCTGTTGCTTGAAGACGTGCTTGCTGCGCCCATCGACCAGACGCATTTTGTGACGGCGTCGTCACATCGCTCGCCGGCCGGTTACGCCATCGCCGTGAACGCCGCCATCGTAGAAGGCTGGCTTGCTCAATTTTCCGAGGCTGGATTTGAGGTTGACGTCTTGACGTCGCAAAGCGCGATCCTTCTCGATTTGAACGAAGATGTTCTGATCGTTCGAGATGGGCGCCGCACGCTTCTCGGCGCCGAAGAGACGGCCTTTGCGGTTGAGAACGATTTGTTTGATACGCTTTATGCGGACTTTATTGAAAATATCGAAGAACGACGCGTCCGTTATATTGGCGATGAAAGCGCAGCGCCCGATGGGCTGAAAACCGGAAATTTCGAATGGCTCGGCGCAAACGCTTCCGATGATGTTGCGTTAAACCTGTTCGCGCAGTCGATGGAAACGCGGGCGCCGGCAAACCTGCTTCAGGGCGCTTTCCGCAAGAAAGTCCAATGGTCGCAACTCATTGGCCCCTGGAAACAGCCGGCCGCCGCGGCGGCCTGCGTTGCGCTTGTGGCGATCGCGACGATTTTCGCGGACGCCTGGCGTCTTGACCGGGAAAGCCGCCAATGGGCCCGGCTTTCGCAACAAATTCACGACCAGTATTTCCCCGAGGCCAAGGGCGCAGACCCCGTGGCCCATGCGCGGCGCACGGCCGGTCAGACCACATCGCAGCCGACCTTTCTGATAATCAGCACTGCCTTCGCCGAAGCGCTGGAAACGCATGAAAATGTCCGTATCGACCGTATTGGTTATGATAGCGACACAGGCAGCTACAGCGTCAGCGTCCGGAGCACATCCGATACGGCGATCGAAGCGTTTCGCGATGCGCTGGAAGGCAAAGGGCTCGCGGTGAGCGACAATGGCGGGTATCGCCGTTCGCGCGATCAGTGGGTCGGCGAGCTATTGGCGGAGCTTGTATGAACACGTTGTGGAGCAATCTCACCGACCGCGAGCGCGTCGTCATTCTGGGCGGGCTTGTCGCGATTGGCGTCATGGCGCTGTTTCTTCTGGTCTATTCGCCGATTTCATCCTGGCGCGAGGCGGCCGGCGAGCGGGCGCTCGCGGGTGAGCGAAACCTCAATCTTGTGCGCGAGGCGGCGGCGTTGCGCCCGCAACAGGATGCGATCGCGGATGTGGACAGCGAAACGCCAATGCGCAGCGCCATTCCGGCTTCTTCAACCGAATTTGGCGTTTCGCTAAACTTTGTAAATCCGTTGCCGGACGGACGGTTCGCCGCCAACGCCGGCAATGTCGCGCCGGAAGCGCTGTTTAACTGGCTGGGCGCGCTGGAGCGCGATTATGGCGTGCGCGTTGTCAGCGCCGACATTGCGCGCGAGCCGAACGAGCCTGAAGCGTTGCGCGCACAACTGGTTTTCGCGCGCTGACCGGCTCAGTTTGACGAAGGTCGAATGAAACGATTGTCGGTTACAACACTATCGTTGCTTGGCGCGCTCGTTTTTGGCGCGTCGCTGATCGCCTGCGCGCCGGCCAGTCTCATCAAGGTGATGATGTCGGGCGACCGCGCAGATTTTTCCTATGACCGGATCACGGGCACGTTGTGGCGCGGCGAAATTGCGAACGCCGTTATCGCCGGCGCCCATGCGGGCGCTGTTACGTTTTCAGTCGATCCGTTGTCCTTTCTGACCGGCGCGGCGAAAGTCTCCATCGTCGCGTCAGGCGTTGATGTTATTGGTGACGGCAAGCTTAAGGTCTCGCCGACCGGCGCGCTGACGGTTTCCGATGCAAGGCTGAATGTGTCCTTGTCAGCGTTGAGCCGAAACTATCGCTTCCTCGGCGCGCCCATCAAAGGCGATGCTTTCGTTACGATTGAGACGCTGAAAGTCAGCCGGCGCGAGGGCTGCGATCAGGCGAAGGGCGATGTCCGGACCGATATTCTCCATGGTCCCGCCGATGCATACCGATTTGAGGCGTTTGACCTTACGGGGCCCATTTCCTGCGATGACGGTTCGGTGCAGCTTGCGCTCAACGGGGCGGGCGGCGAGGGGTCTGTCGACGCGGTTTTTGCCCTATCGCCGAATATGACGTATACGATTGAAGCAACGGCCAGACTACAGCGCCCGGAAGCATCCCGAGCCTTGCTGCTGTTCGGCTTTGAAGAGGCGCCCGGCGGGCTGACCTATGCTTCTGTCGGCGAATTGACGGGGATTTGATGTGATGCGCCATTTGTTTCTCACTTTTCGGCTATGGATTTTCCTTAAGCGAGGGATTTTGCGTTTTCTGGGCGCAACGCGTTTTGCCCCAATAGCGTGTTTTGCAATGCTGGCGGGATGCGAGACCACAGCGATTTCAGGCGCGGCGACGCCGGCGGCGACGCAAAGCAGCGGCGAGCAGGACCCTGATGGATTTGTGCTGACCCGGATTGGCGATCCGACATTGCCGAAGGGGCGTTGCGGCATGGTGCTGTGGACGCTCGAAGAAACGCGGCCCACGGCGGTGTTGCGCTATGTCGTTGAAGAAGGCGGCAATATTGCGGTCAACAGCGGCGCGGTTGACCTGACCCGCGTCGGCGCGAGCGGCGCCGAAGCTTTCGGCGTCACCGAAACACAACGTTTTTCTGACGCTTCTGGAATTTTTTCCGTGACCGTCAGCACGCGTTTCGGTCTTGAATTCAGCAGCGGCGTCTATCTTGAACGCGGTCTTGTGACCGTCGAAAGCGCCGACGGTTGGCGCAGCGTTACGCCCGTTGCGGGTATCGCTGGTTGCCGCGGTCTTTGACCGTCATGTATCGCCGGTCATTGATCAATGTTATCTCATAACCTAAGCCAATAAATTTACTGTGTTTATTTCAAATCGGGTCTGTAATTCCCGTGCGAAAATTGCTTTATAGAAGGCGTAGCGAGGCGGCGCCCGTCAGACTTTGATCCCGCACCCATCGCGTGTCGCCGAAGAAAGAGATAATAAAAAACTTTGAGGTAGCATCGCGTTCCATGTCCGATTGCGGCCACCATCATCACCACCACGCTTCCGGCGACGCGAAACGCTTGATCGCCGCCTTCGTCGTCATCGCGACATTCATGGTGGTTGAGGCCGTCGGCGGATTTATTTCCGGCTCCCTCGCGCTTCTTGCCGACGCAACACACATGATGACCGACGCGCTCGCGCTGGCTTTGGCGGCGAGCGCACAATGGTTCGCTGGGCGGCCCGCCGACGGGCGGCTGCATTTCGGATATCGGCGCATTCAGGTTCTCGCCGCTTTCGTCAACGGGATCGCGCTTGCGTTTTTGATCGCCTGGATCGTGTTCGAAGCGGTGAAGCGGTTCTTCTTTGCGCCGCGCGATGTCGATTGGTCGCTGATGCTGTCAATCGCCGTGATCGGATTAATCGCCAATGGCGTCGCTTTTGTCATCCTGCATCGCTCACCCAACGAGAACGTAAATATTCGCGGCGCGATGTTGCATGTGGTGAGCGATCTCCTCGGATCGGTTGCGGCGATCATCGCGGCGATTGTGATCGCGACCACGGGATGGGTGCGCATTGACCCCATCTTGTCGATTATTGTCGCAATCCTGATTGGACGCTCCGCGTGGAAACTGATTGTCGAAACCGGCCACATTCTGATGGAAGGCGCGCCCAACAATATCAATCCTGAAAAATTCGTCGCCGGACTGCGCAAGGCGGCGCCGGATGTCATTGACGTCCACAGGCTCAGGATCTGGCAGCTCACCCCGGAAGAATCCTACCTGACGATGCATGCCCGGATCGATCCGACATCGTCGGCGCAGGCGGCGTTGGCGGCGGTGAAGAAATATCTCGAAGATGAACACGGGATCGTCCAGTCCACGATCCAGATCGAGGACAGCGACGCATGTCCTGATCACCGCTGGAGCGAGGCCGATTTCCTTCAGGAGGCGGCGTGCACAAAGCCCTCTGCGAGAAAGCCCTCTGCGAGAGAGCCCGCTACGGGAGAGCCCGCCGCAGGCCCCGCCGCCGATAGCGGCTACAGCGGCGAGACCTCGCCGCAACACGGGCCCCGTCTCGCCTCGGCGCACGACTAGCTTTTCAATCCGCCTTCTCATGCGGCCCCCGAGGCCGAAACCGGCGCAATGCCTGTTTCCTGTGACGCGCGATTGGCTTAATGCTGGTGGCCACTGCCGCGCGGCGTCCGCCGGCGGGACGCATATCGGATTGTTTCAATGACTGAAATCACGGCCGCAGTATTGGCGATTGGCGACGAGTTGCTTTCGGGGCGCACGCGCGACGCCAACATTCACCACCTTAGCGGCTGGTTGACCGAGCGTGCGGTCGCCCTGAAAGAAGCGCGGATCGTCGCCGACGATCTGGACGCCATTGCGAGCGCGCTGAACGCACTGCGCGCGTCGTACGATTACGTCTTCACCTCAGGCGGCATCGGCCCGACCCATGACGACATCACCGTCGATGCGGTCGCGCAGGCTTTTGGCGTTTCCGTCATCGAGAGCCCCGAAGCGCTCGGCCTAATCGAGGCCTGGTACGCAAAGCGCGGCGAAGCGGTGACGCCGGCGCGCCGGCGCATGGCGCGCATGCCCGCCGGCGCCATGTTGATCCGCAATCCGGTCACCGGCGCGCCCGGCGTGCGCATCGAAAATGTATTCGTCATGGCGGGCGTACCGACGATTTTTCAGGGGATGCTCGGCGCCGTAGAGCCCGAGATAAAGGGCGGAACCAAAGTGCACTCCCGCGCGGTGACGGCGCCAAACCTGCCCGAGTCGCGTCTCGCCGAGCAACTCGGCGACATCCAGAACGCGCTCATCGGCGTGTCGCTGGGCTCCTATCCGATTGACGGCGATGAGCTTGGCGTCACCATTGTCGCCCGGTCTGAAAATCCCGAACTTGCCGAAGCGGCGATCGCGTCGGTATCAGCAGCGATCCGCGCCCTTGGCGTTGAGCCGCAGTCCGGCGACCGCAAAACCTAAGGCGCGCCGAGTTGTGCTGAGCATCTTCGATATCTTCAAAATCGGCATCGGGCCCTCGAGCTCGCATACCGTCGGACCGATGCGGATCGCATTGCGATTTCTGGAAGAAGCGCAAAGCGCAGGCGCGCTCGCGGACCTAAAGCGCCTCAAAATCGACCTGCATGGGTCTCTGGCATTGACGGGCATTGGTCACGGCACGGATAAAGCGGTGATCCTCGGCCTGATGGGCTTCAAACCCGAAACAACGGATCCGAACGCCGCGGACGCCGCCTTTGCTGCGGTGAAACGCGACAGGAAGATTACCCTGGCGACGGGCGTCGCGATCGAATTCGATATGACGCGCGATATTGACCTGCGCGGCGATATCGAACCGACGGTTCATCCAAACGAAATGTGTCTGACCGCCGTCGACGCCGCCGGTAAGACGGCTTTCGCCAACACTTATTACTCCGTTGGCGGCGGATTTATCGCAAGCGAGAAGCAATTTGCGCTGAAGACGGATGGCGACCTGATCGCGCGGCCGCGCCGGGGGCGTTATCCTTTTGATTCCGCCGCTGCGCTTTTGAAAATTTGCCGTGACGAGAATATCTCGATTGCCGAGGTGATCCTGCGCAATGAGGATGACATGCGTCCGCGCGCGCAAACCGAACAGCGGCTCGATGCGATCTGGGACGCGATGAATATGAGCATCGACAGGGGGCTTGTCACGCGGGGAATGCTCCCGGGCGGACTTGAAGTGACGCGGCGCGCGCCGGCGCTCTATGACAAGCTAAGCGAGGCGCCGCTCGCCAATGAGCGCGAACAGCTTTTCGACTGGCTCAATGTCTACGCCATGGCCGTCAATGAGGAAAACGCCGCCGGCGGCAGGGTTGTCACGGCGCCAACCAATGGCGCAGCCGGCATTATTCCGGCGGTGATCCGGCATTATTGCTATGCGGATGATGCGGCGACGCCGGCGCATACGCGCCTGTTTCTGGCGACCGCCGCGGGCGTCGGCATGCTCTACAAACAGCGCGCGTCGATTTCGGGCGCAGAGATGGGCTGTCAGGGGGAAGTGGGCGTCGCCTGTTCGATGGCGGCGGCGGGGCTCGCTGCGGTTTGGGGCGGCGCGCCCGGCCAGATCGAACACGCCGCAGAAATCGGTATGGAACACAATCTTGGCCTCACCTGTGACCCGGTCGGCGGTCTTGTTCAGATCCCGTGTATCGAGCGCAACGCGATTGGGGCCGTCAAAGCGGTGAACGCGGCGCGGCTGGCGCTGCGCGCTTCGGAAAGCCACAAGGTCTCGCTCGACCAGGTGATCGAAACCATGCGCCAGACCGGCCTCGACATGTCGAAGAAGTACAAGGAAACAAGCGAGGGCGGCCTCGCCGTCAACGTCGTTGAATGCTGACGCCGGCTGCGCTTGGGCTCACGCTGCGTGGCCCGCCGGTGCATTGACGCTTTTTATGGGCGCCTTCTGATCTTGCGCCTTTTCAACCCGAAGGCGTCACGCTAGACAAAAAGAGCGCCAACAAGGCCAAACGCGGACGTGGTGGAATTGGTAGACACAACAGACTTAAAATCTGTCGGCGGTAACGCCGTGCCGGTTCAAGTCCGGCCGTCCGCACCATAAAATTCAATTTCGATATCGTATCGTCAGTTCGTGATGGGTCGGCGCAACGGTGTATTTGGCGAACACTACTATGCGCTAGCCGAGTTAAGGCTGTCCGTCCGTTATGTTTTTTCTTCCGTGGGCGGCGGCGTTTTCGGGTTGGGGCGTTTTGCTGACCGCTTCACGGGCGATAACGCCGAGAATGTGGGCGCCGGCGAGGATGACGCCGCGCACCGTGCCGGATATCTTTGAGACGCCGGCGCGTTTTCGGTAGGAGACGGGGATTTCGCGGTAGCGGACGCCGCGTTTTACGGCGCGCGCCTG
>JBCBBT010000046.1:0-252 GCA_038531315.1 Pseudomonadota bacterium
CGTCGCGCATAGCGGGGAGCCGTGTTTGCGCCCAGCGCAGATGTCGCGCCGGCTCGCCCCCCCGTGCGCGCGCCGGACGCCGTCCGGGGGCCGTCGACGAGAACCCGATACGCCAAACAGATGCGGACAAATTAATGGCCGACACGCCAAAGCGCAGGCGGACAACAAGGCAAAAGAGAAGACACAAGCCCGGATAGAAGAGAAGGCGCTTAAAAAAACGCAGGCCTTGCGCCTGCGGTTTTCAATCGCTCA
>JBCBBT010000046.1:262-27267 GCA_038531315.1 Pseudomonadota bacterium
AACATGGGCCGGTCAAAAGATTGGCCATTCAAAGATTGGCCATTCAAAGATTAGCCGGTCAAAAATTCGCTGGTCAAAAAATTGGCGCGCCGCAGCGCGCACACTTTTTATAGGGGGCGCGCTTATCGCCCGGGCTCTATTCGTCCAAAATTCTATTCGCCCAAAACGTTGACGCGCCTGCTGAAGACCGTGTCGCCGCCGTCAACCGCGGCGGCGAAAATAAGCCCGCCCTTATGGGGCGTTTTGACCGCTCTGGCGTCGGCGTAAAGCTCGCCGGCGGCGTTGGTCACGAAGGCGCCGATATAGTCCATCTCGCGGCGATTGAGCCCGCGATAGAGCCGCACTTCCGTTGACGGCGGCAGGCCGGCGGCGGCGATCTTGATCCGCTCTCCGACCCGCGCGGCGCGTTTGTCGACCTCAAGAATAGGCGCCAGCGACGCCGAGGTATGGACGCCGGGCGCTTTCGCGCCGACCGGTTGCTTCTTCGCCGCCGCATTCACGACAGGGATCGAGACGAGCGCACCGATCGGCAGCGCGCGCCAGTCCGTGCCCGGATTGATGTTCGCGATTGTCGCGGCGGAAACGCTGTGGCGCTGCGCGATCTCGCTCAGCGTGTCGCCCGGCTGCACCCGATAGGCTTTGACCTTCGTCGCCGAAACCGCGTTGAGCGGGCCGCCCAGCGGGTTCAGCGGCAGGCTATCGACCCCCTGTCCGTTGCGCAGACCGTCAAGGTCGAAAACGCCCGTATGGGGGATCGACAGGATATCGCCGGCGCTCACCAGCTTCGTCGGGCCGAGCCCGGGATTGAAGTCGCCAAGCTCAAACACCGAGACGTCGCAGAAATCTGCGATATCCCACAACGTCTCGCCGGCGTTCGCGACAACGCGCGCTTCGCAGTCGCCGTCCAGCGCCTCGGCCTGTTGGCCGCGATAAAGCTCATGGGCGAGCCGCGCGCCCGCAACCCCGCTGTAAGACGCCCGCCAGATTTCGCGAGACTCCTCCAGCGTGCGGTCGTGGTGAAAGACCGTATCGACCTGTCCGCCCTTGAAGACCCTGTCGCCGGGCCCGTAGCGCGGGTCGTCGGTCACGTAATCGCCGGCGCGCGCCGTTCGATCCTCAATCCCGGTCGCGCAACCCGCCAGAGCCCCCGTCAGGGCCGCGGCGGACGCCAGGAACACAGCTTTTAAGATATTGTTTTTCATCACCAAATCCCCCTCGATCATGAGGCGACACCAATCCCGTTAACCACTGTAGCTATTTTGCGCGATGATTGCCAGAAAGCGACTGACGGGCGCGGTGCGGGCTGATACCGTAGGCGCTTGCTCGCGGCGATATGAGGGGTTTTGCAATGGCGAATTTGGTCCGGATTTTGGCGGTGTTGGCGGTGACGGCCGGGTTGCTCGCGCCGAGCGCAGCCTTGGCGCAGGAAGCCGATGCGCAACCGGCCGCCGCCGCGGCCGACAGCGCAGCGGCGGCGATCGGCGAGATTTCGCCGACGCAAACGCAGGAGGCCGCAACCGCAGACGATGCGACCGCAGACGATGTCAGCCTCGCCCCTGATCTTTTTGAGCGCGACACCTTCAAGCTGACGCCGATTGTCTGTCCGTTTAAAAGCGACATTAAATATGACCCCGAACATGTCTCCTGCGGCCTTCTTGAAGTGCCGGAAAACCGCGAGAAATCGCGCGGGCGCACGCTCCAGCTTCATTATGTGAAATTGCATGCGCGCGAACCCGACGATTGGGATGCGGAAGAAAAAGGCGCCTGGGAAAAACGCGACGACGCCGTTATCTATCTGACCGGCGGGCCCGGCGCGCGCGTGACGGGGTATGTGCCGCGCTTTGTCAAACATGGCCTGCGCGATGTGCGCGACATGTATATCCTTGAACAGCGCGGCATCGGCACATCGCAGGATTTCTGTCCGATCTACGGCCTGGTCGACCCGGCGGCGGCGAACAAGCCGTCATTTCTGGAAGCCCAGCGCGCCGGCCTTGCGGCGATGGAGACGTGCTTCAAAAATGCAAAGGCCGCGCGCGTTGATTTGTCCGCCTACAACACAATCGAAAACGCCCGCGACGTCGAGGCGTTGCGACGCGCCCTTGGCTTTGAGCAGTGGAACGTCTGGGGCATTTCCTACGGCTCCATTCTCGGACAGGCCTATCTGAAACAGGACCCCGACGGCATCCGCTCTGCGGTGCTCGACGCGATTGTCCCTATTGATCCGGAAATCAATTTCCAGGGCATTGGCCGCCACTTTCAGCGCTCCCTCGATATCCTGAAAGAGGCGTGCGACGCGGACGCGACCTGCGCCAAGGCGCACCCCGATTTCATTGAGAAATTAAAAGCCGCGATCCGGTCGGTGCAGGAGACGCCCATCGAGGTGGACGCGCTCGACCCGGAGTATTTCCCGAGCGGTAAGGCGTGGTTCTTCAACCAGGTCGTCGGCGGCGCCACTTTTGTTCAACTCTATGAGCAGAAAAACTACGGCGGGCTCCCGGCGTTCATGTCGGCCTTCGCCGATGCGACGCTGAACCGGGACGAAAAAGTCTTTAAGCTGATGACCAGCGGCATGGGCCCCGGCGGCGGGTTCGGCATCAGCCAGGGCATGTATAACGCCATCGCCTGCAATGACGGCTGGGTCGAGGGCTACCGCGCCGCGTGGGAGAAAGACGCCGCGGATCACCCGGAATTGGGCGCGCTCAACGGCCTGCCCGCCCTCGCCGACGACGTTGTCGCGATCTGCAAGCGCTACGGCATGAAGCCGCGCGACCCGGCGCAATATGCGCCCGTTGAGACGACGATCCCGACAATCGTCGCGGAAGGCGCCATGGACCCGATCACGCCGCCGCCTTTCGCCAAGGCGATCATGCCCGGCTTTGTCAACGGCACCTATGTGGAGTTCGCCTTCGCCGGCCATGGCCCGACGCGCTCGGTCGAATGCGCCGGCGATTTCCTGACGAAATTTTATGACGACCCGAACGCGGAAGTCGACATGACGTGTCCGGACAGTATGGAAGCGCCGAAATTCATCGGCGAGATTTTGCCGACGCGGGCCCTCGCCAAACTTGGCATCATGGCGAGCGAAGATGAAAAGAAAGTCGCCGCACCCGCCGCATGGGCCGGCCTGTCGGCGATTGCGCTCCTGATCGGGTTCTTTGTTTACACCCTGTCGCCGATTGCGCGGCTGATCAACGGCAACAATGCGCTGCCGACCGGCGGCGCACGCCCGCTCGCCTGGGTGACGGCGCTCCTCGGCGTCGTCAGTCTCGGCGGGCTCGGCTACGCGGCGTATGCGACGTCGAAAGCGAGCCAGTTTCTGTTGCTGTTGGGCCTTGTCGGCGAGGCGCGGTATTTCGCCGGCGCGGGGATCGCAGCGGGGCTCACCGGCCTTGTGCTGCTCTGGCTTTCGCTCAGGGCCCGGATCAACGAGCCCCTGCCGATCGGCACGCTCCTCGGGCTGGTCCTGACAGCGTTCGGCGGCATCGGGCTCGCGTCGTTCCTGATCAAATATGGCGTGACGCCGTTCTGATCGGCGCCGCGGCGGCGCGCGCGCCCAAAGGAAACGCAAAGAAGGAAACGCAAAGAAGGAAACGCAAAGCCGGCACACTAAGCCGGCACACTAAGCCGGCCCGCAAAGCGGTCAGCCAAAGCAGCCCGGATAGTCAGCGGCCGCCGCCCCGCGTCCGCCAGAAATTAAAACCACGCTGCGGCGGCGTTTTTTTACGCTCCGCGCGCCCTCGCCGTCTTGCCAGCGCCCTGCGAAAGGTGCATAGCCGGCGAAACCTAACCAACCTTGTCTCCGGTCATGCTCAGCGCTTTTCTCGCCACGTTCATCGCGGCTTTTGTCACTTTGTTCATTGTGATCGACCCGATCATGGTGACGCCGATTTTCGCCTCGCTCACGCGCGAAGACACCGCGCGCGAGCGGCGCAAGGTTGCGCTTGAAGCCGCATTTATCGCCGCGATCCTGCTGACGTTTTTCGGCCTCGCCGGCACGTTTATGCTGCATCATCTGGGGATCTCGATGGCGGCGTTCCGGACCGCCGGCGGGCTGTTGTTGTTCTTGATGGGCTTTCGGATGTTTTTCGAACCCGACGGCGAGATCGAAGCCAAAACGCCCGGGCCGAAAGCCTCGGCGCGCGAGAATATTGCGTTCTTCCCGCTAGCGATCCCGCTGATGTCGGGGCCCGGCGCGATCGCGACCGTCATGCTGCTGATGGGGCCGGACAAGTCGCCGCTCGAAAAAGGCGCCGCCCTCGCCGCCGTCTATGTGACGCTGCTTTCCGGCGTCTTCATCATGGTGTTTGGCGGCAAGCTCGCCGACGGGATGGGCCGTACGGGGATGAATGTGGTCTCACGCCTCCTCGGGATGTTGCTGATGGCGCTATCGACGCAATACATCTTTGACGGTGTGCGCGAAGGCATCCTGGAGCGCGTCGCGGCGGGGTGAGCACACCGCCCAAGCCTTCCAACCCCTCGCCGCCTCAAGCGCCCGCCAACTGCAAGACGCCCTTCCGGCGGGAGCCTTGTCGCACCCGCCGAAGGTCCAGAACGCATTGAATATAAACGCGAAAATCGCACATTGAGACGCCCCTCTCCTACGCTTTGTAGGAAACGTTTCCACACCCCCTTTCGCCGGCCTTATGCTGTGCGCCGTCCTTTTTCGGGGCCAGGCCATGGCGACGTAGCGTATTGGCTCGCACCCCCCGCAAGAGGATGGCTGGGCGTTGCGGGGCGCATTTCCTCGCGGCGCTGGTCGTTTGACATCGTGAATAGGTGTTGCCCGCGTCGGTCCGCGCCCACTTTTTGTGGTCTGTCCGGGAACGGAGACAAATAAAACGCCCGATGCGGGCGGCCGGCCATTTTATGCGCATGTCTGTTCGGAGCGCAGGGCTGGCCGCCCCGCCGGGCGCCGGCGCCCTGTTGCCTGACGGTATTTGCGCCCGGCCCCGCGCCCGCACTAGCGCTGGCGGTTATTCCTGTTCGATCACGAATTTGTCGCGGTCGGCGCGCGCGATTTTCTTGCCGGCTTTTTCCACCGCATCCAGAACCCGCAGGAGATTGCCGCTCCAGATCTTGGCGATCTCGGCTTCGGTGTAGCCGCGGCGCAGCAATTCGCGCGTTACATTAACGGTCTGACTGGCGTCTTCCCAGCCGACAATGCCGCCGCCGCCATCGAAATCGGAGGCGATGCCGACATGATCGAGGCCGGCGACTTTCACCGCGTGATCGATGTGATCGACAAAGTCGGCGACGCTCGCCCGGGGCGCGATGTCCCAGCGCTCGTCAAGGCGGCGGCGATATTCCTCAAGCGTTGTTTGATTGGCTTTCGAGCGCGCCTCGCGGGTCGTCAGCTTCAGCTCTTTTTGAAGGTCGTCGACGAATTTTTGCTGCGCCTCGTTGAGCGGTTTTACATAAACATCGAGCGCCACGATCTGAACGACGCCGCCATTTCTGGCGAGCGCGCGCAATTGTTCGTCATCGAGATTGCGCGGGCTTTCGCCAAGCGCTTTGACCCCGGAATGCGAGGCGATGATCGGCGCGGCGGACATCTCCGCCGCCTGCAGCATGGTTTTTTTGCCGGCGTGGCTGACATCCACCATGACGCCGAGCCGGTTCAACTCTTTGATGAGCGCGCGGCCTTCGTCGGAGAGCCCGCCATGTTTTTCCGGCTCGTCGCCCGCCGCCTCATTGGGGTTCGATGAATCGCCGAACTGGTTGTGCCCGAAATGGGTGATCCCGACGTAACGCACGCCATTGTCGCGCCACCATTCGGCCTGATGGCCGGTGGGACCGAGGGGGTAGGCGTTTTCCATGCCGATGAAAGCAACCTTGCGGCCGGATCGCGCAATCCGGCGCGCTTCGCGCACGCTGGTCGCCAGCCCGATGTCGTCCGGATACGCCTTAACCATCCGTGTAATGGCGCCGATGCGCTGACGGGCGATATCCTGCGCGTTCGAGAAGCCTTCATTGGTGAGCGGGCCCTGCGGCGTGTACACAATGAAAAACGCCGCATCGAGACCGCCGGCGCGCATCTTCGGCAGGTCGACTTGCGCGCTGGTAAACCGGCCCGGGTCCATCTCGTGGGTCGCATAATTGAGCGGGATATCGACATGGGTGTCGAGCGTCATGACGCGCTGATGAATGGCGCGGGCGCGCTCTTCGGAAACCGCGCTGAGCCGATCGGCGTCCTGCGCGACGGCGAAGGTCGTCGCGGCGGCCCATGTCGCCGTGGTCGCAAGACAGATCAGCGAGCGTTTCATGTGTGGACGTTTCGTGAGCGGACTTTTCGCGAGCGCACTTTTCATGACCGAACGTCTCATGACCGAACCATTCATTGGGTAGCTCCTTATTGCCGCGGCCGCCGTTAGCCCCGCGCGCGCGCCAGCGTTTTCAGGACCGCGTCGACCATCTCGCCGCGCTTGACGGCGAATTGCGCGGGCTGAGCCTCGCGCCATTCGGCGTTGTCTTCAATCTCGCGGGAAAGCCTCGCACCGAGGACGAGATCCTTGATCGTCACCTCGCCCGCCGCGCGCTCGTCCTCACCCTCGATGACGACCACGGGCGCAGCGCGTTTATCGGCGTATTTCAACTGTTTGCCGAAATTTGCGCCGCCGAGATAGACCTCGGCGCGCAGGCCCGCGGCGCGCAATTCGCCGGCCATCGCCTGATAATCCGCCATCCGCGCCTTATCGAGCGCCAGCACCACCACCGGCCCCGGGGCCGCGTCCGCCGCCCCGGCCTGTAACGCAAGCGCCGCCAAAAGCCGCGAGACCCCCACCGAAATCCCGACCGCCGGGACCTCGACGCCCTTGAAGCGTTTGACGAGGCCGTCATAGCGCCCGCCGGACGCGACCGAGCCGATCCGGACAGGACGGCCCTTGTCGTCTTCAATGGCGCCCAGAAGTTCCGCCTCGAAAACCGGGCCGGTATAATATTCAAGCCCGCGAATGACCGACAGATCGATCCTGGCGCGGTCTTCCGATAGTCCGAGGGCGGAAAGCTGGGCCGCCATCGCCGACAGCGTTTCAGCGCCCTTTGCGCCGGCCGCGCTCGCCCCGATCAGGTTATCGAGCGCATCGCAAGTCGCCGCATTGGAGGCGGCGGTCGCGCTCATGAACGCCATTACTTTCGCAATCGATTTATCGTCAAGCTTGGCGCCTTCGGTGTAATCGCCGCTTTCATCTTTGCGGCCCGCGCCGAGAAGCAGCGCAACGCCGTCCTCGCCAAGCCGGTCAAGTTTGTCCATGGCGCGCAGGACGCCGAGCTTTTTGTCCCCATCGCGCTCTTCGTCGATGCCGATGGTCTCTAATAGCCCGGTCAGAACGTTGCGATCATTAAGACGGATCTCGTAAGACCCGCGCGCAACGCCCGCCGCCTCAATCGCCTCGCATAACATCGCGCACGCCTCGACATCGGCGTGCGGCGCCGGCGCGCCGACGCTGTCGGCGTCGCATTGGGTGAACTGGCGAAACCGGCCGGGCCCGGGCTTTTCATTGCGCCACACCGGGCCCACCGCATACCGGCGGAAGGGTTTGGGCAGCGCGTCATAATGTTCAGCAACATAGCGCGCCAGCGGCGCCGTCAGATCATAGCGCAGGCTCATCCACTGATCGTCATCATCGGTCAGGGAAAAGACGCCCTGGTTCGGACGCTCCACATCGGGCAGAAACTTGCCCAGCGCATCGGTGTATTCAAACGCCGGCGTTTCCAGGGGATCAAATCCGTAGGCCTCATAGACCGCGGTGATGCGCGCCAGCATATCGCGCTCGGCGACAATGTCAGCGCCCAGACGATCCCGGAACCCGCGCGGTTTGCGCGCCTTTGGCTTTTGCGGTTTTTTCTGTTTCGCCACGGGAATTGGCCTTCTCTACTCGGACGCCACAAGCTTGGCCGCGCTGTTTTGAGAAGCCGCGCGCGACGGCGTCGCGGCGCGCGAGCCGGTGGGCTCGTAGATTCGCCACGACCAATAGTGATTGCCGCCGTCGCGCTCAGCGAGGCGCCAGCCATTGCGCCGCAAGCGCCGGTCGATCATCCAGTTCAGATAGCCATGCGCACACAGAAGAACGTCGCCGTCTCTGGCGGCCTCCGCAAGGCGGTCCGCGATCGAGTGGACGCGCCGCCAGGTTGCGCGATGGTTTTCAACGCCCTTCGGCGCATAACCCCAGAACCAGAAGGAGCGTGAAATCACGCCCCATGTGCCCGGCTTCAGTTTGACGAACGGCACCGGCGGCGGCGGCAACGGCGCTTCCACAAACATCACATCCGCCGGCGCGGTCCGCGCCTCGCCGATCACCCAGCGCGCGGTCTCGATGGCGCGCGGCAGGGTTGAGGAAAATACGTTTTCAACGCCGTCGGCGATCCGCAACAGGCTCGCCGGCGGGCGCTCATCGGGGTGCAGACCGCTTTCATCATATCGCGCCCACCAGTCGCCATATTCGCGCGCGGTGATTTTCATGTCGCGCGCGAGATTTGGCCGGCCATGTCTGACTGTGATGATGCGTCCGCTCATGGAAATGAAAGCTGTCTGTTGCTGTTCTGCCCGTCTTTGAGAGCGCCTTATGGGGCTTTTCTGATGGCGCTATCAAGAGGCAGTCTTCGTGGGACCGTCTCCGGCGGGCCGCGCCTTCGAAGGCGGCCGCTAGGCCGCCGCGTTCAGCGTCCGCACATGGGCCGCCGCCGACGCGCCGAGCGCCGGCAGATCATAGCCCCCCTCGAGCAGCGAGACGACGCGGGCCCCCGCCTTGTCGCGGGCGACGCCCAAAATCTCGCCGGTGATCCAGACATAGTCGTCCTCGCTGAGCGCCAGCCCGCCGAGCGGGTCGGCGGCGTGGGCGTCAAAGCCGGCGGAAATCACCACGATATCCGGCCCGAAATCGGAGAGCGCCGGCAACAACCGCTCCCCCCAGGCGCGGCGAAATTCCTGACCGCCCGTCCCGGTGGCGAGCGGCGCGTTGTGGATATTGGCAAAATCGCCGCGGTCGGTTTCCTTGCCGGTGCCCGGATATTGCGGCCATTCGTGAGACGAGGCGAAGAAGGCGTCTTCGTCGGACCAGAACGCCGCCTCGGTGCCGTTGCCGTGATGCACATCGAAATCGACGACCGCGATCCGGCGCGCGCCATGGACCGCGCGCGCATGGTGCGCAGCGATTGCGGCGGCGTTGAAGAGACAAAATCCCATCGCCTTGTCCGGCTCGGCGTGGTGGCCGGGCGGGCGCGCGGCGACAAAGGCGTTCGTCGCCTCGCCGGCGTAAAGCGCATCGACAGCCGCAATTGCGGCGCCGGCCGCGCGCAAGGACGCGTCGAGGCTTGAGCGGCCCATAAATGTGTCGGCGTCCAGTTGAACAAGCCCTTTATCAGGCGAGGCGCTTTCAACCGCCGCGCGATAGGCCGCCGCGTGGACGCGCTCAATATCGCCGGCGGCGGCGCGCGGGGCCGCGCGCCGGTCAAGATCGGAAAATTCCTCGCCCGAAAGCGCCGCGCTCACGGCTTCATAACGGCCCGGATGTTCGGCGTGGCCGGGCGGGACTTCATGGGCGCCGAAGGCGGCGTGGCTATAAAGAAGCGTTGTCATGGGCGGCTATTGCGTCACCGCCAGCACGTCGCGGACAAATTGTTCGACGTCGAATTGCGCGCCGCCATTATCGTCAAATCCGCGACGCACCACCAGCATGTTCCGTTCGGGGATGATAAAAAGATACTGCCCGCGATTGCCGCGCGCCGCATAGGTCCCGTCGGGAAGCTCATGGCGCGCGCCGTAAAGCCACCACTGCGCGCCGTAACCGGGCCGCGCGCGGCCGCCGCGTTCACGGGCGGGTTGCGCCGGCGCCGGCGTCGTCACATAGCGCGCCCACCCCTCGGGCAGGATGCGCCGGCCGTCGACGACGCCGTCATCCAGATAAAGGAGACCGAGCCGGACGAGATCGCGCGCCGTCGTCCAGACCTGGCTCGACAGGACAAAATCGCCATTCCAGTCGGTTTCCGGAAATGTCCGCGTCATGCCGAGCGGGTGCAGCACGCGCTCAAATGGAAAACGTCGATAGGCCGCCCCTGCGCCGATCCTTTCGCGCAGGGCCCGCATCGCCGCCATCGTGTCGTTATTGGCGTAACGCCAACGCGCGCCCGGTTCTGCAACGAGCCGATTCGAAAGTGCATGATCAATGATGCGCCCGCCGCCGAAATAAACATCATCAGTGCGGTTGCCCGCCGCGCCGGAAGTCAGCCCGCTCGACATATGGAGGAGGTTTTCAAGCGTGATCCGCGCCCGCGGGTCGCCCGGCGCCGACCACGCCTCAAGCAGCCTGTCGTCGCCGACATCAATCAGCCCGTCATGGACCGCAGCCCCGATGATCGTCGCGGCGATCGATTTTGCGACCGACCAGGTGCGCTGCGGCGTCGTCTCGTCAAACCCGTCGCGGTAGCGCTCTGCGATAATCGCGCCGTCCTTGACGACGATCACCGCCGTTGTCTCCGTTCCCCTGCCATAGCTGCGCCGGTTGAACGCCTTGTCGACCACGGACGAAAGCCGCGGCGGCGCGGCGGCGGTTTTTTGAAGCGGCGTGATCTCGCCGGGCGCCTCAAGGCCCTGCGGCGCCGTCAGCGCCTCTTTGAAATCATCGAGCAAGGCCCCGGTCGGCAATTGAACGCAGCCAAGAGAGGGGCGCCATAGCGCGATCCGCGGCGGCATCGCGTCATCATAAGCAACCGAAACATAACGCGTATCGTCCGTGCGGTAGACCGCGCTTCCTTCATTGGAGCCCGCAAATTTGCGCGTCTGACGGACGATCTTCGCGGCGGGCAAGGCGGCGAGCGCCTCGCGATAGTCAGGGTAGATACGATTGAGTTCATCGCCGGCAATCTGTTCCGGCGTCCGGCCTGCATTGAAGGTCGCAGAACAGGTGAAAGCCGCCTTATAGCCCGCCGCAATGGAGAGCGCCGCCGGGTCCGGGGCCTGCGCCAGCGCCGCCGACGGCGCGAGCGCGATAAGCGACAGAGTAGTTTTACAAACGCGTTTCATGGATCGTCCTTGTGCTTCCGAGCGGCGCTGCGCACGCGCCGCGCCGCCGTCAGATTTCATCGCGATAAACCGGTTGAATATCAACCGGGATCGCAATCAGCCGCGCGATGGCGGCGTCCACGTCGGCGTCGGTCTTGCCGTATTTTTCAAGGAACGCTTTCGCAGCATCATAGTCGCCGTCGCCTTGAACGATCACGACATCGCGGGTTAAATCGCGAATGGCCTGTTCGAGGGTCGCAAAATCAAGACGAAACTGGCCGCCTTCAACGGTAAAGGCGCCCGCTTCCTTGAAATACGTATACTGAAAAGCAGCGCCACGCCCGTGGGCGGCGGCGATGCCGAACCGCATCGAGCGAAACAGTCCCGCAAAATAGGTGGCGAGGAAACTCTCCTTTTCGCTCGCGGGCAACTCGCCCCGCTCCATCATGAAAAGAATGTTATAGGCGCCCATGACGTCGGCCTTGCCCTCTTCCAGGGGCGAGTAGAGCTCTTTCAGTTCCGCCCCGACGGTCGTGGCGCGCACTGCGCCGTCCGGTGTTTCAACGCTGATGCTGCCGGGGCCGAGCGAGTGGGCGAGCTCATGGAAGAGCGTCCCGTTCGCCATATATTTTTTATCGAGCAGGCCGACCTGATCGGGGACCAGAATTTTTTCCGCCATCGGCGCCAGGATGCGGTCAAACTTCGCGCCAAGCACATTATTGAGAATTACTTTTTTGGCGCCCTTCGCCTCCCTGACGCGTTCGTCATTCGGCAAATTAAACGCAATCGTCTGCACGCCAGGCACATTGTCGCCGCCACCATGGACCTGATAGGCCGCAACAATCGGCGAGGCGAAGCCGCGTTTGAAATTCTTGTAGCGCTCGTCGACGGGAAGGTTTGCTTCCATATCGCGCAGGAAATCCTTGTATTTTGCGAGCGCGGCGCTTTCGTCAGGGTTCTTGACGGTGATGAAGGCCTCAAACGCCGTCTTGTAGCCGAACAAAAGATCCGTATAGACCTCATAGGGACCGATCGCGACTTCAATGGGCCCGTCGAGATCCATCCACGCAAGCTCGGAATCAAAATAGTCGTCGCTCAGAAAGCTTTCCGCGCGCAGGGTCAGAAATTTCTTCAGCGATGCGTTTGTCGTCAGCGCGGCAGCCTCGCGCAAGAGTTCAGCGGCCGGCTCAAGCCATTCCTGATAATGCACCGAATACGGAATAGCGACGAGCCCGTCGCCCTCGCGGCGGATCACAGTATAGCCGCTCTTGAAGGCGTCTTCGTCTTCGGGATGGGCCGCGATCCAGGCGTCAAACTCCTCGCGCGTGATATCGTCGGGATAAAACGCTGCGCCGAGCGGCATGTCGGTTGCGCCGTAGAATGGCTTGTTGTCGTTCAGCGTGTCCCACGGTCCGAAATGGAGATTGAAGAGATCGAGGATTAATTCGCTGTTCTCAAAAGACGCCGTCTGAAGGCCGGCTTTCAGGGCCGGATTTTCCTCGCTGCGCTGGCGCAGGTAAATTTCAGACATCAACGCGCCGGCCCGATTGAGGAGATTGACGACGCCGCGCTCTTCTTCGCTGAGAAAGGAGACGTCGGGCTGCATTTCGACCACTGCGAACTGCGCGCGCATGTCGCTTAACGCATCGCGCGAGAGGAGAACGCCGGGCGTCTCCGCAACCGTCTCCTGCGGCGCCGCCGTTTCCGCCGGGGCCGCGTCGCCGCCGCCATCCTCACCGCCGCTGCAGGCCGCCGCCATAAAAACGGCGCAAAGACTTGTGGATATCAGTAAAAATCGGTTCGGCGACATGGACCCTCATCATCGTTAGGCGGCGATCGCCTGCTGACGCGCCGGGCGGCGCGCTGAGGCTTTATAAGCCATGCGGCGGGCCGCGCGAACCCCGCCAGCGTTGCGGGCGGCGCGCTGGACCCGGGTTTTGATCGGCGGGGCGACCTTTTGTAAGCTCGCCGACCGATGATCGGGCCGGCGCATGGCGCGGCCTGTCGTCAAAGTCAG
Source organism: Pseudomonadota bacterium (assembly GCA_038531315.1). Lineage (GTDB taxonomy): Bacteria > Pseudomonadota > Alphaproteobacteria > Caulobacterales > Parvularculaceae > JAJFFW01. The sequence continues at coordinate 13,276 of JBCBBT010000046.1, forward strand.
CTTGTCCTTTGTCGCGGCGCAGGGCATGCGGATGGGCGATGCCGCCAAAACGGCGCCCAGGGCCGCGAGGGAACCGGCGGCGAAAGTGGACACGGAGTAAAGGACGTTTCGGGATGCGGGGATTGATGACGGTGACCACGAAAACAACTGCGCGCCTTAAGACCCATAACGCGTGTTCTTTGGGCGCCGGTTGCAAAGGCGCGCGGCCCTTGCGCCGCGGGAAACGGCGGGGCGCGCACGCAGCAATCGCGTTCATTTTGATGGTCGGCGGCGGGCTCGCCGCGCCGGAGCACGCTCACGCGATGGCGCAACAGGCCGGCGAGACCAAGGCTGGCGAGACCAACGCTAGCGAGACGAACATCGCCGATCCGGCGCTGGCGACACAGGTTTTCCGCGATTGGCTTGACGGGTTTCGCGCCGAAGCCCTGGCGGCCGGCGTTAGCGCGGCGGTCATCGACGACGCCTTTGCGACCGCGCAACTTAATCAGCGGGTCTTTGAACTGAACGACAATCAGCCGGAATTTGCGCGGGCGATCTGGGACTATCTTGACGGCGCCGTTTCGCAAACCCGTGTCGAGAACGGCCGCGCCAAATACGCCGAACATCGGGCGCTTCTCAATGCGATCGGCGCACAATACGGCGTCGATCCGTCGATCATTGTGGCGATCTGGGGACTTGAATCGTCTTACGGCGCGATCATGGGCGACTATGACGCCATCGGCGCGCTCGCAACGCTCGCATGGACCGGGCGGCGTACGGGCTATGGGCGCAATCAATTAATTGGCGCCCTGAAGATTATTCAGAACGGGTACGCCGCGCGCACGCAATTGCGCGGGTCATGGGCCGGCGCCATGGGTCATACACAGTTTATTCCGACTACGTATCTTTCCTACGCGATCGATCACGACAAGGACGGCCGGCGCGATATCTGGAACAATCTCGGCGACGTCTTTGCCTCGACCGCCAATTATCTGAGCGCATCGAAATTTCGGCGGGGCGTTTCCTGGGGCGCGGAGGTCAGCCTGCCGCTGGGGTTTGACTATGCAATGACGGGCGAGACGCGCCTGCGCGCGGTCGCCGAATGGAGCGCCGCCGGCGTGCGTCGTCCCGACGGGCCGCTGATCGGGCGTTATGATCCGAACTTGCGCGGGCGCATTATCGTACCCGCCGGCGCGAATGGCCCGGCGTTTCTGGTTTTCGAAAACTTTGAAGCGATCCTGAAATACAACCGCTCAACGGCCTATGCGCTGGCTGTCGGCCTCCTCGCGGACCGGATCGCCGGCGCTGATCGCGGCCTTATCGCCGCATGGCCGCGCGACGATCGCGCGCTTTCGCTATCGGAACGCAAGCGTCTTCAAGAGGCGCTCGCCGCACAAGGCTTCGACCCCGGACCGGTTGACGGCATTATTGGCGCGGGCACCAAGAAGGCGCTGCGCGCCTGGCAGCGCAGCCGCGGCCTGCCGGAAGACGGCTACGCATCAGCCGCCGTGCTGTTGAAGCTGACCGCGCCAGCGCTCTAGGGCCCGGCCGGCGACGCCGACCTTCGCACCCGCACAATTTAACTTGCTGCACCGCACAAACGCGCTTACGCTTCGCGCAATCGTCGCCAGCCGCATGCCTTCCCATCACAGGAGACTTTATTATGACGACCGCCGCAAAAAAGACCGCCGCGCCCAAACCCGCCGCCAAAACGCCGTCAGCGACCGACGACGCCGCAACCGCCATCGCCGATCAGATCGACAGCGCCTTTGCGACATTTACCGAGAGCACCGAAGCCATGCGCGACCAGGCCGACGAAATGCTGTCGATGATGCAGACAAATTTTGAAACCTTCAGCCAACGCACACAGGCTCTCAACGCCGACGTTCTGGAAGCGGCGCGCGATGAAATGACCGAGACGGTCGAGTTCATGAGCAACCTCGCGCGCGCTGAATCGCCCACCGATGCGCTCGCCCTGCAACAGGATTTCTGGACGTCGCTTGTTGAAAACCGCATGGCTTTTGCGCGGGACTTCACGAACGCGACCGTCGAAGCCATGCGCGAGACGGCGGAACCGATGAACGCCGCTTTCAAGACACCCGCCATGGACACGTTCTTTCCATTCGCAAAGGTCTTCGCAGCAAAGTAAATTCGGCGTATCCGTTATTCGGTGACCGATCGGAAACCGGATACGACGCAAGGCTCGCAGCGCGGCGGACTTTCTCCCGCCGACATCGTATGGTCACCCGTTGGTGACGCGGACCGGGCGGGCGAGATAAGTTCTGATTGTGGGGGATCAGAAGAAGGGGACGTCGCCGCTGGCGCGTCCCCTTCCTCATTTGCGGCGCCGCATTCGCGCCAGTTTGACGACATTTATTTCTCCGGCGACGGCCCGGCTGAAGCGCACCACGTTTTTGTACGCGGCAACAATCTAAAAGAACATTTCGTTTCTGTACAGACGTTTACCATTGGCGAGCTTGGCTTTGGCACAGGGCTGAATTTTCTGGCGGCGCTCGACCTCTGGCGGCGCACGATGAAACCGCCGGGCGCACAGTTAAATTTCTTCTCCGTCGAAAAGTTCCCGCTCAGTCAGGCGGACATCGAAAAGGCGCACAGAGCGTGGCCGGACTTCGCCGCTGACGCAGCCGCCCTGCGGGCCGCGCTGCCGCCCGCTGTCCCCGGGTTTCATCATCGCCGCATATGCGACGGGGTCTTCCTGACGCTTTTTCTCGGCGACGCGCTTGATGGTCTGAAGGCGTTCGACGGCGTTGTTGACGCATGGTTTCTGGACGGATTTTCACCGGCGAAGAACCCTGCAATGTGGACGGACGATATTTTTCACGCTGTCGCCGCCAAGTCGGGCGACGACGCGAGCGCTGCGACCTTCACCGTCGCCGGCGCCGTGCGACGGGGTTTGCAAGGGGCGGGCTTTGACATTGCGCGCGCGCCGGGCTTCGGGCGGAAACGCGAAATGTTGACCGCGCGGCTCAAGAGCTCCGCCGCCCCTGCTGTCTCCGCCGAACGCCCGGCCTGGTTCGCTCGGCCCGCAACGCGCAGCGCCCGGTCAATCCCAGAAACACCGCCGGATCACGTCGCGGTCGTTGGCGCAGGCATCGCGGGCGCCAGTCTCGCCAGTGCGTTGACGGCGCGCGGGCTGGCGCCGGTTGTTTTTGATCCGGCCGGGCCGGCGGCCGGCGCATCGGGCAACAGAGCCGGTCTCATCATGCCGCGCATCGATCTCGGCGATACGCCCGCGGCGAAATTCTTTCTGCAGAGTTATATTCATGCCGCAACGATCGCCGCCCGACTTCCCGCCGGCGTCTTCAATCCATGCGGCGTCTTGCTGAAAGCCCAGACGCCGGAAGATAGGGTGCGGTTTCAGAAAATCGCAGCCGGCGGGCTGGCGCCCAAAGACTGGCTTCACTGTCGAGACGACGGTCTCTTCTTTCCACAAGCCGGCATCATCGATCCGAAGCGATATGTCGACGCCTTGCTCGGCGACGCGCCTGTTATCCGCGAAAGGGTGATCTCAGTCACCTGCGGCGACAGCGCGAACACTCTTGACGTTAAAACCGATAAAGGTCGGTATCAGGATTATAGGGCGATCATTTTCGCCAACAGCGTCGAAGCCAGTCGCAGCGTCGGCGGCGACGCGTTGGGATTATCAGGCGTCGCGGGCCAGATCGATATCTTCCCCGACGCCTCGCCACCCGACCATGGCCTCGCCTTCGGCCCCTATGCGGGGCCGGCCCCCGCCGGCGGCCTGGTCATTGGCGCGACTTACGAGAAACTCGCTTCCGGCGCAGCGGCGATCGTCACGGCGGCGGCGACAGCATCCAACATCAAAGCGGTGAGCGAGGGCGCGCCCGACGTTGCCGATAGGCTCGAGACGTCAAAAGCAGTGTCGCGGGCCAGTGTGCGCTGCCAAACGCCGGACCGGCTGCCGATCGTCGGCCCGATGCCGGACTGGGCTTTCTTTGCGGAAAACTATGCCGGGCTCACACAGGGACGGCGCGCACAGGGACGAGGCGCACAGGGACGAGGCGCAAAGGAGCGAGGCGGCGCGTACCCGCCCGCCCGCTATCAACCCGGCGTCTTCGTCCTCGCGGGGCTGGGATCGCGGGGCCTTGTCACGGCGCCGCTGTGCGCTGAAGTGATCGCGAGCCTGGCGACGGGCGCGGCCTTGCCGGTCGCCGCCGATGTCGCCGACGCATTGCACCCCGCCCGGTTTTGCATCCGCGCCCTGAAACGCGGCCGCTAGGGCGTTACCGGACCCGAGACGCAAAGCGCGCTATTCGCGTGCGCGCGCTTGCGACAAGCCGCGCAGCGCGGTAAGCCGCGCCGGAGATCACAGGAGCAGATCATGCAGGAAACGCCGTTCGGTCCCGTCTTCGACACCGTGCTGGAAGGCATCGGACGTACGCCGATGGTTAAGGTCAACAACATCGACACTGGCCCTTGTGATCTTTTCTTGAAACTCGAGGCCCAAAACCCCGGCGGATCAATCAAGGACCGTATCGGCCTTGCGATGATCGAAGAAGCCGAACGCCAGGGCAAACTGAAGCCGGGCGGCGCAATCGTCGAGGCGACGGCGGGCAACACCGGTCTCGCACTGGCGCTGGTCGCGGCGCAAAAGGGCTACGACATGATCATCGTTGTGCCCGACAAAATGGCGCAGGAAAAGATCTTTCATTTAAAGGCCCTCGGCGCCGACGTTCGGCTTACCCGCTCTGACGTCGCTAAGGGGCATCCGGACTATTACCAGGATGTCGCCCAGGCGATCGCCGACGAAACGGGCGCTTTTTTTGTTAATCAGTTTGGAAATGAGGCCAATCCAAAAGCCCACGAAACCGGAACCGGTCCGGAAATCTGGGGACAGATGAATGAAGACATGGACGCAATCATCGCCGGCGTTGGATCAGCGGGAACGATCACCGGTCTGTCTCGGTTTTTCAGTCAGCATGCGCCGCATGTAGACGTCATCCTCGCTGATCCGGTCGGTTCCATTTTGACGGACTATGTCAATACCGGCGCTATTCCGAATGATGTCGGCTCATGGCTCGTTGAAGGCATCGGCGAGGATTTCATTCCCGATATCGCTGATCTTAGCTTTGTGAAAAAAGCCTACGCCATTTCTGACAAAGAAAGCTTCGAGGCGGCGCGCGATTTATTGAAGAATGAAGGCATTCTGGGCGGCTCATCCTCAGGGACGATTTTTGCGACAGCGCTGAAATATTGTCGTGCGCAAACCGCCAAAAAACGCGTCGTCGCTTTTGTCTGTGATCGCGGCGACAAGTACTTGTCAAAAATGTTCAACGATTACTGGATGTATGATCAGGGCTTTTTGAAACGTGCGCCGAAGGGCGACTTGACGGACCTTGTATCGCGCAAACACTCAGAACGCGCGACCGTCACCGTGAAGGCGGAAGACACCTTGATGTCCGCTTACGGAAAAATGAAGTTATACGATATTTCGCAACTTCCGGTATTGGCCGAAAATGGCGAAATCGAGGGACTTCTTGATGAAGAAGATCTTTTGTTCGCGGTTGTTCGCAACCGCGACAAATTTCAAGATCCGGTAAAATCGGCCATGACCTATCGCGTCGAAACCCTGGATGCGGGAAGACCCATGGAGGACCTGTTGCCGGTATTTGCGAAAGGCCACGTCGCAATCGTGACCCAAGACGGCAAGTTTGAAGGTCTCATTACGCGTACTGATCTTTTAAATTATTTGCGACTGCAGGTCGCATAACGGCGCTGCACGCCAGCCGCGGGTTCGCGTGGCGAGCAACGTCAGGCGTGTTTTTCGAAAATCATAATCTGCGTACAGGATAAACTGGCCGGCGCCCCGACTTTATAAGCGAGCTTATTTGCCTGCAGTATTGCCGGGCGCAAAATCGTTTTCGCCGGGCCTTTCAGCCGCCACTGGAACTCCGTATATTCTGCGGCATAGCGATCAACGGTCTTAAATCCGCGCCGTTCCATCTCCTCGGAAAGGCGTTCAGCGTCAAACCGCAGCACCCAGAGTTTCTGGCCGTGGTGATCGTACCAGACGCCCTTCCCAAGCCCGGTATCGTGCAGTCCTTCAAGCGGCTTTCTGACGAGTCCGCGCGCCGCCTGCTCCAACCTGAAATCGAGCGACTTTTCGTTAGTAATGTGAAGCGCAAGTTTGCCGCCGGGCGCAACAATGCGTGTTAAATGGGACAACGCGGCTTCGGTGTCGGGCACATGGATGACGACGCCCCAGTTGAATACAAAAGGGTACGCCTCGCTTTCCAATTTGAGGTCCGTCAGGTCCGCTTGCTGGAACTCTATCTTGTCGGCGACGCCGGCTTGCGCGGCACGATCGCGAGCGTGTGCGAGCATTCGTTCGGAAAGGTCAATCGCCTTTACGGTGCAGCCATAGCGCGCGGCCCGGATCGCGTGAACGCCAGGACCACACCCCGCATCGAGCACCATGTCCCCGGGCCCGGCGCCCATTCGCCGCAACATCGCGGGCACCGCCTCATCATAATATTTCTCGGCGATCGGATGATAATAATCATCGTCCCAGCCTGCGACCGTCTCCTCTAGCTCGAAAACATTGCGAACCTTGTCCTGCGCTTCAGCCGCGTCAGCTGGCGCCGATGGCTGGTGATCACTGATATCGCTCACGTGGGATTCCTGACTGGAAAATCTGCTAGACTTCCCCGATGCATATCATGTGCCGCCATGATTGACGACGGAATATCGCTGCGTCAGGCATATCGCGACGGAGAAACGCCATGAAGCTTTACGGACTTAAGAACTGCGATACCTGCCGGAAGGCGCTGAAAGCGCTCAAAGAGGCGGGGCGCGAACCCGATTTTCACGATGTTCGCGTGGACGGCGTTACAAAGGCCTATCTCACAAAATGGGCCAAGGCGGCGGGCTGGGAGAAGCTCCTGAACACCCGATCGACAACCTGGCGGGGACTGGACGCCAACGCGAAGGATGGCCTCAGTGAAGCAAAGGCCATCGCCCTCATGGAAGAACACCCGGCGTTGATCAAGCGGCCCGTCATTGAATGCGACGGCGACATGCATGTGGGCTGGACAGCGCAGGTTCAAAAGGCGCTCGGGGTTTAGGCGGGCAATGAAACCCCCATCACCCATACGCATGCGAACCGACAGCACCATTGCTGAGATCGTCTGATGACTGAGCCATTGGTCGAAATTCTGGTCGACGCCGACGCCTGCCCGGTGAAAGAAGAAATCTATAAAGTCGCGTTCCGTCATGAAACGCCGGCGACGATCATCGCCAACAGCTATATGCGCATTCCGGACCATCCTTTGATCAGAAGGATAATCGTCAGCGACGGCCTCGACGCAGCGGACGACGCCATCGCCGCGACAGCGCATGCGAAGTCTATTGTTATCACCGCGGATATTCTGCTCGCGGATCGATGCCTCAAGGCGGGCGCCACGGTTATCGGCCCCAACGGGAAGCCGTTCACTGCCGATATGATCGGCGGCGCCATCGCCACGCGCGCCATCATGGCTGATTTGCGCGCCGGCGCCGTCGGCGACCCCACATCGGGCGGCGTTGGAGGACCGTCTCCGTTTTCGAAAGCGGACCGCTCGCGATTTCTGTCAGCGCTTGATGAAGCGCTTGTTAAACTACAGCGCCATTAAAACCCACGCACCGGTAAAGCGTCGCCGCGCTGCAGCCAGTTTTCCGCCGCATAAGTCGCGGCGCCGTCTGTGACGTGCAGCGTATAGGCGTGACGCGGTCGGTTTGAACGGTTCGGGGCCGAGTAGTGCGGTAAGCGACTGTGAAAGACAACGAGCGCACCCGCTTTCACTTCAACGGGGACCGCGCTGTCGAGCGTCGGCCACGGAGCGGGATCGCACCCAACCAACTCTGTTTTGCTTCCCTTACGGATAAAACGATTTCGCAGTGGGCCTTTGTGACCGCCCGGCTCAACCCAGAGACAGCCATTGTCCCGGTCAGCGTCGTCAAGGGCGAACCAAAATGTGATAACGCTTTCGGGCTCGGTATAAAAGAAGGCGCCGTCCTGATGCCAGCCGATCTCCCCGCCGATGCGCGGTTGCTTGAAGATATACATTGACTGCCAGATCAGCGGCGCAGAGCACCCCAACGCCGATGCAATCTTCGCCAACCGCGCGTCACGTGAAACATTGCAAAATACCGGATCGAGATCGTGCAGCGCATGGGCGATCTTGTTGATCGACAACGATTTGTCCTGACGCAGACGACCGGCGGCGTCGAAGGCTTCTTCCTCAAAGAAACACGCCACCTTATCTGCCGAGCCAAGCAGATAGTCATTAAACGTTGTATCGTGATCTTTGGTGGAAAAAATTGCCCGGTGCGCATCTGCGTCGAACGCATCGACGATCTCGGCGGCGCGCTTCTTCAGGGCTTCCATCGCCGGCGTTGACAGAAAAGACGGCACAACAAGGAAACCGTCTCTATCGAATGTCGAGACGGTTTCTTTATTAATCATTGTACAAATCTTTTCTGTTTCGCACCTATTCGCTCGGCGGGCGCTCCATGAGATACTTTAAACGTTTTGCAAAACTACGACCCATGGACTTGTCCGCTCCGCGACTTGTGAAGGCGCTCGCGAGCGCGTCATCGAGGCCGCCGCCTGTGCCGCCGCCCATGACCAGGATATCATAATCTGCAAGCGCTTCGCCGCTGTCGAGGCGCGATACGGCGGCGACGCCGCTCAACTCGCTGTCGCCGCCCGAGATCAACAATTGTCCGGCGCCTGGAACGATGAAGCTGTTGACCACGACATCAATCTTTATCGGCACATTACCGTTGGGGCCGTCAATGAACTGTTCAGAGACCGCAGCCGCCACATTTTCCTGAATGCTTTCGACAATAACGGGCCGCATCTCTTCACGAATTCGTTGATTATAGGCCTTTAGCGCCCTGACTTCCTCAATACGTTTCTTGGTGTTGACCGAGCGCACTTCCGGCGGTTCAAGACCGTTCTCTTTTTCATATTGTGCGACTTTGGCGACCCAGTCGACCGTGGCGTCCTCGGGCACCGTCACGGTGACCTCAGTGACCTTCAGCTGTTGATAAAGGCTTGGCGAGATCGGGTTTGGCGGCAGCGTTTCGCATCCGGCGATGAAAACAACGGCGGCGGCGAACGCTGCAGAACGGCTGGCGAAGATTTGAAACATAAAGAGCCCCTTTATTTTTTCGTACTATAGCGAATGTCGGCTGCGGCGTGTCCAGCCATAAGCGGCCAGACCACGAACTTTACGTAAGTATGTGGTTTGCTGACAACGACCTGTAAACAAGGCCCGGAAAAAGACCGCGCAGGCGAGCCTAGCGGGCGGCGCGCGGATCGTTTAGGGATCGCAAGAGAAGCGAATTCCAGACCGGAGCACCCATGGACCCGAAGAAAAACCGCCCCGCTTTTGCAACGCGCGTCATTCATGCGGGTCAGGCGCCTGACCCGCTGACGGGCGCCGTCATGCAACCGATCTATCAGACCTCGACCTATGCGCAGGAAAGCCCGGGACAACACAAAGGGTTCGTTTATGCGCGCGGCGCCAATCCGACGCGTCACGCCTATGAGCGCTGCATCGCTGATCTCGAAAACGGAAGCCGCGCTTTTGCGTTTGCGTCCGGCATGGCTGCGATCGGCACAATGCTGGAGCTTTTTCCCGCCGGCGCCAACGTAATCGCTATGGACGATGTTTACGGCGGTACATTTCGATTGTTTGAAAAAGTGCGCCGCGATAGCGCCGCAATGACTTTTACTTATGCCGACCTTCGCGACCCGCAAGCCTTTGAAGATGCGCTCACCGACGACACCAGACTTGTGTGGCTTGAAACCCCGACCAATCCGTCTTTGAAGATTGTCGATATCGAAAGGATCGCGACAATCGCCAAAAAGAAAGGCGTCATGGTCGGCGTCGATAATACGTTCGCGTCGCCCTATTGCCAGCGGCCGCTCGACTTTGGCGCCGATATCGTCATGCATTCGGCGACGAAATATCTGAACGGACATTCCGACGTTATTGGCGGCATTCTCGTAGTGAACAACGAAGAACTTGGCGACAGTCTTGCATTTTTGCAAAACTCCGTTGGCGGAATACAGGGCCCGTTTGATTCCTTCCTTGCGCTGCGCGGCTTGAAAACACTCGATTTGCGCATGGCGCGCGCAAGCGACAATGCGATGCGGCTCGCTGAATTTCTTGAGAGCCATCAGGCCATTGACCGGGTTGTTTACCCTGGCCTCGCCTCGCATCCCGAACATGCTGTCGCCCGCCGCCAGATGGAAGCGTTTGGCGGCATGGTGACCATCTTTGTCAGAGGCGGGCTCGACGCGGCGCGAACCATGTTGGAGCGGGTCGAAATCTTTACGCTCGCGGAGTCGCTCGGCGGCGTTGAAAGCCTCATCGAACATCCCGGAATCATGACGCACGCATCGATCCCGCCGGAGCGGCGCGCTGAGCTGGGCGTTGACGACTCGCTTGTGAGATTGTCCGTGGGCGTTGAAGCTTTTGACGATTTGAAGAGCGACCTCGATCAAGCCTTGCGCGGCCTTTGACAGCGACAGCGTGCGGCGCGCTAGCGGGACCGCGATAACGACGCGGGCAATGGCGGTCGACAGCGGTCGATTAGTCGGTATGCTCGCGCCCAGACATGATCCGGAGCCTGCCCCATGCGCGTCTTTTGCCTTGTTATCGTTGCTGCTTTTTTCGCGCTGAGCGCGAATGCGGAACCGATTGAGTACTTTAAAGTTGACGGCGTCACATATAATGACGCGATCACGACGCCCGATCGATTCCTCGGCCATGGTCTTGGCGACAAGCCCGTGCGGCACGACATGTTGGTCGGCTATTTGCGCTCGATCGCGCGTCAGTCGGAGCGGATAACCTCTGAGACAATCGGCTTCACCCATGAAGGCCGGCCGATCCTGTTTTTCACGGTCACTGCGCCTGAAAATCACGCCCGTATCGATGAGATTAAAAAAGCGCATAAAGACCGCCTGGCGCCAGGGAGCGATAGCGGTGCGCAAGACGGGCCCGCCGTCGTTTGGCTGAATTACGGCGTACACGGCGCTGAAAGCGCCGGCATGGATGCATCGATCCCGACGCTCTATCACCTGGCCGCAGCGGAAGGTGCGGAAATCGACGATTTGTTGCGGGAAACTGTGATCGTCATTGTCGCAATCTTCAATCCGGACGGCCACTCGCGGCGCGTCAACCATGTTTACACTTTTCTCGGCGACGCCAAGGTCACGGACCCCGCCCACGTTCAGCACAACCTCTGGATTGAGGCGCGCACCAATCATTACTGGTTCGACCTCAACCGGGACTGGCTGCTGTTGACCCAGCCGGAAAGTCGCTCGTGGATCACCAAATGGCATGAGTGGAAACCGAATGTCTCCGCCGACTTTCACGAAATGGGATCGAACGCGACTTATTATTTTCATCCAGGCGAACCGCGCCGGAAGAACCCGTTGATCCCGGATCGCGAACGTGAGTTGTTGTCGACAATTGCGGAAGGCCACGCACGATGGCTCGACAGCCAGGGCGAGCTTTATACGTCGGAGGAAGGCTTCGATAATTTCTATATCGGAAAGGGCTCGACCTATCCGTCGATCAATGGCGGCGTCGGAATTTTGTTCGAGGCGGCGGCGGCGCGCGGGGGAAAGATCGACACCGAGAACGGGGTCAGAACCTACGCTCAGAATATCAACATCCACTTCAACACATCGCTGACAACGATCGAAGGCGCGCGCGCCAACAAGGCGGCGCTGCTCGATTATCAGGAACGCTTCTTTGAAGACGCGATGAAAGCGGCGCGCGACGGCGCCGTGAAGGCCTACGTTTTTACGACTGACGGCGATGAGGCGCGGCGCAAGGCGTTCATCGATCTTCTGTCGCGTCACGACATCAAAACCTATGCGCTGGCGCGCGCCGTCGAAGCCGGCGGCGAACGCTTTGCGGCGGAAACCAGCTATGTCGTGCCGTTGGCGCAGCCGCAATACACGATGATCCGCGGCGTCTTCGATGAAGTGACGCAGTTTGAGGAAAGCGTCTTTTACGACGTCTCCGGCTGGACCCTGCCGCTCGCGTACGACCTTGATTACGCGGCGCTCGACGGATTGCGCTACAGCGACTCGCTTCTCGGCGAGGAAGTCGCCGCAGTCGAGATTGAAAAGCCCGCGCCGCCCAAAAGCCAGTATGGCTACATCTTTGACTGGGACGATTATTATGCGCCGCGGGCCCTGCACCGCTTTCAAGCCGAAGGCGCTTTCGCGCGGGTCATCATGCGCCCCAAAACCGTGATGGCGAATGGCGCAAGCCGGCCGTTCCGTGAAGGCGCGATTTTCATTCCCCTGTCCGGCCAGACCGTCAGCGCCGACGCGCTGCACGAGATCGCGAAAATCGCCGCGGAAGAAGACAAAATTGATATCTTCGCGGTCGAAAGCGGCAACGCGGCCGCCGGCGTCGGCGATCTCGGCAGTCGCGGCAGCGTGCGTACACTGAAGAAACCGTCTGTCATGGTCCTGTTTGACGACGGCGTCGCACGCTACGGCGCCGGCCAATTGTGGCATCTCCTTGACCACAAGATGAAAATCCCGGTGGTCCTGCGGCGTAAGGATACGCTGGGCGGGGTCGACCTTTCCGACTACACGCATCTCATATTGCCGGGCGGCGGCGGGGCGCGCCTTTCCGATAATCTCCGCGACAAGGTCAGGGACTGGGTTCGCGGCGGCGGCGTTCTGGTGACAACCAAGCAAGCCTCTGTCTGGGCGCAGGACGCCTTCGACATCGCGGCGCGCGACAAGGGGACCGGCGCCGATGACGAAACCAACACGGACGCCGACACAGGAAGCGGCTCGGGCGGGAACGGCGACAAGGCGGCGGCGTCCGACGAGCCGCCGGCGCGTTTCGACTACGCTGAAAAAACCGTCCTCGACGCCAAACATCTGGTGCGCGGCGCCGTTTACGCCAGCGACCTCGACCCCACGCATCCCCTCGGCTTCGGCCATCGCGACCGGCGCATCGCCACCATGCGGGCGATGACTGACGTCCTGAAAACGCCGAAAGACCCGGTTGCGACCGTTGCGCGCTATCTCGATGAACCGTTGCTCTCCGGTTATTCGTCGCAAAAGCGTCTCGATGAGATTGCCGGCACGCCGAGCCTCACCGCCGTGCGCCAGGGCGGCGGCGCCATCGTCATGTTCGCCGACGACCCCGCCTTCCGGGCGACTTTTCCGGGGTCGGAGAAATTGTTCCTCAACGCGATCTTCTTTGCGAGCGTCATCGACCGGGCGGTGACGCCGGGCGACGAATAAGCGCCGGCGACAATCGACATCTTCGCCCAAAGAATACTGACGCGCTGAAGGAGGAGTTTCCCAAGAAGGGTGGACCCAAGAAGGGTGGACGACGGCGTCTGAGTAAGTCGCCGCCGCCCGGCGCCGTCGACGGGGGAGATGTCGACGACGCGGACAGTTTGCCGGATTTGATGGCCCGATCAAGTCCTTACGACAACTAATATGACAAATCAGGAGCGATGAAGTTTCGCAGCAACAACGAAAGACACCGGTGCAATAGTTGTTTTCTACGATGAACGCAGGCGTTTGTGCGATTTTTACCGGATTAACCAAGACACGGAGGCGATTGCAAAATATCGCCGCTGCGTAATTTGTTGACAAGGTTAACTTAAGACCGTTTCCTGTTGTGTGCGTCGCGAAAACATCATCATTATATGATGTCTCACGGCGTGATGTTTCACGGACCTGTGCATCTGACCTCACCTCGATCGAAGAAAGATACTTATGGCTGACCCGTCTTCCGGATCGCTTGCTGATACCATTGACGCGCTCTTCAAACCGTTCAGCGACGCGGTAAGCGCCGTCATTTTTTACAAGATCAGCGTCCTCGGCGTCAGCGTACCGCTTGTCGTGATCTGGTTGATCAGTGCCGCGATTATTTTGACCTTCTCGTTCGGCTTCATCAATCTGCGCGGCTTCGCTCATGGCGCAGGGCTCGT
>JBCBBT010000047.1:0-26743 GCA_038531315.1 Pseudomonadota bacterium
AACCGGCGTTCCCGAAGGCTCGCCGTTCCGGCTGAAAGACGAAATTGTCTCGATCAACGCGCGTGCGCTTAGCGCTATCATCGAGGAACGCGCGCCGCTTATTCCCGTCGATGGATACGCAACATGGTCGCGGCGCAGCGGCATCGCGCAATCGCTGGAATTCATGGGCGGCGCCGTCGATCATTTCGGGGCCTTGCTCGAGGACGTAACGCCCTCCGTCAAAGTCGCCGTGCGCCGGCCGGATGTCGGCGTCGTCGACATTGACACGGAGCGGATGATTTATGACGACTACAAAGCGATTAAAGAGCCCGACGAGGCCGCAGGGAATTTCAAAGATGCGGTGACGTTTAAGCGGATTGGCGAGCGGGGCGCTTACTTGCGTGTTGACAGTTTCGTCAATTACCGCATTCCCGTTGATCCGGATGAAATCTACGATCCGATTTTCGATGCGCTTAAGGATGAAGGTCGCGACCATCTGATCTTGGACTTGCGCCGTAACGGCGGCGGCTCGGACGATGCGTCGGGCGGGTTAAAGCGCCGGCTGATCACCAAAAAACACCGATTTATCACCGAGGCCCGCGTTGCGACGATCGACCATTCAGGCCTCGAACAATATCTTTCGACGTGGGATGACCGGGTTATCAACCCGCCGCGCATCGCCTTCAAAAAGAACGATGACGGGACGTATTCGTTACGCCAGTTTTTCGATCCGGCGCTGAAGGCGGCCAGACCCGAGCGCAACGCCTTTGACGGACGGCTGATCATCCTGACGAGTACGGATAACTCATCCGGCAGCACGAACCTGATAGCAGCCCTGAAATCGCTGGGGCGCGCCGAACTCGTCGGCGAGAAAACCGGCGGCTCGCCGACTGGCACGACGGCGGGCGTTCTTGTGACCCTGACGGCTCCGAATTCAAAGATCAAAACGCGCATTCCGGTCTTTCGGTATTTCAACAATGTCACCGGCTTTAAAGAAGGGTATGGCGTCACGCCCGACGTCGCCGCGCCGATGAGGGTTGAAGATTTTCTGGCAGGGCGCGATCCGGCTTACGATAAAGCGATTTCACTGATCGACGGCTGAACCCGGCGGCGCGTTGCGAAAGGCGAGACGCGTCCATGTCACGCCGGCGCGCCTGTTTTCGCCCTGCAGTGAGGGCTCCTGGCGGTGCAGGGCGAGCCCCAGACCGCTCTGCCGGGCGAGACTGATGGTTTCGCCCGGCGTCACATCGAACATGGCTCTGTCTATTGGCGCCGGTCCGTGGCGGATCGTCAGAATGAAAGCGCCGTCAGGCGCCAGCATGTCCGCGATCCGCGCCATGGCGCGTCGTCGCTCAGGCTTTGGCACATGCATCCAGCATGCGGTGGCGAGGACCAGATCGAAACCGCGGGACGGCGTTGGAACGCCGCTTAGTAACGGCAAGCATGCGTTCCGCCAGTCAATCAGCGGCGAGGGGTGACGGCGCGCCAAAACAGCGGAACGCATCGAGCGGCTCGGCGGCGACCACCTTGTGACCCATGTGCGCAAGGCGCGCCGCGTCGCGTCCGGTTCCCGCGCCGACGTCCATCACATGCGCCGGCGCTTTTGGAAAAAATCGGATCGATGGCCGATGCAGGCGATCAAATGAGATGGCCTCGTAGCGGTCGATTAGCGCGGCCGCATTCGCCGCGTAGCCTTGCAACAGGGTCGAGAGCGCTGCTGTCTTTGTGGTTGTTTTAAGGGCATCGCGCCTGTCGCTCACTGTCATTGTCAATTGACCTCTATCGGCGTTGATCTCCAAAACTGTCCTGCGCCGATTATGGGCCCCTTTGCGCGAATGCGCACAGCGAAAGGTAAAGCGATGACCAGCTATATCGACCCGACCCGCGATCAGTTTTCCGCGATGATGAAACTGCCCGACGAAGGCCCCATCCACATGCTTAATATGATCCGGTTTCGCGAAAGCGCCGACTATCCCGGCGATCATGAAAATGCGGGCGCGTCGCTGACCGGCGCGGAGGCTTACAAGATTTACGGGGCGGAAAGCGGCCCGATCTTCCAGCGGGTGGGCGGGCGCATCGCCTATAGCTGGTCGCCGAAGCTTGTTCTGATTGGCCCCAGCGACGAAGAATGGCACGCTGTATTTGTGGCCCAATATCCCAACGCCGCGGCTTTCGGCGAGATGGTGAAAGACCCCGAATACCAGAAAGCGGTGGTCCACCGGCAAGCTGCGGTTGCAACATCGCGCCTTGTACGACTGCACCCGCAGGAGACCGGCGGGAATTTCGCCGCCTAGCGCTTTGAAAGCCGCATATTTATTGCATACTCCTTCTTAGGCGGATTTGCGCATGGTGGGAGTTTATCAATGTCAATCAAAGGTTTATCGCCGATCGTTGCGGCTGCGCTGACGATGTCGACGCTCGGCGGAAGCCCATGGGGCGCTGGCGCGCGCGCCGGCGAGATCGCCAGTGCGCCAGACGGCGGCGTCACCTATGAGTTTCGGGCGTGTGAAAAACCGGATGCGCCGGTTTTGGCGACGGACAGCCGCTCATCGGGCCGCGTCACCCGCGCCGCCCGTAACCGGGCTATCGATCAGTACAACGATTATGTTGCAAAAGCTAACGCCTATATGCGATGTCTCTCCGACGAAGCGAGCCGCGATCTGGAGGCGTATTACGCCGCTGTCGCCGGGGCCCAGAAATCGGCGCAAGACGCCATTATGGGCGAGGTTGAAGAGGCGCGCGCCGCCCTCGGCGACGGTCGCTAAAGCGATCCTTAACGCCTGATCTGCAATCATCGCGACCGGCGTTACGTTACTCGATAACCTCTTGTTTCACTCCGTTCATTGCGGCTAGGTATCGGGCGACGGAACGACCCCAGTCAGCCGAGCGCGGCCACGCGCTCGCGCGCAAAACGGAAGACGACGCCAATGCCTACGCCGGTTCTGATGCCCGCTCTTTCTCCCACCATGGAAGAAGGCACGCTCGCCAAATGGACGGTCAAGGAGGGAGACGCGGTCTCGTCCGGCGATGTCATCGCCGAGATCGAAACCGATAAAGCGACCATGGAAGTCGAGGCTGTCGACGATGGCGTGATCGGCAAATTACTGGTCGCCGAAGGGTCGGAAAACGTCAAAGTGAACGAACCGATCGCTGTCCTGATCGACGAAGGGGAGAGCGTAGGCGATATTGATGTTTCATCGCTGAACGGCCCGGCGACGAATGGGGCTGCGAATGGCGCTGCAAATGGCGCCGCATCGGGTGAGGCCGCCGAACAGAACGAAGACGCGGCGCCAGCTTCGAAGCACGCCCCCGCGCCGTCGCTCGCTGGCGCGCCCGCTGATCCTGATCTGCCGGCCGATGTCGACATGGTCTCAACGACTATTCGCGACGCGTTGCGTGATGCGATGGCCGAAGAGATGCGGCGTGACCCAGATGTTTTTTTGATGGGGGAAGAGGTCGCTGAATATCAGGGCGCCTACAAAGTAAGTCGCGGACTTCTGGAGGAATTTGGCGACCGGCGCGTTATCGATACGCCGATTACGGAATATGGGTTCGCCGGCCTTGGCGTCGGCGCGGCCTTCGCGGGTCTGAAACCGATTGTCGAATTCATGACCTGGAATTTCGCCATGCAGGCGATTGACCATATTATCAATTCCGCCGCCAAAACCCGATACATGTCGGGCGGCCAGATGGGCTCGCCGATCGTTTTCCGCGGCCCGAACGCAGCCGCGAGCCGCGTCGCCGCACAGCACAGCCAGGACTATGCGGCGTGGTATTCGAACGTGCCGGGTCTGATTGTCATTTCGCCTTATTCCGCCGCCGACGCCAAAGGGCTGTTGAAAGCGGCGATCCGCGATCCGAACCCGGTCGTGTTTCTGGAACATGAGCTGCTTTATGGCGACGAAATGGACGTCCCGCAGGTCGATGATTGGGTGCTCCCGATCGGTAAAGCAAAAATTGCGCGCGCGGGGACGGACGTGACGATTGTGAGCTATTCGCGCGGGGTCAAGTTTGCGCTCGAAGCCGCCGACATGCTGGCGGGCGAAGGCGTTTCTGCGGAAGTTGTCGATCTTCGCACGCTCCGGCCCATGGACGCTGAAACGGTGATTGCGTCCGTCAAAAAGACCAACCGTGTCGTGACGGTCGAGGAAGGCTGGGGCCCCTGCGGCGTCGGCGCCGAGGTCGGCTGGCAGGTGACGCAGCACGCTTTTGATTATCTGGACGCGCCGCCGACCCGCGTGACCCAGGAAGACACGCCCCTGCCTTACGCCGCTAACCTTGAAGCGTTAAGCCTTCCGAATGCGGAGAAAATTGTGGCTGCCGTCAAACGAGTGATGTATCAAGGGTAGGGGATGACGGCCCCGCCGAAGAGGCGTCAATGCTGTTTCATGGCCAGTGCCATTGCGGAAAACTGAAAGTGGCTTTCCAAAGCGAAAAGACGCCGCACGATATTGGGGTTCGAACCTGTCAATGTGCGTTTTGCCGGTCCCATGGGGCTGTCAATGTTTCAGACCCCGCCGGTTTCATAACCATTGATGCGTGGGCTGATGATATGACGCGCTATCGCTTTGGCTTGATGACAGCCGATTTCCTGATTTGCCGCCATTGCGGCGTTTATTGCGTTGCGGCGATGAGCGGCCATGACGCCGATAAGGGTGCGCGGATTTACGCGACGATCAATATCGCGGGGCTCGCCATGTCCGAATTTGCAGATCTCGAAGAAGCGCCGATGGATTATACCGCAGAAACCACTGACGCGCGCATCGAACGCCGCTATAAGAAATGGACGCCGACGCGATTTACCGATGCGGCGCTGAACGCCGCCACGTTCGGCCAGACTTGATATTGCCGATCTTCAAAATGACCACGCGAACGGGAGAGAGCGATGAACCTGCTGGTATCGATTTTGATGATGATCGCCGCGGATGCGCCGGCCATCGCCGCGGATGCGGACGAAGCAGACAAGGCCGCCATCAAGGGCGTTATTGAGGATTACTTCGACGGCATTGGCGCGGCTGACGCTGAGCGGCTCAATCGCGCCTTTGCGGCGGACAAGGCCGCCATGATCGGCGTCGTCAACACCGAGAACGGCCCTGAACTGAGGGCATTTAAAGATATGGAGGCGGTGATCGCCAACTGGGCCGGGGACCCGAACCCCGAAGGCGTTGGCCGCGATGGCGAAATCATGGACATAAATATCGTCGATGGGCGGATCGCGATGGTCATGTTTCGTTATAAAGATGAATATTATGATGTTTTGACGCTCGTGAAACTTGGCGATAGTTGGAAGATCGCGACCAAGACATTCGTGCAGCGATAGACTTTAATAGGGACGACTGAAGCCGCCATGCCGACACCGATACTGATGCCCGCCCTGTCGCCGACCATGGAGGAAGGCAATCTCGCCAAATGGAATGTCCAGGAGGGCGATACGGTTTCGTCCGGCGACGTGATTGCGGAAATCGAAACCGACAAGGCGACGATGGAAGTCGAAGCCGTCGATGAAGGTATTGTCGGGAAAATTCTGGTGGCGGCGGGGACGGAGAACGTCAAGGTCAACGATCCGATTGCGGTGCTGCTGGAAGATGGCGAGAGCGCTGACGATATTGACCTCGCGTCGATGAGCGGCGGCGCGCCTTCCGAAAGCGCTGCGGCGAACGGATCGGCTGCGTCCGCGCAGAGCGCTCCAGACCAGCCTGAAGCGCCTGCGCCTCAAACGAGTGCGCGCGAAGAGGGGCCGCAACACGCAGGGCGGAAATCGCCGCCCACCGGCCGCGTTTTCGCGTCGCCGCTCGCCAAACGCATCGCGAGAAATGAAAGTCTCGACCTCGCCGCAGTCAAAGGCACCGGCCCGCACGGACGCGTTGTCAAACGCGATGTTGAAAAGGCGTTGAAGGAAGGCGTCGGTAAAGCGGCGCCCGTCGCGGCGGCGGCGATACCGGCGGCCGGCGTCGATGAGCGGCTTTATCCCGCCGACAGCTATGAAGCGGTCAAGCTCGACGGCATGCGTAAGGTGATCGCTAAACGCCTGACGCAAAGCTTTAACCAGGAAGTGCCGCACTTTCCCCTCAATGTTGATGTTGAGCTCGACACGCTGCTGGCGGCGCGCAAGCGGATCAATGCGCTGTCGCCCGAAGGCGAGGGCGCTTACAAGGTTTCCGTCAATGATTTCATTATCAAGGCCTCTGCGCTCGCGCTGATGAAGGTGCCGGCGGCGAACGCAACTTATACGGACGAAGCCATTTTGCTTCACAAACACGCGGACATTGGTGTGGCGGTTGCGATCGACGGCGGTCTGATCACGCCAATTGTCTGGAAAGCGGAAGAAAAGGGCCTGAAGACCATTTCCGCCGAGATCAAGGACATGGCGAGTCGGGCCAAGGCGCGCAAATTGAAACCTGAGGAGTATCAGGGCGGCACGTTTTCGGTTTCAAACCTCGGCATGTTCGGCATCAAATCGTTCGCCTCCATCGTGAACCAGCCCCATGGCGCGATCATGTCTGTCGGCGCCGGCGAAGAGCGCGTGGTGGTCAAAGGCGGGGAGATGAAAGTCGCAACCGTCATGACGGTGACGCTGACCTGCGATCACCGGGTTGTTGACGGCGCTGTCGGCGCGGCGTTTCTTGCAGCATTTAAAGGCTTCATCGAAGAACCTGCTGCAATGTTGCTGTAGGGCGCGTGTTTTGGTTGAGGCGGCTTGCGCGTTTTTGATCGGCGCCCAGAAGGCGGGCACAACGACGCTGGCGGAATTACTCGATCAGCATCCGGACGTATGTCTTTCAACGCCTAAAGAGCCGCACTTTTATTCAAAGAATTTCGAGCGCGGCGCGCCATGGTACGATGCGTGCTTTGAAGGAGTGCAAAAACGCATCCGCCTCGATGCCTCAACCACCTACGCAATGGCCGAACCCGGCGAAAACGCGGGGCATGTCGCTGCGCGCATCGCCGCCGCGGCGCCGGACGCCAGGATCATTTATATCGTGCGTGATCCGGTAGAACGCACGCATTCAGCCTATTGGCATTCGGTCCGTTCAGGGTCGGAAACGCTGCCATTTCGAAAAGCGGTTGAAACCAATCCCCGCTATGTCGCCACCGGACAGTATTTCTTCCAGCTCAGCCAATATCTGAAATATTTTCCAAAGGATCGTATCAGGATGGTTGATTTCAACCGCTTGCGCGATGATCCGATGACCGTTGCGGCGGCGTGCTTAGCGTTTTTGGGGTGCGATAGCGAAAAAACCGATCTGGCGACGGCGGGCGCGAGAAACAAATCCTACCGGTACTCGCCCGTTGGGAAGCTGGTTCGCCGTGCGGCGGGCTCTCATGAGCGGATGACGGCGCTCGCGGGCGCGGTGCAGGCCGCGACGCCGCGCTTCCTGCACGCGCCGATTAAGAGGCTTGTGGCCCGCGATGTGCCGCGCCTTGAGGAGGGCGACAGGGCGTGGCTTGCGCCATTTTTCGACGAGGATCTCTCTGCCCTCCATTCATATTGCGGCATAGAGCTGCGCCGCACCGCGTAGCGCTTGCCGCCGCGTAGCGCGGGCGAATATACTGACGACAGCCGCCACAGTGAGGGTTTGATGTCTGATACGCTCGATGCGCCGCGCGCGAAATTTAATGCGATGACCGAAGGCACACAGGAAGACTGGCAGATTATCGCCAGCCAATATCTTCCGTTTGCAGCGACCGGCGGCAAGCGCGTCCTCGAACATCTGAAGTTACTCGCGGGCGATTACGGCGGCTTTAAAGTCGACCGGTTGACCCATTGCCTGCAAACAGCCACGCGCGCGCACCGCGACGGGCGCGACGATGAATACACCGTGTGCGCCCTGTTACACGATATTGGCGACACGCTCGGCGCTTATAATCATCCCGATATCGCCGCTGCGATCCTGAAGCCGTTTGTATCAGAAGCAAATCACTGGATGGTGGCCCATCACGGAATATTTCAGGGGTATTACTATTTCCACTATCTCGGCATGGATCGGGACCAGCGCGACGAATTGAAAGATCACCCGCATTTTGATTATACGGCTGAGTTCTGCGCAAAGTACGATCAGAACTCTTTTGATCCTGATTACGACACCATGCCGCTTGAAGCATTTGAGCCGATGGTGATGACGCTCTTTCAGGCGCCCAAACAGGGCATGTTGGCGGGGCCGGCTGCGAACGCCAGTTGATTTTGATTTACCGGCGGTGCGCAGCCGACAAGAGCAGCGTTAGGAAAAGCGCGGCGGTCACTGCCTCGAAAACCGCATAAGCGAGCAACGTATTAGATGGCGCACCCTCTGAGGGCCACGCGAGAATACGGCCCAGCGCATAGCCGCCCGTGTAGACAAACAGCACGAATAAGGCGGGTCGGGCGAGCGTCGTTTGTATTGTTGCGGCGAGGCAAAAAAGGCCGATACCGAGGCTGACGCCGCCGTAATTGCTCCGTAACTCATAGATGCCGTCACGTGAAATCGCGACAGCGCCGATCATTTTGGTTAAGCTGTCCGGATTGATAAGAACAAAAGCGCCAAAGCCTAAAAAAAGGACTGCGTAAAGACCGACGAACAGGCGTAGCAACATGGCGTTCCCTCGCAGATAATGCTTGTGATCTGGCGTAAGCTAAAGCGGGTTTCAACTTTTCGAAACAAGATTACGCCGGCTTTGCGCGGCGCCGGGCAAATTCGAATTATGTAGATAGGCTATTGTTCAAGTGGTAGCATCTGCGAGCGTCAGGCGCGCTTCGAATAGCGCTTCATAGTCATCCGTACACGCTGCGGCGATTTCGTCAAGCTCTTTGCTCAGGGAAACAGGGCGGTCCTTATAGGGCTTGAACCCAGTCGAATTGAGCACGGCGTCGTACCAGTGCGGGGCCCAGACGCCGTCGCTTTCTCTCGGTCCGGACCGCCATGATAGCATTTCCTTTCTGAACGGAATATGGAGGGCGCCGCACAACGCGCTCAGCATGGCTTCGGGATTTTTCAAGATATCGGCGGCGTCAACAACGGGACAGGGCAGGTTCCGCGCCGTCATATGCTGATGAATGCGCCGTTGTATGATGAGGCTTTGGGCGATGGGCGCCACATCTTCATATTTTTTCACATAGGACGCGACCATCGCGCGCGGGTTCCTGATCAGTAGGAAAGGCCGGCATTCTTCGAGCCAATCGAAGGGCCCCTCCTGATCGGCGGCGTGGTAGGCGATCACCTTGTGAAAATAAATCGGCTCACCGCCGGGCGCCGGTCCCGTCAATAAGGAGACGACCGACCGCCAGTCCGTCGGCAGAGCGGCGAGTATGTCGTCGCGCATCGGATGGCTGGCGCCGGAAACGTTCAGGTAATAAGCGTAAAAAGGCTCATCGATGACCGCCGTATCGGGCCGGCTTTCAAAGCTGCGCATCATCGTCGTCGAGATATTGCGCGGCCCGGCCCACATGGAGATGCGCGTTGAGGTCATCGCTATCGTCCCGCTTGCGCTTCTTGCTCGATGCGTCGGCGATAGCGGTCCTGAAGGCGCTTTGTCGTCTCGCCGCGACCTTCGGAAATTTTTCTGCCGTCAATATCGAACACCGGCGTTAAGCCGGCGAAGGTTCCCGTAATGAAGGCTTCCTCGGCGCCGTAGACATCAGTCAATGAGAAGTTCTTCTCGCGCACAGTCATGCCGGCCTCACGCGCAATCTCGATGATCGCGCCGCGCGTAATCCCGCCGAGGCAAAAGTCGCCCGTCGAAGTCCAGATTTCACCGCGGCGTACGATAAAAAAATGCGTTGAGTTGCATGTTGCGACAAACCCCTGCGGGTCGAGCATTAACGCCTCGTCGGCGCCGGCTTTCGCCGCCTGGATGCAGGCCATGATGCAATTGAGTTTCGAATGGGAATTCAGTTTCTGATCCTGAACGTCGGGATAGCCGCGCCGGACGTGGACCGTGAACAGGCGAACGCCCTTCTCGGCGGTGGCGGCGAGCGGCTTCTTGAATTCGGGGATGATAACAATTGTCGGCGGCGTGATCGTGGCGCGCGGATCCTGATAGGGGGTCGCCTTGACGCCGCGCGAGACCATGAGGCGGATGTGGACGCCGTCATGGGCCTCATTCGCATCAAGGCAGCGGTAAAGCCGTTCGGCGAGTGCTGTGCGTGTCAGGGTGAGGTCGAAATCGAGCGTCTTTGCGCCCTCATAGAGACGGTCGAGGTGGCGGTGCAGAAAAACGATGACGCCCTTGCCGTCTGGACCCGTATGGACGCGCAAGCCCTCCCAGACGCCGTCGCCGAGCACGAATCCGGAATCGAACACCGACACTTTGGCGTCGGGCCGGCTGACCAGATCGCCGTTGATATCGATCAAAATGTCAGCGTTTCGCGGGTCGTCCTCATAGGCGTGCGTGGAATTTGTCATTGGCGGCCGTCATCGTTCAGTGAAGATGCGCGGACAATAGACTGATCCTCCAGAGCTTTGAAGCAAGACCTTTCTTGTCTGTGCGAGCATTGATTGCTGACGGGCGCGGCGCCAGCCGATTAGCCGAGGCGATCGCCGAGCAATTGCGCTTCGGACTCGTCGCGATGTTTTTTGAGATACTTCATAAATGGCGTGCCGCCGGTGCCGACATCGGCGTCATTACCCGCGCCGCCTTTGCTCTGTTTGTTGATATAGCTGGCGGCGTATTCAAGATGGCGCGTTCTGAAGCGCGCAACCGCATTCAGGATTTCGTTATAGGCCTCCTTGAGCGCAGGCGCGCCGGCGGCCGCGGCGACATCTCTTAGGGATGATCGGGCGGCGACGGCGTCGATGAATTGGCGATGGGCGGGCGGGCGGTAGATGTGAAGTTCACGCAGAAAGCGGCGCAAGGGGTCGTCCTTGTGCGATACGCCAAGAAGCGCGTCCATCGCGGGCACGATGCTCGACTGCGAGCCCGTCTGTCCACGGAACGCCTGCGGCTTGCCGCCATAGGCGTCAACGCCTTCATAGATAAGCCCGTCGCCCAGCGCCGGGTTGTCCTTCCAGCCGTGAATGTAAGGGCGCACGCGATGAAAATAGACATATGGATCGCAAAAATCAGGCATTCGGTCGAAGATCGCGTTCATATCGCTCCAGACCGGCGCCATTTCCTCGAGAAGCCGCGCGCATTCGCTCGCGTCGCCGGTGTCTGCGGCGTCCATGAGAGCGGGAAAGAGCCCGAGCGCAGCGCCCGCGCGCGCCTCGATCGCCACGTGAATAAGGACAAACCAGCTCTCGTCGAGGCCTTCGGCAAAATGCTGGATCATGTGAATATTATCGAGCGAAATCGGCTTGTCGGCTTCGAGCAATCCCCAGTTATCGAGAACATAGGAAGAGTACGGAAGAAGCGGTTGTTGACCCAAATGGTCGGCGAGCGCGACAATCGGGACCGCCAGCGCTTCCGGCAAGTGTTTCGGCGCATCGGGCGCACCCCAGACATAAGCCTGGACGAGAAACGAATAGCGCACCATCGCCATGCGCGCCTGTGCGTCGCTCATGCCTTCGAGCACGACGCCAAGATTGACCCGGGGCAGATTTTCAAGCCAGCGGCGCAACCCGGCTGACAGCATCTGTTTTGGCAACATCTCCCCCGCCTCAACGATGGGGTCGAGTTCCGCCGGCAATTTCACATCATCAGGGTTGAACCGGGCGAGAAACCCGCGCTCTGCGGAAACGTCGAAGTCTTCAAGCTTGAACTGGGCTGAGGCCATGGCTTTTTAATCCTACGATTAAGTGTTCCACGATATGGAACACTTTTACCTGACGCGCTGCCCCGCGTCCAGCAAAAACCGTCCGCGCCGTCAGACGCTTTCGCTGCGCGGCATGCGCACCGTCGCGCCGCCTCGGCGTTTACTTCGCCTTCTGTGGCCTATCTCACATGCGGCCGGGCGAGACGCCTTTAGGCTCGCACCCATCGACCTTGGGGGAGGCGTCAATGACAGATTTCGTGATCTTGCTGTTCGGGCCGTTTGTTTTGGGCCTTGCGTTTTCCTACGCCGGGGCGACGACTTTTGAATCTTTTTTTCACGATCAGATTCTGGATATTTCGAAAGAACGCGCCGCCCTGTTCTACCGTTTACGGAAGATCGCGCCAGGCTTTTGGAACATTCACGTCGCGCACGGCGTTCTCCACCATCACAAGACTTTCAAATCCTCCTATGCGCGCCAGTTTGATGAGCCGGGTGAGCGCGCACGATTGATCACGCAATTGCGGCGCGGCTTTTCCGACAGGACTGTCGAAGACTTCTGCAAAAGCAAGTTCGGCGCATCATTCACGCCCAAGGGCTATATCTTTTACGGATTTCCGATTTATGCGCCGCCGCTCGTCAGCGCGTTTTTCTTACCGCCGATCAGCGTCGCAGCCATTGCGCTCGCATCGATGATTGCAGCCAGTCCGTTTTTCATTTTCTCGCGCTGGGCTCATCCGTTCATGCATATGAGGTTTGCGGAAATGTCCGACCGCGCGCCGCGCTGGATACGCATTATTCTGTCCAGCGATTATGGCGTCGCGATCAGGATTTCCCATTGGGTGCACCATCGCCATCCGCGTTACAATCTGAACCTGCAATACGGCGCTGACCTCATTCGCGGGCGCTTCAGGGCGCCGAGTGCGACAGAATATGACGCGATGGTCCGCGACGGCGTCATCGAGCCGCGCCACCGGCGACGTTTTGAAGGGCGCCGATTCCTGCTACACCCATTTTAACGCGGGCGCTGCGAGCCCGCTTGGCAAGGCGGTGGGCATGATAACGCAGCTTGGCGATTTTTTGACGCAAGACGAAGTCGCGGCCGTCGAGGCCCGCCTCGATAACGCCGCGCTGTGGGAAGACGGCGGCAAGACCGCCGACGGGCGCGCGCAGGAGGCGAAAAACAACCTGCAGGCAAAAATGTCAGCGCCCGACGTCAAGGAAGCGATCAAGCTCGTCCACGCCGCCTTTAACCGCAATATGTTGCTAAGGGCGCTGACGCGGCCTGCGACGATCGTGAAAGTGATGTTCAATCGCTATGACGAGGGTATGGAATACGGCGCGCATGTCGACAAGCCCTATATGGATAATATCCGTACGGATATCTCATTCACTGTCTTTCTCTCCGGTCCATCTGACTATGACGGCGGCGCGTTGATGATCGACGGCGTGTCGGGCGGTGCGCGCGTAAAGTCTGACAGCGGGTCCATTGTGGTTTACCCGTCGAACCATCTTCACTGGGTTGAAAAAGTCTCGCGCGGGTCGCGTCTGGCGGCGGTCGGCTGGATCAAAAGCAATGTGCGCTCGCCGGAACAGCGCGCGTTGTTGTTCGATATTGATCGCGCGCTCGCAGAGTTGCAGCCGGTGGGCAATATCGACAAAACCAAGGACAGGTTGGAAAATCTGCGCAACGGTTTGTTGCGGATGTGGGGCGAGTAAAAGGAACGCTATTCGATGCGGATTGATGGCAAAGCCTATCGCACCATCTGGACCGGCGACGACGGCAAAAGCGCGACGATCATCGATCAAACGCGGCTTCCTTTCGCGACCGAGTTTGTCAGGCTCGAAACGCTAGAAGATGCGGCGCATGCGATTGAGGTGATGCAGGTGCGCGGTGCGCCGTGTATTGGCGCGACAGCCGCCTACGGCATGTTTCTCGGGCTGTGCGAGGATGACAGCGATCAGGGGCTGGCGCGCGCCGCTGAGCGCCTCGCACGCACGCGCCCCACGGCGGTGAACCTCCATTGGGCGATTGAAGAAATTACCAGGGCGGCGTCTTCACAGCCGCGCGAGACCCGCGCGGCGGCGGCGCTCGAACGCGCTGAAGCGATTTGCGACGAGGATGTTGAGATCTGCAAAAATATCGGCCGCCACGGGCTTGACCTCATTGAGGCCATCGCCGCACAGAAATCGGGACCGGTCAATATCCTGACCCATTGCAACGCAGGCTGGCTGGCGACCGTCGATTGGGGCACGGCGACGGCGCCGATTTACATGGCGCACGACAAGGGCATTGACATTCACGTCTGGGTCGATGAAACGCGGCCGCGCAATCAGGGCGCTTCCCTGACAGCGTTCGAGTTTGGCGCTCA
Organism: Pseudomonadota bacterium; assembly: GCA_038531315.1. Lineage (GTDB taxonomy): Bacteria > Pseudomonadota > Alphaproteobacteria > Caulobacterales > Parvularculaceae > JAJFFW01. Next base: position 14,017 of record JBCBBT010000047.1, read on the forward strand.
TGGCGTTCCGCATACGGTGATTGTGGACAACGCCGGCGGGCATTTGATGCAACACGGGCAGGTCGATCTTTGCCTTGTGGGCACAGACAGGACGACGCGTGCAGCCGATGTCGCCAACAAGATCGGCACCTATCTGAAAGCGCTTGCGGCGAAGGACAATGGCGTTCCATTTTATGTGGCGTTGCCCTCGACAACCATCGACTGGGCGATCAGCGACGGCGTTAGCGACATTCCCATTGAGGAACGCGATGCGCGCGAAGTGACACATGTATCGGGCCGTCTCGAAAACGGCCGGGTCGCGACAGTCGACATCGTCGCGTCGGGGAGCCCGGCCGCAAATTACGCTTTCGATGTGACCCCGGCGCGCCTGGTAACCGGTCTGATCACCGAGCGCGGGGTATGCGCGGCGAGCGAAACGAGTTTAGCGGCGCTGTTTCCCGAGAAAAGTTAAGCGGCGGGTTTTCGGGCACGCGCTCCAGGCCGACCGAAAGCGCGCATCGCTGAGAGCTTGGATTGATCGACCGCCGGAACGCCTGATCTTCTGCGCCTCGGTTCCCGTAATGCCTCCTGCCGGCAACGCAGCGCGCGATGCAGAACACATTCTCGAAGGATTGTCGCCTTAATGATCGCCTCAATCGACGCCAGCGCGGGACCTCTTGAGCAAGTGGACTTTGAACCGACGCGCGCGGCGGGGCTTCAACGCCTCGAAGCGTTTGCCCCGAAGACCGGGCGGTTTTACGCCAATCAGCGCAATTACGACCGCGGCGCGCGCGATCGCGGCAATGTCTCTGCGCTCTCGCCCTGGCTTCGACGGCGTGCGGTTCTGGAAGAAGAAGTCCTGAAAGCAACGCTTAGCGAGAATGCGCCGGCGACGGCCGAGAAGTTCATTCAGGAAGTTTTCTGGCGCGGCTACTTCAAAGGCTGGTTAGAACATCGCCCGGACGTCTGGCGGCGCTACCGTGACGCGGTCGATGAGCTTGCCGTGCGCCTCGATGACGATCGCAGCCTGCGCAAACGCTACGACAAAGCCGTCGGCGGCGCGACCGGGATCGATTGCCTCGATGCATGGTCGCACGAACTTGTCGAAACGGGGTATCTGCATAATCACGCCCGAATGTGGTTCGCGAGTATCTGGATATTCACGCTACAACTCCCTTGGGAACTTGGCGCCGATTTTTTCTTCCGCCACTTGCTGGACGGCGACCCCGCGTCGAACACCTGTTCATGGCGATGGGTTGCGGGGCTCCACACACAAGGCAAAACCTATCTCGCAAGACCGGACAACATTCGTCGCTACACAGAAGGACGCTTTGACGGCTCGGGCGCGCTCGTCGATGAGGCGCCGACGCTGGAAGAAGCGCCGCTCGATCCGCCGCGAAAGCCGGCCTTTTTTGGCCCCGACAAACCGGCGGGACCCGCTGGCGTCATTGTGACGGAAGAAGACTGCCATCCGGAATCGCTCTCGGTCGCAGGCGATATCAAGGGCGGTCTGTTCCTGACCGCCGCGACCCCGCGCTCGCCAATGGAGACGGGCGCGCAATCGCAAACTTTCGCCCGCGCACTCGTCGAGGACGCCGCCGCGCGCGCGCGCTCGATTTTTTCCGGGCCCTGCGATGTGTCGGACAACAGCAATTGGGGCGCTGAAATCGTCGGTTGGGCGAGGAAGCTTGATGTAGGCGCCATGGTCGTCGCGCATCCGCCTGTAGGTCCGGTCGCGGATCGATTGCGCGAGGCCATCACGGCCGCCAGGGAAAGCGGCGTCGAGGTGACGATGATCTCCCGCAAATACGACAAAGCCGTTTGGCCCCATGCCAGCAAAGGCTTTTTCGGATTGAAGAAAAAAATTCCCGAAATTCTCGATGCGCTGCACCTGACATGACGCGATCATTCGGCGAGGACATTGATAACCCGGATAGCGATCATGTCTTGCGTTTACGTTGGCGGCGGTTAGTCGAAGACGAACTGCCCGGCGCAGCGGCGGCGCGGCGCTGGCCGGTGCGGTTAGACCATTGCTTTGCGCGCATTCTTCTTGATGCTGCTTGCGGCGCGCCATGGCGCACGGTTATCGGCGCACCCGCCTGGCGCAACGCGCCGCGCGCTATTTTGACAACGGCAATCGCGCTTGGCGAAGCCTGTCTGGCGGGCGACGCCGACCTCGCCGCCCTGAACAGAAAAAGTCTTGCGATGAGGCGCGCTGCAAAGTCAGGGGAGTTGGCGGGTGCGAGCCGCGATCTGTTCTCCGAGGAAGCCGAGTGATCCTTTGCTGCTAACGCAACATCGCAGAGACATTGCCGCCGTCGACGGTTGTGACGTCTCCGGTCGTTTTAAGGGCGAGCGCGTGGTGCAGGAAAGCCTGCGCCACATCGAGTGCGGTGACTTCCCGGCCAAGCAGGTTCGACTTCAGATAGTCCGTTTCCGCGACGCCGCGCGCCTTGGCGCGGTCGGCGATCATGGCGTCGGTCAACAAGCCCGAGCGGATGCGGTCGGCGTTGACGGCGTTGGCTCTGATGCCGTGCGGGCCGCCTTCAAGCGCATACTGACGAACAAGAAACAGCGTGGAGGCTTTCGGCAGGCCATAAGCGCCGAAATTTGCTCCCGGATTGACTGCCTGTTTCGAGACATTGAAAAGAAGCGCGCCGCCGGTTCCCTGTTTCTTCATGATGGCGACCGCCGCTTGCGTCGCGCGCTGATGGGCGAAGAAATTGATTTCAAAACTCCGGCGCAGAACCGCTTCGTCCATGGCGTCGATCGGAGCTTGCCACGCCGCGCCGGCGTTGGAGACGAGGATATCAACGCCGCCAAAGTGTTCGGCGACGATCTCGAACGCGGCGGCGACGTCGTCGGCATCTGTGAGATCGCATCGAAGCGGCAGGGCGCGCGCGCCAATTACGGCGGCCGCCGCCTTTGCGGCTTCTTCGTCACGGTCGAGGATGGCGACTTCCGACCCGTTTTCGGCGAGGAGCCAGGCCGTCACGGCGCCGATGGCGCCGCCGCCGCCAGTGACAACGGCGATCTGCCCGGCGAGGGGTTTGGGTTTGGATTTGGCGAGTTTGGCCTGTTCCAGCGACCAGTATTCCATATCGAACAGATCGCCTTCCGCGAGCGCCTCGAAGGTTCCGATCCGTTCGGCGCGGGCGATTGTGTCGACTGTGATTTCAGCGAGATCGGCGGCGATCGCGGCGTCCTTCGCAGTGCGTCCGAGGCCGAAAAGGCCGACGCCCGGTGCGAGTACGACGCGCGGCGCTGTGTCGAGTTTCGTTTTGACGCCGCCGAGCCGGGCGTTGTTGACATCGAAATAGTCGTCATACCGCGCGCGATAGGCGGCGATTTCTGAGTGAAGGCTTGCCTTGAAGCCGGAAAGATCGTCGGACGCGGCGTACGGCGCAATCAGGTATCGGTTCTTTGTACGGATAATATGATCGGGCGTGACAACGCCGCGCGTCCCATAGTCAGGCAGGGCTGCGCCATTGACAAAGGTCATGATCGCGTTCGAACGCCTGAAGTCAGAAACGAGACGATGATAAGAGCCGTCGCCGATTGCGTCGGCGCAGGCGCCTCGGATGATCGGCGCAATCTCTGCAGCGCGCGCGGTCGGCGCATCGAAAACGCGCGGCGCCGGCGCCCATGCGGGTTTTTCTTCAACTGCGGCTTCCGCAACCGACACGAGGTCGATCATCCGGTCATATGACTGGCGCGCGGTGTCGCCAAATGTGAAGAAGCCGTGTTTTTCCAAAAGCACGCCTTTCACTGCCGGTGCGGCGTCATACGCGTCGGCGGTCGCCTTCGCGAGGTGAAAACCCGCCATCACGTAGGGCACTACCGCCACTTTGTCACCGAATATCTCCCTGCACAGATCGTTGCCGTTTGGCTGATCGGAAATCGCGAGGATAGCGGTCGCGTGCGTATGGTCGACAAATTTGTGCGGCAGAAAAGCGTGCAGCAACGCCTCAACTGAAGGGTTTGGCGCGCCTGGATCAAGAAGGTTCAGCCGTTGCAGGCGAACCATGTCTTCGTCGCTGAGCGTATTCCACGCGCGGACCCGGCGCAGGGGCTCAAGGCGCACCGCAGGAAGGCCCGGCGCTTCGATCGTTGCAAGGTCCCAGCCGCTTCCCTTAACGCAGAGCACATCGGTTTCCTCGCCGAGGAAATCGAGGAGACGGGTTTTCACCGACGTGTTGCCGCCGCCGTGAATAACGAGTTCGCGCTCGCCGCCGATCAAACGGCTGGTATAGACGCGCAGCGCCACGTCTTCATTGATGTCGCGCGCTTTGTGGTCGGCGATGATGGCGGCGGCGTCGGCGTCGGACCAGCGGTTTTGCATAAAGTTGAGGCTCGCTTGAAAATTCGAGCCCGTCTGTAGCACCCGATATTATTGATCCGCAATCGTCGCGCGCCGGAAGACCTTATCGCGCGGCCTGGTTTTAAAGGCCGAATTTATCGAGGGCGGCCTTCGCGATTGGTGCGCCCCATTCTTGCACAAAATGGCCGGCTTCGGCGACTTCCAGCGGCTCGGGGCAATTCTTGATATTCTTTTTCAGAACATGCATCGCCGGCGGTCCGAGGACAGGGTCCTGCATGCCGATCGCCATGAAGCTCTCCCCGGTCCAGTCGTCGCGCCAGAAGCTGCGCGCGGCGAGCGAGGTTTCAACGCCCTGCGAGGAGGCGGGCGTCAGCTCCTTGCCTTTCTCCTTCATCATCACAAGCTCGGGAAAACGCCGCACGCCGCCTTTGTAGGCCTTGTCAGGGAAGGGCGCATTATAAGCGGCGGCCTCCGCATCGGTCAGGATCGGCGTCGCCCGTTTCATCAGCCCGCCGACGTCAAGGTCGGGCTGCGACCGGTTAAAGGCGCGCCAGGCGGAGAAGCCTTCGCCCGCTTCTTCGCCGCCCGGCAGCCCGGTGTTCATGACGATAAGACGCGTATAGCGCGACGGCGCCGCCATCGGCAGGGTCAGGCCCAAAAGGCCGCCCCAATCCTGCACCACGAGACAGACGTTCTTCAGGTCCAGCTTTTCCACAAAAGCCAGTAGCGCGTCGCGGTGAAAATGATATGTATACGTTTCATCGTCGACGGGTTTGTCGGACCGCCCGAAGCCAAACATGTCAACCGCAATGGCGCGATGGCCAGCGCCGGTAAATACCGGGATCATCTTGCGGAACAAGTAGGCCCAGGACGGCTCCCCATGGATGCAAAGGAACGTGACGTCGCCCGCGCCTTCATCGACATAGTGCATGCGCAGGCCCTCATATCCGGGCAGATCGTCGACGTAGCGCGGCGCATAGGGCCAGTCGGGAAGGTTTTCGAAACGCTCATCGGGGGTGCGCAAGGCTTCAACGCTCTTCGATTTCTGGCTCATGGTGCGGGGACCTTTCGGTTTTCTTTCCGGTTGGCGACTTTATAGTCTCGAAATAGTTGGGCGTGTACCATATCGTCCCGCAAACGAGGCGACGGCGAAAGGCCGGTTTGCAGTCACGAAACGGAGAGAGTGAAATCATGGCGGAGAAAACAGCGGATCTGTGCGTCATTGGATCGGGCCCCGGCGGGTATGTCGCCGCTATTCGCGCCAGCCAGCTCGGCATGAAAACCGTTATCGTCGAACGCGAAGCGCTGGGCGGCGTCTGCCTCAACTGGGGCTGCATTCCAACGAAGGCGCTTTTGCGCACGGCTGAAATCTATACCAACATGAAGCACGCCGAGGCGTTCGGCCTCAGGGCTGACAATATCGGATTTGACATCGACGCCGTTATTAAGCGCTCCCGCAAAGTGGCCGCGCAATTGTCGGGCGGCGTCGGTTATTTGATGAAGAAACACAAAATCGACGTCGTGGCGGGCGAGGCGAGCCTCGCCAAAGCGACGAACGGCTCGGGCGCGCCATTGGTTCACGTGAAGGGCAAGGACGCGTCTGCGATCAGCGCCAAGCACGTCATTGTCGCCACCGGTGCGCGGGCGCGGACAATTCCCCAGGCGGGCCTCGAGCCGGACGGCAAATTCATCTGGACGGCAAAAGAGGCGATGACGCCGGACATCATGCCGAAGTCGCTGCTTGTCATCGGTTCCGGCGCCATCGGCATGGAGTTCGCGAGTTTTTATCATGCGCTCGGTGCAGACGTCACCGTTGTTGAAATGGTTGACCGGATCCTGCCGGCTGAAGACGCCGAAATTTCGAAGTTTGCTGAAAAGCGCTTCAAAAAAGACGGCATGAAAATTCTGACCGGCGCAGCAGTTGAGAAACTCGAAAAAGGCGCCAAGACCGTCACCGCGAGCGTAAAGCTAAAGGACGGTAAGACTACAACCGTTGACGCCGAACGCGTGGTGCTCGCCATTGGCATTGTGGGCAATACGGAAGACCTTGGCCTTGAGGCGCTCGGCGTCAAGATTGATCGGGGACACATTGCGGTCAACGAATGGCTGGAAACCGGCGTCAGGGGGCTTTATGCAATTGGCGACGTCGTCGGCGCGCCGTGGCTCGCCCACAAGGCGTCACACGAGGGCGTTATCTGCGTTGAGAAAATCGCCGGGCTGAATTCCGTCCATCCGATGGATACGACAAAAATTCCGGGGTGCACGTATTGTAATCCACAGATTGCGAGCGTGGGTCTTACCGAAGCCAAAGCCAAGGAGGCGGGATACAAGGTCAAGGTCGGCCGCTTCCCGTTCAACGGCAATGGCAAGGCGATCGCCCTTGGCGAGCCCGAGGGCATGGTCAAAACCGTGTTTGATGAAAAGACCGGCGAACTCCTGGGTGCGCACATGATCGGCGCGGAAGTCACCGAATTGATCCAGGGCTTTGGCCTCGCGCGCACACTTGAAGCGACAGAGGAAGACTTGTTCCACACTATTTTCCCGCATCCGACGCTTTCGGAGATGATGCATGAAGCGACGCTCGACGCGTATGATCGCGTGATGCATATTTAGAACCGTTCCGGCCGCATCGAGGCCGCGAGTCACCATCAATATCGTTGATTACATCGCCGTAAACGCCGCGATGACGCCGCTGTTCCAGCTTGCTGAACGATGACCATACGTCGTATGCTTAACGCCTAGGGAAAAGGGGAGCATTCCATGATGCGTATACTCAAAGTAGTGGCGGCTATCATCATTTGCGGTCAGGCGGCGCCGGCGTTTGCGGGCGATCTGACGACGGATCAGGCCCGCAGATTTGCCGAAAGCCTGCCGGCGGCGACCGAACTCGGACAGGAGCTGGAAGCCAAGGGCCTGGATGAGGTGTTTGACAAGGAGCCGACATTTCTGGCGGGAGAGGAATTCCGCATGTATTCGTCCGGCGTCGAACTTCTCAAAAAAGACCATGCGGCGGAATATAGTCAGCTTACAAATGTTGTAAAAAAGCATGGGTTTACGAACGGCCTCGAATGGGCGCGCGTCGGCGATAAGGCGATGCTTGCCTACATTGCGCTGAAAACCCCGCCGATGGCGGACGCCATGGCTGATGTGTCGCCGGAACTTCTGAAGATGTTGCCGCCGGAACAGCGCGTCCAGTTTGAGCGCGGCAAGGCGATGATTGCGGCGATCGACGCGGTCCCGCAAGCGGACAAGGAAGCCGTACGCCCGGTCCTCGCATTGCTAGATGAAATGACGCTGCAAAGCGGTCAGAAAGCCGGCGCCTTTACCGGTCGCTAAGCAACACGGCGCGAAAGCGAACAAGATGACCCACAAGCCTCATCCCATAGCACAAGGCGTCGCGGCGACGGCGGCGACGCTTTGCCTGTTCCTTGGCGCAGTCTATCCGGCGGCGGCGCAACATGCGAGCCCGGCGCCGGCGATCGGCCCCATCATCGGCGCGGTCAACGCCGATGACGCGCCGATCAGGGGCTCATTCGAAGGCTTGTTCGTTGAGGGATTTGAGACCAGCCGTTTCACGCCCTGTTTCGGCGCATCATCATGGTGGCTCAGCACCGCCAGTGCGGCGGACGGGCCTTTTTGGTTGGCGATTGAAAACCTCAGGACGGGCGCCCATCAAGAACTCGGCGCCGACAAACCGGTCGGCTCGCCGGTCTATTATCTGCGGGTCGACGGCGCGGCCAGCAAGACCGGGCGATACGGCCACCTCGGCGCTTATACGCGCGAAGTTCTGGTGACGTCGGTCGCCACCGTGCGGATCGCAACGCCCGCCGATCTTGCGCGGTGCAAGTCCGCGCACGCCCACATGTCGGGAACGCCGTCGCTGAAAGACGCCGCCAAAAACTAGCGCGGTTTGCGGCGCTATCGACGTCATTTCTTGCGGCGGTCCATCATTTTGCGTCTGGAGAGGAGGACGGGCATGCCGACGGTTACTAGCAAGCGGGACATTGCGGCGCCCGTCGAGCAGGTTTTCAGGACCATCGCCGACATTGAGAATTTCGCCGAAGCGATCCCCGATATCGTCAACATCGAAATCCTCTCGGAGGCGAAAACCGGGGTCGGTGCGCGCTTCCGTGAGACGCGGGTGATGAATGGGCGCGAGGCGAATTCCGTGCTTGAAGTGACCGAATATCGCGAGAACGACATGGTGCGTTATATCTCAGACGAAGGCGGCACGGTTTGGGATTCTGTTTTTGAAACGGCGCCGGGCGCGGGCGGGGGTGCAACATTGACGCTGCGCATGGAGGCGCGTCCACATTCCATTATGGCCCATATCATGACGCCGCTGATCATGGGCATGGTGTGCAAGGCGGTTGAAGGCGACATGGATGCGGTCAAAGCCTGGTGTGAACGGCGTGCGGCCTAGCATCGACACGCGAGCGCGCCTGGCGGGCGCTCGAACCCGGCGGCGTCTGCGACAGTCTGACTGACGTATCTGTGTTCTGAACTTTATTGGCTTAAAGGCTGATTTTGTGCGACGATTTCCGCTCGGTTTTCACAAGGTTTCGGAGGACGGGTCATGAAACAGTTTTCTACAATTTCCTTGAGGGCGGCTTCCTTGAGGGCGGCGATCGCGCTCGCCGGTGCGATGGCGCTTGCGGCCTGCGCGACCGTGACGCCATATGGACCGGCGGTCAAACGCGGGCCCGGCTACACCAGCCAGCAGCTGGAGGCGGACCGGTTCCGGATCACTTTCGAAGGCAACAGCTCCACGGACCGCGCAACGATTGAAAACTACGTTCTCTACCGGGCGGCCGAGGTGACGCTGGAAAGCGGCGCTGACTATTTTATCCTTCTCGATCAGACGACGGATACGCAGAGCACCTTCCAGACATCAGGGACAACGTTCGGCGGCGCAGGGTTTGGCCGGCGCGGATTCTTTTACGGCGGCGGCTTTGGCGGTTTCGGCGGCACGACCGCGACAACTCGAGAACGACTGCGCTACACGATTGGCGCGATCATTCAGGTCGCGAGCGGCGACAAGCCGGCGGATAATCCCTCCGCTTACGATGCGCGCCAGTTGATCGATAATCTTGGCCCCGTCATTGTCTTCGCCGAGGCGCGCTAGGCGCGGGTTTTTTCTTTATTGACGACGTCTGAAGGCCGATTAACGCCGCCCGCTCGCAAAAGCGGGCGGCTTTTTTTGGCCAGTCGCCGGGCTCTCGACCTTTCTCGCGACTGCGATATAACTGCCGGCTCGATCAGGTTCAAAGATAGCGACGCGGCGAGAAGGCGGGCGGGCAATGGCTGAGGGCGACAACAAAGGGACAGCGTCGGAAACGGCGGGGCTTGGCAAGGCCTTCGATCCGGAAGCCGCGGAACCGCGTCTTTATGAGGCGTGGGAACAATCCGGCGCCTTTCAGCCGAGCGACGATCCCGCCGCTGAGCCCTATACGATCGTGATCCCGCCGCCGAATGTCACCGGCTCGCTCCATATGGGCCACGCCCTTAACGATACGCTGCAGGACATTCTGATCCGCTTTGAGCGTATGCGCGGCAAGTCGGTTCTCTGGCAAGTCGGCATGGACCACGCCGGCATCGCAACGCAAATGGTCGTCGAGCGCCAGATGGCCGAGCGCCAGGACAAGCGCACCAATTACGCGCGCGACGAGTTCGTTGAAAAGGTCTGGGATTGGAAAGCCGAGTCCGGCGGCATGATCTTCAAGCAGCTGCGCCGTCTCGGCGCGTCCTGCGACTGGTCGCGCGAGCGCTTCACCATGGGTGAGCATGGCGCGCCCGACGACCAGATGGTCAAAGCGGTCATGAAGACCTTTGTCGCTCTTTATAAAGATGATCTCATCTATCGCGACAAGCGGCTCGTCAACTGGGATCCGAAGTTTGAGACGGCGATTTCCGATCTTGAAGTCGAAAACACCGAGGTCGACGGCCATTTCTGGCATTTCAAATACCCACTGGAGAACGGCGAGACCTATGAATATGTCGAGAAAGACGCGGACGGGACCGTAACGCTTCGCGAAACGCGCGACTATATCTCCATCGCGACGACCCGGCCCGAGACGATGCTTGGCGACGGCGCCGTGGCGGTTCATCCCTCCGACGAACGCTACGCGCCGATTGTCGGCAAGCGTTGTCTTCTGCCGCTAGCTGATCGCTATATCCCGATCATCGCCGATGAACATCCGGACCCGGATTTTGGTTCAGGCGCAGTGAAAATCACCGGCGCCCATGACTTCAACGATTATCAGGTCGCGCGCCGTCATGATTTGCCGATGTATGTTTTGTTCGACACCAAGGCGAACATGCGGGCCGATAACAGCGACGACAATCCGGTGCCGGAGAAATATCGCGGGCTTGACCGCTTCGAAGCGCGCAAAGCGGTAGTCGCGGATCTTGACGCCGAGGGCCGCCTGATCGCGACTGAAGACAAAAAGATCATGCAGCCCTTCGGCGATCGCTCCGGCGTTGTGATCGAGCCTATGCTCACCGACCAATGGTATGTGAACGCCGAGAAGCTTGCGGAGCGCGCCATTAATGTTGTTGAGGACGGCGAGACGCGTTTCGTTCCGGAAAACTGGACCAAGACCTATTTCCAGTGGATGCGCAATATCGAACCCTGGTGCATCTCACGGCAGCTGTGGTGGGGGCATCGGATACCGGCTTGGTATGGACCGGGTTTGCCAGCCGGCGGTTACATGCAAAATGATGATGATGTAAGTGAAAATTTAGTCGTCGTTGCAGAGACCGAGGATGAAGCAATTCGGACTTTCTCCAAGCATTACGGAGAAAAGGTCAGGATTTCTGTTGTGGAATCGTTTTCGGGAAAAGCACGCGTGACAGGCTATGGCCGCCAAGCGACGACCAGCAGCGGTGCCGGACAAGTAATCTCGGTCGATATCTGCCAAGACCCCGACGTTCTCGACACATGGTTTTCGTCTGGTCTGTGGCCGTTCTCCACGCTCGGCTGGCCGGAAGAAACGCCGGCATTGAAAAAGCGCTATCCGACCTCTGTGCTCGTGACGGCCTTTGACATCATCTTTTTCTGGGTCGCCCGGATGATGATGCAGGGGCTTTATGTCATGGATGAAGTTCCGTTTAAGGACGTTTATATCCATGCGCTGGTGCTCGACGAGCACGGCCAGAAAATGTCGAAGTCGAAGGGCAACGTCATCGACCCGCTGGCGTTGATCGACAAATACGGCGCCGATCCGTTGCGGTTCACGCTGGCGGCGCAGGCCGCGCAGGGGCGCAATATCCGGCTTTCTGAAAACCGCATTGAGGGCTATCGCAACTTTGTCACCAAGCTCTGGAACGCGGCGCGCTTTACAGAAATGAACGGTTGCAAGCCTGATCCGGCGTTCGATCCCGCGACAGTGTCTTCCACGCTGAACAAATGGATTGTTCACGAAGCCAATAACTGCGCGCGGGACGTGACCGACGGGCTTGTCAATTATCGCTTCAACGACGCGGCGGGCGCTGCTTACCGATTTGCGTGGAACGTCTTCTGTGATTGGGGGCTTGAACTCGCCAAGCCGACGCTGCAGGGTGACGACGCTGCGGCGAAAGCGGAAACGCAAAGGACAATCGCCTGGGCGCTCGATCAGATCCTGAAGTTGTTGCATCCCTTCATGCCGTTCGTCACCGAGGAATTATGGGGCGCGCTCGCTGATCGCGATCAGCATTTGATCGTAACCGCGTGGCCGACGCACAATGAGGCGTTGATTGCGGAAGAAGCTGCGGCGGAAATCGATTGGGCGATCGGTCTGATCACGGCGATCCGGTCGGTCCGTGCGGAAATGAATATTCCTGCGGGATCGAAAATTCCTCTGAACGCCGTTGCTCCGGACAAACAGACTAGCGCGCGGCTTCAGTCGCATGAAGACGCCGTCATGAAGCTCGCCCGGCTCGAAACTCTTTCGACGACGCCGGACACGCCAAAGGGCGCGGTTCAGATTGTTCATGATGAGGCAATTTTTGCGCTGCCGCTTGCGGGCGTGATCGATATCGGGGCTGAAAAAGCGCGCTTGCAAAAAGAAATCGATACCGTTGGCGCTGAAATCGTGAAAATCGACAAGAAGCTCGCCAACGAGAACTTTGTTGCGAAAGCGCCGCCGGCTGTTGTTGAAGAACAAAAGACCCGGCGCTCGGACTACGAAGCGCAGGCGGATAAGTTACGCGCAGCGCTCGCAAAACTCGCCGACCTTTGACGTGATCGCGACAGGTTGAGCGTTGCGGCGTTAGCCTTCTTGGTACAATGGCGAGGGATTGTCCGGCTCGCAGTCGGCGTACCAACGCATCGGATGGTTTTGCGGTCTGCGGGTGACAAATTCGCCGGAATGGGGCTTGTACCAGACGGCGTTGAAGCTGCCGTCGGTGCTGAGCGTTGCGCGCCATTCGACAACCTCCTGGGTG
>JBCBBT010000048.1:0-26117 GCA_038531315.1 Pseudomonadota bacterium
CCTGAAAGCGGCTCATTACAAAAGCGCGTTTTATTTTGTCTGGTAAGCCTTCGATCGTTGAGAAGGAAAGAGCGACATCGCTGCGCACGCACGATGCTTCTTCCGGCGTTGGCAATTGCGACGGAACATTGTCGACGGCTTCACTGTCGTCATTGCGTGTGTTTGATACGTAATTAGCCCGATGGCGTTGGCGAGCGCGAAACTCATTGGCGGCGAGATTTGCGGCCGTCTTGAATAGCAATGCCTGGGGGTTTTCGATTCTCGATTTGTGGGCGTAGCGCCAAACCCTCAGATAGACGTCCTGCGCAATATCCATCGCAACATCGCGGCCGCCGAGCTTGTTCGTCAGCCAGCTGACGAGCATCGCGTCATGACGACGGATTTCACGCTCAAGGGTTTTAAGCTGACCGTCGATAAATTTTTTCGTCAATGTGTCTTCAGACATCGATCACCCTAGTCGCCAGACAACGCGCCGGCCTGTGTCGACAAGCCGAATAAACGCGCCATGGCTAATCCCGCCTGTCAGACCGGAGAAACGCGCCCTCACTGCTTTGTGCAGCATTTTTTTGAGGGGAACGCCTCAACGCGTGTCTTAACAGGCAGGACATCCTGGTGAGCCCTTGATGTCCTGGTTGGTTCGACGGGTTGCCGCCTGTCGCTCCAACGACTTCGGTAAACACACACACACTTGTCGGAATGCGTTACCGCGCATTCCGACTTTTTCAAGGATAGGGCTCAACGCAGCGTTTTCGCAAGGGGCCGCCGCAGCGGTGTTGCCGTAACGCAACAAATCCAAATCACGTGAACCACACCGCTGAGGCCCGACCCGGCCCGGTTGTCTTAGCCGTTGAGCAAATTGCGCCAATGAGGGGGCAGAGGTCTGAACCGGACCCTCTGAAGCGGCTCGAGCAGTGTAAATCAGAAAAGGGCTATTCATGTCATTTCAACGAAATACGAAGTCGCAATCGAGATTTCTGTTGCAAGCGTCGGCATTTGCGCTTGTCGCGGGCGCGGCGTTAACCACGCCAACTTACGCGCAGAACGATGACGGCGACGTCATCATCATCACCGGGTCGCGCCTCAACCAGGCGAACCTTCAGTCATCCAGTCCGGTATTTCAGGTGGACGCCGGTGAAATCGACTCGCGCGGCGTCACCCGCGTGGAAGACTTGATCAACATCCTGCCGCAATCCCTGCCGGCGCAGGTCTCAAGCCTCGCGAACGGCGCGACGGGCACCTCTACCGTTGATCTGCGCGGGCTTGGCGCACAGCGCACGCTCGTCCTGCTCGACGGCAAGCGCCTGCCATATGGGATCGGTCTCGGGACCGGCGTGGGCGCCAATCTCGACTTCATTCCAGCACAATTGATCGAACGCACTGACATTGTGACCGGCGGCGCCTCAGCCGTTTATGGATCGGACGCGATCGCCGGCGTTGTCAACTTCGTCCTTAAGAAAGACTTTGAGGGGTTCGAACTGGACGGACAGGTCGGGTTTTTCCAAGACGGTAATAATGGCGATTTCGCCAACGAACTGTTGAACGCGTTTAACCAGCCAGCGCCTGGCGGCCGCACGGACGGGCGCGGCGTCAATGTCAGCGCCGCCTTTGGCGCCAACACGCCGGACGGACGCGGCAATGTCACGGCGTTTCTGCAGTATCAGGACCAAAATGAGATCCGCCAGTCCGACCGCGACTACTCCGCTTGCGCATTTGGAACGTCTTCTGTTGCGCCAAATGCTGTTGGCGGCGTCACCTGCGCCGGGTCATCGACTTTCCGATCCATTGGCCCGTTCGGCGCCGACCCGATCTTTGTCGCCGAGGACGGTTCGCTTGTACCGTTTACAGGCGCGCCGGAGCAGCTTTTCAACTTTGCGCCGGACAACTTCATTCAACGCAACAACGAGCGGTTCAACATTGCCGCTTTTGGGCGGTATGAAATCACCGACAATGTCGAAGCGTTTCTGGATCTCGGTTTTGTTGAAAATACGACTGATTCACAAATCGCGTTTTCTGGAACGTTTTTCCGAACTTTCCAAATCAACTGCGACAACCCGTTTCTCGACGTGGAAAGCCCGAACGGCACGGGGCCGCTACGGACCGGCTTTTTTGGCTGTACGCCGGACCAGATTGCCAACGGCGAGGACGTCAGCTTCGGCGGCGTGACGCGAGGGCCGGGGTATCGGAACGTCACCGGCGATCCGAGAAGTTCGTTTGTCGGCGTCCAGACATTTCGAACGGTTGGCGGCTTCCGGGGTACAATTCAGGACCGCTGGAATTGGGAAGCGTTCGGACAATTCTCACGGACGCGCCTGAACACCATCTCCACAGGCGATCTTAGTTTTCAGCGTTTGCAGGATGCTTTCTTCGTCGTGACGCCTGATCTTGATGGCGATGGGGTTCCTGACGCCGGCGCTGATCCGGTTTGCCGCTCTGGCAACGCCGGTTGTACGCCAGTCAATTTCTTCTCAAACCCGACTGGCGAATTGATCAGCGCCGAACAGGCCCAGTTCCTTCAGGGTTCCGGCCTTGTAACCGCAACGACAGATCAGATTGTCCTCGGCGGTAACATCGGCGGCGATCTTGGATTTTCAACGCCATGGTCAGATAGCAATTTTCAGGCGCTTGTCGGCATCGAATACCGCCGCGATGAGCTTGATCGCATTCCCGACGAGCTTTCACGCATTCCGGGCGGTCTCGGTTTGACCGGCGTTGGCGGCGGCACATTGCCGGTCGCCGGTGAGGTTGCGGTGACGGAGCTTTACTTCGAAACGCAGTTGCCGTTGATCGAGGGGCGTCCGTTCTTTGAAGAGTTGTCGATAAGCGGCGCGTTCCGTTATTCGGATTACTCAACGGACGGTAATGGCGTTCAAAACTCATTCAATACTGAAACATTCGCCGCCGGCGCGGCTTGGGCGCCGGTGCCGGATGCGCGTTTCCGCTTTCAGTTTCAACGCGCCATCCGCGCGCCAAATGTTTTCGACCTCTTTACGGGACAAAACACTGGCCTGTTCAACGGTAATGATCCGTGTTCAAACCTCGCCAGCAACGGCTTTATGCCGACGGCGACAGCCGCGCAGTGTGCATTTACCGGGCTCTCTGCGGCTCAGTTCGGCACCATCGGCGATAATCCGGCGAACCAGTTGAATGCGGTGACCGGGGGCAATCCCTTCCTTGTTGCTGAGACGGCGGATACATACACGGTCGGCGCAGTTCTTCAGCCGCGTTATGTCGAGGGCTTCACTCTTTCGGTCGACTACTATGATATCTCGATCGACCAGGCGATCGGCACTATCCCGCCGCAAACGTCGCTGACGCAATGCATCGCGACGGGTGATCCGCTATTTTGCGACAATATTGTACGCGATGTAGACGGATCATTGTTCTCAACACCTGTGCCGCCGCCAGGATCGCCGTTCCAGTTCGCCGGTGTTCAGGCGACCAATGTCAATGTCGCCAACATCTCAACCCGCGGCCTCGACATCAATGCGCGCTATGAAATCGATCTTGAAACGGTCGGGCTCGGCGGCGCAGGATCGGTGTCGATGAACTATGCCTCGAACGTCCTGTTCGAGCAGTCCTTTGTTCCGGTTCCTGGCGTTACCGGCACCATCGAGTGTCGCGGTCTTTATCGCGGCAATTGCGGCGGGCCAAACCCGGAATATGTGCACCGCTTCCTGACGACGTGGAGCTCTCCATGGGACGTCGATGTAACGGCGACCTGGCGCTACATCGGCTCGACAACCTTTGACGGGGCGGTGCCAAATGGTACGCCGAACCTCTCGCAAGGCGGCGTTTTCGCAACGACCGGCAACATTCTCGATGATGAGCTTGACGCTGCGAATTACCTCGACATCTCCGCTCAATGGTATGTGAGCGAGGCCCTTACCATGCGGGCCGGCATCAACAATATTCTCGGCCGGGACCCGGAACTCTCAACACAGGCCGGAACGGCGCCGGGTAACGGCAACACGTTCCCCGGATATTATGACCCGGCTGGCCGGTTCATTTTTGTCGGTGTCAATCTGAAACTCTAAGGCAGACTGACAGCTTCTTTCAGCCAATGCTGCGGATGCTGAAAGACGAAAGGGGCGGGCGCTTTCCAAAGAGCCCGCCCTTTTTGTATGTTTGATTGCATAAAGTGCGCCGCGCTTGCGATACGTGATCGTCGGTTAAGGAAGGTGCATTTCTTCGGGCGTGAAACTCGGCTATGCCACGGTTTCTGGAGCAGCCTTATGAACGATCAAACCGCCGACCATCCGCAAAATACGCTTGCCGGCCACGCTTTTCGCAAGATGAACGGGCTTGGCAATGACTTTGTCATCGTCGATACGCGCCGCTCGGGGGCCGTAATGACCCCGGCTGCGGCCGCGGCGATTGCGAACCGGAAGACGGGCGTCGGATGCGATCAAGTCATCACCCTGGAAGAACGCGCCGGCGAACCGTTCATGGGTGTTTGGAATGCGGATGGGTCTCAGGTCGAAGCCTGCGGCAACGCCGCCCGCTGTATCGGTTGGCTCTTGATGGAAGAGAGCGGCGAAACGGCCGCAGGCTTTTCGACGCTTGGCGGCGAAATGGCGGCGAGCCGCGCCGGCGATAAACGCGTCACGGTCGATATGGGGCCGCCGAAATTACACTGGCGGCAAATTCCGCTTGCAGAGCAAATGGACGACACGCGTTATATCGATATCAAACTTGGCCCCATTGATGCGCCGGTTTTATGGGGCCCCTCGGCGGTTAACATGGGCAACCCGCACTGCGTCTTTTTTGTTGAAGACGCCGAGGCGCAGGCGCTCGATCGATTTGGTCCGATGATTGAAAATCACCCTTTGTTCCCTCAACGGGCGAATGTTTCGGTCGCCGAGGTGCGTTCTCAGCACATGATCAGGCTTCGCGTTTGGGAACGCGGCGCCGGGATCACCAAAGCATGCGGTACAGCGGCGTGTGCGGCGCTGGTCTCCGCGGTTCGCCGACGGCTGACGGCGCGCAAGGCGACCGTCATGCTCGACGGCGGCGACCTCGCCATTGAATGGGGCGAGGATGATCATGTCCGGATGACCGGTCCTGTCGCGCTCGAATTTGAAGGTGATTTGCCGACTGACCTGCCCGCCTAAAAGCCGTACTTCAAAGAGGCTTTGACGAGCGTATCGAGGTTTTCGCGGCCCAACGGCGGATTGGTCTCATAGCGGATATTCACGGACAACCCCGTGGAAATATCATTGGTGATGCTCGTTGTGAGCGCTGTAAGCGATGTGAACGTTGATGTTGACGCCGTCCATGTTGCGTCGTTGTTTTGTTCATACAAGAGGCCGTCGCGGATCACCCAATCGATTTTCGAGGACGCATACGCCGCGAATTCGGATTCTGTTTCGCGTGTGTCGTCGATCGGGGAGAAACGATACCCGGGACCGCCTTCAATAAGCCATGTGAAGGGTTGGGATTTATAGAGAAACCGGCCAAGCCCCGCGCCGCCGAAGATACGGTAATCAAACCCTGAAAACTGGTCTTCCTCATACGACACGCGCGCGAAGGCGTAAGATCTTTCCGAAAACGCGATATCGAGCTTGTAGGCGCCATACCAACGCTTTTGTGTCAGCTCACGATCGGGATCGGGGTTCGCCGCACTCGCCGGCGCCGCCGCCGCGCCGATGTCGATACCGGCGGTGACGTTATGGGTAAGCTTGCCCCGCGTCAGGCTGGCGTCAACCGAAACGCCGGCGGCGATATTGTCTGAATTGCCGGAGGCAAGCGTCGCGCCGGCGTCGATAACGCCTTCCCAAGCGCCAAGCCGCCAAAATCCGTCCGGCGGCGTTTCCTCCGACGCGCCGCTGCCGTCTTTCGCCGCGCTATCGTGAAGCGATGCTTCCGCGGTCCGTTCTTGCGTCGCTAGGGCGTCGATCAGCGATTGCGCATACGCGTCGATGCTGTTTGCAGTGTCTGGAAAGGTCCTGGCGAGCGCTCTGCTGACCGCGGCGATCTCACGCTGATCGTTTGTCTCCGCCGCCGCATCGAGTAAGGCGCGTGCAATGTCCGGCGCTGGCGCCTCGGCATATGCGGGCGCGGCAAACAAAGCGCTTACGGCGGCGGTCAGATATACGCATCTCATCGACAGGGGCTCCAAGCGAGCATTTCCCCTCAATGATGTCGCCCGCCATGGTTAACGAGACGTTTACAGGCGTCGTCGCTAGCGCCGCCGACTAGCCATAGGCGTCATAAAAATGCGCAATGCCGACGCTGATCTCGCCAATGGCTTCCGCAATCTGGCGGATCGGCTCGATCGTCTCGGCATGGACGAATGGATACCCATGATCGATTTCATCGGCGTCGGCAGGTTCTTCAAGCTGTGAAAGCGACGCGTCTTCGTTTCTGGCTTTCGGGAATATTTCCGCCAGCAGATCAGCGAGATCGTGCAATTCAAGCCGAAGAGCCTGATCAAGAAGGGCGCCGAAAGAGACGTCATGGCGCGACGAAAACGGCGGCGTGCTGGCGGCGAGGCGCAACGCTTCCATGATGAGCGCAATCCTGATGGCGTGAAGCGCGCGCAGCGCCTCATCGTTTCCGCTTTCAACATTATGCGCCGCTGGCGCGCTCTCTTCTGAGGCGTCGGTCTCCACTGTCGTGAAACAATCAAATTCTTGAAGGTCTTCATCAAGATGATTGGCGAGCCGGGACAACGCTGTATGGATGTGTTGGCTCGACAATCGGCTGGCGATCGCCGCATGCGGTCGAGGATCGCCGCCGCAATAATCGCGGCCAAGGGCGCGCCAGAACCCGGCGTCATAAAGGCTCGAATAAGCCCGCATGATATCAACATCTGTGAGCTTACGCGCATGACGGGCGAAGCGAAGCAGCGCATCGGCGCGCGCCGAGCCGGCGGACCAGTCCTGAAACCGCTCATATTCGCGCGCTGCGGCCACGCCAATGCCGCCAAAAATATTCGCCGGGGCGCAGAATTGTTGCAAGATTGCATTGTTTGGAATAGCGCGCAGAGATCGCGGGCTTGGCGTGACGCCGGGGTCGGCGCTCTGGCGACGCACACGCCGCGAACCGGTTTTTACCAGCATATTCGGCGCAAAGGCTGAAAGCGCGACGTGATAGTCCGCGTTGTCAAAAAGCGCTGTTTGCCAGCGTTTGATCGCTCTGAAAAAATCCCATGAAAAATTGAGATCCGTGTAAAAACGGTCTTCCGCCGGCATTTTTGGTTCCGAGAGCGCTGTTGCAAAGACTTGTGCGACTGTCGACAAGCCAAGATCACGCGATTGAAAATGGAGAAAGCCGTCGCCGCCCTGAAAACTTGCTTCCGCATTGAGATGCAGGTTTTCCTTCGCGTAGCGTGAGCGTGTCCACGGCGTTACGAGGTGATCAAAACGATCTCTAAAGCCGCCGGGAAAAGCCCCGCGCCCCATGGACTCGCCATGGGTGTTGAAAAGGATCACTTCGATATCGGTAATTTTGCGGACGGCGAGCGCTCGCGCCAACAGGATGTGAAGCCGTTCAATGGCCAGTTCGGCTGCGAGTTGACCCATGAAGCGCCCGCTATCGGAATAGCCTAGTTGAATGGCGATACGCCCGCGCCCACGGATATATGATTCAAATTCCGGCTCTTTCAGCAAGCGTTCCATGAACCGGCCGCCGCGCTCAATCGCTTCGGGTGTTTCGAAAAGCGGCGAGATATCGACCAGGTCGTCAACGCCATAGAGTTTGGCCAGAAAAACAGCACCCATCACAGTAGCCGGCGCTTCGCATTCTGCGATCAGGAAGCGGATTGGCGTATCGGCGTCGATATGTTTTTTAAATTGCGCGCAAACCATGAACTGTCGGCGCGCCGTTTTCTTCTCGGTGAATACGGAAGCCATGTTGACGCGCCGTATTTTGGCTTCGGCCGCCGCTTTTGCGGCTGTAGGTAGGATTGAACGGTTCAAAAATGCTTGCGTTTCATCGAGGCCGAGGTCAGCGCGCAGAGCTGAGCGAACCTGTGCGGCGTTGACCCGCAAGTGAATGCGCGCGACGCCGAGCCCGCAGGCTTTCATTTCAGCGACCAACAGCCGTAATGCGTCTGTTGCAACGACGTCGCCATGGTCACCGTCGCCGATTAATTTAGCGATCTTGTCGTAATATGGCCGTAGGCTGACGAGCCGGCGTGGATCGTCGCGTGTAAGTGTGTTCGCGGCCGTAACGACATTTTCCGGATCTTCAAGGTCCACGGCGAAAGCGTCGGCCTGTTCCTGTGCGAAGCCGGCGGCGGCGGACAGTTCATCAGCGATTGAATTCAGGGTTTCCTTCAGCGCTGCAAGGCCACTTGCCGCCTCACGCAGACGGTCCGCATAGTGCTTAAGTTGTAAGGCTTTTTCCGATAGTCGCAGGCGGAACGTTTGACCCCAGTGTATATCCTTGCGGCCGTCAAGGTCGTATCCCACCCATGTGGCGAGACTGACCGGCGCTGGCTGCAGGTCTGCCGACAAGGCGGGGCCAAACTTGCGTCGGCCCCATAAGAGCACTGTCTTGTTAAGCGTTTCGATTGCGGCGCGCGCATGTTCGATCGCCTTTAGCGTATCATCATGTTCATCAAACAGTGTAAGACTTTCGTCTGGATAGTGACGAAGCTGAGAAATTTCCCGTCGCAAATCTTCATCATTTCCGCCGTCGGCGAATTCAGCGATCGCCATACGCATGGCGCGCGGCATGGCAAAAGTTGGGTGAGCAGTGAAAACAATTCCCGCAATGGTTGCCTCAATGCGTTCTTTAAAGTCATTCGCAGACCTAAAGCCCGCCGCGTCGAGCGCCTCAACGATGATTTTTTCAGCAGCATCAGGCCCATGATGGCGCGCCGCAAATCGCTTCGCGCGCGCCCCGAGCGCATCGTCGGCCAGCGTCTTCGCTGCGGCGCGCATTGTCTCAATCGAAGCGGCGCCGCTTGCCATTGCGCGCGCTATCACAAACGCAAGCGCTCTCACACCGTTTGCCAACGGATCATGACTGCGCTCTTCATGATAAGCGCTTAATGTAGCGAGCGCCCAAGACGACCATTCGCCGGGTGCAGCGTCGGGTGAGGGGAGCGCATCTGTTGACATGGGCGAGCCTTTTCAGTGGCAGTCGACAGGGTCGTCGACGTGACGAATTTAGGCGTACAGAAGTCGCAAAATCAGTTCAATGCTTTGCTCTGGCGCCGCTGCGAGTCCCGCTATTCGGGCGGCCTCAGTTTTGAAATTATTTGCATTACGCGTCCATCGTCGCGGAACGATGGCTGCAATTTGGTGCGGGGCGCCGCGCAAGCCTGTTTCACTGGCCCCGAAAAACCGCTACGCTATTCGCGGGAGTGCAAGGACCGATCTGGCGCCCGTGCGATCGGGTAACCAGAAGTTGGCGCGCAAATGCGTGCCCTGGAGGGGCTTTTTTAATGAGCATCGCGTTAGCGAATACCATCCTTGCCGCGGCGGCGATATACGGCGCAATCGGATTAATTGTCGGCCTCGTGTTTGTGTTTCTTGTGGCGCCGCGAATTGATGTCGCCGCGCGTGGCGGCGGCATTTTCTTTCGCGCGGCGATATTGCCGGCCTCCATCGGACTTTGGCCGTTGGTGTTGATCAGGGCTTTTTCCGGTCGAGTGATAAACGCGCCGACTGATGAAACCGACAAAGCGTTTAACGATGCGTCTTGATAGCCCCGGCATGGCGAGGATTGGAACATTGCAAAGGGTCGAGCTGTCGTGAGGAAACCGCACCGCCGAATTCATTTTCTTCTCTGGACTGCGCTTGCGCCGCTGACCCTCGTCGCGGCCTTTTGGGTGTTTTCGCAACGCCCGCCAACGCCGGCGGGGGACTTCCCAGAGGCCCTTACGGATTGGGTTTCCGGAGAGGAGCGCTAGTCATGGGACATCGCTACACATCGGTGCAGTGGAACCAAAACAAAGTCATTTACGATGGCTATGTCCTGATTGGCGTCGCTGTATTTCTCGCCGTATTCGTCGTCGTTGGGCTCATGGCGGGCCCGCCCGAGCATGAGGGCGACCCTGTCGTTTTATTGATTCGCGGTCTTGGCGTTACGGCTTTTGCGATGTTGACAGTTATTCTCTCCATTGGCCCGCTCGCCCGGCTCTCGCCGCGCTTTAATACATTTCTTTATAATCGACGACACTTCGGTGTGCTGACGTTTTTTATAGCGCTGGCGCATTTTACGCTGGCGCTGCTCTGGTATCATGGCGGCGGACCGCTGAATCCGCTTGTATCGGTCTTTGTCGGCAATGGCGACTATCAAACAGCGAGCGGTTTGCCATTTGAAATCTTCGGGCTGGCGGCGTTCATCATTCTGTTTTTGATGGCGGCGACCAGTCACGATTTCTGGCTGAATAATCTTTCGGCGCCGGTTTGGAAGGCGCTCCATATGCTCGTCTACCCGGCTTATGCGGCGCTTGTTCTTCATATTGTCCTCGGCGCGTTATACACGGAAAAAGCGGTCATTTATCCCGTGCTTACTTTTGGCGCATTTGTCTTTGTGGCTGGTCTTCACCTTGTTACAGGTTTGAAAGAGTGGCGCGCCGATAGCGGTATGGGTTCGCGCCGCAAGCTTGAACGCGACGGATGGATACCGGTTGCGCCGCCGCTCGACATTCCAGATGACCGCGCCCTGATCGCGCCGCTGCCGGGCGGCGAACGCGTCGCGGTCTTCCGCTATGACGGAAAGATTTCTGCGGTCACAAATGTCTGCCGGCATCAAAACGGACCGCTCGGGGAAGGGCGGATTATCGACGGCTGCATCACGTGTCCCTGGCATGGTTGGCAATACCGACCTGAAGACGGTGTGTCGCCGCCGCCCTACACAGAAAAAATTGCGACCTACAATGTGAAGATCGTTGGCGATATGGTGATGGTGGATCCTTGTGCGAACGCGCCCGGCGTGCACGCAACGCCGGCCGAGATTGCGGGGGTGGCGTCATGAGCCGTGTAAAGGGCGTTATTGATCCGCATGCGCATGACGAAGATGAAATGTTCATTGGCTGGCGAGGTCCGCCGATGGTCGACCGGCGATTTCTGCTTGCGGCGCTGCCGCTCGGCTTGGCGCTCGGTGCGGGCGGAGCATATATTGTCGCGTCGAATATAAGCGATCCGGGGCCGGGCGCCTGGATGACCGGCGACACCCACAGCGTTACCGGCTACTTATCGAACGATCCCTATCCGCTTATCCGCGTGCCCGACGCCAATGCGCCGTTTGGCGTGCGCACGTATCTGGTTTTTGCAGAGCAAAAGTGCACGAGCGCACTGGCGCTTGACGGCGTCACGGCGCGCCCGATTACGGCGAGCGGGGTCTTGATAGAACGCCGCGCGCGGCGCGCCCTCGAGGTGCCGATATTTCTGGACAAATGGCTGCGCGATGCAGATTTGCCGACTGACGCTGCTGTCGCCAATCCGACTCCCGAGCCGCTGGGCGAGGCGATTTTGAGCGGTCAGATCATGGATTCAAAATGCTTTTTTGGCGTGATGAGGCCGGCCCGGGGGCGCACCCACAAAGCCTGCGCGAGCCTGTGCATTCGCGGCGGCGTGCCGCCAAGCTTTTGGGTGCGCGCCAGCGACGGCCGCGAGGCGGTGCTGTTGATGACCGATGCAAATGGCGGCCCGCTGAGCGACACAATCCTGCCGCTCGTCGCCGAGCCGGTTCGCGCCGCGGGTCGCCTCGTCCGGGTGGGAGATTTATTGCAATTTCGCGCCGACGCCGCCGCATTCGAGCGTCTTTGAGGTTGGCGGCTTCGTTATAAAGTGCGGGACGTCTGCGCTAGTTCAGCGCCTATGGGCTATCAGCGCAGCGCGTCATAACTGCTGCGAAAGTCCGCGTTGCAAATCAAAAGGCCGCGCGCTATCACCACCCGCTCGGAGAGGTGCCGGAGTGGTTGAACGGGGCGGTCTCGAAAACCGTTGTGCAGGCAACTGTACCGGGGGTTCGAATCCCCCTCTCTCCGCCAGAATTTTTGTTCTCCGTCCGGATAGGAGATCGGGCTAAGATGTTGGGCATATGCTCTGGATCATCCTTCTTCTTCTGACGGCCTTGGTGGCGTTTGTCATCGTACAGCCTTTTTTCCGCGCCTATGCCGACGATGGCGGAATTGAGGAAACCGATTACCTGGCGGCGCAGCTTCTTGAGATAGATCGCGATCTTGACGCGGGCGTCCTGACGGCCGGCGAGGCCGAAGCGGCGCGGCAGGAAGCGCGGCGTCGCCTCCTGGCGCAGGCCCGCCGATCCGATGAGGGCGCGCGGCTTTTGTCGCCGATGGCGCGGCAGGCGGGCGTTATCGCCGCCGCCGCGGCGCCGATTGCAGCGCTCGCGCTTTACGCAGCGCTCGGCGCGCCGGACTTCAAGGCGAGTCCGCCCGGTCCTGCGGCTGTCGCGAGCGGCGCCGCGCCGCCTGCGGCGGGAGCGCCCGATCTCACGCAAGCGGCGCTTGAGTTGCGCCGGCGGCTGGACGCCGATCCTGACGATCTCGACGGCTGGACCATGCTCGGGCGCACCTATGCGACGCTTGGGAATTTTGACGGCGCGGCGGAGGCGTTTGGGCGCGCGGTCGCGCTGGCCCCGACGACGGCGTCTTTGCATGCGGCGCGGGCGGAGGCCCTTGTTGCGGCGGCGGCGGGGACGGTAACGCCCGAAGCATCAAACGCCCTCGATCAAGCGTTAGCGCTCGACGCCGGCGAGCCGCGGGCGCGTTATTACAAAGCGCGCGCGATCTATCAAAGCGGCGACAAGGAAGGTGCGCTTGATGCGCTGGTCGCGTTGTCGAATGACTCGCCGGCCGGTGCGCCTTGGCTGAATGTTGTCGCCGAGGAAATCGGATCACTCGCGAACGAACTCGGCGTTGGCGTCGAAAGCCTTGGTTTGTCCGCCCCGCTTCAGAACGGGAGCGTCGATGGACAAGCCGCAGCATCCCCTGAAATAGGCGGCGGACCAGAAGCTTTAGAAGCACAGATCGCTGCGGGCGATGCGCCGTATACGGCGTGGATTGCGCTCGTTAGCGCTTACAGACAAAACGGCGAGACCGAAAAAGCTGCGGATGCGTTGAGGCGCGCTAAAGAGCGCTACGAAGGTGCGCCATTTGTGCTGCGCGAATTGGCAAAGCTGGAAGCGGATGAGAGCGCCCGCCGGCAGGCGGCGCAATCAAATCGTCCGCGAGGGCCAACGGCGGAACAGGCGCGCGCTGCTCAGGCGATGAGCGAAGATGACCGCAACGAAATGATCAGAGGCATGGTCGCGGGGCTGGAGGCGCGCCTTGAAGCGGAACCGGATGATCTGGAAGGCTGGACGATGCTTGGGCGATCCTTTGGCGTTCTCGGCGATCCGGGAAAAAGTGCGGCGGCGTTTGAGCGCGCCATTGGTCTCGACCCCGAGGATATTGATTTGCGGATCGCCTATGCGCAAGCGTTGCTGACGCAGCTCGACGCCGCGCAAAAGCCGATTGACGACAAAACCGAACAAGCCGTCCGAGCGGTTTTGCGCGCTGACCCCGATCAGCCGTTTGCGCTCTACTTTCTGGGCGTCGCGGCGCAGCAAGCAGGCAACGCTGATGTTGCGCGTGCAAACTGGACAAAGCTCTTGTCGCAATTGCCGGAGGGCTCGCCGGACGCGGATCGGGTGAAGGCGTTGATTGACGGTTTGTAAGGCCGCGCGCGGCAGGGCGCTAAACGCTAACTTGTTTATTCAAAATGTGAGACAGATTTCGGTTGCCGCCGTATTCAGTCAGGAAATTAATGAATATGAGGCGGACAATGACCAGCGCATCGCAGTGGTCTGGCGGGTTGGGCCAATCCTGGCGCGATCATGTGGACGGGCTTGAAGCAACGCTTGCGCCGGTGAACGATGCGCTGTGTGAAGCGTTATCGCTCAATGGCGCAGCGCGGATCGCTGATATCGGATGCGGCGGCGGCGCCTTCGCGCGCCATTTGGCTGAGACCATGCCTGCGGGCCTCGCGATCACCGGGATCGATATCTCTTCGGATCTCGTCGAAGCGGCAACCGCACGCGCGCCATCCCCGAATCTGCAATTCCGATGCTTAGACGCCCAAAGCGAGCGTTGGACGGGTGAGCGATTTGACCGTCTGACGTCGCGCTTTGGCGTTATGTTTTTCGATGATGAAGAGGCCGCGTTTGTCAATCTGAAGTCATGGCTGGCGCCGGGCGGGCGTTTCGCCTTTGCAGTGTGGGCGGATCTTCAGTCTAACCCCTGGATGGGAATTGTGCGCGATGTGGCGAGTGAATTCATTGATGTCCCGCAGCCGACGACGAATGGGCCTGATCCTTTTCGTTACGCCGATGTTGATCGTTTCATTGCGTTATTGCAGCGCGGGGGCTTTTCAAACGTTGGCGCGCAAGACTGGACCGGGTCGTTCAGATATGGCGGCGGCCTGCCGGCGCGGGAGGCCGCTGAGTTTGGATTATCAGCCTTCTGGCCGGACTTGACCGCCATGCGCGCTGAGTACAAGCGCGCCGTTGAAACGCTGACCGAAATATTGCGCGAACATGAAGGGCGGGGCGTAGTCGGCTTACCAGGGCGCGCCTTTATCGTCACGGGTTGCGCATAATCATCGCGCAGCAGGGTAATATCAGTAAACAGAGAAAAGGCGCTGAACTCGCGTATTAGCGCGCAATGAGCTGAGATATTGCTCCAGCTTCAGCTTCACGCGAAAAATCACATTCGCCGTTTCAGCGAGCAAGGCTTCCGTCGCGTGGACGCCGTTTCCGCGCCGAAAACCGGCGCTGGCCTCAATTGAACTCAGATTTTCGGTAAGGCCGGTGTTCAAGGCCGCCGGGTCGGCGGGGCGCCGCGTCCGCCTTGTGCTTTGGCCGCCCGGCCTGACGCTTTGCCGCCTGTCTGCGCATCGATTTCGTCGGTGACAAAATAGGGGGCGCCGTTTTCTCTGAGGAACAATCGCTCCATCTCTGACCGGGTGAAGGGGCGAGAGCCGAAACGGCCGAAAACCGCCATTTGATGTCCCGACTCATCGACCGCACGATCGCGGTCAATGCCCTTCGATAAGGCGAGCGCAGTCCCGGGTGTTTTCCGCCAGGCGATCAATTCCGGTTTCGGTTCCGGTGAGAAGCCGTAGAAGTTCGGCTGCGAGCTTGGGCTTGTCAGCTGAAGAACCTTGAGCCCATTTTTGCCGTCCGCGACATATCCGAAGAGCGACGCGTTTGTGGTGGCGACAATGACATCGCGGGCGTCGTTCAATTTGCCGTCAAAGGTTTCTTTAAGGTAAATCTCTGGCGCTTCGGCTTTCTCAATATCAACGATCACAAGGCCTTCCGATCCCGCGGCGACGTAAGCATAGGTGCGTGCGAGATAAAGCTTGTGGGCGTCGACGAGTGGGATGAACGCGCCGTCGATCGCGCGGGGCGCATCGAGGCGGGTTACGTCAAATACTTTCAGCCCATCCGCATCCGTCACAAAAAGATAACGGAACTGAAGTGCGCTCGCCCGCATATCATTGAGAGGCGTTACGGAAACGGTTTTTGGATTAAGCGGATCATCGAGGTCGACAACGACGAGACCGGCGTCGGCGGCGATGTAAGCATAGTGGCCGCCGAGCGTGATGTGGCGCGCGCCGTTGAGAACGCCTTCGGCGTTCCATGTCGCTGCGCGTTCAAAGAAGTTATCGCGCGGGTCGCCGTTCGCCAGCGTATTAACATCAACCAGGATCAACCCCTCTTCGGCGTCGGTGATGACCGCGTAATTATAGAGCGGATGAAACGCCTGCTCGTTATTGCGTTCGCGCAATTCAGCGGTATTTCGAACGGGATCAATCGGTTGGTTCGTCGCCATCGCAACGCATGTCGCATTTTTCGTATTGATATGCGTATCGTGTCCGAGCGGCGAGAAGGGTGCCGTGATCGCACGCTCGGAGAAGCCTTTGTTGCCGATCGACGCAACGTCATAGGCCCGGAAACCGGCCTTTCCGACGGCGGCGTAGAGATACTCGCCGCGCAATTGCAGGCAATTGATATCGCCGCGCGCGCCTTGCGCAACATTGGCGATTTCTTCAAGCGCGCCGGTCTCGCCGGAGAATTTATTCGAACGGTCAAAAATCCGCCCACGCTTCCATTCGATCAGTTCACGGCCGTTTTTCTCGACATGCGCCTGATAATAGTCGGGATAGGCGTATTGATGGAGGTAAGAGCCGAACACCGCTTGCGGCTCGTCCCATTCCGTCACGCGCACGGCTTCAAAACCGCCTTCCATGCCGACCCACGCGTGCAGGCCGACGAAATTGACAAAGTTTGTTCCCAAGAGGAGAAGCTGCGCCATTATGGCGTTATTGTCGCCCTCGTCAGACAAGTGACAATCGGTGCAGGTTTTGGTCTCGGTTTTTCGTACCGTGTGCGGGAAGTGCGGCGCAAAGGCCTGGCTTGAAAAGCCTGCCGCCGAGATCGGCGGCTGTTGGATATAAATGCGCTCCCGATTGACGTTGGTCGACGACAAGATCAGCGCTGAAGACGAGCGCACCGGCGCAATTGTGTTGTTCTTCGTGTCCTGATGTTTGCCAAGCTGGAACATCTGGTCGCGCGCAACCTGCGGGTTGTAGGTCGCATAGTTGCGCGTTGTTTCGCCGTCATATTTGTGCTCGCTCGCCAGCCAGTTGGCTTCGATCGGCAGGTGACAGCCGCCGCATGATGTCGTCCACGACAGATGGCAGGTATAACACTCCATCTCGTCGTCCTTGTGGGCGAGGTTCGCTTGCGTGAGATTGCCTTTAAACCAGGTCATGGCGCCGTTATCGTCCATCGCCACCAACTTGGCGCGCGCCGACTTTTCATTATAGCCGCGCGCACCTTTGGTGACGCTGTCTTTGACAAGTGAGACCTGCCATTCGAGATCGGGGTCGAGAACAGAGCGTTGGATCAAGACGCGCCGCCCGCCGCGGCGCACCCATTCGAAGCGATATTTGCCGTCAGGATTTCTGAGGCTTGTAAGGTCCAGGCCTTGCGGCGATGCGGCGGGCCCTGAGGTCTTCAGTGTCGGGTAAGACGACGCTGTTCCGTGGCAATCGCGGCAGCCGATTTCAACGGCGCTTGCGACCTCTCCATGGAGATAGCCGTTGCCATGGCTGTCTTGCGTGTAGTGGCAATCAACGCACTGCATGCCGATTTCTGCGTGTATCGACATCATGTGAACGGACTTGCCGGGATTGCTCCCGATCTCGGCGAATTTTCCTTCGCCATTCTTGCGCCACTTCTCAGGATCGTCCGGATCGACAATATTGCCGTCCGCATCCAGAAGGTTGCCGTCTCGGTCGCGTTTGAAAATTCCTCGAAAATTCCAGCCATGACCGTGATAGTCGGCAAATTGCGTGTCTTTCAGCGCCGGGTTCAGATCATAGACGTTTTTCAGGAAATCGAGCTTCGCCCATTTGCCGCGCACAGCCGCGCCTTCCGGATTTCGGTCGAGGACTTTGCGCTGTTCTTCGATCGTCGGATATTTCTGTTCTTTCGGCCACATGGCGGGCGCATCGGACTCATAGTCCCACATCGTGTAGCCGAGGTAGGAATTGATGAACATGTTCGGCTGGTGCATGTGGCAATTCATGCATTGCGCCGTCGGGATCGCGCGTGTGAAGACGTGTTTGATGGGATGGCCGGACTCGTCTTTCGGAATGGTCGGGTCGATGGTCTGGGTTTTGCCGTCGTGACCAAATTTCGCGTAGGTCAGCGAGTGACGCGGCTGGCGGTCATTAGCGTAGACCACATGACAGGATGCGCACCCGGAAGAGCGATAATCGCCGGGTTGGTCGTTGGTGCCCATAAACCACGTAAACGGATCATTGAGGCGCGTTTTGTGAATGTTGAGAACCGGGATTGCGACGCGCAGACCGGTGCCGGGCCCGCGGTTTGACTGGCGCAAGTCGGGTCGTCCCGGCTCTTCAAGGCGCTGCAATTGTCCAAGCGCATTAGGAAGGCCGACTTCGGCGAATTGCGTGATGACATTTCGTCCGCCGCGCTCAAAAACCCGAAAGACATCGGCCGGGGGCAAGACATGCCAGGTCGGCAACGGCGCGAGGAAAGGCAGAGCGCCGCGCGCCATGGCGGCGGCCGAGGGCGCCGTCGGGCATCCTACAGGCGATGTCGCCGGATCGATTTCTTCTCCCGGCGAACACAGCGCCGCCGGTTTGCCGTCGCGGGTGTACGCCTCGCCCAGCACATAGTTTTTCAGCGCCAGAATGCCATTATTGTAAGCCGCGCCGCCCCAAAGCATGGCGCCGGTCGCCATGATGGAGCGTTCAGCAATAAATATCTCTTTCAGGTGACACGCGCCGCAGGCTTCGCGCGCTACGCGGTAATCGGAAGGATTAACGAAACGAACAAACTCCGGGGATTCCTTGTTCAAAAGCGTATAGCTGCGCTTGGGATTGGCCGAACTCGGGAAATGCCAGCTCTTCGGATATTTCGGCAGGACATGCGCCTCGTCGCGCCAGGCGATATATTCCGGCGCATCCTTGCTCAGTCCTTCCGCTGCGAAGATATCGGCGTTGCCGCCATGGCAATCGGTGCAGCCGAGCCGGATATCCGCATCCGGATTATGCATCGTCGGCGCATCAGTCTTCGTGTGACAGCTGAGACAACCGGCTGACTTCGCGTCTACTGCGGCGGTGTCCTGAAACAACGGCGCGGGCGGGGCGGTGACTTTTGAATAGTCGACCTTTTGCGGTTTTTCTTTTTCCGCTGCGCCGACATCGCTCGCCGCGACAGCGAGCACAATAGCAAGCGCGCCCAATAGGACGACGTGCAGCTTAATAAGGGGCTTATATAAAGGGCGGTTGTTCATGGGTCAGTAGCTCAACACGGCGTTGAAGAGTACAGAGTAGTAAAGATCGTCACGCTCATTGGAATCGAACAGATCGCGGAACCCGTCACTCGGCACGAGGGCGGCGCCGGAAAGGCGAAAAACGAGGTTTTGAATGAATTTCGGCCGGTAGATGACAGCGCTCGAAATATCCCAGCCGATATCGTTGTCGATCGCGCCCTGGACGCGCAACGCTTCGAGTGTGTCTGTTTTGTGGAACCAAAGATGATTGGCGTTAAACGAAATTCGAAGCGGCGGCAAAACGTCAAAGTCGGCGCCGACGCCGGCGAGGATCAGACCAGGATTGTTGAAGTTTGACTGGCCTTGTTCCTTCGATGAGCGCAAATCCGGCAATACGCCATTGCGCCCATTAAGGCCGATCACCCGGCCGCCGCCGATAAACGGTATCGGCTGACGGACCCAGTAGCTGGTGTCAGCGCCGGCAAATTGCGGGTTTTCAAAAATTGCGTCAAAGCCGCGCTCGACATTGTCGAATGGATCGCCGTCGCCGCTGGCGAAAAGGCCAGACAACCGGAAGCGCGCCCAGTCGCGATCGTAAGAGGGCTCGACGGCGGCGAAAAACGACCGAATTTTTGCGGGCTCGTCGGTGAAAATAGAGTTTCGGTCTTCGCCCAGCGCGTAATAGGCCGATGCTGTAATGTTGAGGCGGCCCGCGCGTCCGTCGGCGTTATACCCGAGATAGACAACATCGTAGTCGCGGCCGCGCAAATTGCCGATCAGAGCCGGGCGAACCGGAAAGCCATTTGTGTCGATCTCGATGTCGTCGCTTTCGCGGTTGAGATTATACAGGACGGTAACCTGGCTCGTCAGACCCGGCAGTGGTAAATCCTGCCGATAAAGATTGGCGACAAAGACGTAGTCCTTGCGCGGACGGTCTTCGATTTTGTTCAGACCGGAATTTGTGTCTTTTTCAAGTCGGACAAAAGCGCCGAGATTATATTGATAGCGGTTGTTGTCGCGATTGCCGAACAGGCGAAATCCGAGCTGGTTATCCTGAAACAGGAAGCCGCGAAAATCGCTGGAAAATGGCTGGATACCGACGCGGATTGAATCGAAATCATAGCGATCGGAAACGTTGCGCAGGTGATAGTCGACAAACGCTTCTTGAATACCCACAAAACCGTCGCTGCGGGTTGTCCCTTCAGAAGGCTCCACATGCAGGATGCGCAGCTCTTCAACCGAGGCGTAGTTGTAGTTGAAAACCGGCGTCAGTCGGAATTCAAGATCCTGAGGTTTGTACGCGGTTGAGCCCTTGATCAAGGAAAGGCTGGTGATCAGATTTTGCGAGAAGACGAAATTATCACCGTCGCCGAAGACGTCGAGACTGCCGGGCCGGTCCGTGGTCTGAACGCCGACGGGGATCGGAAACGACCGCGGCTCGATCACGGTGTCGGAAATCACCGAGGCGACAAAGAACCAGTCCTTCGTACCGCGGATCGGTCGGTCGCCCTTCAGCGTGTTCTGAGAATAGGGGTCCCACCACCGCGTTTTGATAACGCCAAGGTTTTCCGCAAGCCGCCAGCGATCAGGTACGGCGGGCCAGCAAAAGGCGAACGTATCATTACTAACGCGGCAGTCAGGGAACTCATCGAGACGGGGCGCGTCGACCGCGCCGGGATTTTGAACCGATCCTGCATCATAAGCGCCGCCGTCGCCGACTTGCGCGGGATCAACTCTGAGCGCCGTCGGATCAGCGCGCCGACGCTCGCCGCCCTGCGGCCCGCGCCCGGCGGGATTGTCCACTTTGCGTCTCGCGTCTGACGGATTGGTTTGCGCAAAGGAAAAATCTACCGTCGCCGCATCGACCAAGCGCGTTGCGGAATTAGGTTGCGCAAAATTGATTGCGATTGGCGATGGTGCGTCGGCGGCTGGACCGGCTACAAACGGCGGGTCGCCGTGGGGCGCCGTGGTCCGGGGGGCGGCGGCGATCTCACTTGGCTGAGAAAAGTCAAGCGCCGCCGTTTCCTGTGGTAATTTCCCGGTTGCGCCTGTTCGCGATGCGTCCGCAACGGACTTTTCAAACGCTTTAAGCAACGCATGGCGCTCAAAAGCGTCGGCCTGATCGGCGGGGTCGGGCGCCTCTGGCGTCGCACATGCCGGCCCCGTGAAAAACGCAGCCGCGACAGCCGAAACCAGAACCGAATTCATGAGAGATGATCTCACGCGATATCTCCGTTTAAGTCGTTCATCTTCCCTGGCAGACATTTTGTTCGTCTGAGTCCACAAAAGGCGTGAACGGACAGTTCACGTACCGAAGGCGCACCGGATTGCCATTGACGCTAATCACGACCGTGTCCGCGCGGATGGCCGGCGGCGCATTATTGAGGGCGCCGCTGAGGCGCTCGCTCGCGCGATCAACGCCGAGAAAGGAAATCATGTCGTCCTGATCGATGCCGTCGCCGGAAACGCCGATACCGCCGATCAGCATGTCACCGCGGTAAATTGGAACGCTGCCGGGAAAAATCTGGATGCCGTTCTGAAGGCGGTTCGCGCCGGCGGGCAGGCCTTCGGATGCCGGAAGACCCGTGCATCGCGGCGGCGTATCAGGCCCGCCGCCAAGCACATGGACGACATGTTGAATAATGTTATCGACTACAAGCGAAATCTGAAGACCGGTGTCAAAAGGGCTCCACTCAGTAATCGGCAGCGACAAGGGGCCGTTCGCCGTCCCAACCTCGCCGTCAGGGAAAAACGGCCGCGACAGGTTCCCGCCTGACCGGTCAGCAAATGCAATAGCGCCCGTCAGCGCGGTGGGGTCCGGTATAAAATCGCGCACGTCCTGAACGAACGTAGACGGATCCTTGGTGACGCCCGGCGCGGGTAGGCTCGTCGGCGGCGTCGCCAATAGGTCCGCCGCGGCGACACTGCTGGAGAAAAAGGCTGCTGTCCGCGCTTTCTGTAATGAAACGTCGGTGCCGAAAATCGGCGCGTCCGGACCGCGCACAACGCCAAGAATAACGCCATTGGTGTCGACAACGGAAACCGTAACCTGCGCGCGGCTGTTAAGAGGCTGGCGGATCTGGCCGCGTGCGGCTTCCATCACCCTAAAGGCTTCTTCGAGAACAACCTGGACTTCCGCAGCGGTGAGCGGCTGAGCGACGCGCGCAGCGTCCGTACCATCAATCGGCGGAAAGCGGTTATTGCCGGCGCCGTCTGACAGGAAGTAAGCGTCCGGTCCGGCAAAGGCGGCGCCCGCAGGTCGAAAGCCGGATGCTTCGCTGCCGTAGGCGACGCCTGCTTTGACGCCGCCGGTAGAGGCGCCGTCAAAATAGGCCGTGACATCGACAAGGTCGCCCATCACGCCGTTAATCGACGCGAAAGAGGGCGCTGAGCCCGGCGCGGCCATCAGATCGTTAACGTCGAAATCGGAAAACCGCAACGCGGTGCCGTCGACGGTTATGCGCGGGGCGCGGATATTTTCTGGCGCAGCGAAACCCTGAAAGCCGGCCGTTGCGACAGCTTCTTCAATACTGTCGTCAACATCGAGGATATTGTCGTCAAGACCGTAATCATTATCGATGACGACGCCGATACCGCCGACGACAAATCCGTCTTTATAAAGAGGAAAACCGCCGGGGTCCGCAGACAAGCCCAGCGGCGCGCGTTGCGGGCCAATGCGTGGACCGGCCGCGGCAAACCGTGTGTTGAGGTCTGAGCACGGCAATTGGGAAATTTGCACCCCAAAGAGCGGGCCGCTCTCAAGGCCAGCGGTGGTTGGGGCGGGCGGAAAGTGCTCCTGAAGGATCTGGCTCGCCGTGCGGGAGGTAAAGGCGTTACCGGCCGAGGACAGATAGGCGCCGGTGATGGCTTTTGAAATGGCGGCAAGTGTCGCCGGCACGTCGAGGCCCTGAAGGCCGGAATTGTTCCCGTCGGGATGGTCGCGGACCTGCGTCGTCACAAGTGCGCCGTTCATGACAAAGACGGCGAGCACATTGCCAACCCTGTCAGTAACCGCAATGGTCGCCGATGCGCCGCGGGCGCTGGCCTCCGCGACGGCCTGGGCGACAATGCGTTCGACTTCCGGCGCGTCTAGATTGCGCAATTCGGGAACCAGAAAATTCGAGGTTGATTGTGATGGCGCGGGTCCGGGCGCCGGCGTCGGCAGGACCGACATCATCTCCTCGCTGCAGCCGGTGAGCGCCGCAACGCTCGCGGTCGCAAACGACAGCAATCGCAACCCCGCAATTTTTCCCCGCACCGTCACTCGTTTGTCTCTCCCAATTCCCGCGCCGACTATACCGCCGGCGCGCTAATCGCCCTAATTAAACATAGCCGTGGGCCAGCATTGCGTCTGCGACGCGGGCGAAGCTCGATACGTTGGCGCCTGTTTGATAATCGAGAATGCCGTTCTTCTTCGGCGCGTACTCGACCGCCTGCGTGTGGATGCCTTGCATGATTTTGATCAGTTCTTGCTCGACCTGCTCGCGGCTCCAGACAAGGCGCATGGCGTTTTGCGCCTGTTCAAGGCCGGAAACGCCGACCCCGCCTGCGTTTGCGGCCTTTGCCGGACCGAACAGAACGTCGGCGTCTTTCAAAATGTGAATGGCCTGTGCGGTGAGAGGCATGTTTGCGCCCTCTGAAAGAACCTCAATGCCGTTTTTGACCATTTCCTTGGCCATGGCTTCGTCGACTTCGTTTTGCGTCGCACACGGAAGGCCCACCTGACACGGTACTGTCCATGGGCTCTTGCCGGCGTGATACGTTACGCCCGGAACCTGTTCGGCGAACGCCGAAAGCGACTGACGGCGTACTTCCTTGATGTCTTGCAGAATTTTGAAGCTGTCCGGATTAAAGCCGTCCTTGACGTGGACGAACCCGCGGCTGTCAGAGACCGCAACGACTTTTGCGCCTGTCAGCATGGCCCGCTCGACGGCATACATCGCGACATTGCCCGAGCCTGAGACAACAACGTCCTTGCCTTTGATCGTCCGGTTGTGGTGGTTCATCATTTCTTCAGCGAAAATCACGGCGCCGTACCCTGTCGCCTCTTTTCTGATCTCGCTGCCGCCAAAGCCGAGGCCTTTGCCTGTCAGGACGCCGGTGTAGCGATTGGCGAGTTGTTTGTAGCGTCCGAATAGATAGCCCACTTCGCGCGCGCCGACCCCGATGTCGCCAGCCGGCACGTCGACGACCTCGCCGATGTGGCGATAAAGCTCGCTCATCAAGGCGTGGCAAAAACGCATGATCTCCGCATCGGAGCGGCCCTTGGGGTTGAAATTCGAACCGCCCTTGCCGCCGCCCATCGGCAGCAGAGTGAGGGCGTTCTTGAAGGTCTGTTCAAAGCCGAGGAATTTAAGAATGCTCAGATTAACACTCGGGTCGAACCGCAGCCCGCCCTTATAAGGGCCAAGCGCCGAATTGAACTGCACCCGGTAGCCTTTGTTGGCGTGCGGCACGCCGTTGTCGTCCGCCCAGACAACGCGAAACATTACGGCCCGGTCCGGCTCGGTCATGCGCTCCAGAAGACGATTGTCGCGATAGGATTTGTGATCCAGATAATAAGGCATCACGGTTTCGACGAATTCGAATACCGCCTGATGGAATTCCGGTTCGCCGGCGTTACGGCGCATCAGCCCTTCCATAAAGGAGTCGATTTCGCGAACGGCCGACGCGCTTCCCGAGCCAACCGCGAAACTCGATTGTCCGGATGCGGTGTTGCGTGCGGTGGTCGCCGCCATATCGCGATGGGCGGCGTCAAGCGCCGGGGGTGTTGATTTTTGCATTACTTTTTCTCCCTGCTCACTGGTCTTCGCCGATGTTTTGTCCTTGTCTCGATTGCGTTTGCGCCAGAACATTATCGCCTCCCGGTTCGGTGTGAGACGGCGCCGCCGTCTTTCCACTCTTTTTTTCGCATTTCGCTCGGGCTCTGCGTCGCTGTCACCTACGCAAAAAGCCGTCAGATTTTCCCGTTCAGTTTCTGCAGCGCCCTCCGGAACGCAGACTGGTTATACGTATAGGGATTTTCAGCGTAACGGCTCGCCTCCTGAATAACATCAGAGACGCCCGCCGTGCGCGCATCAAGGGCGGCGGCAAGGCGTTGCACGGCAAACAGCGCCTGTTCGGCGGCGGCGTAATTGGTGTAGCGACGCGTGGTGGTCGCGCCGATAATCTCGCGCAACATGGCGCGGACAAGCGCTTTGTCCGAATAATCGGCCGCCATTGCGCCGGCCATGAACTCTTCGCTGGTGGCGTTCAGTGTCCGCGCGGCCTTGACCATGGCCGAGCGGCCCTGTTGCGTCGCGCGATGGAGCGCCTTGCCGTCGCGTTCAAGCCGCCGGGCGAGGGCGGGGTCAATGACCTTCGCGGCGGCCAGCAGCATGATGTAATTCGCATCGTTGAGAACAACCATGCCGGGGCCAAGGCCGCGCGCCGGGTTCGGGCGCCAGTTCAAGCCTTTTTCCGTTGAAGTGATCGTCTGGTGGCAGGCATGACAGTCGAAAAACACAAATTCAGGGAACACGCCGTCAACCCCGGTTTGGGGATCGATAAGAAGATTGAGCGTGCGTTGCAGCGCCATCGTCTGACCGACAAGCCAGACTTGCGCGCCCGGGGCCACGGTTTTGCGCGCCGCATAATCATCATCGACGGTGTGGTGTTGTTGGACCGCTGTGTAGAGATCGAGTTCAAATTTCAGCCGCGGATGACCGGCGCCCATAATCCGGTGGCTGACAAACTGATTGTCGATGCTGGAACCAAGATGACAACCGAGACACATGCGCGCCCGGTCAGTCGGCAGCTCCGTCGGATAAAGACCATTGGCGACGTTGGCCGCGTGGTTGTCGCCCTGGCGGTGGGCGGTCAGCCATTTCTCAGAACCGCCGTGGCAAGCCTCGCAGCCAACGCCATCCGTAATCTGAAAGCGGTCCGAGCGCAGCGTCGCCGGCACATTGTCAGCATGACAGGCGAGGCATTCGCCGGCTTCTTCCGCCGGGCCGATGCCGAGATTATTGGCGATGCGTTTGCCGAGCGGGGACAACAACACGTCGTAAGCGCGCGAATGAGCGCCCTGCTGAAATGGCGAGCGCCAGATGAAATACTCGTTCTGACCGACCACAGGGCCGAGGCCGCGCCCTGAGACCTGATCGCCGTGGCAGCCGGCTGTGGTGCAGCTTGCAACGCCTTTGTGAACGAGGCCATCGACCAGCGGCGTCGGCGCCGGCTGCGCGTAAGCAACGCCGGCGACGCTCAACAGACACGCTGCGACCGGCAGAAGGAATCGAACCGCCAAGCGAAGCATCATTCTTTCGCCCCTTTCGCTGCGATACCGCCGATTGCGCTCGGCGCG
>JBCBBT010000049.1:0-25414 GCA_038531315.1 Pseudomonadota bacterium
ATTTCAAGGCGCCAGCCATTTTCCGTGCCTTCTTCGGCGTGGCCGATGCGGCAAAGCTCGCCGTCGCCGATAAACTCGCCGATCGTAAAGACGACAGGCGCAGCGCCTTCCGCGCCCGGCGCCGCCTCGCAGGCGCCCGGCGCGCTCGCCCAAACGCCGACATAGGCCGGCTCATCAAGCGCCGGCAAGGGCTCGGCCTCGGGCGCTTCGAGCGGCGCGGCCTCAACGACGCCTGTCGCGTCCGCCTGGCTGTCCGCTTCGCTTGTGTCGTCGCCGGAGCAGGCGGCGAGCACAAAGTACCCGCAAGCAGCGCCATTGTCGATGATTTCACCATGGCCGCCTCCCTCATTGCGTTAGCGACACCAGAACTGCATTTGCCAAACTAGAAATGCGTCAGCCTAGAAATGCGTTTCCGAAACCAGAAATGCGTTGGCAACACCGCCGATCGCCGTCTCGTCGTTAAAGATACTTCGCCATTTCAAGAGCGGTGTCCGACATTCGCGTCGAGAAACCCCACTCATTGTCATACCACGAAAGGACGCGCACGAGCTTGCCTTCCAATATCTGCGTTTGCGCCAGCGCAAAGGTCGATGACGCCGGATCGTGATTGAAATCCGCTGAAACCAGCGGTTCGTCCGTATAGGCTAGAACACCCTTCATCGGGCCGTCAGCCGCGGCGACCACAGCGTTATTGATTTCCTCAACCGTGGTCTCGCGTCCCGGCGTGAAAACGAGATCGACGACCGATACATTCGGCGTCGGCACGCGGATCGACGAGCCGTCGAGCTTGCCTTTCAGTTCCGGCAGGACGAGGCCGACGGCTTTCGCCGCACCGGTTGACGTCGGGATCATCGAAGAGGCCGCCGCGCGCGCGCGGTAAAGGTCCTTGTGCATGGTATCGAGCGTCGGTTGGTCGCCCGTATAGGAATGGATCGTGGTCATGTAACCGCGTTCGATGCCGACAACATCGTGCAGGACCTTGGCCATCGGCGCCAGGCAATTGGTCGTGCACGACGCATTTGAAACGATGACGTCGTCGCCATTGAGCGA
Source organism: Pseudomonadota bacterium (assembly GCA_038531315.1). GTDB lineage: Bacteria > Pseudomonadota > Alphaproteobacteria > Caulobacterales > Parvularculaceae > JAJFFW01. Next base: position 1,051 of record JBCBBT010000049.1, read on the forward strand.
GGCGTGATTGACCCCGTAGACGATGGTCTTGACGTCATTGCCCGCCGGCGCAGAGACAAGAACGCGTTTTGCGCCGCCTTCAAGGTGCGCTGCGGCTTTGTCCTTGCTGGCGAAAATGCCGGTGCATTCAAAGACCATATCGACGCCAAGCGCGCCCCAGGGCAATTTCGCCGGATCGCGTTCGGCGAAGACCTTCATTACGCCGGCGCCGGCGTCAATCGTATCTTCCGTCGTCCTGACCGGATGCGGATATCGTCCGTGTATGGAATCATAGCGCAGAAGATGCGCATTCGTGTCGACCGGCCCAAGATCGTTGATCGCCACAACCTCGATGTCTTTGCGTCCGTGCTCGATCATCGAGCGCAGCGCAAGGCGGCCAATCCGGCCAAATCCATTAATCCCGACTTTCAGCGTCATCGCCTCTTTATCTCCTACTCAATCAGGGCCTTCGCGGCCGTGACGACCGCATCGCTTGTTATGCCAAAATGCTCGTAAAGGGCTTTGCCCGGCGCTGACGCGCCGAAGCCCGTCATGCCGATAAAGGCGTCCTGCGGGCGCAGGAACAAATCCCAGCCCTGGCGCATCGCCGCCTCAACGCCGACGCGCGGACACGCGCCGAGAAGGTCGTCTTTATAGGCCTGGGGCTGGGCTTCAAAAAGGTCAAAAGACGGCGCGGAGACAACCCGCGCGCGGACCGCATCACAAGCGAGCGCCGATTGCGCCTGCAACGCGATCTCGACTTCCGACCCGCTGGCGATCAATACGATTTGTGGGTCCGGCGCATCGGCGATCACATAGGCGCCGCGCGCGCATAAATTTTCGTCCGTATGCGACGTCCGCGCCGGCTCTAATCCCTGACGGGTGAGCGACAGAACGCTGGGTGTTTTTTCCGCATTAAGCGCGATTTCCCAGCACTCGGCGGTCTCGATCGCATCGCAGGGGCGCAGGACGCTGAGATTCGGGATAACCCGCAGCGCCGCCAGATGCTCGACCGGCTGGTGCGTCGGGCCGTCTTCACCCAAACCGATTGAGTCATGCGTCATCACATAGATGACGCGCAACCCCATCAGCGCGGCGAGCCGGATCGACGGCCGGCAATAGTCTGTAAACACCATAAAAGTGCCGCCGTAAGGGATGACCCCGCCATGCAACGCCATGCCGTTCATCGCCGCCGCCATCGCGTGCTCGCGAATGCCGTAATAGATGTAGCGGCCCGCGTAGTTCTCCGCCGACAGGACAGACATCGACTTTGTCCTGGTGTTGTTCGATCCGGTGAGATCGGCCGACCCGCCAAGGGTCAGCGGCGCGGCGTCGTTGATCACATCGAGCGCCATTTCGGAGGCCTTGCGGGTCGCAACCTTTGGCGGCGCGCCGGCGAGATCGCGCTTGAATGCATTAATCGCCGCGCCGACCGGCTCAGCGACATCGCCCTTCAGGGCCGCTTCAAAATCGCTGCGCTTGTCGGCGCTTGCAAGGCGCTCGCGCCAGGCCGCGCGGGCGGGCGCGCCCGCGGCGCCGGCGGCGCGCCATTTCTCAAGGATTGACGCCGGGATTTCAAACGGCGCATGGGGCCAGCCCAGCGCTTCGCGCGCGCCCGCGATTTCGTCGGCCCCGAGCGGCGCGCCATGGCTTGACGATGTGCCGGCTTTGGTGGGCGCGCCTTTCCCGATGACGGTGCGACACGCGATCAGTGTCGGGCGGTCGCTCGCATGCGCGCTTTCAATCGCGCTTGCGATTGCATCCGCGTCATGACCGTCAATCCGCGCCGTCGACCAGCCGGACGCCTCAAAGCGCATCAACTGGTTGGTGGAGTCCGACAGCGACACAGGGCCGTCGATTGAAATTTCATTATCGTCCCACAAGACGATCAGCTTACGAAGCTTCAGATGGCCGGCGAGCGCAAGCGCTTCCTGGCTGACACCTTCCATCAGACAACCGTCGCCGGCGATCACGAAAGTGCGGTGATCGACAAGGTCGTCGCCAAAGCGCGCATTCAGATGCGCTTCGGCGATGGCCATGCCCACCGCATTGGCGAGCCCTTGTCCGAGCGGGCCCGTGGTCGTCTCGACAGCCGGCGCGTGAGCGAATTCCGGATGGCCGGCGGTCCGGGCGCCGAGCTGACGGAAATTTTTGATCTCTTCAAGGCTCATGCCCTCATAGCCGAGCAGGTAGCCGAGCGCATAAAGCAACATCGAGCCGTGGCCGGCGGACAAAACAAACCGGTCGCGGTCGGGCCAGTCAGGGGCCGAAGCGTCGAATTTCAAAAACTGCGTGAACAGGACGCGCGCGACGTCAGCCATGCCCATTGGCATGCCAGGGTGGCCGGACTTCGCCTTTTCCACCGCGTCCATCGACAGCGCCCGAATCGCATTGGCCATGTCGGCGTGGTCGCTGGATGAATAAGCCGCCCCGGATCGGGTCATGAACGCCCTCATTTTGTGAATATTTCCCCCGGTTCTGCGGGGGGTTCTTGCGGCGCTACATGCCTTTTGCCGCAACACCGGTCAAGGGCGCAGATCGCAAGTGCGACGGGGGCGCGATGGGGGCGCGACGGAGGGCGCGACGGGGGTTTGCGGCCGGCTTTTCCCCGATTTTCGCCAATTGCTGGCGTCGGCCGGCCAAGCGTCCTATGTTAATCGCGTAACGTCGCAAGAGACCGCCGTATCTGTTTGTGATTCGAAGAAAAGCGACTTGCGCCGCCAGTGGGCGCGCCCGCTGCGCCAAGCCGCTTCAAAGCGCCCGACCAGGGCAAGGAGCAAAGGGTGTCGCCCCTTGAAACATCCGTCCAGACGCTCGCCGACGCGCTTGATCGCCTCGAGAGCCGGCTCGACGACCAGATCCAGGACGCCGCTGCGGACGCCGATGCGGTCGACGCCGCACGCAAACAGGCCCGCGTCGCCCGCGGTCATCTGAACGACGCGAGTGAAACGCTCGGCGCTGTCCTCGCCGAGCTTAAAGCCATGGCGAACGCCAGCGCTCAGAGCGCCCGCGACGCCGCCGTTGTCGAGGGCGGCGTCGAGGGCGGCGCCGGCCCTGACCATCATGAGGATGCTCAAATCAGGGAAGATCGGAGCGACGACGATGACAACGGCGCCGCCAAGGAAAAAGCTTCATAAGGACCCGCGCCCATGGCCGAAGTTGAAATCAGCATCAACAACCGCGCCTATAAAGTAACCTGCGACGACGGCCAGGAAGACCGCCTGCGCCAGCTCGCCGCCCACTTCGACGACCATGTGACGCGCCTCGGCGCCGAACTCGGTCAAATCGGCGATGCGCGTTTGATGTTGCTCTCGGCGCTGACGGTTTGCGACGAGCTCTTCGAGGCGCGCGGGCGCGCCGCCATGTTGGAGAACGCATCGGACAAGCTCGATGCGGAGACTGTCGGGGGCGCTGCGCGCGTGATCGAGGCGGCGGCGCGCCGCGTCAACGGCATCACCGAACGGCTCGACAGCTAGCCCGCCTCAAACGACCGTCAGAATATCCTCAAGCGGTTTTTTAATCAGCGCATGATGCGGGATCGGCGCATCGGGCTTTGGCTTGCCGACCACCACCAAAAGATATGCTTTTTCCGTATCGGGGCGGCCGAGTTTTTCATTTAGAAAATTCATCGGGTTGGGCGTATGGGTGAGCGTCGCAAGGCCCGCCTGATGCAACGCCGCCAGCAAAAATCCGCATGCGATGCCGACGCTCTCATTAATGTAGTAGTTCTTCTTTTCCATGCCCGCTTCAACGCCGCCGCGCCGCTGCGCAAAGACGGCGATCAGCCAGGGCGCGATCTCGAGAAACGGCTTGTTGGCGTCCGTGCCGATCGGGGCGAGCGCATCAAGCCATTCGTCGCTCGCGCGCCCGCCGTAAAAGGCGCGCTCTTCTTCTTCGGCCGCTTCGCGGATGGCCGATTTCGTTTCGGCGTCGCCGACGGCGACAAAATGCCAGGGTTGGTGGTTGGCGCCTGACGGCGCGCGCCCCGCCGCTGCGACACAGTTTTCGATGACGCTGCGCGGCACCGGATCAGGCAGGAAATCACGAACCGTATGGCGCGTTTTAATGGCCTCGAAGAAGGCGCGCGCCCGCGCGTCCATTTCTTCCGCGCTGCGCTCGGTGAAATCGCCAAGGCTGTCGAGGCCGGAGAATTCAGTCGCTGTCATTTTTTCTCCATGGGGGTTTTATCATCCACGTCGCTGCCCGCTTCAGTCCAAAACAGCGGCCCCGGGTCGGCGATTTCACGGTAGACAAAGCCTTCGACGGCTGGCGAGGCCTTGCCGTCATGGTCGATGTGACTGGTCAGCGTACGCATGACCCCGTCCTCGATAATGATCTCGCTGTTGACGACGGCGTATTTCGGGTGGCCGATCACTCTTTCAGTCGCGACAAAGCCGCGTTCAGTGACTTGCGCGGTTCCCGTCGTGTGGAAGCCGGCCGTCGTAAAATAGTGATGCACATATTCCTTAGCGGCCTCGTCGTAAAAAAAGATCGTCCGGCCGCCATAGGTCCCGTTCTCAAGACGATGGGTTGTCTGCAACGCGCGCCCGCCGAGGATGAATTCCCATCTGGCGATGTCGACAACCGGCTTGCCGTCGGGCCACCTTCTCCGCGCCATGTTTTGCCGACGAGGGTCGCAAACGGCGCCATCGGCGCGTAGGCCGCGGCGGTCGCCGCTTTCTCCGCTGCGCCCTGTGCTCCCTCTGCGCCCTCTGCGCCCTGTGCGCCGCCTCCGCTCGCTGCAGCCGCAGTGACAGTCGCAGCCGCAGCCGCAGCCGCAAACAGCACCGCAAAACCAGAGGCTCGTCCGATAATTTTCATGGCGCTTTTTTGCTCATTTAGGCCAAGCCCCGATTTGTTTGCCGCCAGCGCCGCGGCACGTGCGAAAACGCTGACAAAAATCGAATAACCAAGGCCAATCCCCCCACTAACAACCCCCGGAGTTTAGCAATGGGCCTCGATCAAGGCGAGTCTCGCCGCCCGGAGCGACGCAGCGCACGCGTCTCGCAAACACAGCCCGCACAGCGCAACGCCTAGCGGCGGCCAAACAATTTCTCGATGTCGGCGCGTTTCAGCGCCACATAAGTCGGGCGGCCGTGATTACACTGGCCGGAATGCGGCGTCGCCTCCATCTGCCGCAGCAAAGCGTTCATCTCGTCCGGCGCGAGGCGGCGACCGGCGCGCACCGAGCCATGACACGCCATGGATGAACAAACCTCTTCAAGGCGCTCTTTGAGGGCGAGGCCGGAACCAAACGCGGCAAGGTCTTCGGCAAGCGTCTTGATCAGCCCTTTGATATCAACGCCGCCGAGTAGCGCCGGGGCTTCGCGCACCATGACCGCGTCATCGCCAAACCGCTCAACGACCAGTCCAAGTTCTGCAAATTCATCCGCCCGCAGCGCAATACGCTCTGCGTCTTCCGGGTCGAGCTCGATGATTTCGGGGATCAACAGCCCCTGACGTTCAACCCCGCCGGCCTCGAGCGCGGCTTTCATGCGCTCATAGACAAGGCGTTCGTGGGCGGCGTGCTGGTCGACAATGACAAGACCGTCCGTTGTCTCGGCGACAATGTAAGTGCCATGCAGCTGGGCCCGCGCCGCGCCCAACGGATAGGCGAGCGCTGTCGTGGTCGCCGCCGCCGCCGGACCGGCGTCATCCCCGATATCGCCGCCGTAACCGTTAGCGTCAGCGTCAGCGTGTGAAACACGCGCGCCCGGCTCGGCGAAATCGCGCACGCGGTCATTAAAGGAGCCCGAGGCGTCGCCGGGCGCGGCGGCGAAGGGCGACACGTAGTCCGCCGGCAGCTTGGCGGCGAAAGGATTGTGCGCGGCGACGCCCGCCGCCGGTCTTTGCTGGCGCGGAAACGCCGTCACATTCGCAGGAAAGCCCGCCCCCGCCTGCATCTTGCCGAGCGCGAAGGCGCTGGTCGTCGTCGCCGCACGATGGCCGGCTTCCGCCAGCGCGTGCCGCAGGGCGCTGACGAGAAGTCCGCGCACGGATCCGGCGTCTTTGAAGCGGACTTCGGTTTTCGCCGGATGCACATTGACGTCGACCATGCCGGGCTCAACCGTGAGGAAGAGCGCCACCGCCGGGTGACGGTCGCGCGCCAGAAAATCGGCATAGGCGCCGCGCACGGCGCCGACGATCACCTTGTCGCGCACCGGCCGTCCGTTGACGAACAAAAACTGCTTGTCGGGAAGTCCGCGGTTGAACGTCGGCAGGCCCGCAAAGCCGGAAACCCGCGCGCCGTCGCGAGACGCCTCAATCGGCAAGGCATTGTCTTCAAACTCGCGTCCCATGACCGCGCCCAGGCGGCGGAGCCGGCCGGCCTCGTCATCAGTTTCAGCCGCATACTGAAAGACGCGCCGCCCGTTCGACATCAACGAGAACGCCACCGCGGGGAACGCCATCGCAAGGCGCTTGACGGCGTCGGAGACAGCCATGGTCTCTGCGCGGTCCGACTTCAGAAATTTTAATCGGGCGGGCGTGGCGTAGAACAAGTCGCGCACGTCAATGCGCGCGCCATGGCCGGAAAACGCCGCCGGCGCGGGGCCGTTAAGGGCGCCGCCGTGAACCGATAGCCGCATGCCCTCGCCGCCCTGTTGACGCGCTGTAATATCAAGTCGCGCAACGGCCCCGATGGACGGCAAGGCCTCACCGCGAAAGCCCATCGTGGCGATATTCATGAGGTCGTAATCATCGCCCGCCGACGGCGCCAGCTTTGAGGTCGCGTGGCGTTCGACCGCGAGCAACAGATCTTCGGCGCTCATCCCGACGCCATTGTCAGTGACGGTCATCGCCGTCTTGCCGCCGTCGCGAATATCGACCGCGATTTCGCGCGCGCCCGCATCGAGACTGTTCTCGACAAGTTCTTTAATGGCGGCGGCGGGGCGCTCGATCACTTCGCCGGCGGCGATGCGATTGACCGCATGCGGCGGCAAGCGGCGGATGACGGGCGTCGGCGCCCGGCGGCGAGGGTGATTCGACATAGCGCATTATCGCCCGTCCTTCCGGCCATGCAAACCGCGGCCCCTTTGCGCAAACGACCCGCTGCGCGGCTCTCACGCGGCGGTGTGGAAAAGTGATCGGCGCCGGGATTGTCGCCGATAGGGCCGGCAGCTAGCGTTTGCGCGCACAACCAAAATACCGGCGCGAAGAAACGCGGAAAAAAAACTGAGGGGATTGGCGATGAGCGCGGATTATTCAAAAGAGCGCGTTCAGTTGCGCCTTTACAAATGGGCCGGTCAATGGGGACCATTCAAAGTCAAGATCCCGTGCGGCGAGTGCGCGCTGACAGAAGACGTCATCGAAGACACGCTCGCCCATGAACTCGCCAACGCTGAAGTCGATTTTACCGTCAAGGAATGGCTGACCTATTGGTGGGAGCCCTTGATGGCGGGCGGCGGCTGGCATGCGCCAATTGTCCTTGTCGGGAATAAAGTGATCGGACAAGGCGATGCGCTCAATCGCGGCGTTCTCGCCGAGGCGGTGATCCGCGAACATGTCAAACGCTTTCCGCTGGACGGAAACCATTTGTTCGGCAAGGAAAAATGCGGCCATTGCACCCGCGCCAAAGGGTATCTGACAAAAGCCGGCATCGACTACGCCAACCATGACGTCGTGAAAAATCCGGGCGCGATGTATGAGATGCTGGCGCGGGTCAAACCGATTATCGGCGAGCAGACGCCGGTGACGACGCCGCAAATCTGGCTTAACGGCAATTTTGTCGGCGGCGCCGATGAGCTTGGCGCACAGCTCGGCTTTGAGGTTGAACCGGACCCGCGGCGCGGTCGCGGAGCGCTGTCGCCGCCGAAAAAGCTCTCCGGCAAGGAAAGCCGGCGGCTACAGGAAAAATACTCCGCCTAGAAAATACCCGGCAGGCCAAGCGTCCTGTCGTCTTTTTTGATGCTGACTTTTTCTTCCGTACCCGTCACCGCCTGGATCGCTTTTTCGCGGGCGGCGAACCAGGCTTCGGGATCTTCAACCCGCAAGGGCGCGGCGCTGTCGTCGACGTCGCCATTGATAAACCGCCAGAAGATCAGCTGATTGGCGAGACTGCGGTCTTTTTCCGCGCGTCCGCCACCCTCAGCGCCGAGGATCGAGCGGATGTTCGGATCGGCCTGCAACGCCTTCGCGCGCTGCAACAGCGCTTGTTCGCCAACGCTCGGCGGCGCAGCGTTTGGATCGCCGAGCAGGACCTGTTGCGCGCGCTCTGACGAGGATAATTCCTGCGGCCGGCTTTCGCCCGGCTTTGGCGGGCGCAACGCGTAATCCGGCGGCGTCGTCAGCGGCGCTTTGGTGGTGATGGCGAACTCGTCGGGCGGGTTCTTGCCGCCGCCAAGCGCGGCGCAGCCATTGGCGAAAACGGCGATGGCGCCAAGGATCATCAGATTACGGCGTGAGGCGATGCTCATGGGGTGGTGTCGCTCCGGGTAACAGGCGGCCAGCTTCTGGCGCGATTTGCGAGTGTTATACAATCACCACGCCTTGATGGCAAAATCGTGACCATGGCGGCTCACGATTTCAGCGACGGCGCGCGTGCGGCGGCCTTGGCGTCACGGCCTTCAAGGACAAAGTCAACCATCAACAGCGCGACGCCGACACAGATTGCGGCATCCGCGATATTGAAGACCCAGGGAAAGAAGAGCCCCGAAAAATCGAGAAAATCGACGACGTAGCCATAAGCGAGCCGGTCATAGAGATTGCCGAGGGCGCCGCCAATAACCATGGCGATGGCGCTCGCCCGCAACGGCTTTGTCGCCGAGGCGAGCCACGAAACCAGCATCGCCACAACGCCGAGCGAAATCAGCGCCAGGAGCGCGCGCGAGCCGACAACGCCGAGAACGTCTTCAAAATGCATCCCGAAGCTTGCGCCTTTGTTCCTGACGAAGGTCAGATCAAAGATCGGCGACAGGGGAATTTGGGCGCAGGAAAAATCCGGATTTTTCGCACACGGAACGCTTTTTTCCTGGAGACGCACGATATTGACGATCCAGAATTTGCTGGCCTGATCGGCGGCGGCGATTAAGCCTGCGCCGATCAATGCCTTTGCATACAAAGGATTGGCGCGCGCCTGCGCCGCCCAGCCGCGCAACCGTACGCCGACGGGAACGCCCGCGCCGTCTTCACCGCCGCCTGAGGGCTTTATCGTCATGCCGCCGCATCCTTCGCGCTGACCGCATCGGCGCACCGCGCACACAGTTTTCCGTGGGCCGGATCGGCGCCGACATCGTCGGTATGGCGCCAGCAGCGCGCGCATTTTGACGCGTCCGCGCGCGACGGCGTCACCGCAACGCCGGCGACATCGTCGAGACGGAACGCCGCGTCCGGGCCTTCGCTCCGGTGGACGGCGACGGCGCCGGTAATAAAGAGCTCGGCCAGGTCATGGTCGCGGAGCGCATCAGCCAGCCCATCCCCGAGCGCGCTGTCGGCGAGGTAAACATGCGGCGCCGCCTCCAGGCTGGCGCCAATGCGCTTTTCCCGGCGCTCGATTTCAAGCGCGCCCGTCACCACCCGGCGCACCTTGCGGATATCGCGCCAGCGCGCGCCGAGGGTCTCGTCTTTCCAGGCCGCAGGCGTTTGCGGCATTTGTTCAAGGTGGACCGAGCCCGCCGCCTCGCCATGGCGCTGCAGCCAGGCTTCTTCGGTCGTGAATACACAGATCGGCGACAGCCAGACGATGACCCGCTCAAGGACGAGGTCCATGACCGTGCGCGCGGCGCGCCGGCGCAGATCGTCCGGTCGGTCGCAATAAAGCGCGTCTTTTCTGATATCGAGATAAAACGCAGACAGATCAACAGAACAAAAATCAAGAACCTTGCGCCACACGGTCTTGAAGTCGAACGCCTCGTAAGCCGCACGCACTTCGCTATCGCGTTCGGCAAGCAAATGCAGAACATAACGCTCAAGCTCTGGCATATCTTCCGGCGTCACCGCTTCATCGTCGCTGAACCCGTCGAGCGCGCCCAACAGATAACGCAGCGTATTGCGCAGCTTCCGGTAGGCGTCGACGGCGCTGTCGATGATTTCCTTCGAGATGCGCAAATCTTCTGTGTAATCCGAGCTTGCGACCCAGATGCGGATGATCTCCGCGCCATACTGGCGGATCACCTCATCGGGCTGCATGGAATTGCCGAGGGACTTCGACATTTTGCGCCCCTCGCCGTCGACAACGAAACCATTGGTGACGACATGATTGTAAGGTGCGCGCCCGCGCGTGCCGCAGCTTTCAAGGAGCGAGGACTGAAACCAGCCGCGATGCTGGTCGGATCCCTCGCAATAAACGTCCGCCGGCCAGCTCAGATCGTCTCGCCCCTCAAGGACAAACGCGTGCGTTGAGCCGGAGTCGAACCAGACATCGAGAATGTCGTCGACTTTCTCGTAATCGGCGGCGTTATGGTCGGCGCCGAGAAAATCCTCAGCGGGCGTTTCAAACCAGGCGTCGGCGCCATTTTGCGCAATCGCGCTCAGGATGCGTTGATTGACGGCCTTATCGTTCAAAACCGCGCCCGTTTCCTTGTGAACAAAAATCGTGATCGGCACGCCCCATGCGCGCTGGCGCGAAATCAGCCAGTCCGGGCGGCCCTCGACCATCGAGCGGATGCGATTGCGGCCCGACGACGGGGTGAATCCCGTCGCGTCGATCGCGTCAAGCGCATTTTCGCGCAAGGTCTTGCCGTTGGCGGTCGCCTTGTCGAGCGCGATGAACCATTGCGGCGTATTGCGGAAGATCACCGGCGCTTTTGATCGCCATGAATGCGGATAGGCGTGCGTCAGGCGGCCGCGCGCGAGCAATTTTCCGTGTGCGATCAATTGCGCGATGACGGCCTTGTTGGCGCCGGCGTCTTTACCCTTTTTCTTGCCCTCGGTGACGATGACCTGTTCGCCGGTAAAGCCCGGCGCCTCATCGGTGAACGCGCCAAGCGCATCGACCGTGTGCGGAATGTCAGCTTTAGTCCCAAAGGCGTTGACCCAGGCGATATAGTCTTCCTGACCGTGACTCGGCGCCGTGTGGACAAAACCCGTCCCCGCTTCATCGGTGACGTGATCGCCGGCCAGCAATGGGACATTGAAGTCATAACCGCCTTCATGACCCTTCAGGGGATGCGCGCAGCGCATGTCAGCGAGCGCATCGCCGGCAACGTCGCCAATGCGCGTCCAGGCCTCGATCAATCCGGCTTCGCGCACGCTCTCGGCAAGCACGTCCGAGAGGATGAGTTGGTCGCCCGGCGCCGACCAGGGCTCAAAATCGAGATCAGCCTTCATCGCATCAACGCGGTAGAGCCCATAAGACAATGACGGCCCATAACAGATCGCCCGATTGCCGGGGATCGTCCACGGCGTCGTCGTCCAGATGACAATAGAGGCGTCGGCGTATGCGCCCTCGAGAACGGGAAACTTCACCCAGATCGTCGTGGACTGATGATCGTGATATTCGATTTCGGCCTCTGCGAGCGCGGTCTGTTCGACCGGCGACCACATCACCGGCTTGGAGCCGCGATACAACAGATCGAGATCGACGAATTTCAATAATTCTTCCGCGATCACGGCCTCCGACTTATAGGCCATGGTCGTATAAGGGTCTTTCCAGTCGCCCTCGCCGCCGAGACGCTGAAACTCCGCTGACTGAACATCAAGCCATTCCTGCGCATAAGAGCGGCAGCGCGCGCGAAACTCCGACGACGGCACGTCGCGCTTGGCGCGCCCCTTGCCGCGGAATTCCTCCTCAACTTTCCATTCGATCGGCAGGCCGTGACAGTCCCAGCCCGGCACGTAGTTGGCGTCGAAGCCCGCGATCTGCTTGGAGCGGACGATCATGTCTTTCAGGATCTTCGTGAGCGCGGTGCCCATATGAATGTGCCCGTTGGCGTAGGGCGGTCCGTCATGGAGGACGAAGGTTGGGCGGCCTTTGGCGTCAGCGCGGAGTTGCTCATAAAGGCCTGTCTCGGCCCAGCGCGCCAGAAGCTGCGGCTCGCGCTTGGGCAAGCCGGCCCGCATCGGAAACTCGGTCTTCGGCAGGAACAACGTGTTTTTGTAATCCGGACCATCGCTTGCGGCGGCGGATTCTTTTTGGGCGGAGGATGCGTCGGATGGCATCGGCGATCTCTTCTTCAGGAATGAAAATGTGGGGCGGAGGCATAACCCGGTCCCGGGCCGCGCGCCAGTCGGATATCTATGCGATATCGCAGCGCACGCGCCGGGCCGGGCGCATAATTCGCCCAATCACAGCTCGCCTAACCAAAGCAGCGCGAGAACGACGCCCGATCGAAATCGGCGCCCTGGCGGAGATATAGCGTTCGCGTCCCGTCATGACGCTGTGGTAGCAAGGATGGCGCGGCCCGTCATCTGAAAAAACGCGCGCCCGCCGCCATCCGCAAGGATAACGCTTGGCGCGCGGGATGTATGGATCTAGATGAGTTCGAGCTGCATGACGCCGCGGCTGTCGGCCTTGCAACTCATCATCCGCTGGTACTGGCCGCCGCGCGGGTCCTGCACCGTAAAGCTGGCGGTGAGATGATAAACGCCGCCGGGGATCATCCGGACGTTCGACGGCTTGGCCGGCAGGGCGGCGATCATCCGTTCGCGACCCGTCTCGGCGCGGGTTTCAGCCGCGCAACCGCGATAGGCGATCCGGATCAGCGCATCGCCGCCGAGGAGCTCATCGTCGAGCGGGTCGTCGCGGTCGCGCGTTTCGAGGTCGTCTTCAGGCGCCGGCCGGATCGGCGACGGCGCCACGTCGCGGCTTTCAAAGTCCGGCGCGTCGAAATCGTCGCCATCGCGATCAGCGTTGCGGCCGAGGCCGCGATCTTGGTCACGCTCGAGGGCGCGATTCCGGCTACGGCTACGGTCGCGATTGCGTTCACGCTCAAGCGCTTCCATGCGGTCGTCATATTCAGCGCCGTCAAATTCCCGATTATTGTTGCGGTTGTTGTTGCGGCTATTGTCGAAGGCGTCTTCATCATCGACGTCGTTATCGAAATCGTCATTGTCGCTTCGACCGACCCCGCGCGCATCGCGGGCGTCGTCGCGCTCAAGACGGCGGCGCGCGTCGCGCAGCGCGCGGCGCTCTTCTTCGAGCGCGGCGCGTTCGTCATCGAGCTTGCGCCGTTCGGCTTCGAGAAGTTCGGAAGGAATATCCTCATCGCCGAAACCGGGCCGCGCGTCGCCGCGACCTAAATCGCCGCGCCCGCGCGCCGCATCGGACCGGTCAAGTTCGGCGCGGCGGCGTTCAGTCCGGTCGATTTCTTGCTCCAGCGCGCGCTGGCGGGCGCGCAAATCTTCAAGCTCGCGCTCCAGATCGTAGGCGTCATAGCGCTGGCCGCGCCGGACGCCGGCTTCATACGCACGCCGTTCGCGATAGCGCCGGTTGTCTTCAATGCTGTCGAGCAAAATCGCGCCGCCGATAATGCCGCCTGCGACCAGCGCCGCATCGCCGGGGCCAAAGCCCCGCCCGCGATAATAGCGTTTGCCGCGATAGCCTCTGTAGCCGCGAAAACCGCGATTATATCCGCGGTAATATCCCCGGCCGTAATAGCGCGGCCCGTAAAACCCGCGCCCGCCTCCCCGGAATTTCGAGCCCCGGAATTTGGACCCGTGAAACTTCGAGCCGTAATAACCATGGTGACCGTAACCGCCGCCGGCGAAAGCCGGACCAGCCGTGGTCAGCGCGACCCCGAGGGATGCGGCGGCTAAAAGCAAGGTTTTAAGGGATTTCATCGGCTTACTCCCGGATGACACAACCCTTATTAGAATATCGAAATGGGGCCGCTTTTTGACGGATAAACGCCGAATCGCCCGCCTTCGCTCAAGATTTCGTGAAGGCTTATTAACCATATCGGCATAGACCCATAGCGGCGGAAACCCTGACGGCATAAACGTTGGCGCTGTCGGTGCGCTCGCGATAAGATCGACGGACAGCGTTTTAGGGGCGGCGTTTCAGGGGAATCGTGCACGATTGGGAACATGGCGCTGAAAAATCACAAAAAATTGCGCCCGATCACGGGTTTACGGGGGCTTTGCGCCGCCCGGCGCGGCGTTTTTGTCGCGCTCGCGCTCGGCCTTCTGGCGGGATGCGCGACCGGCATGAGCGAGGATGAGTGCGTCGCCGCCGATTGGGGCGCGCTCGGTGAGGCCGACGGCCTCGCCGGGGCCGCCGCCGGACGCTTTTCAGAACGCGCCGAGAACTGCTCAAAATTCAAGATCGGCGCCGACGCCGCCGCATACGACGCTGGCCGCCGGCGCGGCCTCGCCCGCTACTGCACGCCGGCGTCCGGCTTTGAGCAAGGCCGAAAAGGACAGCCCTATTACGATGTGTGCCCGGCCGGGCTCGCCGACGCGTTTCTGGTTGAATATGAAATCGGGACGCGCCTTTATCAGCTGACGCGCGATTATGACGGCGCCGTCGAGCGATACCGTCAGGCCACCGACGACCTTGAAGACGCGCGCTACGATCTGCAGCGCAAACGCGACCGGTATCGCGAAAACACGCTCAGCGATGAAGAGCGCGCCTCCCTACAGGACGACATCAGGGATTTGCGTCGCACGGTTGAAGCGATCGAAAATGATTTGCCGCTGCTTGAAGCGAGCATCGACCGGGCGCGGTTTGCGCTCGAAGACTACCGCGCCTTTATCGATCAGCGCGGGCGCTGAGCCGACACTTTCAGGATACGGATATTTTTCGGCGACTTAATTATCGAGCGCCGTCTTTGCGGGCGTTGAAGGCGGCCATCTGCTCCGGCGTCGCCTCGCGTTGATATTTTGCCTTCCAGTCCGCATACGCCATACCGTAAACCCGCGCGCGCGCTTCGTCTTTTGTAAAGGTGCGGCCGCGCTTTTCGGCTTCCTCGCGCCACCAGTCGCCGAGGCAGTTGCGGCAAAAATCAGCCAGGATCATCAAGTCGATGTTCTGCACGTCCTTGCGGGCGTCGAGATGGGAAAGCAATCTGCGAAACGCGGCGGCGTCGATCCGGTCGCGCTCTTCATCGGTAAGGTCGGTCATGGAAAGCCTCGGTCAGCTTTGGTTTATGGAAAAAAATCGCCGCGCCGTGTCGCTGTCCTTTGCGATTTGCGCTTTCAGGGCGTCAATACCGTCAAATTTCATCTCTGGGCGAATGAAATGCGCAAAGGAGACGGTGATCTCCCGCCCGTAAAGATCGCCGCTAAAGTCGAAAAGATGCGCCTCCAGAAGCGGCGCCGGCGCGCCGACAGTTGGGCGACGGCCAAAATTGGCGACGCCATTATAGCGCCCGTCGGGCGTTTTAACCGTGACGCAGTAAACGCCGTAGCGCGGCTCGATGAGCGGGCCCAGCGTGATATTGGCGGTCGCAAAGCCGATGGTGCGCCCGAGCTTCTGGCCCTCCTCGACAACGCCCGACACCGACCAGCGCCGCCCCAGCAAGGCCGCGGCTCTCGCCGCATCGCCGTCGCGCAAGGCGGCCCGGACAAGGCTCGATCCGATTTTTTCATCGCGCGCCCGCGCCTTTTCGTCGTCAGCGTTGTCGTCGTCAGCGTTGCCGTCGTCGGCGATGTTGTTGTCGGCGATGTTGTTGTCGGCCTTGTTGTCGGCGGCGGCGGCTTGCGCGCCAATCGACATATCAGTCAGCGTATCAACGACATGAGCTTCAATCCCCGCCGCGGCGCCGGCCTCGCGCAACGTCGCAACATCGCCGGCGCGCGCCGCGCCAAACCGGAACTCGGGCCCCGTGACAACGCCGGAGACGGCAAATTCGTCGCGCAAAACGGTTTCAACAAAAGCTGTGGGCGACAGCGCCGACAACGCCTTGTCGAACTTCAGTGTAAAGATGACCTCAACACCATAATCGCGCAAGAGCCCGTCGCGCGTTTGCGGCGTCGTCAGTAAAAAGGGCGGATCATCGGGCCGAAAAAAGCGCCTCGGATGCGGATCAAAAACGATGACCCCGACCGGCGCGCCGGTTTTTGCGGCGACCGCTTTCGTCTTGTCGATCAGCGCCTGATGGCCGCGATGAACGCCGTCGAAATTGCCGATGGCCGCAACCGCGCCCTTCGGTGCGGCTTTTTGGGTATTCGCACTCATCGCCCATGCCCCATATGCAATCGCATCCTCGCCGCTACCATATCAGACGCTCCATGACGGCGACGGCGCGCGCATCATGTTCGCCAAGCAGCGCCATGATCTGATCTTCCAGAACACGGCGATCATCGACGCCATTGTTGATCTCGTCATTGACGCCGCCGGCGCCGGTGATGAAGACCGCATCGAAACCGTTGGCGTTGGCGCCCGCAATATCGGTCGCGACACTGTCGCCGACCGCGAGGACACGGCGGCGCTCAACGGCGTCGCCTAAAAGCGCGCTGACCCGGTCCATCGCACTTGCGTAAATGCGCGCATGCGGCTTGCCGCCATAGGTCACGGCGCCGCCAAGCGATTGGTAAATCTCCGCCAGCGCGCCCGCGCAGATCAGAATGCGCCCCCCGTAATTCACCACCGTGTCGGGATTGGCGCATATCATGGGCAGGCCGCGCGCCGCGCCCGCCTCAAGCAGCGGGCGATGGGCCTCGGGGTCGTTCGGGTGCGCTTCGAGGAGCCCGGTGCAGACGATAAACGACGCCTCATCAAGGGGCGCCCAGTTGATATCAAGCCCCTGATAGAGGACATCGTCATAGTCAGGACCCAGACGATAAGCGGGCTTGGGAAGGAATTCGCCAATCGCATCGCGCGTTGCGTCGCCGGAGGTGACGATGGCGTCATAGGCCCCGCGCGCAAGACCGAGCCGGTCAAGCTGAGGGGGGATCGTGTCCGACGGCTTCGGCGCGTTCGTCAAAATGACAACCGGCCCGCGCCGGTCGCGAAATTGGGTCAGGGCTTGCGCAATACCGGGCGTCAGCTGAACTCCGTTGTGAATGACCCCCCACGCGTCGCACAGGAGCGCATCATAGTCGCCGGCAAGATCGGCGAGAGAAGAGATAAATCGGGGCCGCATCGCCATCCGGCGTTAAGGCGCGCTTGATCTGTGGTCAAGCGTCCTTGGCCGCAACGGCCGCGCGGCTTTGGAAGCGGTGAAGAGATGGCGACTGCGGCTAGGAGGCGCCGGCGAGCGCAGCACTTTGCGGCGCCGCTGCTGGCGGCGTCGCGCCGGCGTCCGCCGCCTCGCCATGGCCGGCCAGATAAAACCGCGCCGGGCGCGGCGCGCCGAAAAGGTTGCCCTGACCGAAATCGAGGCCGAGCCTGACGATCTCCGGCAGGTCGTCTTCGTTTTCGATTTTCTCTGCGATGAGATCGACGCCCGCGTCGGCGAGCTTGCGGCGGAAGTCTTCAAGACGGCGACACGCTTGCGCGTCGCCGGCGCAGGCTTTGACCAACAGCGCGCTCGGCGCTTTGACATAGCGGAAATTACGAGCCCGCAGCGCCGTCCAGTCCTGATCAAGCGATGCGACATGGTCGATGGAAAACGCAAAGCCCTTCTCGGCGAGCGCGGCCAGACGCTTTTCGACCATCGGGTGCATGATCTGCACAGCCGGGCTTGTCAGCTCGAAAATCAAACGCGCCGAAAAATCTGCGTTCTCGGAAAGATAGCGATCAAAATAGGAGAAGAATTCGCCGTCAAACAGCGTCGCCGGCGAGACATTGCAGAACACCGAAAACGGCCCGCCGCCTTCGCTCAGGGATTTCAGCGCCTGCACGCATTTTAAAAGGATCAGACTGTCGACGACGCCGATCTGGTTGGCGCGCTCTGCCGCATGCAGATAATCCGACGGCTTCAGAACGCCGCCCTGAAGATCGCGCAGCCGCGAGAACGCTTCGTAATGTCTGATCTTGCGTTGCGGCAGGCTGACAATCGGCTGCAGGTAAAGTTCAAGCCGGTCGCTTTCGATCGCGCTGCGCACCCGTTCGAGGGTTGCGATATCCTTAGCGGGCAAATCATAATCCGCGTCGAGCTTCAGCGCCGGGGCGGCCTGTTTGACGCCCTCTCCCGGATCTTCCTGAACGCGCTCCACAACGCCTTTGACGATGGTTTTTTCAAGCGGCGTGGCGCCGCCGATTTTATGCGTATGCGCATAAATCAGAAAGATCGCGATATAAGCCGCCGCGCCCCAGATTTCGGGCCGCCCTGACCAGTCAAAAAGGATCGAGCCGCCGATCAGGAAGGCGCCGGCGAGGCCCGCGACAAACATCACGGCCGGTCCATAGCGCAGATTTCCGCTTTCGATTTTCAAGTCCTTGACCCTCAAAGAGACCCTGTCTCTCCCTCCACAGTCCGTCGAGATCAGTGAATCGGTAATCGATTAAATCGCGCTTACATTTACCCTGACAAAGTTGAAAAACATTTACGAAGACTTTTAACCACGCATGCGCCGGCGCATAAAAAAACCGCCCGGTCGCAAAACCGGGCGGCGCTCGATTTAACAGACGGTAAACGTCAGCTGCCGAACTGGCTCTCAATTGGATCGATGATGATCTCCACGCGGCGGTTCGCCGCTTGTCCGGCCGACGTATTATTGTCCGCGACGGGGCGCGTTTCGCCGAAGCCGACGGCTTGCAGACGACCGGGCGTCACGCCCTGGCTCGCCAGATAGTTCGACACGCTGAGGGCGCGCCGTTGGGAAAGCTGCTGGTTATAGTCAGCCGCGCCGCGCGCATCGGCGTGACCGTAAACGCTGACGCTCGTCTTGTTGAATTCCGACAAAACGATCGCCACCGAATTCAGCGTGTCGTAAAACGCCGGCGAGATGTCCGAGGACGCCGTCGCAAAAGTCACGTCGGACGGCATGTTCAAATAGATATTGTCGCCATCGCGCGTCACCGAAACGCCGGTCGAGGCGAGACGCTCGCGCAGTTTCGCCTGCTGGCGGTCCTGATAAACGCCGATGCCGACGCCGGTCGCGCCGCCGACAGCCGCGCCAATCGCCGCGCCTTTGCCGGCGTCGCCGGCGATCGCGCCGATGATGGCGCCCGCCGCCGCGCCCGCGCCGGCGCCCGCAGCGCCTGAGGTCACGGTCCGGCTCGCCCGGCGCTCGCCGGTATAGGGATTGGTCGTGCAGCCGACGGCAAAGATCGCGACGGCCCCCGCAAGAATAAGTTTACGCATGTTTTTTCCTTTCGCGTGCGTTGCATCCGGCGCGTTGTCGACGTCGCCGGCGGGCTCACGAACGCCGCTGTCCGAAGATGATTGCGCCCCCGGTATGGCGGTGTTGCGTGAACGCCTTGTGAATACGTCCTGACAATATGGCCTTATTGCGCTTGGCGACGGATTAAAATGAGGTAACGCAATAATTTGCCGTCGGACGCGC
This sequence comes from Pseudomonadota bacterium, assembly GCA_038531315.1. GTDB lineage: Bacteria > Pseudomonadota > Alphaproteobacteria > Caulobacterales > Parvularculaceae > JAJFFW01. The sequence goes on from JBCBBT010000049.1 coordinate 20,299, forward strand.
GCATCGCCAATCCCGTTTTCGACCCGCCTAAAGCGGGAATCAATGGCTCCGGCGCCCGCCAGACGGGCGGCGATCAAAATATTTTGACAATTGGCCCGCCCGATCGGTTGACGCCGGCGGGGCCGGGGCCTATCTGACCGCTAGCACTCAGAAAGCTTGAGTGCCAGCGGCGGGTTTCAGCCCTGAAGACGCCGCTAACCCTCTGTTTCTAAATCGTGATTTCACATTGAGATCAATAAGGGAGACCACCCATGGCGTTTCGCCCCCTTCATGACCGCGTTCTCGTCCGTCGCCTCGACGAAGATGAGAAAGTCGGCTCTATCATCATTCCGGATTCCGCCAAAGAAAAGCCGAGCCAGGGCGAAGTCGTGGCCGTCGGCAGCGGCGCGCGCGGCGACGACAACGAAATCGTCCCGATGGACGTGAAAGCCGGCGACAAAATCCTGTTCGGCAAATGGTCAGGCACGGAAGTCAAGATCGACGGCGAAGACCTGTTGATCATGAAAGAATCCGACGTCCTCGGCATCGTCGACTAACCCAACCCTCAAGAATTAGGAGTACGCAACAATGGCTGCGAAAGAAGTCAAATTTGAAGCCGAAGCGCGCGAGAAAATGCTGCGCGGCGTCGACATCCTCGCCAATGCGGTGAAAGTCACGCTCGGCCCGAAAGGCCGCAACGTCGTTATCGACAAATCGTTCGGCGCACCGCGCACGACGAAAGACGGCGTCACCGTCGCCAAGGAAATCGAGCTTGAAGACAAGTTCGAAAACATGGGCGCACAGATGGTTCGCGAAGTCGCGTCCAAAACCAACGACGAAGCGGGCGACGGCACCACGACGGCGACCGTTCTCGCACAGGCGATTGTCCGTGAAGGCGCCAAATCCGTCGCCGCCGGCATGAACCCGATGGATCTGAAACGCGGCGTTGAACTTGCGGTCGGCAAAGTCGTCGAGGACATCAAAGCGCGCGCGACGAAAATCGCATCCTCTGACGAAATCGCCCAGGTCGGCACGATTTCGTCAAACGGCGAAAAAGAAATTGGCGACATGATCGCTCAGGCGATGGACAAAGTCGGCAATGAAGGCGTCATCACGGTTGAAGAAGCCAAGTCGCTTGAAACCGAACTCGACGTCGTTGAAGGCATGCAGTTCGACCGCGGCTATCTGAGCCCGTACTTCATTACGAATGCGGACAAAATGATCGCTGAGCTGGAAGACCCGTACATCCTGTTGCACGAGAAAAAACTCTCCAACCTGCAGTCGATGCTGCCGCTGCTTGAGTCTGTCGTGCAGTCCGGCAAGCCGCTCCTGATCATCGCCGAAGACGTCGAAGGCGAAGCGCTCGCAACGCTCGTCGTCAACAAGCTGCGCGGCGGTCTGAAAATCGCTGCTGTCAAAGCGCCGGGCTTCGGCGATCGCCGCAAAGCGATGCTTGAAGACATCGCCGTTCTGACCGGCGGTCAGGTGATTTCCGAAGACCTCGGCATCAAGCTTGAAAACGTCACGCTCGACATGCTCGGCTCGGCCAAGAAAGTCGTCATCAACAAAGACGACACGACGATCGTCGACGGCATCGGTTCGAAAGACGACATCGAAGCGCGCACTTCGCAAATCCGCCGTCAGATCGAAGAAACCTCGTCTGACTATGACCGCGAAAAACTGCAAGAGCGTCTGGCGAAACTCGCCGGCGGCGTTGCAGTGATTAAAGTCGGCGGCGCGACGGAAATCGAAGTGAAAGAACGCAAGGACCGCGTCGATGACGCCCTCAACGCCACGCGCGCAGCCGTGGAAGAAGGCATCGTCCCCGGCGGCGGCACCGCGCTTCTTTATGCGTCGAAAGTGCTCGAAGGCCTGGAAGGCGCTAACGCCGACCAGAACGCCGGCGTTCAGATTGTCCGCCGTGCGCTGCAGGCGCCGATCCGTCAAATCGTCGCTAATGCAGGCGGCGAAGGCTCGATCGTTGTCGGCAAATTGCTTGAGCAGGACAACTTCAAGTTCGGCTTTAATGCGCAGACGGAAGAATATGGCGACCTGATCGCAACCGGCATCGTCGATCCGGCGAAAGTCGTGCGCACGGCGTTGCAGGATGCGGCTTCTGTGGCCGGCCTTCTGATCACGACCGAAGCCATGGTCGCTGATGCGCCGAAGAAAGACGCGCCGGCCCCGGCAATGCCTGACATGGGCGGCATGGGCGGTATGGGCGGCATGATGTAAGTCGCTCAGCGTCAGCTGAAGAAAAAGCGTCAGCTGAAGAAAACAAGGGCGGCCCTGTTCAAGGGGCCGCCCTTTTTCATTGTGGCGTTAAAGCCGTGCGGCGTGCGCCGCTATTGGCCGGACGTAAAGGTGATCGTCTCCTCACCGAGAAGCGCGCCGGAGGCGTTTGGCCCGCTGAAGAACTGAACCGTCAATTCATAAGAGCCCGGCTCAAAGACGAAGCCGCCGAGAAAGTCGCCATTGCGATCGCCGAACAGCGCATAGGGAACCACATTCTCCGTACGCGATGTCACGCCGGCCAGCGTCAGGACCGCGCTTGAGACGGGCGCAGTGATTTCCGAGGTTGGCGCCGCCGTAATCGACAGCGGAATGCCGGTCAGCTCAGAAAGCGGAATATTGCCGCCGTCCTCAAGCCCGAGCACCACAATATCGCGGTCGGGATCGACAAACGCATAGGTCGCGATCGGCGCGTCAGGCCCCGGGGCTGGTCCTGGATCGGGATCGGGATCGGGATCAGGGTCTGGTTGCGGATCAGGGTCAGGATCGGGATCGGGATCGGGACCGGGATCGGGCGGCGCAGCCTCGACCGTGAACTGAAGAACGTCGCTTGCAAGCTCACGCCCGCCGGCGCCGTCGGCGCTGAAAAACGCCGCCCGTACTTCAAAGGCGCCTTCGCCGAGCATTGTCCCGCGGCCCCGGAAATCGCCGTTGATATCGCCGAAAACCGCGTAGGGCGCGACATTCTCGACACGCGCGGCGCCCGCAAAGGTGAGCCGCGCGCTTTCAACCTGCGCATCGACGGCGGCCGGCGGTTCGGCGACGATGGCGACCGTGCGGCCCTCAACCACCGAAAGCGGCACGCTGTCGCCGGTCGCAACGCGCGTCAGCAACGCGTTCGTGTCGACGTCGAACAGGACATAGCCCGCGGGCGCGCCCGGATCAGGGCTCGGGCCGGGATCAGGGTCGGGATCAGGATCAGGGTCCGGATCAGGGTCCGGGTCAGGCGGCGGCGCGCCGTCCGCGCGCATGACCAGCGCCACCCATTCGCGATTGGCCGGTCCCGGCGGCGCCCCGAGGCTGCGCACGCCCCCGCCGGCGACTTCCGCCGTCGCGCCGACTTGCAGCGCGCCGCCGACGAGCGGATCGTACCAAGAAACGAGATATCGACCGGCGTCATCAATCGCGAGCCGGATATCCGAGGCATTGTCCGTATAGACAACAAAAGCATCGCCCGGCGCCGCAAACACAAAGTCTGACGTGTCGGCGGTCAGCCCATCATTTTGACGCATCCGGTCAATCGGCAATGGCGTCGTCTCAAAAAAGTCGCCGGCGGCGCGCGTCCAGTCCCAGACGCTGTCGCGGGCGCGGAAGTCCTCCGCATTCAGATCGCCGTCTCGGGGGCGAAAGCCGAAATACCAGTCGCTGCCGGCGCCGCTCGCCGTTAAAAGGCCCCAGAGCGCCCGCCGGATGGCCCGATGATTGGCGTCGGCGCCCGATGCGTTGTCCGGTTCAACGCCGGTCGACGCCGGCGTTTGCTCATCCCAGGTGACGACCCATTGATCGCCCGCCGCGCGCGAGCGGCGCACCCATTCGGCGGTCTGATTGCGCACCTGATTGGCGCCTGTCTGAAGCGCCGCGCTGTCAAATGGCGCAAATCCGATTTGCGGCGCATAGCGCTGTTCCTGCTGGCCGGGAAATGTATGCATGGAAATCAAATGGCCGTAGGGATCGAGCGCCGTGAAGTAATCGGCAAAGTCCTGGATCTGGCTGGCGGTGTTGGTGTTTTCCTCACCGAGGCTCCAGATGACGCCATTGTGGTGGCCAAAACGCGCAATCATCTCACGGTAATAAATGCGCCGTTCAAGCCCGAGCGCGCCATTGTTCAGGAGCTGATCGTTTTCAGTTTCCTGCGTATAGATGTTCAGCGCAACGCCCTTATCGTCCATATGTTCAAAGACAATTTCCCATTGCGCGAGCTTGCTGACGTCATAGGTGAGGCGCTGACCGGACGCGACCCAGGGCCAGACGTCGCGCCCGTCGCCATTGACGTTCATCGACACGAAATACATCGCATTGACGCCCTCGGCGGCGAGATAGTTGACCGCGCCGATGATTTCATCGCCCTGCCCGCCGCGCCAGGTCGGATCGCCGGCGTTGAAGTCGCGTCTGTGGGGCTCGTAAGCGTGCAGCCCGCTCGGGCGATCCGTACCGAGACCGCCTTCATCGACTGTGCCGTCAAACTCTTCATAGGCGAGAAAATTCTCCGGCGAGCCGGCGCCAGACTTGATCCACAGCCCGCCGTCGCCCGCATGCCGCAGATAGGCAGAGCCCGCCGGCTGCATGAGCATGCCCCGCGTGCGGAACGGCCCGTCGGCTGGGTTTGTGCTCGCCGGGGCGACCGTAAAGACGCCGCTCTCGCCGTCAAAACCGACGGGCGCGCCGGCGTTCGGATTCAGGCTCCCCGCGATATTGTCGCCCTGCCGGAACGACACCGAATAGCGCCACGCGCCGGCGAGCGGCGGATTGAAACGCACGCGCCAGGCGTCGCCTTCGTCGGCCCCCGAATTGGCCGCGTCGCCGTCAGCAGCGAAAAAACCGGGCGCGGTCAATGTGCGCCCGCTCGCTTCGTGGGTGAAAGTGACGTTCAGACGATAGTCCGTAAACGTCTGAGGCGCTTCCGGCAGCACGACCCATCGGAAGGTCAACTCATGGCGTTGCCAGACTTGCGGGGTCGGCCCGCTCTGCGCCGCCGCGCTCGCGCCCATGAGGCAAGCGACAGCGCCGCCCGCCGCCGCCATCGCCAGAAATGATGCGCCCGCCTTTAACCCCCCTCGACTGCGTTCGTTGCAATTGTGCGTGTTGCAGGAACGCCTGTCGGCCCTCGGTTGTCCGCCGGTCTGTC
>JBCBBT010000050.1:0-24694 GCA_038531315.1 Pseudomonadota bacterium
AATGTCATCAACATGTCGCTCGGCGTTCCGGGTTACGTGTTGCACCAGGATCTTGCGGACACGTTCTCTTTCCCGGCGATCCAAAGCGTATCTGACAGCACGGTCTTCGTTGTCGCCGCGGGTAACGAGGGCGCCGTTCAGACGACTAATGTGACGTTTGCTTCGAACGGTTCGTTCGATAATTTGCTCTTTGTCGGATCGGTTGATCCGTCCAAGAACATCTCGTTCTTCTCCAACACGCCGGGCGATGCTTGTATCGATCAGGGCAATGGCTGCACGGCCGACAATCGGTTGCGCAACCGCTTCCTTGTTGCCCCTGGCGAGTTGATCCTCGTTTCGGACAACGCCGGCGGCACCACGCGTCTGTCGGGCACGTCCTTCGCGGCCCCGCTCGTAACGGGCGCCGTATCGTTGATCCACGACCGCTGGCCGTGGTTGCAAAACTTCGCCAAAGAAACCACCGACATTATTCTTGAATCGGCGGAAGACCTTGGCGCACCGGGCGTTGACGACGTCTATGGCCATGGCCTTCTTGATGTCGAAGCCGCAACCGCGCCGCTCGACTTCAACAATCTGACATTCCAGCAACCTAACACGGACGGCACGGTGACGAATTTGACGCCGACGCAACTTCGCGACTCGGTCCTGACCGTCGGTCAGCTCGGTTTGTGGGAGGCAGCCGGCGCAGAACTGGTTGCGACAGAGACTGTCGGCAACACATTCCGCGACTTCAATATTCCGCTCTCCACCGTTCTTGCCGGCACCAACGCTGCAAATGGTGAGAAATTCCAGCGCCACGTATACACGCGGCTCGTCGACTGGGCGCAAGGCACAAATTCTGTCGCCGCAGCGCCAGTCGAAACACCGGTCGGTAAAATCGGCGAATTCGGAATCGTCGCTCAAGCGACGCCAGTGTCGCCGTTTGCGCCGGTTTCGGAGCAGGACAAGCCATTCAATACGAGCTTGTTGGTGGCGTCGAAAAACCGCCGCGTCACATTCCAACTCGGCGAAGGCACAGGCGCGGTAGCGTTGACGCACACAGAAGGGTTTGATCACTATAGCGATCATAATCCGGAAAGCGGCGGCGTTAATCCGTTCCTTGGCCTTGCCTCTGGCGGCCTGTTCGCCAACCTCGTGTCCGAAATCAAGCCGGGCCTTAAGCTGGCGTTCGGTTTCACACAGGTGGTCGATGAAAATGTAACGCCCGATGAGACGACCGGTCAGTTGCTGCCGACATTCGACGGTATTCAGGACTATCGCGCGAATGCGCTTGTTGCGGACGTATCCTACGCTCTGACGGATAACGTACGCTTCAACGTTTCATTGACGCATCTGTCGGAAGAAAATGGCGTTCTCGGTGCGCAAGGCGCTGGCGCATTTTCACTCGACGAAGGCGCAACAACAAACGCGGTGACGTTTGGCGCTTCTTACCAGTTCAGCCCACGCTTTTCTCTCTCTGCGTCGGCGACTGCGGGTCGCACGCATAGCCGCAATGGCGGTGATGCTTTCTTCGGCATTGACGAAGACGGCCTGACGACTTCAGCCTTCCAGGTTTCGGCGAGCGCCAACAACCTGTTTGCTGAAAACGACCGTGTGCGGTTGACGTTCTCTCAACCGCTGAACGTCGAAACCGGCTCGCTGAGCTATGACAGCGTTCAAGTTGTTGATCGCGCAACTGGCGAACTCGGCGTCGTGACGGATTTCATTAATCTGGGCGACGGCGGGCGAAGATATGTGACGGAAGCGCAGTATGCGTTCCCGCTGCTTGATGGTGCAGCTGAAATCAGCCTCTTCGGACGGATGGATTTCGGCGCGGCCGACATTGATGGCGAATACAACGCCATCGCTGGCGGCACTCGTTTCACTCTGGCGTTCTAAGCGAACGGGAAAGGAAGGGTGAACGACATGACACACGCAGCAAACACAATCTTTAACGCAAAGCACAGCAAACGGGGCGGAACTGTGAAGAAGCTACTTTCAACTGCGGCCGTATGCCTTGCGCTGACGGCAGGCGCTGTTCCGGCCTACGCGGCGGACGAAGCGGCGAGCGCAGAAGAGACAATGCAAGCGGCTTTCGAGCAACTCATTGCAGACGCAAAGACCAACATGGTCGGCGACCCTGCAGTAGCGCTTGAGCACGCCGTCAATGCAGAAAAAGTTGCGCGCAGCGCAACCAACTACGCAAACCGCGACCTCGCGATCGCAACAGCCATGTGGCTGCGCGGCGAAGCCGAGTTCCGGTCAGGCAAGCCAGAAGCGGCTGTCGACGTTATCGCTGAAGCCATTACGCTTCTCGGCAGCGCCGGCGCCAATACTAAACTGCACGGCGACTTGCTCTTGTCGCAGGGCCGTCTTGCAAGCCGTCTTTCGGACGCCAAGACTGCGGTCAAAAGCTTCTTTGCCGCACACGAAGTGTTCGTCGGCCTGAACGCCGAGCGCAACGAAGCGATGGCGCTGATGGAAATCGGCTCAATCTATCGCGATGCGCAAGCCTACAATCGCGCACTCGACTACTATCGCCGCGCTGGCGAAGTGTTCCCGGGCGATGTCGGCCTGAATATCTCGGCCTTCAATAACCAGGCGAACATCCTGAAAGAAATCGAACGCTACGAAGAAGCGCTTGAATTCTACAACCAGGCGATCGCGATCGCTGAGGAAATCGAAAGCGATGTTCTCAAGGCGCGTATTCTGACCAACGTCGCAACGCTCTATGTTGCTGATGGCCGGTTCCCTGAAGCCGAAAACGCCGCTCAGGACGCGCTTGCGATCCTTGGCGACGACAGCAACACCGAATGGGCGCGCTTCGCCTATGCGGCGCTGGCGGAAGCCAAGCTCGAGCAGGGCGACGCGGAAGCGGCTGAGGGCCTTGTCGCCAAAGCCTTTGCAGGTCTCGACCTCGAGACGACTTCGCTGAGCTATGAAGACGCTCACAGCATCGCTTACGAGACTTACCTGCAGCGCGGCGACTACGAACAGGCTCTTGCGCATCACGAGCGCTTCAAGACCCTGTCGGACAACGCAAAGAAGGTTGCGTCGTCAGCCAACCTCGCGCTTCTTGGCGCCCGGTTCCAGTCTTCTGAACAGAAGCTCAACATTGAGCGCCTGAGAAACGAGAAGATGGAGCAGCGCGTTGAGCTGGAGAACACAAAACGTCAAACCACGCTGCAATATGCAGTCATGACGGTTGGCGGCGTTGTCCTCCTCTTTGGCGCCGCGGGTTTCATGGGCATGCGCAACCACCGCAATCGCGTGGCCCTGATGAACTCCACGCTTTCGACAACGGTTGATCAGCTCAATGATGAGATTGGCCGCCGTGAGATCGTCGAACGCGACCTGATCGCCGCCAAAGATGCGGCGGAAGAGGCAAGCCGCGTGAAGTCGACGTTCCTGGCGACGATGAGCCACGAGCTGCGCACGCCAATGAACGGCATCCTCGGGTTCTCCAAGATCCTTCTGGATGACGACCTTAACGACACCCAGCGTGAGTATGTTTCGATCATCGAAAAGTCGGGCACGTCCCTTCTGGATATGATCAACGACATTCTCGATCTGTCGAAGATCGAAGCTGGCAAGCTGGAGCTTGAAAGCGAGCCTTTCAACCTCCGCTCAACGGTCGAAGACGCGGTTCAGCTGCTGCAGTACAAAGCGCAGGAGAAGAACCTCAATCTGGCTGTCCATGTCGATCCGTCCATCCCGACGCTTGTCGAGGGCGATGGCGACCGGATGCGTCAAATCCTGGTGAACCTTGTCGGCAACGCCGTCAAATTCACCGAGAGCGGTTCGGTGGCGGTTGTCGCCAGCGCCAACGAGACCGGCGACGCCGTCAAGCTGTCGGTCATCGACACAGGCATCGGCATCCCGGAAGGCAAAGCCGACACGCTCTTCCAGCGCTTCAGCCAAGTCGACGGCACGCTCGCCCGCAAATACGAGGGCACCGGTCTGGGCCTGGCGATCTGCAAGGAGCTTGTCGAAGCCATGGAAGGTGAGATCGGCGTGGAAAGCGTCTACGGTGAAGGCAGCGAGTTCTGGCTGACCGTGCCGCTGAAAGCCGCCGACGCCATGACGCAATTGCCGCACCAGGCGCGCGTCCTCGAAGAAACCAAGCGTGTCGTTGTCGTCGATGACGTCTCAGCCAACCAGCGCGTATTCGGCCTGATGCTGCCTGCGATGAATGCAGACTGCGTGATCGCCGCCAACGCTGAGGATGCTGTCGACACGCTGCGCAAGCTGAAGGAAGAAGGTGAGCCGGTCGATGCGATCATCGTCTCCAACACCTTGCGCTCGGCGAGCCCAGAGGACCTTGTCGCCCGCTTCAACCGCAATGCGCTTTGCGACGACGCCAAACTGGTCCTGTCTTCGCCGAGCTCTGTCGACGCGGCGGAACTGGAAGGCATGGGCTTCGACGGTCAGATCGATCACCCGATCACGGAACGCTCTGTCTTCGGCGAACTCCGCTCGCTCGACACGGCGCGTACGGTCGGCGAAGACGCGACGCAAGCCGTCAAACCTGCCTGCAAGGTCGTGACGCTCGCGCCGCGCCCTCAGGAAGCCGCATCGGTGCTCGTGGTCGAAGACAATCCGGCCAACCAGCAACTGATCGCAGCGGTCCTGTCTTCCTTCGACGTTGAGATGGATATCGTTCGCAACGGGGTCGAGGCGGTCGAGAATGCCGCTGAGAAAAAGTACGACATGATCCTGATGGACGTACACATGCCGACCATGAACGGCATCGAGGCAACCCGCCGCATTCGCCGCATCGACGGTCTCAATGCAGAGACCACGATCATCGCCCTGACGGCGGTGGCGCGGCCTGGCGATCGCGAGAAGTTCCTCGAAGCTGGTATGGACGACTATCTGTCCAAACCGCTGGAGCTTCAGCCCCTGCGCGCCAAGATCAACAGCCTGCTCAATAAAGTCTCCGCAGAAAAAGCGCGCGCGCGCGCAGCGAACGACCAGAGCGCGGTGCACGATCAGCAAGCCTGATCAGCGCCCTACACGAAACCGAAAAGCCGCCCCTCGTGGGCGGCTTTTTTTGTGAGCGTCTCAGGCTTTGGAAACGAACGCGATCGGCAGGCCGCTCGGGCCTTCGAGGTAATAAATGCGCTCGCCATGGGCGTCGTCTGGCCCCTTCGGATCGAGACCGTTCGAGCGCGCATTTTCCGCCCAGGCGTCGGCGTCGTCGACAATGATCTGCAACATCACCATCTCGGGCATCTCCTCGCTCGCCGGCCAGACCTCGATCCAGGAATTATCGGCGTTCTCCTCGACCGGAAACACCGCCCCCTGAAACCCTTCAAGGCCCGGGATCTCGCCCATCTCACGCGGCTTCAGTCCGAGCCCTTCTTCGCCTAGCATCTTGGCCAGCGCGATGGCGTTTTCGCGTTTCGCAACGCGGCAAAAGCGGATACCTAGAAATTTCATGTCAGTCCTTCCACCTCACATTTGCCGAGAAAGGTAGCCCGATGGCGGCGAAAAACAAAAACAAGGATGTGCGCCTCTATCTGGTCGACGGATCGGCCTATATCTTCAGGGCCTATCACGCCCTGCCGCCGCTGACGAGAAAGTCGGACGGCTTGCCGATTGGCGCTGTCTCCGGTTTTTGCAACATGCTCTACAAACTGTTGACGGATATGGGCGACGCCCATGACCCGACGCATTTTGCGGTAATCTTCGACCACTCGGCGCACACCTTCCGCAACGATCTTTACGATCAGTACAAAGCTAATCGCGACGAGCCCCCTGAAGACCTCAGACCGCAATTCCCGCTGGTGCGCGATGCAACGCGCGCATTCGGCGTTCCTTGCATCGAAATGGAAGGCTTTGAGGCGGACGATATCATCGCCACCTATGCGCGCCAGATCGAAGACGGCGACGGAGAATGCGTCATCATTTCCTCCGACAAGGACCTGATGCAGCTTGTTTCAGATCGCGTCACAATGTTTGACACGATGAAAAACAAGATCGTCGATCGCGCTGGCGTCGTCGATAAGTTCGGCATGGGCCCCGAACACGTAATCGACATTCAGGCCCTTGCCGGCGATTCTATCGATAATGTGCCCGGCGTGCCGGGGATTGGCGTCAAAACCGCCGTCACGCTTCTTGAAGAATACGGCGACCTTGAAACGCTCCTGCAGCGGGCGGACGAAATCAAACAGAAGAAGCGGCGCGAAAACCTGATCGAATTCGCCGATGATGCGCGGCTCTCAAAGGAACTCGTTACCCTGAAAACCGATATCGCGCTGGAGCACGATATTGCGTCGCTGGCGATGAAACCGGTCGACCCCGAAAAGCTGATCAGTTTCTTAAAAGAGATGGAATTCAACACGCTGACCCGCCGGGTCGCCGACGATTTCAACGTCGATGCGCCGGCGGCGGAGAAAATCGAAATTGCGCCGGCCCCGGCGCCGTCGCAAGCGCATTATGAAACAGTCTTCTCCGAGGACGCGCTGGCGCAGTGGATCGACAAAGCCTATGCGCGCGGCGTTATTGCCGTGGACACTGAGACCGACAATCTCAATGCAATGGCGGCCAATCTCGTCGGGGTCTGCTTGTCTGCGGCGGCGGGAGAAGCGTGTTATATCCCTGTCGGCCATGGCGCGAATGACCTTGCCTTTGACGATGAGGCGGCGGCAAGGCAACTACCCCTCCAGACTGTCATCAAAAAACTGAAACCAATGCTGGAAGATCCGGCAGTGTTAAAGGTCGGGCAAAATTTGAAGTTCGACGCCCTGGTCTTGTCGCGCTACGGCGTCGCACTCAATCCAATCGACGACACGATGCTGATCTCCTACGCGCTTGACTGTGGGCGCGGCGGGCATGGCATGGACGACCTTGCGAAGAAATGGCTTGATCACGACACGATCAAATTCAGCGATATCGCTGGCACGGGTAAAAAACAGAAAACCTTCGACCAGATCGCCATTAATGAAGCGACGCGCTACGCCGCTGAAGACGCCGATATCACGCTGCGCCTCCATAAGGTTTTGAAACCGCGCCTCGCGCAGGAGGGTAAGACGACGCTTTATGAAACATTGGAGCGTCCGCTGGCGCCAGTCATCACAAACATGGAACGCGCGGGCGTCAAGGTTGATCCCGGCGTCTTGTCAGCACTTTCCGGCGATTTCGCGCAGCGGATGGCCGCGTTTGAAGCTGAGGCTTACGCGCTTGCGGGCGAAGAATTTAACATCGGATCGCCGAAGCAGATCGCTGATATTCTGTTCGGCAAGCTTGATTTACCGGGCGGGCGCAAGACCGCGAAAGGCGCCTGGTCCACCAAAGCCGATGTCCTGGAACAGCTTGCGGTCGACGGTCATGAGTTGCCGCGGGTCATCTTGAACTGGCGCGGGCTTTCAAAGCTCAAAAGCACCTATACCGATGCGCTGCCGGAAGCCATCAACAGCGAGACGGGTCGCATCCACACATCATACTCACTCGCGTCAACGACAACAGGACGTCTGGCGTCTACCGATCCTAATCTGCAAAATATTCCCATACGAACGGAAGATGGACGAAAAATCAGAACCGCTTTTATTCCGGAAAAGGGCGCTGTTTTAATTTCTGCAGACTATAGCCAGATTGAATTGCGCTTGTTAGCCCACATCGCTGATCTGCAATCGATGAAGAACGCCTTTGCCGACGGGGTCGACATCCACGCGATGACAGCGTCGGAAATGTTTGATGTCCCCGTTAAAGGTATGGACCCGATGATCAGGCGGCGCGCCAAGGCGATTAACTTCGGGATCATCTACGGCATCAGCGCCTTTGGTCTCGCCAACCAGCTGGGAATCTCTCGCGGTGAGGCGAAAGACTATATCGACAGTTATTTCGAAAAGTTCCCCGGCATCAAGCGCTACATGGATGAGACCAAAGCGCAAGCGAAGGCCGACGGCTATGTTGAAACCATATTTGGACGCCGCACGCATGTGGCGGGCATTACAGACAAAAATCCCGCCATGCGCGGATATGCTGAGCGACAGGCTATCAACGCCCCCATACAAGGCTCAGCGGCTGACGTCATTCGGCGCGCCATGATCCGTATGCCCTCGGCTTTGAAGAAAGCAAAGCTCTCGGCGACAATGCTCTTGCAAGTCCATGATGAGTTGATTTTTGAAGCGCCGAAAAAAGAAGCAGCGGAAACCTGTAAGGTCGTCTCCGACGTCATGGCCGGCGCATGCGCGCCGGTGATTGATTTGTCGGTGCCGCTCATTGTTGAGACCGGTATTGGCGAAAACTGGGACGAAGCGCACTGACGCGGGCGTCAAAATTAAAGACACACTCGTCAGTAAACGTCTAATATTGTTATTCGGGAAAGGAACCCCGCCCCAGCCGAACAAGTCTGCTGGAGCGGGACCCACGCCTAATTTTGGGGGAGAGAGAAGGCGTGACGTTTCCGCACCTGGCGGAATTTCTGAACGCAATCGGGCGTTCCAAAGTTTAGAAATCTTGAATTATTATTGGCGAACCAAGCGCGAGGGCTGTGTTTACCGTGTTGATGGTCATATAGGCGCCGGCGCCGCGCGTGTCGTGTCGCGCAGTTACGTGACAAAGCGACGTAGGCGTATTAGCGGATTAAAACGATTCATGGCGCCGCCAGCAAAGCGGCGCATTCGCCGCTATTGTTCTGCGCCTGCGATTTGGTCGATCGCCTCATAGAGCGGCAGCGCGCCAGCCGCCACTTTATCGCGGGACGGCGCCGGTTGACCGAGCCGCGCCCTGTAGACCCAGACATTGGTCAATACCTTTTCAACGAAATCGCGGCTTTCTGGATTGGGAATGCTTTCAATAAAGAGCAGGGGATCATCGACATTGGCGGCCCGCCGCCAGCGTCTCAAATTTCCGGGACCGCCATTATAAGCGACCGCCATATGGAAAAGATTGCCATCAGCATACACATCAATCAGCTGATTGACGTATTTTTGTCCAATGTCGAGGTTAAGCCCCGGTTCGTAAAGCCGATTGCGCCCTGACCGAAGGCGCAAGTTCCGGTCCCGCGCAACGTGGCTGGCGGTGCGCGGCATTAATTGCATCAGACCGCGCGCGCCGACCCGACTGGTGGCGTCGGGCTTGAATTTCGATTCCTGGCGCATCAGTGCGTAAAGCAGCGCGCGATCGGTTTTAAAGCCGCTGCGTGGAGCGAAATCGGGTATTGGAAACCGCCCCGCGTGAAGATAATCGCCATCGCCCGCAAGCGCGATGTCAAGTTGCGCCGAAGGCAGGTTGAGCCCAGTTGCGATCGCCATCAGGTCATAATCCTGATTGTCGTCAATCGATCCGTTGACCCACCGTAATTCGAGGTCAGCCTCTTGCATTCTGCCCACCTGAACGAGCGCCGCGGCTCTCGTCACGCCCTTATGGGCCGATGACAGCGTCTTGTAACCGTTTTCGGTCACCACGGGCGCAGTCCAGTCATAAGCGTAAGCGCGTCCGAGCTGCGACAGCGATAGTTGGCCGTAGAACGTGAACGGATAATTGGCGGCGATTTCGAGGTTTGGCGTCACCGCGTCAGGACGGCCCGCCGCGAGGGCTGTGCGCGCGGCCCAGAAGCCGGCCGCCGACCTCAGATCATCATCCTGATAGGGGTTCGCCGCCATCGCAGCAAAATGCGTATGAGCCGCCCGCGTGCGGCCTTCGCGAAAATCAATCAATCCCGCAATCCAGTGGGCCAGGACCGCGCTTTCGCCGCTGCGCTCCGCGGCTTCGTTAGCCAGACGCCGGGCGGTGTCGACATAGCCCTGATAGTAAAGGCTCGCGGCAATCCACGACTGCATTCTGTCGAACTGGCGTTGCGTGATGGTGCGTCTTCGCAGATGGCTCCGGATCTCCTTGAGCGCGGTTGTCGCCTGTTCCTTGCGCGCCAGATAACGGACCCGGCCTTCGATCTGGCGAAGACGCGGACCGCTTGTCCGCTTGTAGTCGGCCTCAAGGGCCGGGTGGCGCTCGACTTTGCCGGGATTGCGCCATTGTCGCGGCGTCGGCCGCACCGGCGCGCTCGCCCGTCTGGGCCGCTTTTTCAACGCCAGCCGATAAATGCGCCGCGCTTCGGGATGGTCTGCATAAAACGCCATCCACTTGCGCAGCTCTGAATATTTCGATTTGTATGCTGTGGGGTGTAGATATCGTTGATGAAGCACGTACCCCATCAGGATGTCGTTTTCGAGCGCGGAAATTTTTTTGTCAGCGCGCGACCAGGCGCCGCGCGCCTGAAGCGAAAAAATATCGGTATAAAGATCAATATCGCGTTCGCTGAGGACAGTCAGCAAGTCCGAACGATCGCGCGGCGCGTTGGCGACCGGTTCGGCTTCCGGCGATGTGAGAGCATGCGCTTCAAGAGCGCCAACCCAGAAAAGGCTGGTTGAAATCAGTATCGCAACGGGCAGTCGTCTTCGAAACAAGGCTCGCTCCTGTCAGGTCGCCGAAATGCGGATCAGGTAATCGGATCGATGTCCCAAACCATCCTTAACCTTCTCTTAACCGTTGATCGAGCGCAAGAAGATCGCGCCAGGCGAGTCGTTTTTGCATCGGCTGGCGCAACAGGAACGCCGGGTGAAATATTGGCATCGCCGGGATCGCGCGTCCGCCGATCTCGATATCGCGCCAGACGCCGCGCGCGCGCATGATGCCGCTAAGGCCAAGCATGGCCTGGGTCGGCGCGCCGCCGGCCAGAAGGATCACTTTCGGCGCGGTTAGTTCGATAAGCCGGTCGACAAAGGGCCTACAGATGGCGGTCTCCGTCGCGGTCGGCGTCCGGTTCCCCGGCGGACGCCAGAAAATCACATTGGAAATCAGTGTGTCGGTGGTGCGCGCGCGCCCGATTGACGTGAGCATCTTGTCGAGCAACTGTCCGGCGCGCCCTACAAAAGGCTTGCCGGTCGCATCTTCATCGCGTCCCGGAGCCTCGCCGAGGACGAGGAGGTCGCCGCCGGGCGATCCGTCGGCGACCACGGTTTTCCGGGCGCCGGCCTTCAAAGGACAGCCTTCAAAAGCCTCAATCGCGGCGATCAGCGCTTCAAAATTATCGGCCGTGCGCGCTGCGGATTGCGCCGCGGCCACCGCCTCGTCAGCGGGCATCGGAGCGTCCGCGGGGTTTGCGGCGACCATGGCTGGTGCGGGGCTCGATGGCGCGCCGGATACGGCTTGGTGTTTGCGGGCAGCAGCTGGCGCGGTTGCGGCCGCAAGCCCCGGTCTATCTGTGCGCCATGAAAACAGATTTGTCGGAGTCGGCGCGACCGCCTCATCGACGCCCATATCCGCGTACCAGCGCAAAAGCGCTCTTGCTTCGTCAGGAGACAGCACCGGTTCATACATTTCTTAACGATAGGCCCTAAATGGTGGCGCGCAAGCAGCCAAAACGCGCGCCGGCGCGGCGCCAAACCTCATGGCTTTCAGCGCTGAAATTTGCCATGCACCTTAAAGAGGAAAAGAAGCAGGAAGTCTTTTTATGACAGATGAGGCTGTTGATCGCGAAGAGATGGCGTTCGATGTCGTTATTGTCGGCGCCGGGCCGGCGGGCCTTTCCGCCGCTATCCGCCTGAAACAAAAGGCCGAGGCCGCTGGCGGCGATATCAATGTGGTGGTCGTCGAAAAGGGCTCTGAAGTCGGCGCTCATATTCTCTCCGGCGCCGTCCTCGACCCGGTCGGCCTCGACGCGCTTTTGCCTGACTGGAAAGAGCGCGGGGCGCCGCTCGACACGCCTGTGAAATCGGAGAGTTTCAAAGTGATGGGCCCCGGCGGGTCCGCCGACTTGCCGGTCTTTGCGATGCCGGAGATGATTAAAAATCACGGCAACTACATTGTCTCGATGGGCAATGTCTGCCGCTGGCTGGCTGAGCAGGCTGAAGCCATGGGCGTTGAAATTTACCCCGGCATGGCGGCGTCGCAATATCTGACCCGCCCGGACGGGTCCGTGCGCGGCGTTGTCGTCGGCGAGATGGGCATTGGCAAGGACGGCAAGCGCAAGGACTCGTACGAACCCGGCATGGAGCTTGTCGGCAAATACGTCTTTCTCGCCGAAGGTGTGCGCGGCTCGATCAGTAAGCAGATTATCAGTGCATTTGACCTTGACGCCGCCAGCGATCCTCAGAAATACGGGATTGGTCTGAAGGAACTTTGGGAAATAGAGCCGGAAAAAAGCCGCCCCGGCCATGTCCAACATTCGTTTGGATGGCCGCTCGACAATGACACCGGCGGCGGCTCATTTCTTTACCATTATAATGACAACACAATCGCGCTCGGTTTCGTCGTCCATCTCAATTATAAAAACCCGCATCTTTATCCGTATGGCGAGTTTCAAAAATTCAAAGAACACCCTGAAATCAAAGCGCTTCTCGAAGGCGGCAAAAGGCTCGCTTACGGCTCCAGAGCCATCACGGAAGGCGGCTATCAATCGGTGCCGAAGCTGACATTTCCGGGCGGCGCGCTGATCGGCTGTTCGGCGGGTTTTGTGAACCTACCGCGGATTAAGGGCAACCACAATGCGATGCTGACGGGCATCATGGCCGCCGATGCGGCCTTTGACGCAATTGCGGACGGGCGCGAAGGCGATGAGCTTGCCGCATACGAAGCTGCGTACCAGGCGTCGCCGGTTCGCGCCGAACTCTACAAGGCGCGCAATGCAAAGCCGTTATGGACAAAGTTCGGAACGGTTCTGGGCGGGATCGCCCTGAGCGGTATTGATCTTTGGACCAACACGATCGTTAGCGGGTTCTCTTTTTTTGGCACCATGCGCCACGGTAAAACAGACGCCGCCTCGACGGAGCCGGCCGATCAGCACAAGGCGCCCGATTATCCGCGTCCTGACGGCGTGATCACTTTTGACCGCCTCACGAATGTGTCCTTTTCGGCGACCAATCATGAGGAAGATCAGCCGGCGCATCTTAAACTGCGAGATCCCGCGACGCCGATCGAGCGCAATTTGCCTATTTATGCAGAACCTGCGCAGCGTTATTGCCCGGCCGGCGTTTATGAGGTGCTGGCGGCGGAAAACGGCGGGGCGCCGCAATTTCAGATCAACGCCCAGAATTGCGTCCACTGCAAAACCTGCGATATCAAAGACCCCTCGCAGAACATTGTCTGGACGACGCCGGAGGGCGGCGGCGGGCCAAATTATCCGAATATGTGACGGCTTTGGGGAGCTGATCCTGTTGCGTCGTCATCGTTTATCAAGCGCCTGAGGAGAAGCCGTTGCGTTTTCTAAAAAATTGTCTTGCAGGTGCGGCTTTCGTCGGACTTTCGGCTTGTGCGTTGACGCCCAGTGAACCGTCAGCCACCGGCGATTATCTGGCCGGACGCCTGGCGGCGAAAAAGAATGCTGTCGATGTCGCCGCCGCCGCCTACTCGGACGCGCTTGAGGACTTCTCCGGCAGCGCACCCCTGTTGCAGAACGCGTTTTTTTATAGTCTCGCCGCCGGCGATATCGAAACGGCGGCGCGGCTTGCCCGGCGCCAGCTCGCCAGTGAGGCCAACGATAATGACGGTCTTGCGCGGACGACGCTCGCGGCGGTCGCGATCAAAAATGGCAATTACAAAGAGGCGCGCCGGATTGTCGGCGGGCCTTTTGATGCGCCGTTTCTTAACGCTACGGCTTTCCTGACGGACGTCTGGATTGAAGACGCGCTCAATGGCTCTGATGCGGCGCTTGCGCGCCTCAACGGCAATGATGCAGGCGTCTTCAAAGGTTTTCACGCGCTCCACGAGGCGCTGCTGGCGCAAAAAAAGGGCGATGACGGCGCTGCGCTTTTGGCGCATCAAAAATCCGTTTTTGGTCTTGGCGGCCCGGTCGGGCGGGTTGCCTATGGCGCGTTTCTTGAGCGCACCGGCGATGCGCAGGCGGTGCGTGATTATTATGGCTTGTTAGCGCGCGAGCGCGGCGAGGCGCGCCGGATCGCCGACGCTGGTTTGTCACGCCTTGAAAATGGCCGACCGTCATCAGCGTTTCAGAATGTCGATGCATCGCAAGGTGTCGCGATCGCCTACTACACAATGGCCCATGCTATCCTTGATCAGACCGTGAGTGAGCGCGTGCGCGCCGAACGTGCTGGGTTCAATGTTGGCGAGCCGCGCTTTAACCTTCCGTTGTCGCTTAGCCAACTGGCGCTTTATCTAGACCCGGAGCTTGATCAGGCGCGCAATCTGGCGGGGCGCATTTACAACGAGTACGGAGATTTTGATGCGGCGCGCGCGATGTTGTCGGCGATCCCGGCGTCGTCGCCGCTTTATGAGGTATCGCAGATTTATATCGCCAGCGGCTACGCAGTGCGCGAAGAAAACGACAAAGCGATTTCGGTTTTGAAAGCCGTCGTAGACGAGGATCCATCGGCGATTGATGCGCGCACAACGCTCGTCAATTTTTATGCAGTAGAAAACCGTCACGAAGAGGCGGTTGCGCTCGCGGATAGCATAATCGCCGCTTTGGGCGATGAGGCGGACGAAAGCGCGTGGCGCTATTATGTTGCGCGCGGCGGGTCGTTGAATGAACTCGGCCGGTGGGAAAGCGCTGAGAAAGATCTGAAAAAAGCCGTGGAGCTTGCGCCAGAAGAGCCGACGACGCTTAACTATCTCGGCTACACATGGGCCGAACGGGGCGTCAATCTGGAAGAGGCGTTCGATCTCATCGAAAAGGCTGTCGAGCTTCAGCCGGGCTCGGGCGCAATAACGGATAGTCTCGGCTGGGCCTATTACCAACGCGGCAATTACCAAGAAGCGGTCAAGCATCTTGAATTGGCGGCTTCTCTGGAGCCGTCCGATCCAACGATTACGGATCATCTTGGCGACGTCTACTGGCGTCTTGGGCGCAAGATTGAAGCGAAATATGAGTGGCGGCGCGTCCTGGAACTGGATCCGCCGGCCAAGTTGAAAGCGAGCGTCAACAAAAAGATTGCGGACGGATTAGGCGCAGTAACGCCCGGCGCCGGCGCCGCCGGCGACGATCGCTAATTTGCTCCCGGAACCGCGTGTTCAGATGATCGAGGAAATCGCGCCCGCCAAGGTCAATCTTTACCTGCATGTCGGACCGCTTCGCAGCGACGGGCTGCACGACCTCGCGAGCCTTTTTGTTTTTGCCAATGACGGCGATGTGGTCCGTGTTGCGCCGAGCAGTGATCTGACAGTGGCAATTGAAGGCCCGTTCGCCGACAGCCTGAGCGGCGAGCCTATTGAAACCAACCTGGTCTTTAAGGCCGCCGCTGCCTTGCGTTCTGAGGCGGGCCTGCGCGCCGGGGCGGCGATCACGCTCGACAAGCGCTTGCCGGTTGCGGCCGGCATCGGCGGCGGCTCAGCGGACGCCGCCGCAACGCTTCGCGCGCTCTGTCGGTTTTGGGGGCGCTGGCCGGCTAACGCAGAGCTGCATCGTCTCGCGTTCGAGCTCGGGGCCGATGTGCCCGCGTGCCTCACCCGTGCGCCTCTCAATGTTTCCGGCGCCGGCGAAATCCTGGCGCCGGGACCGGCGCTGCCCGCATTGTCGATGTGCCTCGTCAATCCCGGCGTTGATATGCCGACGGGGCCGGTGTTTTCACGGTTCGACGCCGCTGATATTACGCCGCCCCCGCCCCAGCTTTTTCAGCCGGCCCCGGGCGCCGTTGTCGATATCGGCGCCTTGTTCAGCGAGACGCGCAACGACCTTGAAACGCCGGCGATGGAAATCGCGCCGTTGATCGGCGACGTCCTGCGTTTTTTGTCGGCGCAACAAGGCTGTCTTGGCGCACGCATGTCGGGCAGCGGGGCCACATGTTTTGCGCTTTTTGAGGCCGCCGGGGACGCCCAAGACTGCGCGCGGGCGGCGCAGGCGCGCGGTTGGTGGTCGCTGGCGACATCAATCGCTCATCGCGAGGACGCATAGGTAAGCGGCCGCGCGGGCTGCGCATTTCTTACGGTCTATAAAGACTGCGTTCAGCCGATTGCATGATACTGGCGGTTAGGCCCATAAGTGGTGCTTGCATTGCACGCGTCAGGGAAGGGACGTTCGCCGGATCCATGGAACTCAGCGGGACGCCATTCAGCGGTTGGATTGTCGTGGCTATCGCCGCGTCAATTGCGCTGATTTTGTCCTACGCCGCTTCCCGGATTGTCTCGCGCAGCAAGCTGTTGCCGGATAAACCCAACCACCGATCAAGCCACGCCCGCATCACGCCGCGGGCGGGGGGCGTCGCGATCATGGGCGGCTGGACGGCGGCGATCCTATTGATCACAGGGTTTTCGAAAGACGTCGCCGACAAGAATCTGCTGCTTGTACTGGCCGCTTTCGGGATTGTGATCGCTCTTTTTGGCTTTCTTGACGATCGGTTCGCTTTGTCGTCACGCATCAAGCTGGGATTTCAGGCGTCGGCGGCGATTTGTTTTGTGGTCCTTTTCGGTGGATTTGAAACCTTGCCGCTGCCTTTTGTGGGGCTTGTGACGCTTGGCTTTCTGGGCGGGCTCGTAAGCCTTTTGTGGATTATCGGTTTCATGAATGCGTTCAATTTCATGGACGGCGCCGACGGGCTGGCCGGCGCCAGCGCGGTCATTGTTCTAAGCGCCTTTTCTGTCGCCGCCGCCGGCCTCGGCGCGCCAACCCTCGCTATCGCCGCCATGGTGCTGGTCTTCGCCATTGGCGGCTTTTTGCGGGTCAATTTTCCTTATGGAAAACTCTTCATGGGGGATAGCGGCAGCCAGAGCATTGGTTTTCTGATTGCAGGATTTGCAATCCTTGGCGCACGCGTTGAAGGCGCGACGCTGAATGCGTTATTCGTTGCGACCGCCATGTCGCCGTTCTTGTTCGATGCTCTGTTCACGGTGGCGCACCGGCTCGCACGCGGCCAGAATGTTCTGAACGCCCATCGCGAACATCTTTATCAATTGCTGATGCGTCACGGTTATTCTCATGTGCGCGTCACCAGCATCTATACAATGTTAACGGCGGTTTCGACGGCGGTCGCGATCTTCATGATGCATGCGCCGCCGGCAGTGCAATGGACCGGGCCGCTGTTAGTCGCCATTTTGATGACCGGCCCAGCCGTGTCGATTTTCATTCAATCCCGCCGCGCCGGATTTTTCGAGACCGAAGACGACAATCTGCGCTCAATTGCGCAGATGGTGCGTGAGCTAAGGGCGCGCCGTAAAGAGCGCGCCGTAAAGG
Source organism: Pseudomonadota bacterium (assembly GCA_038531315.1). GTDB lineage: Bacteria > Pseudomonadota > Alphaproteobacteria > Caulobacterales > Parvularculaceae > JAJFFW01. Next base: position 17,108 of record JBCBBT010000050.1, read on the forward strand.
GGCCGCCAAAATTTGATGAAGAAGACTTGATCGGCGATCTTGAACTGCTGGAAGAAAGCCCCGCCGTAATCGTACCCGCGCGACAATCAGCCTAAGCCATCAATTACAGCTTCCGACGGTCTATCAGTGCGCCCGCAGGACAGACTGCGAGGCGAGCGCTGCAAGGGCGTCGCTATAAGCGTTCGCAGGCGTTTCCGCCAAATCGTCGAGCGCTCTTGCAGCATAACGACGGGCGCAGATCAGCGTATCTTCTATTGCATCGTTCGCAGTCATGATTTCGCGGGCGCGCTCGAAATCATCCTCGTGCTGATCGCCTTCGGCGATGACGCGCTTCCAGAAGGCGCGTTCTTTGTCACTCGCCCGATCCAGCGCGTAAACGACCGGCAGCGTCATTTTGCCTTCGCGAAAATCATCGCCGACACTCTTGCCGAGACTTTTTTCGAATCCGGCATAGTCCAGCGCGTCATCGACAAGTTGAAAGGCGACGCCAAGATTGCGGCCATATCGACGCAGAGCGTCTTCGGCGTCTGCATTGGCGCCGGCGATAATCGCCCCCGCTCGCGCGGCTGCGGCGAACAATGCGGCCGTTTTCGACTCAACGACAGCGAGGTACATTTCGAACGTCGCATTGATATTTTTCTGCGTCGCGAGCTGTAGCACTTCGCCTTCCGCAATGACGCCCGACGCGTTTGAGAGGACCTGCAAAACGCGCAGATCGCCGGCGGCGACCATCAATTCGAAGGCGCGTGAGAAAACATAATCGCCAACAAGGACGCTTTCTTTGTTGCCCCAGATTAAATTCGCTGTCTTTGCGCCCCTGCGCATGTGCGAGCCGTCAACGACATCATCGTGCAACAGCGTCGCCCCATGGATGAGTTCAACAGCCGCCGCCAGCTTGATGTGATGATCGCCCTCATACCCGAGGAGGCGGGCCGCTGATAACGTCAATATCGGGCGCAACCGCTTGCCGCCTGCCGTCAACAAATGGCCGGCAAGCTCCGGGATCATTTTAACCGCTGAGTTCAGCTGCTCCATGATCGCAGCGCTCGTACGGTTCAAATCGTCCTCGTTCAGCGTGCGTAATACGGCGACAGCTTTTGAGAAGTCCGCTTCGCCTTTCGGCAGCGCACCCGGCGTGGTCGGTATTGCGGCGATTTGCATACGAATTTCAATTAACAAACTTGTCGATACAGTGGGGATTGAAGGCAAACCGGTCAAGGCGCGTTTGCGCGACCGATCGCCCGGATAAGGCGACCGGCGCGGCGTCTTTGAGACTTTGCCGTATGCGACGGCGGGCTTATTGCCCGACTTGAATTTCCCGCCTAAGTGAGCGCGATGTCCGACCCTTCAAAAAATCCCATCCGGCGCGCGCTGACAGCTGTTTGGCGGGCGCTTCCCTTTACGCCGGGCGACAAGCCCGTGGTGACGGTGCTCACCTTGTCCGGCGCAATCGGCGATACGCCCGCTCCCGGTTCGAAAGGCCTGAACGCGGCGCGACTAGAAGACGCAATTAAACAGGCTTTCAAGCCGCAATCACTGAAAGCCGTCGCCTTGGCGATCAATTCGCCCGGCGGCTCGCCGGTGCAGTCGCGCCTGATCCATAATGCAATCAGGCGCGAGGCCGCCAAAAAGGGCGTCCCCGTGCTCGCCTTCATCGAAGATGTGGGCGCTTCCGGTGGGTATATTCTAGCGGCCGCCGGCGACGAGATTTTCGCCGATGAGAGCTCCATTGTCGGGTCGATCGGCGTTGTTTCGGCGGGCTTCGGCTTCACCGAGGCGATCGCGCGGCTCGGCGTCGATCGACGGGTCCATACCGCGGGCGACAACAAGAGCCAGCTTGATCCTTTCCGGCCGGAGCGGCCAGAGGAGGTCGCGCGACTTGAAACCATTCTAAACACGCTGCATGAGCAGTTCATAGAGCTGGTCAAAAACCGGCGCGGCGAAAAACTGTCCGCGTCCCATGACGACACATTTTCGGGCGCATTTTGGGCCGCGCCGGAAGCGAAGGCGCGCGGGCTCGTCGACGAAATCGCTCAGATGGGCGATTTTTTGCCCCGCCGCTTCGGAGATGATGTTATTATTAAACGGATCACGCCCGGGTCATCGTCGCTCTTGAAGCGATTGCTATCGGGGCGCGGCGACGCCCCGGGGCCTCTGGTGGACCCGGCGGCGGTTATTTCCGCTCTCGATGAACGCGCCTTGTGGGCGCGCTACGGGCGGTAACCCGGAGGAGGCGCATCGCATGAGCGCTATGACAGGCATTGTCGCCGGGGTCGCCGTCATCGTCGGCACGGTGGCGGCAGCCCGATTTCTGGAAAAGCGCACACGCAGCGCGCGGCGCGCATTCGCCGAGGCGATGCGTCAGAGCGAAAGCGAAGAGCGGGCCGGTAAGAGCCCGCTCATCATCGATCTTGAGAAGGATCCAGTGTCTGGCGCCTATCGTCAGACGGAGACATCTGTCGCGCCTGACTAGGCGATAGTGCGCGGCGGGCGGCGCAGCCAATTGACTGAAACTGAATTACCCAGCGATGGCGTTCTCGATGGCGCTTTGGCGTTTATCGATCTCGAGGCTTCCGGGCTTGGCGCCGCGTCATGGCCTGTTGAAGTTGGTTTGGGCGGTGTGACGGGCGCGCCGACCGCCATCCTGATCCGGCCCGACGCTTCCTGGAATAACGCGGCCTGGGATCCGGAAGCTGAAAAGCTGCACGGGCTTAGCCGTGACAGGTTGGCGCGTGAGGGGGCGGCTATTTCCGTCGTATGCGAGGCGTTGAATGCGGCGCTATCGGGGCGTGCTGTTTATTCGGACGCACCGGATTGGGACAGTTTCTGGCTGTATCGGCTCTTTGCAACGGCGCGAATCCGCCAAGGGTTCAAAATTCTGGCTTTCGCCGATCTTGTCACGCCCATGATGGGCGCACATGCCGAAGCCCTTGTGGGCGAGGCGGAGGCGCGCGCGCCGCGCCGGCACAGGGCTGCCGCGGACGTTGCGTTTTTGCAAACGCTCTATGGGCTGGCCGCCGCGCAATAGGTCACGCGACACGGCGCCGGGGGATTTTGAAACAGCCCTTGGACCGCGGAGCCCTTTTTGCTAGACGGCTGTCGGATCACCGTTAAAGAGGGCGCGAGGGGCGTCCCGCACAGCGAAAATACGTCGCTGCAGCACGCAAAGAAAGGTCGGCCATGAGCCAAACGCAGTCTTCGCCGGAAGTAACCGGCAACATGTTTCTTTTTGAGCGCCCGGAACTTCTTAACCGGGAGCAACATGGCGCCATGGGTCTTAGCCAGATCGACAACCCTTATGAATTCTGCGCGAAAGTAAGAGCCATTCCGCTCACCATCACCGAAATCCCGAGCGCGTCGAAAAGTTTCCCGATCGTATTCTTGAGCCAGGAAGACCCTGTGCCGCTGGCGGTCGTCGGCATCTTCGACGACGTCAATCTGTTCGTCGGCGAAGATGGTCTCTGGCAGCAGGGCGCCTACGTCCCGGGGTATTTGCGACGCTATCCGTTTGCGCTGGCGAGCGAAACCGGCGGCGACCGGTTCGCGATTGTCATCGACGCTGGCCACAAGGGCGTATCGGCAAGTCCGGAAGTGAAGTTCTTTGATGACAACGGCGAGTCGAGCGACGCCACCAAACAGGCGCTTGAATTTTGCAAACAATATGAAACTGATCGTCTACGGACGATGGAGATCATGAAAATCCTTCTGGAGAAGGATCTCGTGTCAAGTCAGAGCGCTCAGTATACGCCGACATCGGGCGGCGAGCCGAAACCGTTCGCCGGGTATTTTGGCATTGACGAGCAAAAGCTGAACACGCTTGACGATGAGGCATTTCTCGATCTGCGCAAACGCGGTGTCCTGCCGATCCTCTACGCACAGCTGATGTCGCTCGGCAACTGGCGTGTGATCATGCAAATGCGCGCAGAACGGTTCAACCTGACCGAAGACCAGTTGATGGCGCAAGCGCCGATAAACTAACGCGCTCCCGCCCACCCGCCATGGGACGGTTGTGGCGGCGCCAACCCAAGCGCCGGCCTCACGCCGCGTTTTAAATCATGGATCGCCGCGCTGTTTCGTCGCTGCGATCCATGCATATCCAGGCGATTGGCTCACATATCCGCGAGCGGACGGGTATTTCGTCGATAAATCAGTACTTTTTGACCTGCACCCGCGATAGAAACGCGCATGATTTGTCGTTGTTTAACCTCTTATCTCCGCTGCGCCGTCGCCGGTTTCGCTTCGGCGGTGATCGTCGCCGCCGTGTTTTTCGGCGCGGCCGCTGAGGCTGCGTCCTCAAACCGTGTGGAGACGGAGCGCGCCACCAGCGTCGTCGTAACGGACCGGAATGCATTCGCGCCCGGCGAAACCGTCTGGTTCGCGCTCAGCCAGAAGCTTGCGCTCGGCTGGCACGTTTACTGGAAGAACCCTGGCGATAGCGGTTTGCCGCTTGATTTACGCTGGCGGACCCCGCCGGGCATTTCGATAGGCGAGGTCGTTTATCCGTCACCGGAGCGAATTTTTGTCGGCCCGTTCGCCAATTTCGGCCATCATGGCGATCCGATTTTTCTTGTGCCCGTTCGTCTTGATGGCGACGCAAAAATTGGCGGCGACATCGATATTACAATCGAGGCGACGTGGCTCATCTGTGAGGAAATCTGCGTTCCCGAGGAGGGCGCCTTCACATTGAGCCTGCCTGTGGCGGAAAGCGCGCCGCGAAGCGCGCAGGCTGCTTTGATCAACGAAGGCTTCCGGCGCGCGCCCACACACGCGGCGACAGACGCCAGTTTCGATGCGCAACCCGAAACACTGACGATTACTGTCGATCTTGGCGATCAGGCGTCGCCAGCCGATCTGAGCAACCTTGTCTTTTTTCCGGAAGTCGAAGGTCTGATCGAACCGGCTGCTGAGCAAAGCGCTGCGTTTGAAAACGGCGTGCTGACGATTTCTCTGAAACCTGCCGGTGCGTATGACCCGGATGCTCTTTCTGAAGTGCGCGGGGTTCTGGGCGCGGAAGACGGCGCGCGCGGGCAGTGTTTGATCGCGGTTCGTGAGGGCGAGGCGTTCCGCGGATGCGAGGATTACGCCTCTACAACGGCTTTTACTGCGGCGCCTGTGCGTCCAGTTGCGAGCGGCGGCGCGTCCGGATCGGCGAACGCGGCTGGCGGCCTGGATGGCGGCCTGGCTGGCAATATGGGCGGCGGTCTCTTCTTCTTGCTCGCGGCGGCATTTTTCGGCGGCATTTTGCTCAATGTCATGCCTTGCGTTTTTCCGGTCGTCTTCATTAAGGCTGCGTCTTTGATTGACAGCGCCGGCGAGGCCGATGGCGGCGCGGTCGCCCGCCGCCATGGTCTTTTATACGGTGTCGGCGTGATCGCCTCATTCGCGGTGCTCGGCGGTTTGCTGTTAATCCTGCGCGCAGGGAGCGAGCAGGTTGGTTGGGGTTTCCAGCTTCAGTCTCCGGCCGTCGTTTTGATATCGGCCTATATCCTGTTCCTTGTCGGCCTTAATCTTGCCGGCGTCTTCGACATTGGCGAGAGCCTGCAAGGCGCCGGCGGCGGTCTTGCGGCGAAGCAAGGCGGCGCGGGTGCTTTTTTCACGGGGATGCTCGCCGTTCTCGTCGCCGCCCCTTGTATTGGTCCATTGCTGAGCGCGCCAATGGGCGCAGCTGTCTTTCTGCCGCCATTATGGGGTATGCTGATATTTCTACTAATCGGCGCGGGGCTCGCATTGCCTTATGTCGCCCTATCATTCTCACCGGCGCTGGGGCGGTTGCTGCCGCGACCCGGGCCCTGGATGAAGACTTTCAAACAGGCGCTCGCATTTCCTGTTTTCGCAGCGGCGGCTTTTTTCCTCTGGGTCCTCGCGCAACAGTCGGGGCCGAGCGGGCTTGCGTTTGCATTGTCTGGCGCCGTCTTTCTGGCAATGGCCGCATGGCTCTTTGAATTGTCGAAGACCTCACCGTCGCGCGGCCTGATTTGGCGTGCAGCGGCGGCGGGCGCGGCGGCGGCAGCGCTTGCGCCGCTTGTCAGCCTACGCTCTGTTCCCGCAGCGCCCGTCCAAACCGCGCGCGCCGACGTCGTTAAATCCCATGGCGCTTTTGAGGCCTATGCTTATTCCCCGCAAATGCTTGCGGAGCTGCGGGCGGCGGGCTCGCCGGTTTTCGTCGACTTCACCGCCGCCTGGTGCGTTACCTGTCAATTCAACAAAGCGACGCTTTTCTCGCGGCCTTCGCTTGCGCGGTCCTTCAGTGAAGCAGGCGTCGCCGTGATGGTCGCTGACTGGACGTTGCGCGATGACGCGATTACCGACGCCCTTGAAACCTTTGGTGCGAATGGCGTGCCGCTTTATGTCTTTTACCCGCCGAGCGGCGCGCCGCAGGTGCTGCCTTTACCGCTTAGCGAACGCTCAATCCTGAACGCAATTTCGGCCTCACCGAAATCCTGACTTTATCTCACGCTATGAAAAGGAGCGATCTATGAAACGAGCCCATTTTTTAGTCTGCGCCATCGCCGCAGCGCCCTTGGCGGCGACAGCCGCGCTCGCCGGACCGGTTGTCGGCGAAACAGCGCCTGATTTTTCGGGCGTCACCAGCGCCGGCGAAACCATTTCGCTTGATCAGTTCGGCGGCAAGACCGTCGTTCTTGAGTGGACCAATGACGGCTGTCCGTTCGTGCAAAGACATTATAAATCCGGCAACATGCAAGCGACGCAGGAAGCCTCAAAAGAAAATGGTGCGGTCTGGATTTCGGTGATCTCGTCCGCCCCCGGCAAGCAGGGCCACGTCACTGCTGAGAAGGCGAATACGATCGTCGCCAACCACAACGCGATGCCGGATTACGTCATTCTCGACGAGAGCGGCGACATCGGCCGGGCTTATGCCGCGAAGACCACGCCGCATATGTTTGTGATCGATGGTGACCAGACGCTGCGTTATGACGGCGCGATTGACGACAAGCCGCGCGGCGGCGAGGGCGCTCAAAACTTTGTCACCGCCGCCGTCGAAGCGGTCTCAACCGGCGCTGCTGTCGCAAATGAAACGACAAAGCCTTACGGTTGTTCGGTCAAATACGGCTCATAGAGAAAGTCATTGCTCCGCTTAGGCCTTGCGGGCTGTCGCCGAAAGCGCCGCCCGCTCATAGCAAAGGAGCGATCCCTACCGACGCGGCGCGTTCTCATCTGAGGACGCGCCGTTTTCCGTTTCATCGGAGCGGGTTTCGCTATCGTCAGAGCCCTTGGGCGTTGCGGCGCCGATGACGCCGGCGCCGGCTTTGGCGGTCGCGCCGCCTACTTTTACACCTGTTTTGATGGCCGCGCCGCCAGCGGAAAGGCCCGCGCCTGCGACATCGGCGACGACGCACCCGCTAAGCGCGGCAAAAATCGCAACGCTCATCATCACTTTCATTGCGGATACCATCGGTTTCACCGTGAAAGGTCCTAAAATTCCGCCTGATCCAGCTTCGCGTCTGCGCGAATCTCGTCAATAGCGGCGATCGTTTTCTCATCTGAAGATTTTGTCATCACCGGCGCCGGCGACGCGGTCGGTGCGGTCGCCACTTCTATTTTGGCAAGCAAAATCGTCGTGACCGC
>JBCBBT010000051.1:0-23994 GCA_038531315.1 Pseudomonadota bacterium
GAGAAATAAATCCCGATACCGATCATTGGCGCACAATGTTGTTTGAGGCGCCATTCCTGACGGGGAACAGCTTCAGTTTAGTTTTTTCTTTTCGCTATCCGCTGACGCAACATCGGCGCTGTTGTTGGCGGCGACGTTCTGGCTTGGGCTCTGGCCGGGACCCTGGCTCGAGTTCTGGCCGGGAAGAACCGGGCCGGCCCGATCCGCTTTCACCGGACCGGGGAGCGGCGCAATCGCAACGCCTTCATCAATGAGCTCTTTTGCTTCCTTACCGGTAGCGTCGCCGAAAATCGGTCGCTCGTCGCTTTCCCCGTAATGGATGCGCCGCGCCTCTTCCGGAAACTTTTCGCCGACATACTCGTAATTCTTTTCCACGTAGTCGCGCGCCCTTTTGGCGGCCTGGACCATCGCATCGCGCATTTCGGAGAGCTTTCTGGATGTCTCAGGCGGCACTGCGCGTCCGCCCGCATCAACGCGTGAGGACGAGCGCGCGACGGCCGGCGCCATGATCGCCTTACGCACCTCAACGGAACCGCAAAGCGGGCATTCCAGTAGTCCGCTTTCAGCCTGCCGGTCGAAATCGTCGCTGGACCGGAACCAGCCTTCGAATTCGTGGGCGGATTTACAGACGACATTGTACTTGATCATGCAGTAAACTTGATGATTTCAGGGGCTTTTTCAAGAGCAAGGTTCGGAATGGCGCGCCGCGCGTCGCGCACCGCTTCGAGGTTAATCGATGCAAGAATGACGCCCGGCTCGTCATGATCCGCACTCGCGAGAATGCGGCCCCAGGGATCTACAATCATGCTGCGGCCGTAGGTTTCGCGGCCGTCCTCGTGGCGCCCGCCCTGACCCGGCGCAATCATATAAGCGCCGTTTTCGATCGCCCGGGCACGCAACAACGTTTCCCAATGCGCTTCGCCGGTTTGGCGCGTGAAGGCGGCCGGCGCCGTCAGAATTTCTGCGCCAGATTGGGACAGCCGCCGATACAGTCCTGGAAAGCGCAGGTCGTAACAAATCGACAGGCCGAAGGTTGCGATCCCGGTTGCGGCGACAACGCTGCTCGACCCCGGCTTATAAACGCTGGACTCGCGCCAGCTTTCGCCGTCCGGCAAGACAACATCGAACATATGGATCTTGTCATAACGCGCCGCGATGGCCCCGTCGGGCGCGAACAGAAAACTCCGGTTCACCGCGCTTGCGGCGCCACTATCGTTGGCCTCCTGATCGTCTCGGAGCGCCAGCGATCCGACGAGAAGCCATATCTGCAAACGCGCCGCCAGCGATGCGAATTCGGATACTTCAAAGGCGTCCGCTTCCCGATCAATCCCGCCGAGCAGCCGCCTGGCGTTTTGATCGACAACATTGGTCATCTCGGGCGTTGCAATGAGCGTCGCGCCGCGCCGGGCCGCAGTTTCAATGAGCGCCTTGGCGGCTTCGATATTGACCCGCCGGTCGACGCCGGAGCGCAACTGGACGCAGGCCGCAACAAACTCAGAAGCGTCAGATATTGGGTCAGGCGGCATTCAAAAGCGCGTCAAGATCACCGGCGCGATCAAGCGCGGCGAGATCATCTGATCCGCCTACGTGCTTATCGCCGATGAAAATTTGCGGATAAGTGCGCGCGCCGCCGGAACGCGTGATCATTTCCTCCCGCTTTTGCTTGTCGAACGCGGCGGAGATCTCGGTCACCAGCGCGCCTTTTTTCTTTAAAAGCGCCATCGCCCGCACACAGTATGGACAAAGCGGTTTCGTATAAATCGTGACTGGTTGCATCGAGCGAAATCCCTTTTTTGCAAGCGCTATATGGCGTCTTGACCGTGCCTGACAACCCGCGCCGCCACCAGAGCGTCGACGCGGCCGGCGCCCGCCGCCTTGAGAGCGCGCGCGCAGGCGGAGATCGTAGCACCCGTCGTCAGCACATCATCAACGACAATAATGTGAGCGCCTTTCACAAGGTCGCCAGCGCCGGGGCGGACGCCAAAAGCGCCTGAAACGTTCCTCTTTCTCGCGTCTTCAGAAAGCTCCTTTTGGGGCATGGTTGCACGTGTCCGCTCCAGCGCCATCGGATCATAGCCGCACCCCAGTTTCTCGGCCGCAATTTCGGCGATCATCGCCGCCTGATTGAAACGCCTTTCGGCCAGCCGGCGGCGATGCAGCGGCACCGGCAGCAGGATGGATCGCGCCGTCGCCATCGGTGCGCCGGCGCGCGCCAGCCAGGACCCCAGCATTGGCGCGAAGTCCGTCCGGTCCGCATGCTTGAAAGCGACAATCACCTTGTGGCTCGCATCATCATAGGTGACCGCAGCGCGGGCGCGATCAAACGACGGCGGCGAAGCAAGACACGACCCGCACAGCGCGCCCTCCCCGTAATCATGGGCAAAAGGCGCGCCGCAAGCTGCGCAAACTGGGTCATCGATAAATTGTAGTTGCGACCATCCCCCGGCGCTCAGATTGCCGGCCTCTGACACGGGCTCGCCAGTGATCGGGCATAGCGGCGGCAACACTGCATCAAGCAAGAATCGCGAGGCGGTTCGCGCTGCTCTTGCGACAGAGCGAAAGCCATCGCGCGATCGCTCCGGGATTTGTCTGAAAAGGTCATCGGCCACGCCGATATGGTAGCGCTATCGGTGCTGAAGGCCACCGGCCTGCTTGATGCGATAGTTGGAGGCAGGCAGGGTGCCCTCATGATGAACAGGGTCTCTAATGCGCCGCCGCAGATTTTCGACCGCCAATTATGGCGCCAACGTCGGGCGCGGGCGCGGTTTTGCGAAGCCGCGTTCCTCCGCGAAAGGGCGGCGACTGATATTCTCGACCGACTTGAAACGGCGACGCGCCATTTTGATCGGGCGGTCATCTACGGCGCACCAGACTTTGCTCGCGCCATGGCGTCTTCCAGCAAAATTGGCTGGTCGGCTCATGCCGATATTGCGCCGAAAGCCGCCGCGCAGAATCTCGCGCCTCGACCCTTCGTCGCCGACGAGGAATACTTCCCCATTGCGCCGGGCAGCCTTGATTTGATCGTCAGTTTTCTGACCTTGCACGCCTCCAACGATCTGATCGGCGCGCTATCGCAAATGCGGGCCGCGCTCAAACCGGATGGGCTTTTGATCGCGGCGCTATTTGGCGAGGAAACCCTGAAACAGTTGCGCACGGCATTGTATGCGGCCGAGGCAAGCATTGGCGGCGGCGTTGCGCCGCGCGTTGCGCCCTTTGCAACGGTTCGCGACCTTGGCGGCGCCTTGCAGCGGGCGGGTTTTGCGCTGCCAGTGGCTGACCTCGACCGCGTATTCATCACCTATAATAGTCCGTATAGGCTCTTCGGTGACCTTCGCGCGATGGGGGAGACAAGTATTTTGAAAATGGAGGGAATACGCCCGCCATTGTCGCGTGAAATTGCTCTTGATACGGCGCGACGGATACATGAGGCCGGGGGCGAGGTTCAGTTTGACGTGGTCTATTTAACGGGCTGGGCCCCGTCTGCAACGCAACCAAAACCCCTGAAACCGGGGTCGGCGACGCATTCGCTTGCTGAGGCGGTCGCAAAACAGGAAAACGCTCGCGGCGGCGCGGTGAAAAAGTCTTGAGGTAAGCTGGGCGTTAAAGCGCTACGCCTTATTGCATGGCGCTTTCGATTTCGGAATACATCTCGCTGGTGCTGGTCGCCATATTATTGACCGCTCCCAAAATCGCCAGGAAGATCAGCCCGACGATGAGGCCGTATTCGATGGCGGTCCCGCCTTCTTCATCACGCCAAAATGCGCGCAATGCTTCAGCGATCGCCTGATGTGAGCCGCATGGATTATGACCGGCCACGCTCCCCGCCTCGCACACAGCGCCGCATGCAGTGTCGATCCGCTCGCTCATAACATATCCCTCAGCTGCACCGCTAACGGAATGTCCGCAGGCGGCATATCAAAACTCTGCAATGCTTGCGGCCGCACCCACTTCAGCGCTTTCGCAACGATCGGTTTGGCGGTCCCAGACCATTTTCGGCAGATAAATAATGGCATTAAAAGGTGAAAAGCTCCTGAATCGTGCGACGCAAAGGCAACAGGCGCAAGGCATGAAGCTTGTGTGTCGACATCCAGTTCTTCTTTCAATTCCCGAACAAGCGCCTGTTCGGGCGTTTCGCCATCATTCACCTTCCCGCCTGGAAATTCCCAAAGGCCGCCTTGCGCGCCGTCCAATGGGCGTTGCGCCAACAACACGCGCCCATCCCTGTCGATCAATGCAGCCGCAGCCACCAACAAAATTGACGCCATATTCTTGCCTCAATATCGCCACGATTGTCTTAGGCGAAAGTAACGAAATCTGGTTAATTTTGTTAAGGAAACTCATGAGCGTCAGGGCCGCGGAAAGCCGCTTGGCGATGACCCTGACGCGGTGTCCGCACCGGCGGGTTCCGGCTCCACAGCGTAATAGACAACATCAGCTTCTGCACGCAGCGCAATCAGCACTTCCTCGATGGTGCGTTCAGTCAAAAACTGCTCGATATTGTCTCGCACCGCGTTGAGGCCAACCGCCTTTGTGGGCCGACGATCAACCACTTGCAGGATGTGCCAGCCGCGCTCCGTCTGAAAGGGCGGCGCAAGCGCGCCCGGCGTCGCCGCGAAGGCGGCCGTTGAAAACACCGCAGGCATCATGTCCCGGGTGAAGTAACCGATTTCGCCGCCAAGGGGCGCGGTCGCACGATCAAGCGATTTTTCACGGGCGAGCACCGTAAAGTCGGCGCCCTCGTCCAGCGCCGTCAAGATCGCGAGCGCATCGTCATAGGTCTCAACGAGAATATGACGGGCCCGGATCTCATCGCCGAGCACCGTGACGTCGGCGGTTTCCTCATAGAGCGCTGCGATGGTCTCCTCGGTGACGGCCTCTTCGACCCGGCGCCGCAAGAGCGAGGCCGCCAGAATGCGATCACGGGCGGCTTTCAGACGCCTCGCCGTGTCCGGGGTTTTGTGGAGATCGGCGCCGAGGGCGGCGTTCGAGAGGAGGCGCTGTTCCACAAACTGCTCGACGAGACCGCGTTTTGCCGCCGACTGGGCGGTCAGCGTGTCTTCCGGGCGCAATTGCCCGGCCGCACGGGCGGCGGCCTCAATCTCGCTCAAATGAATGTATTTCCCGCCCATGCGCGCCAATATCGGGTCTTCTATATCGACGGGCGCTGTCCGGCTGGCCTCAGCGGTCTCCGTCGGACCATCAGGTGAAAGCCGCAACTGGTCGGCGATCCACAGCCCGGCGATCATCAACACAAAGCCTGAGGCGGCCGCATAGGCGCGCCCGGCGCGGGTCGGCAGCCATGCCACAAACTCCGCCAACCCGCCGAGCGCCGACAGGACCAGCGAGCGCACGGCCCGGAACAAACTGGTGATAATGAGCAAAAATCCATTCCAGAGCGCCGCATCGAGAGCGCCAAGGAGCCGCCAGAATGTGGCGATGGCCCGCCCGGTTCCACGCAATCCAGCGCCGCAAACGCGCGCCAGAAAGCCGGTCACCCGGTAAAGTGGGCGCCGCCGGGGCCCGCGCGGCTTTTTGGGACGGTTTTTCGGCTCAGCGCTCATGCGTTCCAGCGTCCATCGCTCATCGAACCACAGTCCATACAAATACCACGGCCCTGGTCCCTTAGGCGATGGCGAAACAATATACTACGCGGGGCGCAACACGACGCGGGCCGCACCACGTAGGGCGCAAGGCCGGGCGGCGGGCGGTAAAGCAGGCCGCGAATTCAGCCGCCCTTCGTTGACAGTGAAATCACCCCTGCTTATCTCAACGACGTTTCTTAACAACCGCTTTTCGACCGCGCCGGCAGTGCCTGCTTGATCCGCGCCTCGAGGGGCAGCGTCAGCAGGCGCGCGACATTCTAAAGGGCGGACTTTATGGCGCTTCTCGGCTTTGCGAAGAAGATTTTCGGCACATCCAACGATCGGCGTCTGAAACCGATGCGCCGGCGCGTCGAGGCGATCAACGCACTCGAAGACGAAATCGCCGCCCTGAGCGATGAAGGCCTGATTGAGAGGACCGCCGCTCTCAAGGCGCGCTACCAGGATGGCGAAACCCTCGACCAGCTTCTGGAAGACGCTTTTGCGACCGTGCGCGAAGCGGCGAAGCGCGCGCTCGGACAGCGCCACTACGACGTGCAGCTTGTCGGCGGCATGGTGCTCCACGGCGGCGACATCGCCGAGATGAAAACCGGCGAAGGCAAAACGCTTGTCGCGACCCTGCCGGTATATTTGAACGCGCTGACCGGGAAAGGCGTTCACGTCGTCACCGTCAACGACTACCTCGCCAGCCGCGACGCGGAATGGATGGGCCGGGTTTATGAACGCCTTGGCATGACGACCGGGTGCATCGTGCACGGTCTATCGGACGTAGAGCGGCGCGACGCCTACGCCGCCGACATCACATACGGAACGAATAACGAATTCGGCTTCGACTATCTGCGCGACAACATGAAAAGCACGATTGAAGAGATGGTCCAGCGCGGTCATCATTATGCAATCGTCGACGAAGTGGATTCGATCCTGATCGACGAGGCGCGTACGCCGCTGATTATTTCAGGGCCGACAGACGATAAATCCGAGCTGTACATCACCATCGACAGCTTTATTCCGCAACTGAGCGAAGAAGACTATGAGATCGATGAAAAAGCCCGGTCGATCGTCCTCACAGAAGAAGGCAACGAAAAAATCGAAGCCCTGCTCGACGAAGCTGGGCTCCTGCAGGGCGACAGCCTTTATGACGCGGTCAATATCTCTGTCGTCCATCACGTCGATCAGGCGCTGAAGGCGCATAAGATATATCAGCGCGACAAGGACTATATCGTCCGCGGCGACAAAGTCGTGATCATCGATGAATTCACCGGGCGGATGATGGAAGGCCGGCGCTGGTCCGACGGTCTCCATCAGGCGGTTGAAGCCAAAGAAAAAGCGCAGATCCAGCCGGAAAACCAGACGCTCGCCTCGATCACCTTCCAGAATTACTTCCGCCTCTACGGCAAACTTGCCGGCATGACCGGGACGGCGATCACCGAAGAGGCTGAATTCGCCGACATTTATAATTTGAACGTTTTTGAAGTTCCGACCAACAAGCCGATCGCTCGCGACGACATGGACGACGAGCTCTACATGACGGCTAACGAGAAATACAAGGCGATCGCTGTCCAGATCGCCGATTGCCATCGCAAAGGCCAACCGGTTCTGGTCGGTACGGTCTCGATCGAGAAATCGGAAGTTCTGTCCGAACTATTGTCGGACCGCGCATTTTTCCGCGATGTCGCAAAGCGCCTGCGCGACCAGGCGGGCGATCTAAAAGACAAGGAAGCCGACCTTAAGGCCGAACTGGAAGAAAACGCCAAGTATCTTGACGAACTTGCGATCAAGAAAACGCCCGTGCCGCATAATGTCCTGAATGCGCGCTTCCACGAACAAGAAGCGGAGATCATTGCGCAGGCCGGGGCGCCTGGGGCGGTCACCATCGCCACCAACATGGCCGGCCGCGGCACCGATATTCAGCTTGGCGGCTCGGTCGACATGGCGCTGATGAATTCTCTCGAAGACGGCGACGACGAAGAGGCGATTGCGCGAAAACGCGCTGAGATCGAAGCCAAGATCGCAGAGGAAAAACAAAAGGCGCTCGACGCGGGCGGGCTCTTTGTTCTCGCCACGGAACGCCACGAAAGCCGGCGCATCGACAATCAGCTGCGCGGCCGTTCAGGCCGTCAGGGCGACCCGGGCGGCACAAAATTCTTCCTGTCGCTCGAAGATGACCTTATGCGGATTTTCGGCGCCGGAATGGAGAAGATGCTGAAACGTTTCGGCATCCAGCCCGATGAGTCCATCGAGCACCCTTGGTTCACCAAGGCGGTCGAAACCGCGCAGAAAAAAGTTGAACAACGCAACTTCGACGTTCGCAAGAACGTCCTGAAATTTGACGATGTCATCAATGACCAGCGCAAGGCCATTTTTGAACAACGTATCGAGTTCATGTCATCTGAGACGGTCGACGACATTGTCTCCGACATGCGCGGCCAGCTGATCGACGACATGGTCGCCGTCCGCATTCCCGCCAAATCATACGCCGAGCAATGGGACGTTGAAGGACTATCGAAAGATCTCGAAGAAGTCTTTGACCGGACGTTCCCGGTGGCGGACTGGGCGAAAGAAGAAGGCGTCGCTGATACGGAAATCATCGAGCGGCTTGAGAGCGCCGCCGCCGATCTCGCGGCGCAAAATGCAGCAAAGGTCGGTCCGGACGCGATGCGCCGGCTTGAAAAAATGATCCTGCTACACGCCCTCGACAACAACTGGCGTGAACATCTGCAACAGCTTGATCACTTACGGTCGGTCATCTGGATGCGCGGCCATGCGCAGCGCGACCCGGTCAATGAATTCAAAACTGAAGCATTTGCGTTATTTGAATCGCTGCTCAATGAATTGCGCCGCGACGTGACCCGCATGCTCATGCATGTGCGCGTCCAGGAGCCGGAACAAGCGGTTCCGCAACGCCAAAAAATTCCGACCACGGAAACGCATATCGACGCCACCACAGGTGAAAACGAAATGGCGCATTCCGAGCCGCCGTCGGGGCGCGGGGCGTCAGCCGGCGTCGGCACCATGACCGCGATGCGCCGCGCGCAAACCGCGGACCCGAACAATCCGGAAACCTGGGGCCGCGTTTCGCGCAATGCGCCGTGTCCCTGCGGATCGGGAAGAAAGTTCAAGCATTGTCACGGTTCGATCTGATGCTCGCCGCCTAAGCGGGTTCAGCCTCGAGCGTCTGTTTCAGGATCGCTGTCAGTGAGTCGAGGCTGAGCGGCTTTGGCAGAAAGGCCGTAAAGCCTTGCGCAATAAGGCCGTTGCTGTCGACGGACGCATCCGCGGTGCAGGCGATGATCGGGATTCCGGCGACCGGCGCCGCCATCTTCCGGATCGCCGCCGTCGCCTCGACGCCGTCCATTTCCGGCATGTGCTTGTCCATGATAATGGCGTCGAACGTCCGCTCCTCGATTTTGCGAAGACACTCAACCCCATTTGCGGCGACGTCGACATCGGCGACGATATCTTCGAGGAAACGAGACGCGACCATCTGATTGACGATGTTGTCTTCAACCAGCAACACATGCGCCAGTTCCAGCGGCACCATTTTTGGCTCGGTCGATTGGTTCGGGACGACAGGCGACGGCCCATTGATATCTTCCGGCGCCATATCCTCGCGCGCATCATCGTCGGCCGAATCAGCGAGCGCGGCCACAGCGGCTGTCGGCTCTTGTTCTGGCAATTCCGCTGGCGGATCGGTTTGCGGTCTCACCGTATCAATAATCGGCGCGCCGGCGGCGACGCTTGCTTGTGCGCCGGCGGCGATCTTGACGGGAACCGTCAGGTAAAACGTCGCGCCTTCGCCGAGCGTTGACTCAAAGTTGATCGAGCCGCCCATCAGATTGGCGAGCTGGCGACAAATGGTCAGGCCGAGCCCGAGCCCCTTGACGCCCTGCGCTTCAACGGATGTTGCTTTTTCAAATGCGTCAAACAGCGTTTCCTGTATATCCTCCGGCACGCCGCCAGCCGTATCGCTAACGCAAATCTGGAGCATTGTTTGCTCCTCAAACTGATTGTCGTCGCCGACAAAAGCAGCGACCGAAATATCGACCTCGCCGCGTTCGGTGAATTTGATCGCGTTCGAAATCAGGCTGGTCACAATCTGACCGATGCGCACGTCGTCGCCGATCAATTTTTCCGGCATCAGGCGGCAACAATGGACGTAGTAAGAAAGACCTTTGGCTTCGGCTTCTGCCCGGCGCGCTTCGGCGACTTTCTCGATCAGATGGCGAATTCGGAATTCGCGCGGTTCAAGGTTCAAACGCGCGCCTTCCAGTCTCGAAATATCGAGAAGGTCGTTCATGGTCAGCAACAGTGCTTCACTCGCGCTTTTGACCGTGTCCGCCGCCTCTTCCTGCGCAAGGTCGAGCGAGGAACATTTCAACTCTTCCGCGGCCCCCAGCACAGAATAAAGCGGGGTCGTTAGCTCGCCGCTGAGCGTTTCAAGAAAATCCGTCTTCGCCGCTTCGGCTTTCTTGGCGCGCGCAGCATTCTTTTCAAGCAACTCAAAAAGCCGGAACGTGTTGGCGCTCGCAAGCGCGGCGATCGGCGTTGCGAGCAACAGGGCGAACAGCGCCTGCAATGTCCGTTGCGCGCTAAAGGCGTCAAGAGCCGCTGTCGCCGGGCCGGCCGCCGCCGATGCAACAAACGACAAGGCGCCCACAAAGAGAAGGCAAACGCCACCCGTCCAGATCGCAAGCCGCGGCCCGCTGATAAAGCCGTTCAAAAACGGCAGCAAAATCAGAAACGGCACCAGCGACGAATGAATACCCGCCTCAGAGGGGATCGCTGAAAACCCAACGCCGCCCAGCGAGAAGACAAGAATAAAGATCGCATACGCATCGAAATTTCGATAATGCTTCAACAGTGAGATGACGCCCGCCATCAACCCGATTGCGATCAACGCAATGACGTGATCGAGGGTGAATGCGCGATAGGTAATCGTCATTCCGAAAAGGTTAAGCAATTGCACCGCAATAAACGCAAATGCGAAACCATAAAGCGCCCGCGTGCGCATCAAAACGCCCGCCGCGTCCTGCGGATCGATCAGCAGAAATTTTTCATATTGCGCAATAAAGCGGTGCATTTTCGCACGACCCCCGTCGTCGTGTGAAAACGCTACCAAGAGACAATAAACGATCAATAAACGAATGTATTAATCTGGCCGCTGCAATGCGCGATTCTTTCGTTAACGATCACGCGGGGCCGCGAAACGCGCGCTAGGCAAGGCCGCTGCGCCCGATCGCCAGGAATTTTTCGCGCCGTTGCTTGCGCAAAGCAGCCGCGTCGAGGCCCGCCATCTCCTGCAGCGCCGCCTCGATGGCGTCGCCGAGCCGTTCAACGGTTAACGCAACGTCGCGGTGCGCGCCGCCGACGGGTTCGGGAATAACCCCATCAATGACGCCGAGCGACATCAGATCGGCGGCTGAGATTTTCATCGCTTCAGCCGCATCGGGCGCCTTGTTTTCGCCCTTGCCGGCGGCGTCTTTCCAAAGAATGGACGCGCAGCCCTCCGGCGAGATTACCGAATAGACGGAGTGTTCGAGCATTAAAACGCGGTTGGCCGCGGCGAGCGCCACTGCGCCGCCCGAGCCGCCTTCGCCAACCACAGCGGCGACCACGGGCGCGCCGAGGGCCAGCGTCTTTTCCGTGCAGGCGGCGATCGCCTCGGCCTGACCGCGCTCTTCGGCGCCGCGCCCCGGATGGGCGCCGGGCGTATCGACGAGGGTCACCACCGGCAATTGAAAGCGCTCGGCCATATCCATCAGCCGGATCGCTTTCCGGTACCCTTCCGGCGAGGCCATGCCGAAATTGTGCCGTACCCGCGATGCGGTGTCGGCCCCTTTTTCGTGACCGATCACCATAACGGGCTGACCGCGCAGCCGCGCCGGTCCGCCCAATATGGCGGCGTCTTCTCCGAAACAGCGGTCGCCGGAAAGCGGCGTGAAATCCTCCACCAGCGCCGCCACATAATCTGAAAAGTGCGGGCGGGCCGGATGGCGCGCAACCTGCGTCTTTTGCCAACGATCAAGCTTGCCGTAGGCGTCGGCGAGAAATTCTTCGGCCTTCAACTGAAGGCGGTCGATCTCTTCTTCGACGTTAACGGTTTCGCCCGCTTCCATCTGGCGGAGGTCTTCAATCCGTCCTTCAAGCTCGGCGACCGGTTTTTCAAAGTCGAGATATGTGCGCATGACGCATCCTGTTATTTGTCGGCGCGCTCGTCGCGCGCGCTTCATTTAAGGAGCGCGATGATTAATTTCCATTGAAATTCGAGGCAACCGCATCCTTGCGCCGCGCTGTTACTGATTTGGCTTGAGGCGCGGGCCGAACCCGTTCTGGCCCGAGGCGTCGGCATTGGCCTCGCCGGCCCCGAAGCGCCTGCGCGCCGCCGCCTCAAAGTCCATTCGCCGCTTCAGATCGGCCATGCCCGCCGCGCGCAATGATTGGCCGACGACGACCTGAACGATTTTATCGTCGCCCGGCGCCGAATGCGCGATCGCCAGCGCCGACAACGCCGCCTGGCCCGGAACGCCGTCGACAGCGGCCGCAAACGCCGCATCGATCAACGTCGCCAGCATCTCGTAGTTTTCCGGCGTCGCCGCGGCGCCGCCATGGCTTACATGGGGCGCCTCAAGCGCGATCCCCGCGGTCTCCGCAACGGAGGCCGCAGCGACCGGGTCGAGAAGAGCAAGGAAATTCGTCAGCTCAATGAGCTCCATGACATCAGGCTCAGCCATGGTGGCGAGCCCGCCGGTTCCAACCATTGCGTAAAGCCAGCGCGCCGCTCCGGCGCCGTCGCCGACCAGCATCCGCGCCTCGGCGAACTGGGCGGCCTGTTTTGGTCCTAAAAGCGCACCCTCTAAAGACTTGATGTCGTTCTCATAGAGAAGCGCGCCCGCATGCGCCCGCTCAAAACTGTCGGCAATCGACAGCGCTTCGGCGATCCGCACCGCCTTGTCGCGTAGAAACTCCGGCGCCTGCATCTGCTGCACAGATTGATAAAGCAAAACATCCGTTAACGGATCGCCTGGCGCGCCCGTGAGGCGTTCGCTGGCTTTGCTGATTTCCTCCGGCGTAAAGGACGCCGCCATAAAAATGCCGCTGAGATCATCAGCCGTCATCACGCCGGCGGCCGCCGCCGCTGTCCCGGCGGCGATCCGGGTCGCCATGTCGCTCTCGCCAGAGCGCGCCGCCGCGGCGAGAACGCCGCCGTCAGCGTCGCGCATCAGGCTGGGCGACAGCGCGATGTTCAGTTGGCGCAACGCCGCCAGATGCAGGGCGTCGCGCGGACCGACAGGCTTTTTCAACGAAGCGCCGGTGGCGATCGCACCCAGCAACACTCTGTCTTCCTCACCCATGGCGCCGCGGTCGCGCAACAGGCCGAGCGTCAGATCCGCAGCGTCGCGCTCCCCGGCGCGGGCATAGCAAAGAACCCGCAGGCGGACCCAGAAGGTCCGGTCGCGGCCGTCTTGAAGACCGGCGCTGCGCCCGCATGCTCGTTGGATGTCGCCGTCAAGAAGATCAGCCGTGGCGAGCGCTTCCGCGATCCAGGAATCATTTTGCGGGGCGCTTGAGAGACTGGCGATCGTGCGCGCTTCCTCGCTGAAGCCGGCGCGCGCCAGCGCGATCAGTTTGCGCCCGCCAAGTTCCGTCGGCGCAGCCCCGAGCGCCGGCTCCGGCGCGGTTCCAGCGCTAAGGAGCACCCGGCGCATGACCTCGCCGAGGCTCGGCGTCGCCGGGCGCGCCGGCGCCGCCGCGAGCAATTGCGACAGCGTCGCCGCGTCGCCGCCCCGCCATAAGGTCGGCTCCAGCGCGCCCTGGCCTGGCCTTAAGAGCCCCGTCGCAAAGGCGTCGCGGGCGAGCGCTTCGCGTTCGATCGGCGCCGGCGCAGCGATTTGCGCTGAAGCGGCGCTGAAGATCACGCCAACGCCCGCAGTGAAGCCGCAGACGGCCCGCGCGCGCCGCACAAAAGCTGACGAGCGCCGCGCGCTAG
The DNA here is from genome assembly GCA_038531315.1 of Pseudomonadota bacterium. Lineage (GTDB taxonomy): Bacteria > Pseudomonadota > Alphaproteobacteria > Caulobacterales > Parvularculaceae > JAJFFW01. The sequence continues at coordinate 13,588 of JBCBBT010000051.1, forward strand.
TTTTCCTGTTGCGCATCATACCCCTCCGTCACGTCCTGTTCGATCAGCCTTGTTTCCGGCTCGATCATGCCCCCGTAAATATAAAGCCCTATAAGGGCGGCGATTATGAGGCCAATTACAATGAGGACAAAACGCACGCCATAACTCCGACCATCGCGAAACCAACACGCACCTTAGCCCAGTTGCCGTGCTTCGCCCACCGCTGAAAGCAAGGCTTTACGGGCAGCTTTTGGCCGCTCTTGGCCGCGTGCGCCGTTCGGCGCGACGATCTGGCGAAAGCCGGCCCGCGTAGGCGATCTGAAGGGATTTTGTGTTAAAGAACGAGGCCGGGCCCCGGCTGCAGGGGACGGCGCGCCATCTTTTTGGTCGGCGCGATTGTTTTGGAAAGTGTTTTGGAAAGTATCGACGCGTTGACTGACGAGTTGGCAGATGAGCGACAAAAAGACGACGTCCCGCCCCGTCAGGCGAGCCGCACCATTGTGCTCGTCGGCATGATGGGCGTCGGCAAGACGACCGTCGGCCGCCGGCTGGCGCCGAGGCTTGGCCTGCCGTTTTATGACGCGGATGAAGAAATCGAAAAGGCGGCCGGCATGCCGATTGCCGATCTCTTTGAGGCCCATGGCGAGGCGAGTTTCCGGCGCGGGGAAGCCGAGGTCATTAAACGATTGCTGGGCGAGCCGCCCATGGTCCTCGCCACCGGCGGCGGCGCGCTGACAACGCCGGCGACGCGGCGGCGGATCAAAAAGCGGGCGACGTCAATCTGGTTACGGGCAGATATCGAGACGATCGTCAAACGCGCGACCCGGCGCAACACACGACCCTTGCTGCGCGACGGCGATCCGCGGCGGATTTTGAAAAAGCTGCTTGATGAACGCGCGCCCTATTACGCAGACGCAGATATTGCGATTGACAGCAACGCCGGCCCGCATGCGCGCACCGTGTCCGCCATCATGAAAGCGCTCGACGCCCATCACGCCGGCGATCAGGAAAAGAACAGGCTGGCGAGCGGAGCCCGCCCATGACCGCGTCAACCGATTTGAAAACCGTCACGGTCAACCTCGCCGAACGGACCTATGAGATCGTAATCGGCGACGGGCTCTTGGGTGAGGCGGGCGCCTATCTCGATCCGTTATTGCGCCGCAGGCGCGTCTTCATCATCAGTGACAAGACGGTTTTTGATGCGCAGGGCGAGCGGCTGACGGCGGGGCTCGACACGGCTGGTATTGAAGCGCCGACAAAAATTCTGGCGCCCGGCGAGGCGTCGAAAAGCTTTGCCGTTCTTGAAGAAACGCTCGGCTGGCTTCTTGATCAGGGCGCTGATCGCGGCGATCTGATCATCGCTTTTGGCGGCGGCGTCATTGGCGACCTCACGGGCTTCGCCGCCGCAATATTGCGCCGCGGCTGTCGCTTTGTGCAGCTGCCGACGACATTGCTCGCGCAGGTCGACAGCGCCGTCGGCGGCAAGACCGCCGTTAACGCGCCGCAAGGCAAGAACCTGATCGGCGCTTTCCACCAGCCTGTTTTAGTGCTCGCCGACACCCAGACGCTCGACACCCTGCCCGACCGCCAGCGCCGGGCCGGTTATGCTGAAATCGTCAAATACGGCGCCATCGGCGACGCCGGTTTTTTCGATTGGCTGGAGGCGAACGGCGCTTGTGTTCTTGGCGGCGCGCGCGACCCCCAGGCCTGCGCCATCGAAGTTTCCTGCCGGGCGAAAGCCGCGATCGTCGCCGAAGACGAGCGCGAAGGCGGAAAACGCGCGCTTCTCAATCTCGGCCACACCTTCGGGCACGCGCTTGAAGCCGCATACGGATTTTCCGAGCGATTGCTGCACGGTGAGGCCGTTGCGGCGGGCATGGCCATGGCGTTTGACTATTCAGCCGCGCGCGGGCTTTGCCCGCAGGACGCAGCCGCGCGTCTGAAGTCACATCTTGCGTCCGTCGGCCTGCCCGCAGGCTATCGCGACGTCAAAGCCCTCGCCGGCGAGATCGACGGCTTTGACGCCGCCGCCATGCGCGATCTCATGATGCAGGACAAGAAAATCGACGCCGGGGCGCTGACGCTGGTGCTGGCGCGGGGGATCGGCGCAGCCTATATCGAGCCGGCTACCGACACGGACCGCCTGAAAGCGTTTCTACACACAAGTATAGGGGCGTAGGAACGCCCTCCACACCACCGAATGATTGAGATACGGAATACGTCATGAACGAGCCAACGACGATTACCTATATTACCGGCGCGCTGGTTATCGCCCTTTTGGGGGTCTCCGCTTTTTTCTCCGGCTCTGAAACAGCGCTGACCGCCGCGTCGCGCGCGCGCATGCACAAGCTTGAAAATGACGGCGTCAAATCGGCCTCTTCCGTTAACAAACTAACGACCGACCGCGAGCGCCTGATCGGAGCGATCCTGCTCGGCAACAACCTTGTCAATATCCTGGCGACCGTTCTGTCGGCGAGTTTTTTCGCCGCCCTGTTCGGTCAAACAGGCTTTGCGAATTTTATGGCGACGTTCACCATGACGATCCTCGTTGTCGTCTTCGCCGAGGTGACGCCAAAAACCGCCGCGATCGCCCGACCGGAATCCTTCGCCATGTTTGTGGCGCCGTTGATGCGCATCATTGTCTCGCTGTTTGCGCCGATCACCTGGATTGTTCAGAAATTTGTTCGCGGCGCGCTTCACCTGATTGGCCTGAACATCAATGAAGGCAGCGCGGTTCTGTCGGCGACGGAAGAATTGCGCGGCGCGATTGACCTACATCACGTGGAAGGCGGCCTTGACCGTCAGGTGCGCGATCTGTTCCGGGGCGCGCTCGATCTTGACGATATTCGCGTTGAAGAAATCATGATCCACCGCAAGTCGATTGAGATGCTCGATCTTGCGGCGCCGACAGAACGCAATATCGACCTTGCCCTGAAGAGCGCGCATACGCGCCTGCCGCTTTATGATAGCGACCCGGACAATATTGTCGGCGTGCTTCACGCCAAGGATTTGCTGCGCGCCATCTGGAACGCAGAAAAGCCAGGCGAAATCGATCTCGCGAAAATCGCGATGCCGACCTATTTTATTCCAGAAACGACAACCCTTCAGGAACAGCTTGACGCCTTCAAACTGAAACAGGAGCACTTCGCCCTCGTCGTTGACGAATATGGCGCGATCATGGGGCTTGTGACCCTTGAAGATATTCTCGAAGAGATCGTCGGCGAAATCGAGGATGAATATGACAGCCCCGTTCAGGGCGTCAGGCCGCAGGGCGATGGGTCGGTCCATATCGACGGCGACGTGACGATCCGCGATCTTAACCGGGCGATGGACTGGAACCTGCCCGATGAAGAAGCGGTGACCATCGCCGGGCTTGTCATTCACGAGGCGCAATCGATCCCCGATGTCGGTCAGACCTTTTCGTTTCACGGCTTCCGCATCCGCATCATGCGCCGGCGGCGCAACCAGATCACGGCCGTCAAGATGACCCGCCTTGAAAGCCGCGACGCGCCGGCGACAACGCGACCGGAAACGCTTGAAGCCGAAAACACGGCCTCATGAGCGCCGGGACGCCATGAGCGCTCGAAGAATGCAAAACGCCCACCGTCCATTCGCGCCGGCCCGCCCCGCGCGCTCCTTTGAAAGCGAACACAATAAGTGACGTCAACGCCGGCCGACACCAACGCGCCTCAGGATAACGGCGCAGCGCGCCCGCCGCACCGAAACGCCATTGTCTTCATTTTCATTACCGTGCTGATCAACATGATCGGCTTTGGCATTGTGATGCCGGTGATGCCTGACCTGATCATGACGGTCATTGGCGGCGATGTCAGCACAGCGGCGGAGTGGGGCGGTTATTTATCCGTCGCCTATGCCGCGATGCAATTCGTCATGATGCCGATCATTGGCGGCTTGTCGGACCGGTTCGGCCGCAGGCCGGTGTTATTGACGTCGCTCGGCGCTTATTCAATCGACTATCTGATCATGGCGGTGGCCCCAGCGATCAGCGTGATCGTGGTGGCGCGGCTTTTCGCCGGCGCTTTCGCGGCGACTTTTTCAACTGCGAACGCGTTCATCGCCGACATCTCGCCGCCGGAAAAACGCGCCGCCAATTTCGGCCTGATCGGGGCGGCTTTCGGGCTCGGCTTCATAATCGGACCGGGCCTTGGCGGCATTATCGGCGAGGCGTATGGCCCGCGTGCGCCGTTCTTTGTCGTCGCCGCTCTCGGCATTCTCAACTTGATCTACGGCTTTATCGTTTTGCCGGAAACGTTGAAGCCTGAGAACAGGCGCGCGTTTAGCTGGCGGCGGGCGAACGCCTTTGGCAGTTTTGTTCAGTTTCGCCAATATCCGGTGATGGCGCCGATTGCCGGCGCCTTGTTTCTTTACCAGGTCGGTCACTGGACGTTTCCGTCAGTGTGGGCCTATTTCGCCAAGGAAAAATTTCAGTGGGACCCAAGCGCGATCGGCTGGTCGCTGATGTTTGTCGGGCTAACCGCTGCGCTGGTCCAGGGCGGGCTGACGCGCATCGCCATCCCGCGCTTTGGCGAACGCGCGTGCGCGCTCTTCGGAATGTGCGTCGCGATCGCCGCCTATTTTAGCTACGCCTACGCGACGACCGCGCAGATGATTTATGCGCTGATCGCCGTGTCGTCGCTGACCGGCCTCATTGTGCCGAGCCTTCAGGGGATCATGTCGCGGACCATCCCCGCCGATGCGCAGGGCGAGTTGCAAGGGGCGGTGGCCGCGGTTTCCAGTCTTGCAATGATCATCGGCCCGCCTTTGATGACGCAGGTTTTCGCCGCGTTCTCAAAACCTGGCGAACCCGTAACGGTTTTCGGCGTCACCCTGTCAGAGGCGGGCGCGCCATTTTATTTTCCGGGCGCCCCCTTCTTTCTGGCGGGGCTTTTGACCATTGCAGCGCTCGTGCCTTTTGGCGTAGCGATGAAACATATTCGCCGCCCTCGCGCGGATGCGCGCCCAGCATCGGCCTAAATTGGTCTTGGTTGCAAAAGACGAACGCCCGCTATCGGATATCGAAACCGGCAAGCCTCAGCCGCGCCGTCATGTCAAACAGAAACGCTGCGGACAGCCCGAACAGCAAAAGCCCGTTTGCGGCGGCGAAGCCGGATAACAGACGCCATTCCTCCGCCAACAGAACATCGCCAAATCCGAGCGTCGTATAGCTGACGATTGAAAAGTAAAGCGCGCCTTCCAGCGTCTCAAACAGCGACAAGCGCAGAAACAGCCATCCCCACATGGCGACGCCCACGAGATGGGCGAGGAGGAGCCAGGAACTCCAGACGACAAGAATCACGAGATCGCGCACAAACCGCAATGGGCCCCAAACCCGGCGCGCCACCGCACGAAAGGCGACCGCAGCGACAACGACAAAAAGGGCGTGTACGAATGTTGTCGCAGCGAGCATGGCCCCGCCCACGGCAAGTTGCGTCGCAATCAGATTTTGACCAGCGGCGCTGTCGATCATCGCACAAACCCCTCATAGTCGGCGCACGATCGAAGTTCAGCGCGTCTGCTGTGCGATTGCAATAACAAGGATCGCTTTCACGTTTCGTATCTTAACAATTTCGCGTTCGGCTTTTGCCGCCGGGCGCCGTCTTAGTTATCGACGCGGGCTTTCTTGACCGCTTTCATGAGAACTTTCAGGCGGCCATTGGCGCGTTTCAGGGCGCTTTCAAGTTCCGTAAGACGCGCGCGGTGTTCGCCATTTTCCTCATCGACATCGGCAAGAAGCTGTTTGGCTTTGCGCAATTCGCTCTCCAGCGCGCCGAATTTCATCGACGACGGGGCCGGGTCCTGCGCCGCGCCGTTTTTGGCTTTCGCTGCTGCGGGCGACGGGCTCGCCAGCGGCGCCGGCGTTGGCATCGCCGCCGCGCTTGGCTCATCCTGCTTCGTCGCGGTCGCGGCGGTTTTGCGCGACGGGAACAATGCGGCGGCTGCTTCGGCCCCGGTCATGTCTTCGCCGGCTTCCTTCGCGGCGGCGGCCGCCTCGCCCGCCGTCTCATTCAGCGCAATCGACGCGCCGGCCTCGTCGGCCTGATTTTCAGCGTCCTCATAAGCGTCGTCGTCGCGGCCGCCGAACCAGAGCCAGCCCGACGCAACGCCGGCGACATAGGCGCCGATTACCTGCGCCCACGCCATGAGTTCCACATTTGCCATCCACTCGTTCATTACGGTCCCCAAATATTCCCGAGCGTTCGAACGCTGAAACGGTCAGCGCAAGTTAACAAAGTTTTAAGCAAGCCCCGCGCCATCGACCCCGAAAAGGTCCGCCGGCGCGCCCCCGGATCGCACAATCCACAGCGCAGCCCGGCTCGCGCCGGGCGAAGCCTAACGGATTTTCTTGCTAAGTCATTGCTTTTCTTGAATGAATACAACCGCAAAGGGAAAAGCGCGCGGTCATGGAAAGACGCCGTCAGCGCGGCGCCATCACCATCATCATTTGCCGGCCTTCCATTTTCGGAAACTGTTCGACTTTGGCGATTTCCTCAAAGTCGTCCTGGACCCGCTTCAAAAGCTCGGCCCCCCGCTCCTGGTGGGCCATCTCGCGGCCGCGGAAGCGCAGCGTCACTTTAACCTTATCGCCGTCTTCAAAGAAGCGTTTCATGGCGCGGCTTTTCACATCGTAATCGTGCTGATCGATGTTCGGGCGCATCTTGATCTCTTTGATCTCGACGACTTTCTGCTTTTTCTTGGCTTCGGCTTTTTTCTTCTGCTGCTGGTATTTGTACTTCCCGTAATCGAGAATCTTGCAAACCGGCGGCTGCGTATTCGGCGACACCTCTACGAGATCGAGGCCGGCGCTCGACGCCATCTCAATCGCTTTTTCGGTGGGTACAACGCCTTTTTTTTCTCCGGTCTCGTCAATCAGCAGGACTTGCGGAACGGCGATATCTTCGTTCGTGCGCGGACCGCTTGGCTTTGCCGGCGCACTGTTCATGGGTCTGCGGGCTATGGGCGTTTCTCCTTGGTTGCTGCCACATAAAAAATCCCGTCGGCGCAACGCGCCTGACGGAAGGCGGAATATAGGTAAAAAACCTCACAAATCAATGAAATTGACCCGCGTCGTGCGGATCGGCGGGGTCTTGTCACGCTGACGCAACAGCGCGGCATGGCGCGCGGCGCAAGGGATGGAATGGCGGCTCACCGGCGCATCGCGTGCTGGCCCTCGGGCAAAAGCTGCATATTGGCGAGCGTGCGCCAGACAAAATCGGAACTCGCATCGCCGAGCGCGTCGGTCACGGTCAATGTAACGACGTGGCGGCCTTCCGGCGCAAGCTCTTCGCGGCCGGCTTTCTTGATCAGCACGCCCGCGCACCCGGTGCCGACCGCAAGGTGAACTTCTTCGGCTTCGTCACTGACAAAGAAATGCGCCTCGCGTGATAACGCCGCGAGTTGCAGGTGATCGGCCTTGCCGGTGAGATCGACAATTTCCGGCGCCCGGTCGGCGACCTCATCGCCAAAATTATGAAGCGCCTTGCCGCCCACCAGAACCGGCATAATGCCGTTGCGCGCCATCATCCGCGCAAAGTCGGCATAGTTTTCCGCAGGCCAACGAAACGCCGGATCAAGCGACGGCAGCAACAGACCGAAGGCGCCGGAAATCCCGAACCAGGACGGGCGCATATTGGCGGAGTCCTTTCGCGCCGCCGCCGCCCAGGAAAAATCAGGCTTGCGATCGGGCATGTCGATGCCGGCGGCGTCGAAAAATTTTTCGCTCACCGGCGCAGCCGAGACCGCATCGCGCTTGCGCCGGGGCGCCGGCACCGAACGCCATTTCGGACGGAAGGGCCCCAATCCGGCGTACACTTTGCGGGCGTCTTCATCCGCAGAAAGATCATAGACGCGCGCAAATTTCGCCGTCTTGAGCTGCTTGATGAACCCCTTGCGCATCTCGCTTTCAGCCGCCGGCGGCAGCGCGGCGACCTGATCGAAATAGGCCGACGCGCGCGCGAGGCGCTGAAGCTTTTCGCTCGTAAGAAGGCTGATTTCCGCTTTTGGATTTTCGCGGCGGATCACGTCGAAAGCAGGCTCCGCGGCCACAAATCCCGCAAGGCCGCCGGTTTTGATTATCAGAATTTTTTCTGCCTTACGCGCAAACATGCCCCTGCCCGATTACCCCGTGCCCAGTAGCTCTTTATAAGCAAAAAGCGTGGCGTCGCACATCGCAGCGACGGAATAATTATCCCCCACGCGCTTTTTTGCGGCTGCGCCCATGGCGGCGCGGGCCTGATGTCCCATTTTGACGCTGTCGAGAATGGCGTCGGCCAGCGCTTCGGGGTCGCTGGGCGAGGTCAAAAGCCCCGTTTCGCCGTCGATAATGGTCTCACGCGCCCCGCCATGGTCGCAGGCGATCGCCAGGCGGCCCATCGCGCCCGCTTCCGCGGCGACCCTGCCAAAGGCTTCGGGCCGGCGCGACGGGGCGACGACAATATCCGACCATGCATAGGCGGCGGGCATATCTTCGCAATCGCCGACGAGTTTCGCCACGGTGTCCAGTCCGTTCGTTGTTATCGCGTCGCGCAAGAGTCGTGTGAACGACTCTGTTCCCTGAGCGCCCCCGCAAAACGCTACCGCGAATTTAACCGCAGCGCCAGCGCCATTGAGGGGGCCGCCGGCGCGCGCGCCGCTGGCGATCAGCGCCAGCGCGCGCACGAGATCTTCCTGTCCTTTCCAGGGGGTCAGCCGGCCCGGGGCGAGGATCTTGATGGCGCGCCCTGCGACGGCGCTGCGCAAGCCGCCGGAAGGCGCGCCGTTGTCGGACCCCGCAAACCCCCAGCGTCCCGCCAGCGCGCGCACGCGCGCCGCGTCCACGCGGTCGGGATTAAAGTAGTCCAGATCGGCGCCGCGCGGGATCGTCCGCAGTTTCTCGCGCGGCGGGGCGAACTGGGCGAGGACCGCGGCCTCGGTAAACAGCGAATTTGCGATCACAAGATCGCCGCGCACCAGCGAGGAGTTATAAAATCGTTTCAGCGCCGACTGCGCGCGATAGGCGCCGTGATAGGTGCCGACGGTTTTGACGGGCGCGCCCATACGGCGCAGCGCCGCCGCCGCCCAAAGCGCGCTCCAGGCGGGCGCGCGCGAGCGCGCATGCAAAATGTCGACGCCCTGCGCGCGCGCAAGGCGCGCCAGCCGGCCCGCATTGGCGCGCATGACAACCGGATTTTTGGACGCCGCCGGCAGATGAAATATCTCTCCGCCGGCTTTTTCGATATCGCCTTCAAGCCGCCCGCCTTCGGTCGCAACGAGCGCGCGCCCGCCCGCCGCCACAATGGCGCGCGCCATTTCGAGGGTCGTGCGTTCAGCGCCGCCGCCATTGAGCGCAGGCACAATCTGAAGAACCGTTGCGGTGAAACTCATCCCATTATGACCGGGCCGGCGAAGGCCGCGCTTTTTCCCAACTTTGCCGCCGCTTTTGAGGCGCGACTGTTTCGCTGCACTTGTCAGAAAATTGTCGCGTCCGCCAAGAAACTCAAGGGCGCTTTTGAAAGGAAATGACGCAACGATCCGATCGCCCAGTTTCGCCGGCGCAAGCCCGCCTGCGCGAGCCCTGCAGCGCAAGCCCTCCCGCGCAAGCCTTGCCGCGCCCTGGCGCGCCCTGCTCCGCCTTGGCGTCGCCGACGGGCGCTGAAAGAGAAGCAGCGGCGTAAAGTCATCCGTGTAACGAATGAAATTGTGAGCCGCGTTCCCGAGGGAGGGACGTGGGGGGTCAGCTTTCTGAGGCCGGACGATCGAATACGACGCTGACAAGGAAAAAGCTGCCGCCGAGGCCAAAGCCGGCGGGGGCTTTGACGTGAAAGCGCATATTGGAAACGGTCCGGCGCGCGGCGCGCGTGAAGCACTCATTGCTGGCCGAGGCGACGGCGAGCCGCTCAGGGCGGCCCAGTTCGGTGACCCGAAACCGCACCGTCACTGTCTCGCGCGCGCCCGCGCCCGGCAAACATGTCTCGGGGTAGGCGGCGGGATCGCTGGAGCGAATCCATTCAAACGGCATGATCCGATAGGGAAATTTGAGGGCGCCTTCCGATGGCGCGCCGCGCTCGGCGACAAACGCGCCCTGCGTATCCGACCAGCCGCTGGCGATAATGCGCCGCTTGCGGTCAGCGATTTCAATGCGGTCAGCGGCGATAAAAACCGGCGGCGCCGTCGCCTCGACGGCGCCGGCGCTATCGCTGTCGGTAATGTCGCTGTCGATAATGTCGTTGTCCGCAACGGCGCCGTCCGCCGCGTCGCCGCCCGCTGCGTCGCCTGAAGGCGCAAGCGATGGCGCAACGGCTTGCGCCGCCGTCGGGGCGTTCGCATCGACCGTCGCTATATCCTCCGTGAGCGGTATAATATCCGCGACAACGAGATTTTGTTCAGCGCTTTCGGCGACGCAGCGGGCGGCGCCGTTGCGGACAGCGACAT
>JBCBBT010000052.1:0-23635 GCA_038531315.1 Pseudomonadota bacterium
TGCGGCGCGCGTTTCCTCGGCCACTGCCGGCGCCGGCGCCACAATGGTCTTCAGTGCAGGGAATTGTTTTGAAAGCAGGTTCACTGTTGCGACGAAAACGGGCGCGATATGCGTGATCTCGCTGCGCCTGCTGCCGGGCGCAACTAAGAGCGCGGGGCTGGCGTCGATGTTTTGGCGCGCCCGGAAGGCGGCCCCGTCGCCGCGCGCGCCGTAGGCCTTTTCAAATGTTGGATTACCGACAAAAGCGGCCGGGACGCCGACGCGGTCAAACCACGGCGGCTCAAACGGCAACAGCGTCAGAACGCCGTCGAAATAGTGCTTGACGAAATCAACCCGCTGCGGACGCGACGCCCACACCTGCGGCGCAGCGTATTTGAATACCTTCGTTTGCGGCGACAGCGCCCGCAGACGCTTGGCGGTGATGCGCGAAAACGCCCATCCGTCTATCAACACAGCAGCATCGGCGGCTTGCGCACGGGCAAGCGCCGCCAGTTCCCGCGCTCTTTGGAAGCCGACCGGAAGCGCGCGCACCACATCGGTGAACCCCATCACCGCCAATTCACCAGTATCAAACGCACTCTCAAAGCCAGCCGCGCCCATCAATGCGCCGCCGCATCCAAATACCTTGATGTCGGGCGCGCGGTCGCGCAAGGCGGCGACAAGGCTCGCCCCCAGCGCGTCCGCCGACGGCTCGACTGCCGCGAGGAGAATCGACAAAGGCCGATCGGGCCCGGTCCCGCTCAAGACTCGCGCGCCTCTGACAGGGTAAATCCGTATACGAAAAGCCCAAGCTCATCAGCGGTGCGGATCACATCGTCAAAATCCATGATGATGGCGCGCCCGGCTTCGACGGCGACGCCGGCGAGCTTTGCGAACGCTGCGCCCCGGATCGTCTCGACGCCAATGGTCGGCAGATCAACGCGCAATTCCTGATCGGGCTTCGGGCGCTTGACGAGGATGCCGGCAAGACCGGCGCCGCCGCGCATGTCGTCGTCAAAGGTCGCGCATCGCGCCAGCATCATATCCGTGCCTTCCGCCGCCTCGACCGCCAGAACGTGCCCATGCGCCACAACCGCGCCCTGGCCAATATCAAAAGCGCCAAGCGCGCGGACCACAGCCGCTGCTTTGCGCAAATCTGCAAGATGGCTTTGGTTAGGGGCAACAGCGCCCATAGCGCCCTCGCCCGCACATAACCCGCCATGGGCTTCCTCGGCCCCGATCACGATGAAACCTTCCGACTCGAGGGTTTGGACAAGCACATTCAACAGCGCCCCGTCGCCGCCGCGCGCCGCTTCAATCACTTTCGGCAACAAGGCTGCGCCGCGCCAGTCTGGCCTGAGCTTCGAGAAGTCAGGCCGCGTCACCAGTCCCGCGAGAACAACAGCATCGCAGTTTTCTTCCTTCAGAATGCGGATCAGCTTGCCGGCCTCGGCGAGGCCGCAGGACGCTCCCGGAAAGGCCGCGACGTTTTCATCGGCGAACCCATTTAATCCAACCACAAAGAACGGGTCCCCGCGGTCCATACAGTGGCGCGCGATGGCGCCGGGCAGTGGACCGCCGCCTGCGATAACGCCGAGTTTTCGCCAGCGATTAGAGGCGGGCCGTTTCTCCACCATGCAGTTTGCGGCTCTACTGAGCTTTCATCAGGGCGCGTCCTTTTCCGGCCCTGATGAAGGCGACGATTTTCTGAACCTCATCACAAGATTCATATTGCGCGGCGACAGTGTCGAGCCGGTCTTCAAAGGCGCCGCTGTCGTCATGAAACAGCGCCTTGAACGCCGCACGCACTTCATGGATCGCAGCGCGGGACATCCCGCGCCGTTTCATTCCGATAATGTTGAGCCCGGACAGGGTCGCGTGATTGCCTGTCGCCGACGCAAACGGAATGATATCGGACGGCGCCGCAGCGCAGCCGCCGACAAAAGCGCCCTCGCCGACGCGGCAATTTTGCTGAACGGCGCACAAACCGCCGAGAAAAACATTTTTCTCGATTATGACATGCCCGCCGAGTGTCGCGTTATTCGCCATGATCACATTGTCGCCAATTTGGCAGTCATGGGCGATATGCGCCGCCGTCATGATAAAGCAGTCAGCGCCTACGGCTGTAACGCCTCTCCCGCCGGGCGTCCCCAGATTAATGGTGGCGTGCTCGCGGATTACTGTCCGTGGACCGACGGTCAGAGCCGTCTTTTCGTTGCGGTAGCCGGTGTGTTGAGGCGGTCCGCCGATCACCGAAAACGGGTGGGCGACCACATCCTCGCCGAGCCGCGATGCGCCGTCGACGACGACATGCGACAACAATTTCACGCCGCGTTCGAGAATAACGTCGTCGCCGACGCGGCAGAACGGGCCAATCTCGACACCCTCCCCTAACGTCGCGCCGGGAGACACAACCGCCGTCGGATCCACCCGGACGTTTTGATCAATCGCAGGACTAATCGACATAGGATAACATCGCCGCAAACTGAGCGTCGGCGACTTTCGCGCCGTCAACTTTTGCGACCCCCTCAAAACGCCACACTGGCGGGCGCTTTTGCACCGTCTTCACATGCAATTCGAGTCGGTCGCCAGGCACGACCGGTTTTCGAAATCGCGCCTTGTCGACGCCCATAAAAAGAACAATCGCATTCTCAACGTCGAGGTCTTCCGTATATGACGTAAAAGCCGCGGCCGTCTGCGCCATGGCCTCAATGATCAAGACCCCCGGCATCACAGCTTTTTGCGGAAAGTGGCCCTGAAAGAACTGCTCGTTAAAGGAAACGTTCTTGACGCCGACGGCGCTTTCACACGCAACAATGTCTTCGATTTTGTCGACCAGCAGCATCGGATAGCGATGCGGCAGGATTTCCATGATTTCTTCGATTGCGAGCGCTGATTTTCCAGGTTCGATCGCCATGGTTTTAGTCTTTCTTTTTCGTCGTCCGCTTTCGCGCCGCTGCGACTTCTCTCATCCATTGCCGCGCCGGCTGCGCCGGATAGCCGCCCCAGCGCTCACCGCTCGCAATATCATGCATGACGCCGGACTTCCCCGCAATCTGAACGCCGTCGCCAATGGTTAAATGATCGGCAAGCCCGGCGCCGCCGCCCATGATCACGCCGTCGCCAAGCCGCGTGGACCCCGCGACCCCGGCTTGCGCCGCCACGATACAGCCGCGGCCCATGACGACATTGTGTGCAATTTGCACAAGGTTGTCGATTTTTGACCCGGCCCCGATCTCGGTATCGTCGAGCGCGCCGCGATCAACGGTCGAGTTGGCGCCGATTTCGACATCGTCGGCGATGAGGACGCGGCCGAGTTGCGGCGCCTTCAAAGGTCCCTCGGGCGATGCAACGAAACCAAAACCGGCTTCGCCAATCCGGGCGCCGGCTTTGATCGCGCATCGCGCGCCGATCAGTGCGCAAAAAATGCTGACGCCTGCGCCAATGACGCCGCCCTCGCCGATTGCGACCCCCGGCCCTATGACGGCGCCCGCACCAACGACGACGCCGTCCGCGATTTCTACATCCGCGCCAACAACGGCGGACGGGTGAATGTCGGCGCCGGCGTGAATTGAGGCCGCGGCGTCGATAGACGAGGCGCTCGGGCCAAGCCCTCGAACCGCATGCAAGCGCGCAGCGATGAGCGCAAAGCCGCGCCGCGGGCTTTCGCAAATTGCAACGGCGCCGCCAGGGCTGGTCTCAACATCCCGCCGAGCGCTGCGCCCGGCGACGATCGACGCCGCCTCAGGCGTCGCAAGACAAAGGCCAAAGGCCGCCCCGGCCGCGCGTTCGGCGGATTTTTTATTATCGGCGAATATCACTGATTGAGCCGACGCCCGCCGCAGCGACGCAACATGGGAGACGTTTGCGCGATTTGCCGGTGAACCCGAACTTAGACGGGCGCCAGCCACCGTACACGCCTCGCCGAGCGACAACGGCGCATTCGTCAAAAAGAAGCGGGGATCCGGCGCCATATCAAGACTTGCGAAAATGCGCGTGAGGCAAAAATGCGCGCGAGAAAAAGTGATTACGTCTGCAAAAACGGCCGGCGCCTTGAAAGCCGCCGGCCGCTTTAATGATCTGCGGTCGAATGAAAAGGCGACCGATTATTTCTTCTTTTTCTTACCGGCGTTCTTTTTTTGCGCCTCAATGGCCTGACGCTGCAGTTCACGCAGGTCCGTCCTTTCGACTTTGACGGATTTCAGTTTCTTATCGAGACTGGAAACGACCTGATCCGTGATATCGGTTTCTTGCGCGGCGTACATGACGGCGCTGCGCTCCAGCAACAGTGTTGCGCCATTCGCCTCGACAATGTCTTTCAGGATCGGTTTCATTGCTTCGTAAATTTCCGCGTTCGCACGCTCTTGTGAAATCGACAGCTCACGGACTTTAATTTCACGTTCCGCCGGCAACTGGTTCTGCTGGATCGCCAGTTCCTGCGCCCGCTTCGTAAAGACTTCTTCCGACAGAAGATCGCGCTGTTTTTTCAGATCCTCGGCGTCTTTCGTCAGCTTGGCGACTTTCGCGTTGAGGTCTGCGTTGGCCGCTTCCTGAAGCTTTTCAAGCTGCGGGGGGATGGACTGGCCAGCCTTGGTTTTTGCGAAGACTTCAGCCTGATTGAGAATCAAGATGACCGGCGCTTTGCCGCCTTGCGCTTCCGCGCCGCTGATCGCGGCGCCGCCGACGACGCCGGCAAGACCGATGGCTGCTGCGCCCGCAAGGGCTATAAATCTGTTTTTCATGGGGTTACTCCTCGTACCTTTCGTCATTCCAGGGGCCGTTTTGAAAGGAAATACGGCCATTTTTGTGCCTCACGCTCTCTGGGCGGTTCGGCGCTCCAAATCCGCGGGGAGCCTCTCGCGGCGCTCCTTAGAAACTTGTCCCGGCGCTGAACCGGAAGCTTTCCACTTCGTCGAAATCTTCCTTCCTGAAGACTTCGGCAATGTCAAATCTGACCGGGCCAAATGGCGAATCCCAGGCAATCGATACGCCGGCTGAAAGGCGCACGGATAGGTCGTCCTGAACGGGCGCAATACAATTGGCTGACGGGTCGACGGTGCAAAGCAGACCGCTGTCCGGATTAACAAACAAGGACAGATTGTCATTCAACGCCTTGGTGTTGTCGTCAACGAGCCCAACGGTGCCGACGTCGGCGAACAAGGCCGCCCTGATGCCGTACTCTTTCGGAAGTGGCAGCGGCAGAATAATTTCACCAGAAGCAATAGCGGAAATTTTACCGCCAATAGCCTGACCGACAAGGTTGCCGTCACGCGTCCGACCGGGGCCGCCATTACCGCCAGTCAGGAAGCGTGGCCCAACGCCCGCCACTTCGAAACCACGGAATGTGCCGGCGCCCTGAAAGAACCGGTCCGACAGGCGCACATCGTCACCGGCGAAGCCGTCGATATAGCCAGCGTTTAGTTTTGCAACGCCAACCAGGCCGAACAGGAGTTTCTTGTAGTAAGCGCCATTAAACTGGGTGCGCCAGTAGTTCACGTTGCCGCCAAGCCCTGCGACCGACTGGGAAAGGCTTGCACGCCATCCTCGGGTGGGATCAATTGGGTCGTCGCGTCGATCAAATGACACCGAATAACCGAGCAACGAGGTGATAAACTCGCCGCGCTGCGCGCAGAGCGGATCAAACGACAGAGAACTGAAGTTACATCGGAAGCCTGTTACCGTATTTGCATCCGGATCGAATGTGACTTGATCGAGGCTAACTCCGGGAGCCAATAAATCTTCGGGCGCCCCGTCAGTCGGCACCAGAAATTGAACGGTGTTGAAAACATTGTCTTCATCCAGATCAACATCATCGCGGGTAAAGAGATATTGAAGATTGCCGCGGCCGAATTCGGAAATCTGGAAGCCGGCGTTCAGACCGAAACCGATCCGGTCACGGATAAAGCCAGACTCGCGGAAGTTTGTCCGCGTATTAAAAAGCGAAAAGCCGGCGGCCAAATTTCGATCGAGGAAATAAGGCTGCGTGAACCGAATATCAACCGAGCGTGTGCGCGAAGACGCCTGAACGCGCAAACGCAGAAACTGGCCGCGACCGAGCAAGTTCGATTGCTGGATCGAAAAGTCGGCGATGAAATTTTCCGTGGACGAAACGCCGACGCCAACCGAGAACGACCCGGTCGATTGCTCTTCGACGGAGACGTCAAGCTCGGTCCGATCCGGCGCAGAGCCGGGCTTTTCTTCGATATTGACCTCGCCGAAATAGCCGAGCGAGCGAATGCGCGCCCGTGAGCGGTCAACAAGGACGCGGTTGAACGGATCGCCTTCCGCGATGCGGATCTCGCGGCGGATGACCTTGTCGAGGGTTTGCGTGTTGCCCTTGATGTTGATCCGCTCGACATAGACCCGCGGGCCTTCGTTGACTTCAAAAACGAGGTCGATGGTCTTGTTTTCGGTATTGCGTTGAATGCGCGGATTAACGTCGACGAACGCGTAGCCCGTCGCGCCAGTCGCGAACGTAATCGACTCAACGGCTTTCTCGACTTTCTCGCCGTCGAATGTCTGACCGGAGCGGATCGGTACAAACCGTTCGAGAACACCCTCGTCCAGCTTGGCGAGCGTTGTTTTCACCTTGACGTCATTGATCGTGTATTTTTCGCCTTCATCGATCGTAAAGGTGATGAAAAAGTCTTTGCGGTCCGGCGTCAGCTCCGCGACCGCGTTGACGACCTGAAAGTCGGCGTAACCATTGCGGCCGTAATGTTGGCGCAATAACTCGCGCTCAAATTCAAGACGGTCCGGGTCGTAAATGGCGTTCGAGGAAAAAAAGCGCCACCAACGGCTCTCTTTCGTGAGCAACACCTCACGCAGCTGACGGTCGGTGAACACCTCATTGCCAACGAAGTTGATTTTTGCAACGCCCGTTTTGGGACCTTCGTCGATTTCGTAAATGACGTCGATGCGGTTTTGTTCGAGTTGCTTGACTTTGGGCGTAACGGTCGCGGCGAACCGTCCGGTGCGGCGATAAACTTCGATGATCCGTTGCGAGTCTGACTGGGCCTTCGCTTTGGTGAAGATTGATCGCGGCGCAAGTTGAATTTCTTCCGTAATCTTATCTTCTTTAACGCGCTTGTTGCCGTCGAGGATGACCTGATTGACGATGGGGTTTTCTTTCACGTCGATCAGAAGGACGCCGCCTTCCTGCATCGACAATGATACATCCGAAAAAAGTCCCGTGTTAAAGAGCGTCTTCACGCCAAGGTCGAGCAGTTGTTCATCGGCGTAGTCGCCCGGCGCGACCACGAGATACGAACCGATGGTGCTCGCTTCGATGCGCTGATTACCGCTGACGGCGATCGACTGGATCAACGGCGGCGGGCCCTTCGGCGCAAACAACCCCGCGGCCGGGGAGGCGCCCTGCGCCTGGGGGTCTTGCGCGCCCGCAGCGGGCTGGGCGTGGGCGGCGCCTGCAAACGCCTGGAAGAGCGCTGCGATAAACGCCAAGGCCGCCATGGCAAAAGCCTTGTTGAAGTCGCCCCCCGACTGAACTGTCCTCATGCCGCTGTCCCGGTCATTGTTATGATGAAAAGAAGGAATTGATGTCGTTCCACGTCACAAAAAGCATGAGCGAGGCCAGCATCGCCAGCCCCACCCGAAAACCGATTTCCTGCGCTTTGACCCCCAACGGACGCCCTGCCACACCCTCATAGGCGTAGTACATGAGATGACCGCCGTCGAGAACAGGCACCGGCAAAAGATTCAAGAAACCGATCGACACAGACACCACCGCCGCCAGCTGGATGAAATTCGCAAGCGAAATCCGCAGCTTTTCCAAAACGCCAAGTTCGGTAACATAAAGTGTGTCGTCAAACCCGGAAAGCGCTGATTGACCCGCGAACTGCGCCATTTTCAACGGCCCGCCAAGCTGGCTCGGATCTTCTTTTCCGAGCACCAGCCGGCCAATAAAAGTCACGGTGGTCTCCAGAACGCCCCAGACGCGCGCGACCGCTTTCGGCGCTGCGGAAACCGGCCCGTAGTCCACAAACACCGTCGCATTCGGATCGCTCGAAACGCCGAGCGTGCCGATCCTGATCGTGTTGCCAAACCCGTCTTTGCGCTCCTGGCGCCGCGGCGTTGCAGGGATTTCGAGAACCGCGCCCTCCCGTTCAACGGTGAGGGTCAGTGTTTCGCCGGAACTGAGTGAAATGATCCGGCTCATATCATTAAATGAGGCGACGGACTTGCCGTTGATGGCGATGATCAGATCGCCGGGACGCAGCCCCGCTTCTTGCGCCGCAGAGCCTTCAACCACCTGTCCGACGCGCGGCTCGGTCACCGGCTCGCCGAAGGTGACGAGCAAGCCCCAGAAAAACACCGCCGCCAGAATAAAATTCGCAATCGGTCCCGCTGCAACAATCGCCGCACGCCGCCACAGCGGTTTGAAATGGAAGCAGACGGCTTTTTCTTCCGGTGTCATGCCCCGGCCGACTTTTTCTTCCTCGCCGGGGCGCGGAAACTGCGTCGTCGCCATGCCGGCGTCTTTTTCTTCCTGAACGTCGCCGGATGCGTTCGAGGCGGGACCCGCGTCGCCAAAGAATTTGACGTACCCGCCGAGGGGCAACCAGGCGATCCGCCATTCGGTGCCTTTTTCGTCCGTCCAGGTCGCAATCGGTTTTCCGAAACCGATCGAAAATGTATCGACCCGAACGCCCAAAAGGCGCGCCACGGAAAAATGTCCGTACTCGTGAAAGAAGACGATCAACGTCAGCAGCAGGATAAAAGCCGCGATAAAGATCGGCAGAACCAGCAAAAGCTGCGGCAAGGAAAAAGCGTCAAGGGACATGTGTGTCGCTCAAGAAAATCAGTTCGAGAATGGCCGAAGGGGCCGACAAAAAACGAATTCGGCTGGCAAAGACATGGCTCCTAACAGATCTGTGACCTTGTAACAATTTTGAGGCGTTTCTGGGGCAAGCCGTCAATTGGCCGAGCGCGGCGCGAGCCGAGCCCAATTCTGCGTGCTTCGCCGTTCAACGGAAAGTCAAAATTCACAGGCTTTGTTCTACTCTGTCCGGCGTCTTGCGCTATTGCGACGGGGTTATCTAACGTTATTTTTTGCCGCTCAGACGGCCTTCGCCGGCAAACTGATCGGGAAAGATCAATATTCCGCTACGCCGCCGCCTTCTCCACAAAGGCGTTCGCCAGCGCGCGCGCCTCCATATCGGCGGCGACCGCATCCTCAAGGGTTTCGAGGACGGGCGGGCCATTTTGCTTATCCGTCGCTTGCAAGACATCTTCGCAAACGCCTGCAATATCGAGGAATTTCAGCCCCCCTTGCAAGAACGCCGCAACCGCGATCTCGTTCGCCGCATTTAGCGAAGCGGGGAAAACACCGCCCTTGTTCACCGCCTCGCGGGCGAGACGGAGCGCCGGAAACCGGGCGAGGTCGGGCGCTTCGAAATTGAGCTGTGCAACTTTCGCAAAATCCAG
This sequence comes from Pseudomonadota bacterium, assembly GCA_038531315.1. Classification (GTDB taxonomy): domain Bacteria; phylum Pseudomonadota; class Alphaproteobacteria; order Caulobacterales; family Parvularculaceae; genus JAJFFW01. The sequence goes on from JBCBBT010000052.1 coordinate 9,424, forward strand.
TTTTTCCGACGGGCTTGGCGTGCGATCCGGCCACGCCAGCGTTGACGCGATCGGCGTGCGCATGTCCGGCGTGCCAAGCTGCGCCAGCACGGACCCGTCGACATATTCAACCATTGAGTGAATGACGGACTGGGGATGAACCAGAATTTCGATCTGGTCGTGCGGCGTCGGGAAAATATGCGCCGCTTCAATCAGCTCAAGGCCCTTGTTCATCATCGTCGCGGAATCGACGGAAATTTTCGCGCCCATCGACCAGTTAGGATGCGCCACCGCCTGTTCCGGCGTTGCAGCAGCCATGGCGCTTTTTTCCCAGGTTCTGAAAGGACCGCCAGAAGCCGTTAAAATCAAACGAGAAATTCTGTTTGGTCGTTCAAAATCGTAGACTTGAAAAATCGCGTTATGTTCGGAATCGACCGGCAGCAGTTTACCGCCGGCTTTGTCGATCGCCGCTTTGACGACATCGCCCGCGCAAACGAGACATTCCTTGTTCGCAAGTGCGATGTCGGCGCCCCGCTCCGCGGCTTGCAAGGTCGGCTTCAGCCCCGCAGCGCCCACAATGGCCGCCATGACCCAGTCCGCATCGCGTGCGCCGGCGGCCTCGACCGCCTCGGCGCCGGCGCCGATTTCGATATCCTCGCCCGCGAGCGCATCCTGCAGATCGCCCTTCAATGACGCATCGCCGATCGCCACAAAGCGCGGCCGGAATTTTTTGGCTTGTTCGGCCAGCAACGCGACATTCGCATTCGCCGTCAACGCCTCGATTTCGATCTCGGCTTCGCCGCGCTGGCCGGCGAAATCGAGCAAATCGAGGGTGTTGACCCCAATGGATCCGGTAGACCCCAAAATCGTGATGCGCCGCCTGCGCCCCGCCCCCGACGTTGCTGGCTTATCGTTCTTGTTCATGACTGACCCTCATACCCTGCCGAGCATCAATAGCAGATAAATTACAGACGTCATCGCTGTCGTTGCGAAGATCATCCCGTCCAGCCGGTCGAGAAATCCGCCATGGCCGGGGATGAGATTGCTGGAATCCTTGACGCCGAAAGCTCTTTTGAACGCTGACTCGGCGAGATCGCCCAGCACCGAGGCAAGGCCGAGGCACCCGCCGATGGCGAGGAAACGAACAAAGCCGCCCGCCCCGTAAATAGCGCCCATGGCCGCCGCGCCGGCAAGCCCGCCGATCAAAACGCCGCCAAAGACGCCGCTCCAGGTTTTCTCCGGCGACAAGGCGGGCGAAATCCGGGGGCCGCCCAAAACACGCCCGGCCGTGTAAGCCCCGATGTCGGCCATCCAGACCACGACAAACAGCGCGAATGTCAGCGCCCGGCCGTTTTCAACCTCGCCGCGCAACCACAGCAATGCGATGCAGGGCGCAATAATATAAAGCGCCCCAAAGGCCGCCCATGCGCGGGCGCCGGGAACTTGCGTTGCGTCGCCGCGCGATAACGCAGCCGCCATGACAAATCCGAGCCCGCAAAAAGCGAAACCCAAAACATAAAGTCCGCCCGCCGAAGATATCAGCGCCGCAGCGGCGGCGGCGGCAAGCGCAAAAAACGCGCGACTGAAGACCTCGCGCTCGACCATGCGGGCCCATTCATAGACCATAACCATCGCCGCAAACGTAATCACCGCCGCAAATGCGGGTCCGCCGAGATAGGTCGCGCCGAGCGCCGGCGGCGCCAGCGCGATCGACGATAAAACCCGGACAGGCAATCCGCCTGCAGACTTGCTCGCCGAGCCCTTAATGGGGCCCGCGATGGGGCGCTCGCGGGCAGATGACAGCGAGGTCCGTTCCGATGAAGCCGTCATGCAGCACTCCGGAACGTCGCGCGATGCAACGCAAAGCCAACTCTCGCATATGCCGTCAGAAAAGCGGCCACATCAGCCGCCATGGTGGGGCATCTCTGCGCCAACGCCGCCGAACCGGCGTTCACGCCGGTTATATTCTTCAATGGCGGCGGCGAAGACAGCGCCGTCAAAGTCCGGCCACAGCGTATCGATAAAGACATACTCAGCATACGCTGCTTGCCAGAGCAGAAAATTGCTGATCCGTCGCTCGCCGCTGGTCCGGATCACAAGATCGGGATCGGGCGCATCGCTCGTATCGAGCCGATCCGATAATGCGGCCTCATCAACGGCGTTGGGCGCCAGTACGCCGGCTTTGACGTCCTGCGCGAGGCTGCGCGCCGCCCGAACGAGTTCATCGCGGCCGCCATAATTAAAAGCGATATAGAGGTGAAACCCGCTATTGCCGGCGGTCTCCGATTCGGCGCGTGAAACCAGAAGGCGCAGATCGAGATCAAGGCTCGTGCGATCGCCAATAATCCGCACCCGGACGCCTTCTTTTTTCAGCTTGGGCAGGTCCTCGCCGATAAATTTCCGCAAGAGGCTCATCAGATCGCGAACTTCGCCGGCGGGTCGGCGCCAGTTTTCGGTGGAAAAACTGTACAGTGTCAGATGAGTGAGACCGAGTTCGCGCGCAGACTCCACCGCACGGCGCGCCGCCTGAACACCTTCGCGATGACCGGCCGCCCGCGGCAGACCGCGCGCCGCCGCCCAGCGCCCGTTCCCGTCCATGATAATGGCCGCATGGCGCGCCCCGCGCCCCTCGCCGCCCTTTTGCGTATCCGCCGCATCGGATGGCGAGGCGGCGGCGGAAGGCGATGGGCTTGCGGCTTTCGGGACAGTTCCGCCGGGCATAGTGTCTCCAGTTCGCAGCGCGTTCCTTGCGCCGCCCGCAGGCTTCACACCTGCATGATTTCAGTTTCTTTGGTCGAGAGCGCCTCGTCGATCTTCTTGACCATGGCGTCCGTCAGCTTTTGAACGTCGTCTGACATTTTCTTCTGGTCGTCTTCGCTGACGCCTTCGGCTTTCTTGATCGATTCCATTCCTTCACGGCGCACATTCCGTACCGCAACGCGCGCCTGTTCGGCATATTTGCCGGCGACCTTGGTTAACTCGACGCGACGCTCTTCGGTCAGCGGGGGCAACGGGATGCGCACCGTTGTGCCGTCAACGACCGGATTGACGCCGAGCCCCGATTCGCGGACCGCTTTTTCCACGGCGGCGACAAGACCTTTGTCCCAGACCTGAATGGAAACCGTGCGCGGCTCGGGAACGCCGACCGTGCCGACCTGGTTCATCGGCATTTGCGAGCCGTATGCGTCAACCGAAATCGGCTCGACGAGAGACGTCGAGGCGCGGCCGGTCCGCAAGCCGGAAAATTCGGTCTTCAGAGCGGCTAGCGCGCCGTCCATGCGCTTTTCCAAATCCTTTAGGTCAACGCCGTCGCTGCTCATCGCATGATCTCCTTGGGTTCTTCTTGACTGTTATTACGGCAAAAAGACGGGCCACGCCCGCCTTTTCTGAGGGCAAATTCAGGCTTTTAACTGTCGGCGATGATCGTATGGCGGCCTTCGCCGGTCAAAGCGCCGACGATCCCGCCCTGTGCGCCGATCGGGAAGACGACAATTGGGATCGCATTTTCCCGGGTCAAGGCGATGGCGGCCTGATCCATCACTTTCAGATCGCGCACCATGACTTCGTGATAGGTCAGCGTGTCGAAGCGCTCTGCGTCCGGGTTCGTCTTCGGGTCCGCTGTGTAGACCCCGTCAACTTGCGTGCCCTTCAAGATCGCATCGCACCCCATTTCGGCCGCCCGCAGCGCCGCCGCGGTGTCAGTGGTGAAGTAGGGATTGCCGGTGCCGGCGGCGAAAATCACGATCCGCCGTTTTTCCATATGACGGATCGCCCGGCGGCGAATATAAGGCTCGCAAATCGCCGTCATCTCAATCGCCGAGAGAACGCGCGTATAGAGCCCGATTTCCTCCAGCGCATTCTGGACGGCGAGCGCATTCATCACAGTCGCAAGCATGCCCATATAATCGGCGCTGGCGCGCTCCATGCCTTTGGCGGCCTGACTGACGCCGCGAAAAATATTGCCGCCGCCGATCACCAGACAGATCTCGACGCCAAGGTCCTGTGCGTCTTTGATTTCTTGCGCGATGCGCGAGACGGTTTCCTGATCGATCCCATACTGGCCGCCGCCCATCAGCGCTTCGCCGGAAATCTTGAACAAGACGCGCTTGAAACGCGCCTCGCCGCTGCCGCCGTCTTTCCCGGAAGAGGATTTTTCAGCCATGGAAGGGTCCTTTTGATCGCGAAAGCCCGCAGCAAAAACGCTTTAGTCAAGCGGTCGGCCGGGCCCCGCGCGCCGTTGCGCGCAACTTAGACCCGGTCGGCCAAGATGCAAGCGCGGCATCTGGCGCGATCGCGCCGCCGACGCCGGCCCGGCAATTTCAACCGGTGCCCGCCAGCATCAAGCGACGTCGCCGCCAGCGTCCGGGGCGCCGGCGCTTTTTTTGAAAACCCACAACGTTTGACCCATCTCATCGGCGGGACCGGCGACTGCGTCGAAGCGCGCTTCAAAACGGCGGCGCACCGCAGGCTCGGGATGGTAACTGGCGAAGAGGCGGCTGCCTTCCGCGACATTGGCGCGATAGACCGCCTCCCCGGCGTCGAACGCGCGCTGTTCATCCGGCAGCAACTGACCGGGCGCATACCGTCCGTGCACTGTAAAAATAAACAGCCCGCCCGGCTTCAGACTGTCGGCGATCGCCTCGACCCAGGCGGCTTCGGCAGTCTGTGACAGATGGGTGAAAACCGAGATTGCGTAGATCACGTCCTGCGAGCCTGCCGCAAGCGGCCATGGCGGCGTCAGATCGTTTTCGACGAATTCGATATCCGCGATGTTGCTCCGGGCCCAGGCGATTGCGTCGCCATTGAGATCGGTTCCGGTCCGCTTCGCTGTCGTCGGCATATGCCGCAGAATACGCGCAAGCCCGCAGCCCCATTCCGCGACAGCCTCAGCCTGGCGTCCGAGATGGCGCTCAATCAACGCCGTCAACGTCGCCGCGTCGCGCTGTCCGCTTTCCCAGTACAGCCGATAGGACGCGTGGGCGTACATGTCGTGCATCCACCACAGCGGCGGCGGCGCAAAATCAGGCGCCGCGCGCGCAAAGGCGGCGTTGTCGCGCCGCACCCCGGCGGCTTCGCGGACAAATCGCACCCGCTCAAGGGCCGGCAACAGATGAAGCCGTCGCGCGATCGCTAGAAGAGACTGACGCATACCGTCACCCCTATCGCGATTGTCTTTTCGATGACCAGCCAATTTTAGCAGGGACCGTCAGTCCCGGTCACTGTTTTTGCTGAGGCGATCAAACAGCGTTTCATCGAGCCTTGTCGCTTCCGGCGGCGCCGGCAGCGGTCGCACGAGGATCGCAATTTCGTTGGCGTCGCCAATAAATTTTTCCGACGTCAACCGCATCACCTGACGGTCGTCGCGCCAGAAAATTCCGTTCAAGGCGTCAAGGCAGGCTTTTGCGATATTATCGACGTCGTGGGCGCCTTTCTTTGTCTCAAGGACGCTCGTCCAAATTCTGACCTCGAACGGATCAAACGACGGCCGGCGGGCCCCGACTTCCTTGCGGCAGAAGGCGGCCACCATTTTCTTTAAACGCCGGGTCTGGGTCGTCGCGGCGTTGATTTTCAACAACGTCGCCTCGCCGCGGAACAGCGCCTGCACGGGCCCTTTGCCGGAGAGACGGCGTACGCCGGCGTCGGAAAGAGATGCCATATGAAGTCTCCGGTGAAATCTCCAGATTTGAGATCGAAAATGCCGCCCCGCGCCCTTCCACTAAGCCTGGGCGGGCGTTAAACCCATGAAGGCAATAAGAGCACGGTCGGCGTCACCGCCGGGGCCGTGCAGTGAGAGAGAACAGCAGCGACGCCATCGCAGCAAGGGCCGCACAAAAGGCAGCCGGCCAAGGCGCACGCTTATCGTGGCGCGTGGAAAGCACATCGTGAGTGACATTGAACTAGACTACGAGTACCTCGCCAACAACGCCTTGCGGCGGGTCGTCGCCGACGTGCTGGCGATCACGACCGACCTTGGCGAAGCGCCCGGCGAGCATCACTTCTATATTGAATTTGCAACAGACGCAGACGGCGTCGTCATGCCGGATGACTTACGGGCGGCCTATCCGAAGACGATGACGATCGTCTTGCAACACCAGTTTGAAAATCTGATCGTTGATGAAACCGGTTTCTCCGTGACGCTCTGGTTTAAAGGCAAGCAGGCCGATCTCAGAATTCCGTTCGACGCGATGGTGAGTTTTGCCGACCCGAGCGTGCAATTCGGATTGCGGTTCGACATGGCGACAGCGGGCGCGCAGGGTGGATCAAAGTCACTCAACAGCGACGCCGGCGACACGCTCGCGCCGCCGGCGCCTGAACAGATGCCTGCGCCGCCGCCGAAAGTCGATGAGAAAGACGCCGCAAAGCCGGATACGGACAAACAAACGGACAAAGAAAACGAGGGCGCGGATGTCGTCAGTCTCGATTCGTTTCGCAAGAAGTAACCGCGCCGCCTCGCTTCGCAGCCTCCCTGCGCCGCTCCTTTTCGCCGTCCCCTTTCAGCTTTGGAAGACAATACGATGACCACACGCACTGAGTCAGACAGTTTCGGCCCGCTCGACGTGCCGTCCGAGAAATATTATGGCGCGCAGTCGGCGCGCTCGCTGATCAATTTCCCGATCGGCGAAGAGACCATGCCGGCGCCGCTGGTTCGCGCCCTCGGCGTTGTGAAAAGATCAGCGGCGCGCGCCAATCTGGCGCTCGACAACATTGACAGCCGGATCGGCGACGCGATCGTCAACGCGGCGGGCGAAGTTGCGGAAGGCAAACTGAACGATCACTTTCCCTTGTCGGTCTGGCAGACCGGCTCGGGCACGCAGTCAAACATGAACACCAACGAGGTGGTCGCCAACCGCGCCATCGAATTGCTTGGCGGCGTACTCGGATCGAAAGATCCGGTGCACCCGAACGACCACGTCAATCGCAGCCAGTCGTCGAATGACACGTTCCCGACAGCGATGCACATCGCCGCCGCTGAAGAGATCACCCATCGCCTCGCACCGGCGCTCCAGACATTGCGCAACGCCCTCAACGACAAGGCGGCCGCGTTCAAGGACATCGTCAAGATTGGCCGCACGCACCTCCAGGACGCAACGCCGCTGACGCTGGGGCAGGAATTTTCCGGCTATGTCGCGATGGTCGAAAACGGCGTTGAGCGGGCCGAGGGCGTCCTTCCCCGGCTCTATGCATTGGCTCAGGGCGGCACCGCCGTCGGTACGGGGATCAACGCCAAGCCGGGTTTTGCGGAAAAGTTCGCCGAAGAAGTCGCCGCCTACACAAATCTTCCGTTTGTCACGGCGCCGAATAAATTCGAAGCGCTCGCGACCCATGACGCGATGGTCGAGGCCCACGGCGCGCTGAACGAAATCGCCGTCAGCCTTTTCAAGATCGCGAACGATATCCGCCTTCTCGGCTCAGGGCCGCGCTCAGGCATCGCTGAAATTTCCCTGCCGGAAAACGAGCCCGGCTCGTCAATCATGCCCGGCAAGGTCAACCCGACGCAGTGCGAAGCCATGACCATGGTGTGCGCGCAGGTGATGGGCAACAACGCCGCAGTGTCATTCGCCGGCAGCCAGGGGCACTTTGAACTGAACGTCTTCAAGCCGGTGATCGCCTACAACGTACTTCAGTCGATCCGCCTGCTCAGCGACGCAAGCGTATCGTTTACGGACAAATGCATTGTCGGCATTACGGCGAATGAAGATCGCATCACTGAACTCATGGAGCGTTCATTGATGCTTGTGACGGCGCTTGCCCCGACAATCGGCTACGACAAGGCCACGGAAATCGCGAAGACAGCGCACAAAAACGGCACGACCCTCAAGGAAGAAGCAGTTAAACTCGGTTATGTGACCGCTGAAGATTACGACCGGATTGTCCGCCCCGAGAAGATGATTTCACCGCAATAACGCCGCGAACATCAAAAAAACGGCGCTGCAGGGATGCATGCAGCGCCGTTTGCTTGTTCCCTCAACACCCATGGAGGGACGAGGGCTCCCCCGCTATTCCGCCGCGCGCTCTCTCCTTCGCTGGCGGAACCCTTTATCTGATTGCGGCTAGTGGGTGGCGCGCCGCCGCCGGGAGGCGAACCCGAGACCGCCGAGGCCCGCCAGCATAAGCGGCAGCGCCGCCGGCAACGGCACTTCCGATCCGAACACGTCGCCGGGGTTCACCACGGCGGCCGCATCACCGAATACCAGTGAGTCGAGCGTGTAGCTGAAACCGGAAATCGCCGCGATCGTGATCGATGTGAAGGCGGTGTCCGCTACAAAGCCGAGAAACTGTCCGGTGTCGGAATCAGGAAACACCTCGAAAATCGATGTTACGACTTCGCCGGTGCTGAGGGTCGCCGAATAGGCGCCTTCGGTGTCGGCGAACGTGTTGATGTCGATGGCGAAAGCCGTGATCGCCGCATCGAAGGTCAAGGTCACCGTTTCGGTATCCAGAAAGAAGGCGCCGATATCGGGATTGATCTGCAACGATGAAGTCGAGCCGATCCCGTTTGGAAACGTTGTGGTCAGGAAATCGGCGGTGACGATGACATCGCCCTCGGACGCATCAAACGTCACGCCGTTGAGCGACGGCAGCAATGTCCCCGCAGCGATGTCTTCAAAATCTTCTCCGGCGATATCGCCGCCGTCGACAGCGGCGGCGAATGTCGCCCGGTCCACGCTGACGATGGCCGTCGCCTGGGCGCTTGCGGCGAAACCAAAGACAAGCGCCGCACCGCTCATAACAGCGCATGTCTTGCGCGCAGCGCCGAGGGCGCTGTTCAACAACTGCAATTCCATAAATTCATCCCCAATGTTCCGGGCCCGAACTGACGCACGACAACAAGCCGTTCTCGGCACACCGCTGGGTCCAGTCGATGCGCCCGCGGGGAAACGGGCCGAAATTTCCCCTTCATTGATAAAAGCGTCAAAAGTCCGGAAAACGGATCATGAAAAAATCGACAAAACGAATTGACCACTTGGCCTTGAATTTGCTGAATTATTCATGCGCGCCCGGGAAATCTGCGCGCGTGAGGGGAACGCATCGTGTGGGGAACGGATCGTGAGGGGAAACCATGGCGGAGGCCGGCAAGCTACGCAACAGCGGTGACGTCGCTGTCAGCGCCGACGGTGAGAGCGACGTAATGCGCGCGCCGGACCCTGAGCACCCGCTGACGGGCGAACACGCGAGCGATCTGCAAACGCATGATTTCGCAATTAGCGATGGCGGCGCTTCCATGAAATCGCTGCTCGCAGACTGGCGCGGCGGAGACGAGAAGGCGCGCAATGCCTTGCTGGAGTTGCTGCACAACGAATTTTCCACCATCGCTTCAATCTTGTTGCGCCGCGAGCGCCAGCACATCTCGCTCGTCACAAGCGATCTCGTGAATGAAGCCATCGTCAAACTGATGCAGGCGTCGGACGTCGATGTGGCGGACAAGGCCCACCTGCTCGCCCTGTCAGCGCGCGTGATGCGCCACGTTCTGGTCGATGCGGCGCGCGCAAAAGGCCGTCAGAAGCGAAAAGGCCTTCATATTACGCTGTCAACGCGGCTCGACGCCGACGCGCCGGTAAACCAGGACCTCCTCATGCTTGAAAGCGCGCTCTTGCGGCTGAATGCGATAGATCCGGCGCGCGCGCAAATTGTTGAGCTACGGTATTTCGGCGGGCTCACGATCGATGAGATCGCCCTGGCGCTTGATGTTGCGCCTGTGACCGTCAAACGGTCGTGGCGCGCAGCGCGCCTGTGGCTCAAAGAAGCAATGGCCAACGATCTTTCAGCACAATGATTTTCATGGTCCATGATTCTTACGGTCAATGACTTTTGAAGCGAACGATAATCGCGCGGGCGAAACCGAAAACGAAGCGCTGAAGCTCGTGGAAGATGCGCTGGACCAGCCCGCGGGCGAACGCGCCGCATTCGTCAAAGCGGCGCCGGGCTTCAGCGCTGCGGCCCGCGAACGCGCCTTGGCGATCCTTGAGGCCGATGATGCGGGCGAGAGCCTCGACAGCAGCGTGATCACGGGCGGCGGTCTTCAGTTTGCGCAAGCGCCGCCGCCTGAAACCGTCGGCGCTTACCGGATTGAACGCGAAGTGGGCCGCGGCGGCATGGGCGCGGTCTATCTCGGACGGCGGATCGCCGGCGACTTTGACCATATAGCGGCGATTAAGATCGTCAGCGCCGGCGCGCGCGGCAAAAAACTCGCCGTCCGCCTGAAGGCCGAACGCGCAACCCTCGCCCGCCTCAAACATCCGAATATCGCGCAACTCTATGACGGCGGGGAAATGGGCGACGGCGCGCCCTACTTCATTATGGAGTATGTCGACGGCGCACCGCTCAACATTTATTTACAACAGCAAAATCCGCCATTGAACGAACGCCTACGGATTTTTTCAGACATCGCCGCCGCCGTCGCATTCGCGCATCGTAATCTCATCATTCATCGCGACCTGTCGCCAGCCAACGCCCTCGTCGCCAAGGACGGCGCCGTCAAACTGATCGATTTCGGCATCTCCCATTCGGTTGGCGACGCCAGCGCGGAGCATGCCGACGGGCCGCGCCTGACGATGACGGAAGGATACGCCGCGCCGGAACGCGCACGGGGCGAGCCCGCCACCACCGCCGCCGACATCTATGCGCTGGGCGTTATCCTGTCCGACCTGATCGATAACATCGACGCGCCGCGGCGCCCGGACCTGGAAGCGATCGCGGCCAAGGCGCGCGCGCCGGCGCCGGACGATCGATATGCGGGCGTTGCAGCGATGCTGGCGGATCTTGACGCGTACCGCGCCGGCAAGCCGGTCAGCGCTGTCAGCGGCGGCTGGCCCTATGAGCTGTCGCGCTTTGCCGCGCGTCATAGACTGGGCGTCGCGGCGGCGGGGCTCGCGGCCTTCAGCGCCTTAGCGGCGGGCCTGGTGATGGCGGTGCTTTACGTTCAGGCAGATCAGGCGCAGCGCGAGGCGACGGCGCGCTTTGACGATGTGCGCGCGCTCGCCGGCGCGATGATTTACAACGTCTACGGTGAAATAGAAGCCTTGCCGGGGGCGACGCGCGCACGGCGAACCGTCGCGGAAGCCGCCCAAATTTACCTCGATAAGCTCGCCGCCGATGAGCGCGCCTCCCCTGACCTGATCATTGAGACGGCGCGGGGCTTCACTGAACTTGGCCGCATCATGGCAAGCCCCTCACGCGGCTCGTTTGAGGACGCGCCGGCCGCCGACCAGCATTTCGAAAAGGCCCGCGCACTGCTTGAGCGCTTTGCCGAGGGCGATACGCAAAATGTTGCCGCGCTGCTGGCGCTTGGCGAGCTTAATCTCGCGGTCGCCGAGATTTCAATTCAACCGCGCGACGATCTCGACAAGGCGCGCGCACAACTCGCCGCTGCAGAATACTACCTTCGCGCCGGACTGCGTATTGATCCCGACAATGATGATCTGAAGGCGGCGCTGGTTGCGGTGCGCGCCGAAGGGGCGACGCCGCTCTACCGCGACGACAAGCACGATGAAGCGCGCGCGCGGTCGCGCAGCACGATTGCGGAGGCCGAAGGCCTTCTGGAAAACCGCCCTGACGATGTGCGTCTACACCGGCTCTTGAACAAGACACGGCGCGCTCTTGCGGTCTCCCTCAACAATGATCCGGCGACCCGCGCCGAGGCGATCGAGGTTTATGCAAAGGCGGTAGAGGACCTCGAAGCGGCGCAGGCGCTTTCTGAGCGAGACGTCAACATCGCCGCCTTGCGCGCAAAATCCCATCGCGGCCTCGGATCGGCGCTTTATCTCGACCAGCGCCATAGCGAGGCGGTCGACGAATACCAAAAAGCGATCGATATCGCGGCGGATATCGTCGCGGCGGACCCGTACGACAAAAATGCGCAACTTGATCTGGTGATCTTCAAGGGTGAAATCACTGCTCCCTTAAGTTCGCTGGAGCGTTTTGAGGAAGCGGAGAAATTGTTGCTCGAGGCGCGCGACTGGTATCAGGCGCGCTATGAGGAAGAGCCCGACAACCCAACCCGCCAGCGCCGCGTCTGGGTCCACAGCTACTTCCTCGCCTCCCATTACCGCTTACGCGGGAATACGCAGGAAAGTTGCAAGCATATGGACGCGATGGAAGCCATGGCGCAATTGCGGCGCAAGGCCGGCACGCTTCAGGAAGTCGATGCGGCCAATTACGAAAACATCATCAAGAAAGAATACGCCGAGTGTTTCACCGGGTAACCCCCGGCAACGAAGCCCCGCACAAACACAGGTTGTCTGCGGGCGCGCGTAATCCCCTCAAAAGCGCGCAACGACCGTCAGGATAAGGACGACCGCCCTGCCCGCGGCGAACGCGCGCGCCCATCGCCCGCCGGACCCCGCCAGCCTTTCCTTGCAAGTGGACCGCTTCTTGCTGATAGTCATCTTGCTGATAGTCATCGCGACCGGGTTTTGCGACGGACGCACCGGCGCGCGGCGCGCCGGCGGCGTTGTCGCGGAGGCTCGACGTGAAGGGTCCGTTAACCGGGCCGCAGTGGTAACGCCCGGTGGTAGGGTTTGAACGACAGTTAGGGGTAAACAACATGGCCGACACAAAATCACCCAGCCAGATGCGTCTGGCGCTTGCGCAATTCCTGTTCGACAATGATCTCGACGTGGAAACGCTTTACGCCGCGCTCGGCGCCGATCTCGCCGAATGCGACGCTGAAGCGGTCTCCCATATGGCCGGCATCATTGACGGCGTGACGCTCGCGACCTCGAAGATCCGCGCCCACGGCCTTGATAACTGGACGAAAAAGTAAAAACGGCGACGGCGCCGGCCGCCCGCGCGACGCGCGCGCACGGCTTCTCAGGACACAAAATAGCGCGCTGCTGGATTGCGGCGCGCTTTTTTTTGACAGCGTCGGTGCGTCGCCGGCGCTAAGCCGTCAATCACCCTTGCGCAGGACAATCTTGCGGCTCGGCCCGTTATAGTCCGCCACACCTTCGGAGATCGCGTAACAGGCAAGCCGTACGGACTGCGGGATGACGACTTTCTCGCCGTCGCGCTCGCCTTTTTCATAATACTGGATCATGCGCCGTTTCAGACCGAGCGCGTGCGCTGCGTCCTTTTGGGACAGTTTCATGGCTTTGCGCCACTTTTTGAAATCACTCGGCTCCATCAACCCCAACCTTCATCGTGATTTTCAAATCCTTCAGCGCACTTAATGCATTCGTATGTCAAACTTTTGACAATAAGTGGTTATTCAGCAGGATTTCGCCAAGGCCCGCCATCCGCAAATCCACCGGACCCTGTCCGGCGACAAAACGGGCCTTGTCGCCGCCCCCCCCCCGGGAGTGCGGATTAAGGATGGGCTTTAAGTATAGGCATCGCGGCCGGGCTCTTTAAAAATTCATCTTTCAGCCTTACATTCATGTCGCTGGCGCAAGCCGGCTATAGCGATAAAAGGCCCGTGTAATAAGCGGATCGGACCCGGGGGCGGTACCCGGCGGCTCCACCACAGCCTTTCGGGCGGCGCTCAAACGCGCCGGAAGGTTTTGGCGGGGCCGAAATAGGATCGACGACCGTGTAAAGACGACGCTTTCGTTCGGGTCGCCTCCGTTATTTGGCGAACATAGAATAGTTGCAAATGACAACCATTCGGAAGATTTCGCTCTCGCTGCGTAACGCAGTGCGAGTGATTTCGCATTAAAGTCCTGGCCTCTTTCCAAGGCCAGGCGGGGCCCCCCGGCGCCTGGCAACAGAAGCCGGGGACTAATTTCATCAAGTAATGTGAAGCCCATAGGCAGCCGCGTAGGGATTGGCGCAGGCGCCGTTCTTACGCAAAGCCCGCCTTCGCGGGCGGTTGAAGGCGGGCCGCCGCTTCCCCTGATCGGCGAAAGCCGGTAATCAATTTTCAAGGGAATACAGCCTCAAGCCTTTCCCAACCGGCGCGATCGGATTAAATCCAGCGGGCGGCGACTTCCGTATCACAAGCAGGAACAGGGCCCTTAGTCTCGTGAGCGATATCGAACTCGACTATGATTATCTGGCGCAGCAGGCGTTGCGGAAGGTCGTGGCGGACGTGCTCAACATCACCGCCGATCTTGGGGCAGCGCCGGGCGAGCATCACTTCTATATCGAATTTCTCACCGATGCGCCGGGTGTCTCCCTGCCCGACCATCTGAAGACGAGTTATCCGGAACGGATGACCATCGTTCTCCAGCATCAGTTTGAAAATCTAAACGTGACCGACGAGGGCTTTTCCGTCAGCCTCTTTTTCAAAGGCAAG